>JAFVBC010000008.1 GCA_017480185.1 Bacteroidales bacterium
GTCAACGACTGAAGAACAACTGAAGAACGACTGAAGAACAGCCCTACTTGAGCCCTTGTTGCACCCTTCGTGTGGTTATCAAAAAAGGGGGTTGATAACTTTTTGCAGGGGGCAGTGTGCGGAGGATAATATGTTTGTAATTTTACCGTGTAGAGTGGGGCGGTGTTGATGTGCGTAACGATTTGCAATATAGAACGATAAACGACAATGCGAGATATGGAAACCGAACTTAAAGGATTGGAAGTCCGACTGCATAGGGTTGCCGAAATGATTGGCACGCCCCTGCGCGAGAAAAGGGTGCTTAGCCGCGTAGAGCGCGATTTGGTGTTGGAGAATCTGCGTGGCATATACGACGATGTGAGCCTCCTTTCGACAAATGTTGCTCCAAGCGTGGCTTCGGAGGTGGCGCGCGATGGGGCGATGACTGCCGATGAGGTGCACTCTGCTGCCATGATGGTTACGATGGCGGCCATGTCGCGACCCGAGGTTGAAGCAGCTGTTGAGGAGGTCGACGGTGTCGACGATGTGAAAAAAACAGAGACCTCTGTGGTGGCTGATGTGCCACACACCCTTTTCGACGTTGATGTTGAGACTGCTCCCGTGTTGGAAGAGGCCGTCGGCGAACCCGAAGAGCCACAGGCTGTCGCCGAGGATGAGGCGACGATGGTTGAGCCCGTTGCTATTGATTCTACCCCCGAAGAAGAACCGATTGCTGCGGCAGGGGCGATGACCACTGATGCTGCGGTCGAAATTGATGCTCCAAAGAACGAGGTTGAACCCGAAGTCGACGACAATCAGTTGCTTTTTGAAGATATTGAGTTTGATGTCGACACCGCTCCCAGCCTTGAGCCCAATGCCCCCGATGTGCAGCCGTGGCATGAGGAAGAATCCCCAGTGGAGACTGCTTCGGAAGCGGTAGAAACGGCAGAACAAGATGTGGTTGACGATGGCATTGCCGAGGAAATTATCTTGAATGTTGAACCCGAAAGTGCGGAGGTAGAGCCCATTTTGCCCACTGGCGTAGCAGTTGAAGGTGTGGCGGAACCAGTTGACGTTGTGGATGCGAAAGAGAACGAGCCCGCTGTGCAGGCTGATGCTCCCGAATACAACTCGGTAGAGCTTGACGTTGAAAGTGAACAGACCCAGGCAGAGCATGAAGAGGTCGTGGCAGAAGAGCCCCCTGCGGCCACATTCCACTTGCCAGTGGAGCCTCCTGCGGCGTTGGCCGATATGCCCATCGGCGAGGTTGGCAGCACAGAAAGACAGCCACAAGGCACCATTCTCGACTATCTGCGCCGCCCGTCGGGTAACCCCGCCATAACACGCACCCTGGGCGAGACTATCGGTCAGTCGCAACAGCAACCCTCCTTTACCATGCCCAAGGTCGACGACTTGCGCACCGTTATCAACATCAACGACAAGTTCAGCTTCATGTCGGAACTGTTCGGTGGCAACATAAAGTCGTACAACGACTTTATTGTGCGCCTAAATGCCATGACATCGCGCGAGGAAGCCCTGGTCGAGGTTGAACGGGTGTCTCGTCAATATCACTGGAATGCCGATTCGTCGGTGGTTAAAACATTCCAAAAAATATTCGATAAAAAGTTCTAATCCGCAATGATAAACGGTAAAGCAATACTTTTTTCGGCCCCGTCGGGTTGTGGCAAAACCACAATTATAAAGGAGTTGATGAAACACTTCCCCTGTTTCGACTTCTCGATTTCGGCCACTTCGCGCTTGCCACGCCAAGGCGAGGTCGACGGTCGCGACTATTATTTTCTCAGCCACGAAGCCTTTATGCAGCGCGTTGCCGAGGGACAGTTTGTGGAGTGGGAAGAGGTGTATCAAGGCACATGCTACGGCACCCTCCGCAGCGAGATGCAACGCATTTGGGACATGGGCAAAGTGGTGGTGTTTGATGTCGATGTCAATGGTGGTCGCAACCTTAAACGTCATCTGGGGAGCGAGGCTTTGTCTATCTTTGTCATGCCTCCCAGCATAGAGGTGCTTGAGCAGAGATTGCGCACCCGTGGCACCGATAGCGAGGAGGCCATAGTGCGCCGCTTGGCTCGCAGTGGCGAGGAGTTGAGTCATGCATCAGAATTTGATGTAACGATTGTCAACGACGAACTTTCTCGTGCTGTAGATGAGGCTCGTAGGGTTATTGAAACATTTCTTGGATGATACGCCTGTTGCAACTGCTCAAACGCTACAACTACACGGCGGTATTTTTGCTGCTGTGTGTGGTGAGCATTGTGCTGATGGTAAGAAGCAACCACTTTCATGCAAGCAAAACCGAGCAGTGGGCCAACGGCATAGCCGGACATTGGTATAGAGGCGTTAGCAGCATAGACCAGTACTTCGGCCTAATAACCGAGAACAACCGTTTGGCAGCCGAAAATGCACGTCTGCGCGCCCAAATGGAGGAGTCGTATATCAGTTATCGCGACACACTCTTCTCCGTCCGCGACACGGTATATCGGCAACGTTATGCCTATATTGAGGCCGACGTGATAAAGAATTCGTGGAGCCGCAGAAATAATTACATCATGATAAGCCGTGGTAGCAAACAGGGCATTGAACTCGACATGGCCGTTATCTCGTCCGACGGCATTGTGGGAGTGGTGGTGGGCACCACCGATAATTTTGCTACCATTATGCCTGTGTTGCACTCCGATAGCCGCAACAGCGTTAAGGTAAAGAGTTCGGGAATTGGAGGTTCGCTTGTGTGGGACGGACGCAACTATCATGTGGCACAGGTGGTTGACGTACCCTCTACCCACAAATTTAGCCCTGGCGACACGATTGTTACCTCGGGGTTGGCCGAAGATTTTCCGGAGGGCATCAACGTGGGATATGTAGATGAAGTCCACATGGTTGAGGGTAGTGGCTTCTGTAAGATTGATATTATCTTGGCTACCGACTTTAACAAGTTGCGCCATGTTTACGTCATCAACAATCGATTTCGTGCCGAACAACAGCAACTGACTCAACAATATAGCAGCCATTAACGTCGCAATGCAAAAACTCGTTGTCCGAAATATCATCCGATTCCTGATTTTGATGTGCATGCAATTGCTCGTGTTGAATAATATCTACATGGGTAGTTACGTAATGCCCGAACTCTATCTGCTATTCATACTTATGCTTCCCACAAGCATTAAGCGCATCCCGTTGCTGCTTGTGGCCTTCTTTACAGGGCTTTGCATCGATGTTGCCAACAATGCACTCGGGTTCCACGCCCTGGCTTGCACGGTTGTGGCATTTGCAAGGTTTTGGTTTGCCGACCGCATTCTTACTCGGGGAGAGCCCGTTGTTATCAACACTCCCAGTATGCGTAGCGTAAATCCGCAACACTATCTTGCTTACCTCGTTCTTTTATATGCACTCTTCTTCACTGTGCTCTACCTCTCGGAGATGTTCTCTTTCCGAGGTTTTGGCGACGTGTTGCTATCAATCATCGCCAGTTCAGTGGTGTCATCTATTCTGGTGGTGCTTTATCAGTTGCTCTTCATAAGGGTTGAGAAATGAAAAAACTGTTGTCGTTGGTCGTTGCAATTATAGCATTGTGCCTGTTTTCAAATGCGCAGGTGGCTATTGGTGGGTGGCGCGACTGCCTCGACTATTCGACTCTCTATCACGTTTCGCTCCTTGATGGGCAGGTTATGGCCTCGGCACGAGGTGGCCTTTTTGCGGTCAACGTGGGAGATAATTCGCTTTCTCGACTAAACAAAACCACAGGTTTGAACGATGTTGGTATTGCCACGTTTGCACACGATGCTCAATCAGGATGGACGGTGATAGGCTATAATAATGGCAATATCGATTTGTTGCAAGGCGACGACGTGTATAACGTGTCGGACGTGAAGCGAAATGACAATCTCGGTAATAAGAGTTTGTACAACATCCGTTTCTTCAAAGGCAACGCTTTGGTGTGTTATGGGTTTGGAGTAGTGGTTCTGAATCTGCAACGACAAGAGGTGAAGGAGACGTGGTTCTTGGGAGAAAATGGAGGATATACTCCGGTTTACGATCTATGCTTGCTTGGCGATAGTATTTATGCCGCTACGGGAGAGGGATTGAAGAGAGCTCTGTCTGCGGAACAACATTTGGATATAAGCAACCGTTGGGTGGTGGATAGTCGCTACGACTCAACTCGGATAACCATGCTTGAAAGCACGGGAGGCAGACTTTTGTTGGGCGTAAGCAATTCGGATAACGATACCGTGGCACTGTTTTCTCAACATTTGCAGTCGGTTAGAGGCTGGAATAGGGGCGTGATACGCTCGGTTAGGGTGTGTGGAAATAGGGTAGTGGTGAGCAGAGACAACGGCGTTTCGATATACGACACAGCTCTTAATCGTATAGATTCTGTTGGCAACTTTTCGTGGGGCACCGTCAATGCTCGCGACGCTGTGGTCGACAAGTCAGGCACTTTGTGGATAGCCACAGATTGGGCTGGTTTGCTGAAGCACACGCAAAGTGGCGATGCGACCTATCAGCCAGCCGGACCCCTCTCGGGTGATAATGTTACGCGTCTCATTCCATTCAACTATCGCATGATGCTTTGCCCTGGCGGTCATACTTTTACCTACGACAATGCCTTTCTTCCACCCAACCTTTCCACAGCTACGGGCTTGGATTGGTCGTTGTATGACCGTTCGGAAGGTTGGATTGATGGCGCAACCGATCTTATAGATGTGGCTGTTAATCCCGTTGACACCCACGAGGTGGTGGTGGCTTTGTGGGGAGCTGGGGTGGCCTCGGTGCGCGACGGCCGCGTTGTGGGATTGTACGATGAAACTAACACTGGTGGAGCTATGCAACCTTATGTTGTCGACGATTACCGCTCGTTGCGCTCGGGGGCAGTGGCTTTTACCGACGATGGCGACCTTTGGGTGCTCAATTCTCATCAGCCACAAGCTTTGGCTGTGCGTCGCGCCGATGGCTCGTGGCAGGGTTTTGGCCTCGGCAATCTCGCTCCTGCTGTGCCTTTCTTCGATAAGATGTTGTGGGATAGTGTGAACCGATGGCTGTGGTTCTGCGGTAATGGCAATGATATTTATGTACACGACGGTGTGTCGAGGGTGGTGAAAGTGAATGGCAATAGGGGAAGTAAATTATCTACCGAGGCCGTTAATGCTATAGCTCAAGACCAAAGCGGATATATTTGGGTCGGTACAAACAAGGGCATAAAGGTGATATATGATGGATATAAGGCTTTTGACAACGGCGGTGGAAGTACTGATGCACCGGTTAATTGCACTAATATCACCATCACAAATGGCCAGTTTTACGAGTATTTGATGGCCTACGAAAGCATTACGGCTATAGCTGTGGATGGAGCAAATCGTAAGTGGGTGGGTACAGCCTCGGGTGGAGTTTATCTCATCTCGGCCAATGGGCAGGAACAACTACAGCATTTCACGGCTGCCAATTCTCCTCTTTTTTCAGACAAGATAGGGTGCATCGGCATACAACCTCGCACTGGCGAGGTGTATATCGGCACCGATTATGGAGTGCAAGTGTATCGCAGCACGGCCACATATGCCGAAGCCTACACCCTCGACCACGTGTATGCGTTTCCCAACCCAGTGCGTCCGGGTTACGAAGGAGTAGTAGCCATAAAGGGCTTTTCGCGCAATGGGTTGGCACATATCACCGATGCCGCCGGACATGTGGTGTGGTCGGGTACGGCCGAGGGCGGACAAGTGGTGTGGAATCAGCGAACCCCATCGGGACGACTTGTGGCCTCGGGAGTTTACTACGTGTTTGTTTCTGATGCTGCAGGTGGTAATAGGGCTGTGGCCAAAGTGGTGATTGTTAGGTAATGATAGTTGCAACGAGGGGTATTGTACTGCGACTGACACCCTATAAAGAGACTTCGCTCATAGGACGTGTATTCACACGGCAACTGGGTGTGAGGTCTTATCTTTTCAAAGGTGTGAGAGGTGCAAAAGGGAAAAAACGACAAAGTGCATTGCATCCGTTGGCGTGTATAGACATGGTGGTGTATGAATCTGATAAGACCACCCTTTGCAACGTTAAAGAATATTCGCTCATGGACGGGCAGGATATGCCAACACCAGCTGGCAATGCTTTGGCTTTCTTCGCTTCGGAGTTGCTGTATCGTACATTGCAGACCGACGACCCTATGCCCATGCTGTTCGACTATGTGGAGCATTTTGCGCAGCAACGAGACAGTGCGCCACCACAGATGATGCCATTGCAGTTTATGCTCAACCTTTCGTTCCACCTTGGCATCGAACCATTGAATAATTATTCTACCTCCACACCTTTGTTCAGTGTTGTCGAAGGCCGTTTTGTGGGTTGCGATACGGGACAAGAGTTATCTCCCGACATGTCGTTACATCTGCACCAGCTGTTAGAAGCAATCGCAAGTAACTATGCCCCCCCAGTGATGAGCTTTGAGCAACGGAGCCAACTTCTTGAGGCTTTACTGCTTTACTATCAGACACATGTCAGCGGTTTTCGTAAGCTTTTTAGCAACGAAATAATGCATGACGTGCTGCGGTAAGATTTGGATATTTACACGTAGGAATGACTCGTTGCTCTGAAATGCCATCAATGCGTTTAAGGACAGAGCATTTTGATGTGTACCATATAGGGACCATCTCCCTATCAAGTCCTACTCAAGTCCTGACCAACACCTGCCCATCACCTTTCAATGCAGGTGTTGGGTAGACGATGGCTGGGGGTAAGGAAAAAAGGGTATCTTGGTTTATGCCAATTGTTATATTTTTGCACGAGAAAAACAGCATTCACTGACATGAAGAGAATCCTAACAATTGTCCTTTGCTCCTTGTCCGTATTGATGGGTAGAACACAACAGATCTATTGGGTGTTTTTAGCTGATAAAGAGGGTGTTGAATTCAATCCCTATGAATATTTCGACGGTCATGCCATTGAGCGTTATGAAAAATGTGGAGCCGATATTTATGATGTAACCAACCGTCCGTTGCGTACCGACTATGTTGCTGCTGTCGAGGGACTGGTTGCCGAGGTTGTGGGCTGTAGCCGTTGGATGAATGCCATTGGTGTTGAAGCATCGGCAGATCAGATTGCCCGTGTTGATGCTTTGCCTTTTGTGGTCAGGGTGCAACCGATAGTGTGCAATGCGACGCTGGCAGAAACTAATAATGTCAACGAAGATCTATATTCATCAAACATTGACGATGTGCTCGTAGAGAAAGAAGTGCTTGAAGATCAGCTGGTGCGTATGCATGGTAATCTTTTTCGCGAAAGAGGCATTGACGGCAGTGGAGTGCGCATAGCGGTGTTTGATGGCGGGTTCCCTCGCGTCAACACTCATAGGGCTTTCAAACACTTGCGCGATAATAATCGCATCCTTGCCACGTGGAATTTTCCAAAGAATAAGGAAGATGTCTACGGGTGGAATAGTCATGGCACGATGACCTTGAGTTGCATCACTGGTATGCTTGGGAAAAGAGTGATGGGGTTGGCTACTGGAGCCGAGTTTCTGTTGGCTCGCACCGAGGTGAATAGCGAGCCGTTTAAGGAAGAAATATGGTGGATGCAGGCCGTTGAATGGGCTGATAAACATGGTGCGAATATAATATCATCGTCGCTGGGATATGGCAAAGAACGCCACTACACCTCCGATATGGATGGCACGTCGTATGTTGCGCGGGCTGGCAATTTGGCTGCACGCAAGGGTATACTGGTGTGTAACTCGGCTGGCAACGAAGGTGCCGATAGCCGTTGGAAGACAATAATTACCCCTGCCGATGCCGATAGTGTGCTTTGCATAGGAGGCATAGATGCCAGTCTGACCGACTATGCTCGAATTTCATTCTCAAGCTTTGGACCAACGGCCGATGGTAGGCTGAAGCCAAACGTCGCAGCCTATGGCCATGCCAAGACGGCAAGTGTGTCGGACGATATGGCAACCCACTTTGTCGATGGCACCAGTTTCTCTTGCCCATTGGTGGCTGGCTTTGCCGCCTGCGCTTTGCAGTGCATGCCACACCTTTCGGCTATGCAGCTATTTGCTGCTATAGAACAGTCGGCAGATCGCTATCCCTACTACGACTATTCTCTTGGCTATGGCGTTCCCCAAGCCGATGTGTTTGTAGGACTGCAACAAAGTAAACCTCAAATATTTGCATTGGCGGAAGACGATGATAACGTTTATGCCTATTTTTTGCAACCAGTAGTCAATAAAGCCCTGTTTTACCATTATGCTCGCCCTGATGGAGAACTCGACAACTACGGTGAAATAATGATTAAAGGGTTGGAAGAAAACGAGCTCATTAGTTTTAGTAAGGCTGCTATAAGTGGACACACTTTGAGGTTGTGTATGAACGGACAGGTTGAGACCTACACTTTGAGTGAGGCCGATGCTGTTCGTTTGGCCACCGATCGTATATTTGATTATACTCCAAAAATACCAAAGGGATTAGGGTTTGAAGAAAAAAGGAATGGTCAGTTGTCGAATAGAGTCAGTCAGTGGGGCGACAATTCACGTTGGAGCTATGATATTTTCTATCAGTATGCAGCAGTGCTTGGTGTGGCATCGGATGTTGAGAATCTTGACTATTCCCACCTCTCGCGCTATGGCGTACGCGTCTTGCGAAGGGTGACAAAGGCCTACCGAGTGGGTATCGGTATCGAACGCAGTGTGTCGCACCTCAATTTTACTCCCTCGACTGTAAATCAACTTGATGCTGCATTATGGCCAACAGTAACTATCGATGATCTGATTGGCTTGAAGAAGAAGACTTTGCGTTTAGGGGAGTGGAGCGTTGAAGTGTTTCAGCGAGTTAGGATGTTGCCAGGTGGTGCTCTCAGTGGTAGAGGGTTGTATTTTGACATAGGTGCCTATGGCGGCATCTGCTCCAATCGATACAAGATGGTGAGGCAACGCAACGAGCATTCAGATATCATGCTCGAAGAACATAATGAATATCGAGGGCTGTCAATACTCGATAATCAACGCTTAAACTGGGGGGTGTCGGCTCGATTTGGCTATGGCCTGGCAGCCCTACAGGTGCGTTATCGATTGACTGGTATGTTGGATGGCAGTGTGCCCACTATTGACCTACCCAGACTGGAGGTGGGCATGCAGGTGGCTTTTTAGCACACGGTTGCCTGTTTACGGACGGTAGTTTGATAACCGTTCGTACGCCAAGTTCTCGTACTTCGTGCCTGGCATGCCGTAGTTTGCATAGGGGTGTATGCTTATACCTCCGCGAGGATTGAACACACCTTTCACCTCAATATATCGTGGATGCATCAACTCTATTAAGTCTTTCATAATGATGTTTACGCAGTCTTCATGAAAGTCGCCGTGGTTACGGAATGAGAAGAGGTATAGTTTCAGGCTTTTGCTCTCAACCATCTTCTTGTCTGGAATATATAGGATGCGGATTTCGGCAAAGTCGGGTTGCCCCGTAATAGGACACAACGACGTGAATTCTGGGCAGATAAACTCTACCCAGTAATCGTTTTCCAGGTGCTTGTTGTCGAAAGTTTCAAGCACGTCGGGAGCGTAGTTGGTGCTGTATGTAGTCTTGTTGCCCAACAGGGTCAAGCCTTCGCTTTCTCTGTTCATTGCTTGTCTATAAATATGTTATATGAAATATCGTGATCATATACATCCACACCCTCGTTTTTCTTAACCAGTTTCACTATCTGTGTGGTAAGAGGTAGAATGATAATCTCGTATAAAGTCTTTAGTGTTACTTGGCATACAACAAAGTAGGGCATCTGACTCCAGGGTACAATACCAGCCAATGCAATGGGAAAGAAGATAATAGAGTCGCAGCTTTCGCCAAGAATAGTGCTCACAATGGCGCGTAGTGAGAATCGTTTGCCATTGCTTGCAACTTTCATTTTCGACATAACTGCAGCGTTGACAAACGAACCTACTAAAAAAGCCAGGAATGAAGCTGCCACGATGCGCGGAGCAAGTCCGAATATGGCGTGAAATCCTTTACCTGCATCCGTCGTCTGCCACCAGTTGGCACCCGGCACTATGTCTACCAATGTCGCAATCAGTACAAATGCAAAATTGATGGCAAAGGCGGTCCATATTAGGCTTCTCATGCGTCTGAATCCCCACACTTCGGCCACAACATCGTTGATGATGTAGCTCACTGGGAAAACAAATATGGCTCCTGTAAAGTTGATAATGCCCCAGGAAATCTGTTTTGTGGCGAAGAGGTTTGCCGCCACGAGGCACATCGTAAATGTCATGCTGAAAAACATGTACAGCATGCTCACCTCTTGATGATGCTTTTTCATGTCCTTGTTTTGTTAAAGGGGGTTTGCAAGCGACCCCTATCGGTTTATTTCTTCGGTCTCAATATTCAAGATGCTCTCTTCTTAACAGGTCGTTTACGCTTTTCACCGGATTGAATGTCGCCAATGGTACCTCTACAAATATAGTATTCCATTGTGCCATAGCCCCATTCCATAAACCAGGAAGTTCTTGCGATTTTAGTGTTTGAGCTCCTTGTGTCTTTTTGCTTATAAAGCCTGTATTTGGATCGGTGTACTTTCGTAGGTCAAAATAGTGCCCACGATAGTCTTTCGTACAGCACACTATGTCGACTGGATTAAAGTGGGTAGACCGTTGAAAAATCGCCTCTTGTTCGGGATTTTTATGGTTTATCTGTGCAGCTTCGACTATCTGTAGGCTTCTTTGTCCCTCGGTGTTTATGGTAAAGAAAGGCCCACCTCCAGGCTCTCCTTGATTTTTTACCATACCACACACACGCAAAGGTCTGTTCAGATATTTACGTATTTGGCTGATTCTATCGTCGTTATCGGTCTTTGTTACGTCTATGTTAAGATGTTGATGTAAAAAGCTCTCGGCTTTCTTTATGGCTTGAGGAGATGCCGACTTGTCCAACTGACGCATAATGTCGTCAATTTGTTGTTTGGTTTCAAGTAGGACACCCGTAAGAACCTGTTTAGAAATAATGGTCGAGTGTTTCATCCAATCGGGCACAACATTGTCTATATTCTTTATGAATATGATGTCGGCTCGTTGCTCGTTCAAATTTTCAAGCAATGCTCCATGACCTCCTGGGCGAAATATCAAATCTCCATTATCGTCACGCAGGGGCTCGTTTTGGGCATTTACGGCTACTATATCGGTGTAATGTTTTTGTTCAGAAAAACTGATATTCAGATTTACCCGCAACATGCTCTCGTAGTAATGGCGAATCTCTTTCAACTTTGAGAGGAATAACTTGCGATGTTCGGGCGAGATTGTGAGGTGCAGGTTTACGTTATCGTTGCTGCAACGAGCATACATAGCCCCTTCAACAATATGCTCCTCCAGCGCGGTGCGTTGCAAGGCTCCGTATCGGTGAAATTTTAGCAGGGCTTTTGGAAGAAATCCGTAGCCCAGATATTGCTCTTTGAGTAGGTAGTTGATAATGGTTGTATAGTCGCCACGTTGTAAGTAGTCCTCAATATCAAGGTCTGATTTTAACATACATGCCCTCAAGTCGTCAAAGAAAGCAAATGTGCGGATATTTTCAAGAAAAGACTTTACTTCGGGAAACTCTTTGGCAAAATTGCCTGCGACACCAAAGTAGGACGATGAGAATGCGTAGAGATCTTTGAACATGCGCGTTGCTGCTCCTGAGGCAGGAACAAACTTGAGCAGTCTTTTCCCCTTTATTTGAGTACGATAAACCTTTTCAAAGTGGTTGATTTGAGCGTCGTCAAGCTGTTTTATACCACCGTTGTCTATTGTTGCGGCAGCGTCAAGTACTATTTTAGGAAATCCATTGTGGAAGTTGTCAATCTGTCGCTGCACGGTCTCGGGCGTCAACCCTAACACGTCCAAACGCAATAAATCGTTATCGGTAGGTCTAAAAGTCATGAACCCAGAGCGCGATTATTGAAAGCAATTATTGAAAGTAGACGCTGTCCGGAAGGGTGATGGTCGCCTCTTTTACCTCACCTTCAATCAGCCTAACCGATGTCGAGCCCCGACGTTCACCGTATGGAACAGTTTTGCGCGCCGAAATATCAATAATGGCAGGCGATACGAATGTCTGCTCATACACTCCACTTGCATTGGTTACCCCCGAACCACTCACCGTGCCTCCTTGTTGACTGATGGTTATGTCTACACCGTCAACAGGGTTACGGCTCTTCTCGTCAATCACCTGCACTTTTAGGTAACTATTTGTATCTTTGTCACATGACCACAGCAGGGCTGTACTTATGGCGCTGATAAACAATACTATCGTTACAGCAAATAGGCTCTTTCTCATGGTTGGGACGTATTTTTTTTGCGTTGTATTAAGATTTTCAACTACTTTTGCACGCAAAATTAGGTAATTTTTATGAAGACTGGGATGAAAAAAAGTGTTACAACATTCATTTTGTCTCTGATTATTTTCTTGGGGATGCCGCAAATTGTTGAAAGTCAGCAGACTCATAAGCCGTCTGGCAAGCAGGTGATGGTGCAGACAAATTATGGCAACATGACGTTGCTCCTCTATGATGAGACGCCTAAGCATCGCGACAACTTTATCAAATTGGTGGAAAATCATACTTATGACGGCCTGCTGTTCCACAGGGTGATAAAAGACTTTATGATACAGGCCGGCGACCCAGAATCGAAGAATGCGCGCGCTGGGCAGATGCTTGGCAGTGGCACATTGGGTTACACCGTGCCTGCTGAGATAAGTAAAACCCTTTTCCACAAAAGGGGAGCTCTGTGTGCTGCTCGTCAGGGCGACGAGGTTAATCCTACGCGAGCATCGTCGGCATCGCAATTTTACATTGTTCAAGGCAACGTGTGGGACGAGGCTTCTCTTGAAATGCTCTCGCGACGCACGGGTAAACCTATCAGTAGCGATCGGCGCAAGGTTTACACAACACTCGGAGGCACACCTCATCTTGATGGCGAATACACCATTTTTGGCGAAGTGCTGTCGGGCATGGATGTGGTAGACAGTATTAGCAAGGTGCCGTGCGATCGTGCCAATCGCCCACTTAAAGATGTGAAAATCATCTCAATGAAGGTTATTAAGTAGACCTATTCTGCAAGTATTACTATGAAAGAACTTATTGAATGCTACGTAGAAGAAATACGCTCGGCAACCATTGAGGCAGCAGAAGACCGTGCAGCACAGATAGAAAAATTTCGCGTTCGCTTTCTTGGACGCAAGGGTGTGATGAACGAATTGTTTGAACAGTTCAAGACGTTGCCCAGCGATCAGAAGAAGGAAATTGGCATTGCCCTCAACCAACTGAAGAACGCAGCGATGGAAAAGGTGGAGGAATTTCGCTGCTATTTGGAGCAGGCACCAACCATGGAGCACAAACACGACCTTACCCTACCAACCGATTTCGAAAGCATTGGTAGTCGACATGTGTTGAGCGTTACCATGAACGAGATTGTTGACATCTTCTCGCGCATTGGTTTCACCGTTGAAGAGTCGGTCGAGATTGAGGACGACTGGCATCTTTTTTCAGCTCTCAACTTCCCCCCCGACCATCCTGCCCGCGACATGCAGGACACTTTCTTTGTCGAAAAGCAAGAGGGTAGACAAGAGGTTGCTCTACGCACTCACACTTCGTCAGTGCAAGTAAGAGTTATGGAACACAGCCAGCCTCCTATTCGTATCATTGCCCCTGGCCGAGTTTTCCGCAATGAGGCCATCAGTGCACGCGCTCACTGCATATTCCATCAAGTTGAGGCATTATATGTAGACCGTCACGTTACTTTTGCCGACCTGAAGCAGACCTTGCTCTATTTTGCAAAAGAGATGTTTGGCGAGCAAACGCAGATACGTCTTCGTCCAAGTTATTTCCCGTTTACCGAGCCCTCGGCCGAGATGGATATTTCGTGCAACATATGCGGTGGCAAGGGATGCAATATATGCAAAGGCACTGGGTGGCTTGAGATTTTGGGCTGCGGCATGGTCGATCCCAATGTGCTTGAGGCTTGCGGCATCGATAGCAAACAATATTCTGGTTTCGCTTTGGGTATGGGTGTTGAGCGTATGGCCATGCTCAAACATCAAATAAAAGACCTCCGTCTTTATTTTGAAAACGACCTCCGTTTTCTTCATCAGTTCGACAATATCGTCTGATGGGTGTCATTTTTTTGCAGGGCATGCACTTTTATGCCCATCATGGCTGTTTCGAGGAAGAACAGTGCATTGGCACATGGTTCGATGTTGACGTGCGGCTCGAAGTAGATACCGCGCAAGCTCAACTCACCGACGACCTCTCTTCGACGGTCAGTTACCTTGATGTCTTTCAGATTGTAAAACAACAGATGAACTGTCCGTCGCATCTACTTGAGCATGTGGCTCGCCGCATCGCCGACTGTATTTTGTCATCGTTTACCATGGTTGAGCAATGTCACGTAACGCTTCGCAAGCTCAACCCACCACTTGGCGGACACCTTGATGCTGCTGGTGTCGAAGTCTCTGTGAAGCGTTAGTTTAACTAAACGGTCTTCAAACCTCTTTTATGACCGCAGTGAGGGCTCTTTCTGTGTGTCTAATATTCTGCAAGTATGGTGTTTATGTGCCCCTTTGACGCATTGTGAAGGGCTTATTACGGCATTCCCCATGCACCATGCGTCTATTTTACCCCTATCAACTCCTGTCAAGATGGGACTTGATCAGGACTTGATCAGGACTTGATAGGGACTTGGTAGGGAGTTGATAGGGACTTGATGCATTGAAGTAGTGCATGAGATATATCTTTCAATCGCTTGATTCCATGATGTCTAATTGCTAATTTTTTTGAGACTTATAGCATCGCACTATCAATAAAGCTAAAGTAGTGTGGCTGGTTTGCGGTGTTTAATCCGATAATGATGTGGTCTATAATGTTGATTTGGAGTACTTTCCCTGCTTCGATAATCTGTCTTGTGAGTTTCTCGTCGCTTGCACTGGGCTGAACGTTGCCCGAGGGGTGGTTGTGTACAAGGGCTATGGCGGTGGCTTGACGGTCAAGAATGGCAGAAAATAGGGTGCGCATGTCGACTGTTGTAGATGTCATGCCTCCCGAGGCTATGCGTTGTTTGCCGAGCACATTGTGTGAATTGTTTAGATAGACCACCCAAAACTCCTCATGTTTTAGGTCGGCCACTATTGGCGCCATAAGTGCGAAGAGGTCGGTGCTGTTGCCAATGTGTCGCACTCTGCCACCCTCTTTTTCTCCTTGCATGCGTCGTCCCAGTTCAAGAGCAGCAATCAATCCTGTTGTTTTGGCTGTGCCCATGCCTTTTATTTTGCCAAGGGTTTTAGCATCGAGCAGCGACAATTGTGTCAGGCTGTCGTTGCACTGGTTTAGCACCTCCTGCGCCAAATTTATGGCGCTTCGACCAGCTACTCCGCTGCGCAGTAGTATGGCTATCAATTCTGCGTTCGTTAGCTCTTTTTTGCCTTTTGATAGTAGTTTCTCGCGAGGTTGATCTTCATCCGACCATTCCCTCATTGTGAGAGATTTTTTTTTGCTCATATCTTGCTGTGAATGAAAATACAAGATGCAAAATTAAAGCTTTTTTGTTCAAATAGTTTTGTGTGTCGCAATTATTCATTATTTTTGCACATTCAAATAGTACTCATAAGAAAACAAAAATTCATACATAAACTATGCAGAATAAAGGACTTATTAGATTTTTGGTATGGGCTTTTGCCATAGCTTGCCTTTTCCAGTTGTCGTTTACGTTTGTAACGTCAAAGGTGCAGAGCGATGCCAAAAAAGCAGCCCAGGAGTATGTGAAGAATAGTCCGGTAGCACAAAAAATGATTGCGCAGCGCGAAGAAAAGGGTATTGATACCGCTGTTTTAATCGACTCGTTGCAGAATGCTTACACTACCCACTACACTGATTCCATGGCTTCTAAGAAAGTTTGGCTGTGGCACACCTATCGCCAATGTCAAGCTCGTGAAATAAACCTCGGTCTTGACCTTAAGGGAGGTATGAACGTCATGCTCGAAGTTTCGACGGTTGACGTTATCCGTGCTCTCGCCGACCACACTACCGACACGACTTTCAACAAGGCCATTGATCTCGCTCTCAAGAATCAGAAAACTGCTACCAATCGTGATTTTGTCAGTCTGTTTGAAGAGGCAGTCAACACGGTTGACCCCAATATGAAACTTGCTGCGCGTTTCTCAAATCAGCTGCGCGACAAGTTGTCTCTTAGTGCTACAAATGCTGAGGTTATTAAGGTGTTGCGTGAGGAGACGTCAAGCGCCTATGAACGCACCTATCAAGTGCTCAGTCAGCGTATAGATAAGTTTGGTGTGGCTCAACCTACCATACAGAAGCTTTCGGCTTCGGAGCGCATCCTTGTTGAACTCCCTGGTGTTAAAGATCCCGAGCGCGTACGCAAACTCATGCAAGGTACTGCTCAACTTGAGTTTTGGAAATGTGCCGACAACACCACCGTTTATCCCATCTTGGCGGGAATGAACGACTACCTTGCTTCGATTAAGGAAAACTCTTCTGATGCTGATAAAGAGACTTTTGATGTGGAGAATGCGGAAGTAGACGAGGATGTTTCGGCTGACGATGGCGATGATGAGGTCGCTTTTGCAAAAAGAAATCCTCTGTTTGCTTTGTTGAGACCTTATGTTGATGAGCGAGTTGGAATTATCCCAGGTCCTATTGTGGGATATGCTCATGCTAAAGATACTGCCGCTATCAACACCATGATGGCTAAGGCTGTAGGTAAGACAAATGGCGGTTCGGTTCGCGTCAAGTATCTGTGGGGCGCAAAGGCCGAAACAAAGAATTTTAAGTTCTATGGTGACGATGTTTTCGTCCTGTATGGAATTGAGGTTACCTCAAGAGACGGTTCTCCACTGCTTGATGGTGGTCGCATATCCGACGCTCGTCAAGACTTCTCGGCCGATGGTAAGATTGAAATTTCGATGACGATGAATAGCGATGGTGCACGCGAGTGGAAGACTATCACGGGTAACAACATTGGCAACTGCATTGCCATTGTGCTTGATGATTTGGTCTACTCGGCACCGCGCGTCAATGGCGAAATCCCTGGTGGCCGTTCGCAGATCACGGGCGACTTTTCTCTTGAAGAGGCAAAGGATTTGGCTAATATTCTCAAGTCGGGTAAACTGCCCGCCCCAGCAAAAATTGTACAAGAAGCTGTGGTCGGTCCATCGCTCGGCCAAGACTCCATCAACAACGGTCTGTTGTCGTTTGTTTTGGCTTTCATAGTGGTTCTCATGTATATGGTGGTGTTCTACAATCGCGCTGGTTGGGTGTCGGTTGCTGCTCTTATCACCAATGTTTTCTTGCTCATGGGTGTGCTTGCATCTATTGGTGCAGTGCTCACACTGCCGGGTATTGCTGGTATCGTACTTACTATGGCTATGGCAGTCGACGGCAACGTTATTATATATGAGCGTATTAAGGAGGAGTTGCGTGCTGGTGCAAGCATGGTGAATGCTGTAGAAAATGGTTTTAAGAATGCCTACTCTGCTATTATTGACGGTCAGGTTACCACTTTCTTGCTGGGTATTATCCTTATCATGTTTGGTTCGGGTTCGGTTCAAGGCTTTGCAGTGACGCTCTGCATAGGTATTGTTACTTCGCTATTCACATCCATCTTTATAACCCGCCTTATTATCGACTCCATCCTTACACATAAACGTAAACTCAACTTCTCGTTCCCATTTAGCGAGAATTTCTTGCGCAATTCTAATGTTGACTTCCTCTCAAAACGTAAAGTATTCTACATCATAGCTGGAGCAGCCATTCTTTGCTGCGCTGTTAGTTTTGCTACCCGTGGTCTTGGTTTTGGTATCGATTTCACTGGTGGTCGTACCTATGTTGTACGTTTCGACAATCCTGTCAACGCAGCCGATGTCCGTGCCGATCTTGCCAAGCAGTTTGAGGATGTCCCAGAGGTTAAGACCTATGGTCCAGCTTCACAGTTGAAGATTACTACGCAATTTGGTATTACTGAAGATGGCGACTCGATTAAGAATATCATTGTAGAGAAATTGTACAATGCCACGAAGGACCATTTCGCTAATGCTATTACAATTGACGAATTTAAGTCAACCGAACAAAGTGAGTATGGTATCATACAAGCCGACCAGGTAGGCGAGACCATCGGACATGACAACCTTGTTCACTCCATTTGGGCAGTGTTGGGAGGTTTGTTGGTTATGTTTGTCTATATTGGCCTCCGATTCCGCAACTGGCGTTTTGGCTTGGGCAGTGTTGTTGCTCTTGCTCACGATACGATCTTGGTCATCGGAGTCTTTTCGCTCTTGCATGGTTTGCTGCCATTCAATCTTGATGTCGATCAGTACTTCATATCGGCTATTCTTACGGTAATAGGCTATTCCATCAACGCCACAGTGGTTATATTCGACCGTGTACGTGAGAATAAGAAGTTGTATCCGAAACGTGATTTGCTGACCCAGATGAACGACGCAATCAATGCTACACTGGCTCGTACAGTCAACACCTCGGGCTCCACATTTGTTACTCTGCTCATGATGTTCATCTTTGGTGGCGAGGTTATTCGTGGGTTTATTTTTGCACTCCTCATCGGCGTTTTGGTCGGTGTATTCTCATCGGTATGCATAGCTTGTGCCGTTGTGTGCGAGGTGTCGGGAAAAGAGAGGCGTAAAGCTCTTGAGGCAAGATAAAGGATAACAAGCCGAATAGTTGAAATGAAATTATTCCTGTTCATCATGTTCTCGGCGCTTTACCTGCTGGTGAAGTTCTATTCATCAGCAAAGAAAAGTGTTGCGTCGTGGTCAGCAGAGACGGAGATGAACGATAACTCTTCTCTGTCTGATGTTGATGACTGTTTTGATGATGGGAATGTGCCTACTGAAGGTGTTGAGAGTTCCCAGGTTGCCTATACCGATATTGAGGAAGAAGTGTCGGCTATTGATAGAAACCAAGTGCAGATGGGAACAGACGGGTATAACCCGACGCCTGTGTTTTCACTTCAACAGGCTGTCATTTTAAGTACGATTCTTGATAATCCTTACAGCCGAGACAATAATCTACATTATCCAGATAATATTCTGTAAACAAGAAACAAAACTATACATTTCAAGACAATGAAACTGTGTAAAAGAGTACTAATTTCGTTTGGGCTTCTGCTGCTTACTCAATTTGCAGTCCTCGCTCAAGGTACGATGAAAGGTACCATTGTTGATGCAAAGACTAAAGAACCACTGCCTTTCGTCAATGTCATGGCTACCCAGGATGGCAAGCAGGTGCGTGGTGGCGTCACCGATTTTGATGGTATCTTCACAATCAAACCACTTGCTGTTGGTAAGTACGACATTGAAGTGTCGTTTGTGGGTTACACAAAGTATGTTCGTACGGGTATCAATGTAGCCGCTAATGGCTTTACGGTTGTTGATGTTGAACTTACCCCTACTGCCACTAATCTTGAAGAAGTGGTTATTGTAGAGCAAAAGGTGCCTGTTATAGAAATTGGTCAGCCTGAAAGTGGCGCACGCATCACGAGTGATGATATTGCACGTATGCCAGGTACATCGGTCGAAAGTATTGTGGCTGCCGTAGGTGGTGTGGGTTACAGCGATGGAGGTACAAGCACGGCACGTGGTGAAAGCAATATGGTTACCATGCAGGGTGGTGTCCGTAAGCGTACTGGTGTTTCTGTCCCTAAAGATGCTATTGCCGAAATTCAGGTTATTCTTGGTGGTACACCAGCTTCAATTGGTGAGGCTATCGGTGGCACACAGATTATCACTCTTAAACCGCCAACGCCTCAGTTTAAGGGAATGGTTCGTTGGGAGACATATCTGGACTATCGTCTATACAATCAGTTTTTGGTTTATCTGACGGGACCTGTCTATAAAAAGAACTTCACAAATGATGATGGCTCGTCGATTGAACGTACCCTTGTTGGATTCCGTCTTACAGGTCAAGCAACCTATGAGAAGTCTCCTTTTTACAGAGTGCGTAGCCGTAGGTATCTTATCGTTAACGATGATCTTGTGCGTCAGTTAGAACAATCGCCCCTCGCCTACGATCCAATTGAGCATACTATTAACTATGCTGCAGAGTTGGAGTTAGACCGCTCTGATTTTGTTGAGTTTACTCGTCTCAGAAAGAAGAACTTTGGTGGCGATGCATCTCGTGTACCTGACTTGCAATACTACTCAATAGCAACTGAGGGTGCACTTGACTTCCGTTTCTCCGACTATGCAACGCTCACGGTTACGGGCGAGTTTAGCGCAAGTCATAATCCAAGTGCAAGTCTGGCTCCTCTTAACATGACGCTTTCGGGCGCTCAGGTTACAGAGACAAAGAATATGGCTCTTACCATCGATTTCACGCAACGTTTCCGCGATGCTGAGGCTGCTAATGAGGATGAAGCAAAGTCGTCATCATCTATTAAGAATGTAATGTACAATATCTCGGGTATGGTAAACCGCTATACTCAAAAGGTTTACAACGAGAATTTTGGTAGCTCCCTTGACGACGTATTCAAATATGGGCATATAGGTACATTTATTCGTGAGAAGACTCCGTCGTACGAACGTCGTCAGGTTGTATATGATGGTATCCAGCAATGGGCAATGGTGCAGAACGACTTTGCTGAAAGTGTGCAGTATATTGGTGGTGATGAAAACAATAGTGTTTTGGCAAATTATAACAATCAGCTTTTCTATGATTCTACGTTTGTTGATGTTTGGCCAGAATTAACAACGATTGACTTTGTTCGCAAGTACAAAGGTCTCTTTAACGGTGATTCTCCAAGTTCTGTGTATTCTCTAATAAATAATGTTGGCTACCAAAGCACATCCTATGTTTTACGTCAATATGACTATTTATACTTGCAGGCTAAAGCATCTGCCGATATTTTTGGTCATGAGATAGAGGTTGGATTCCAGTATGATCAGATGTGGCAGTCTTCGTATTCACTTGCAGCTGGTGGTTTGTGGACGTTGATGCGCAACAATGCGAACCGTCAGATTTCTGGTATGGATGTTGATAACCCCATCTATACTCGTTACGGTTCCCAACTTTTTGTCAATTATAATAGAAAGCTTGAAGAAGGACAACAGACAGCCTTTGATGCTGCATTCCGCTCTTACTTGATTCAAAATGGTTTTACTCAAACCGATGGTCGACTAATTGACAACCTCACTTGGATTGATATTGATAGGTATTCGCCAGAAGAGTACGTTAAGGCTGGTGGCCTTTCTATGTTCTCGGCCGAGGAAATGTTTAATAGTGGTAATTCGTATGTATCCTATAGAGGTTATGACCACACAGGTAAAAAGTACAATGCGAGAAATTGGAATCTTGAAGACTTTTTTAATCCTACAGGTAATACAAACTATCGCTACTTGCCTTCGTTCTCGCCAATTTACATGGCTGGATATATTCAAGATAAATTCTATTTCCAAGACTTGATTTTCAACGTTGGTGTTCGTGTTGACTATTATAATGGTAACCAGTGGGTGCTGAAAGACCCATACCTGTTGTATCATACTTATACTGCAGCCGAAATATACGATAAAGCCAAGCAGGGAACTTTGTTGTATCGTGATGGAGGTCAGTATTTGCAGCAGGCCGCTGAAAAAGGCTGGATCCCTTATGTGACACATGTCCCCAATCCTGATGACGAGAGTGCACAGTTGCCAACTATCGTTGGTTATAGAGATGGTACTAATTGGTATAATGCTGATGGTGTACAGGTTGCCTCACCCAATGCGGTGGTCGGTACTTCGGGTAAACCTACACCTTATCGCACTCCAGATGGGCAACGCACTCTGGCTGCAAATACCGTGTCTACTGAAGGTGTGTTTGAAGCCTATACTCCTCAAATTGTTGCCATGCCACGTATAGCATTCTCTTTCCCAGTTGGCGATGCCGCTCAGTTTAAGGCTAGTTACGACATTATTGCTCGTCGTCCTTCGACTGGATGGGAGGCCAACTATTTGGGCTACTTGTACATGCTCCAAGTTAATACCATTAATAATCCTAATCTAAAGCCTGAGCGCATTACAAACTATGAACTTGGTTTCCAACAGGCTCTTGATGCTAACTCAACATCTGCAATCAGTGCTTCGGCCTACTATAAGGAAACTCGCGACCTTATTCAGTTGGTGCAGTATAATGGTGCTGACCCCAACAATAACTATTACAGTTATGACAACAATGACTTTCGTACAATCAAGGGTGTTACTTTAGCCTATGACCTTCGCAAGTCAAAAAATATACGAGTAAATGCCAACTATACTCTTCAGTATGCAGAAGGTACAGGTTTGTCTACTACTACAATGACTGAGCTTATTAAAGAGGGTTATACTACGTTGAAGATGCTTAACCCCATCAGCGATGACCGTCGTCATGAGTTTAAGGCTAATGTCGACTTTAGATATGGTACAGGTTCGAAGTACAATGGACCTACTATCACCCGCGTTGTGACAGATAAGGAGACTGGTGAAAAACGCAAGAAAGAAGTTAAACTTCTTGAAAACTTTGGCGTGAACTTTATGGCTGTCGCCCAATCGGGTCGTCCATATACTAAGGCTTTCTCAAACTCGCAGTCTACGATAGTCGGTAGCTATTATGGTGCACGTCTTCCTTGGGGCTTTTATTTCAATATCGTAGCTGATAAGGTATGGCCGTTGAAAGTCGGGAAACGAGAGACATTCCTTACAGCTGCTATCACTGTTAATAACCTCTTTGATATTAGAAATATAGTTGGGGTCTTCGCTGTTACAGGGAACCCAGATGATAATGGTTACTTAACCGATGCCGAGACTCAACACACTATCAATTCTCAGTTGAATCCACAATCCTATAGAGATTTGTATGCTATCAACTTGAGAAATAATTACTGGAACTATTCAAGTCCACGTACTATTAAATTGTCACTGTCTTACAATTTCTAATTCGAATTGAAAAACACTACAATAATGAAGAATATATTTAGCAGATTGGTATTGGCTTCGTTGCTGATCTCTGCATTCAATGTGTCTGTACAGGCTCGTGAGTGCACGGAGTGCAAGAAAACCAACGCAAAGAATGCTGCAATGCAGACCAAGGCGGCTGCATGTAAACGCGCTCAAAGCACTGCTGAGTTGAACATCAACAATGTCAGAGCCTTGATCAATGGGTACGGTAATATGTGGTACGATGGAAGTGTAGCCCAGTATCACCTTCCCAAAAATAGCAATACAAGCCCATTGTTCTGTGCAGCGTTGTGGATTGGAGGTACGGATGTTAATGACCAGCTTCGCCTGGCTGCCTTACGTTTCGGTTCAAGCGGTGATGACTATTGGCCAGGTCCTCTGAAAATCAATGGAACTGCGTCTGTAGATTTGCCCGTTTGTAATGAGTATGATAAGCATTGGATTATTACAAAGGCTGAAGTACTTGCGTTTAAGAGCCATTTTGCATACGATTCGAATGGTGTAGAAGTATTGTCTGACCCCACTGACGATATCACTGATGCTATTAAGAACTGGCCAGCTGAGGGTAATGGTGAGGATTTGTCGAGTTATTTAGCCCCTTTTTACGATGCTGATAAGGATGGCAGGTATGTGCCAGAAAATGGTGATTATCCTTACTATGATTTTGACAACGAGTTATGCCCTGCAACGCTTAAAGCTAAAAATCCCAATCAAAACTATATCACTATTACAACACCCGAAACCGATGCTGGTATTGTCGAGGGTGGAAACCTTTCAGACCAAGTTTTGAAGGGCGACCAAACTATTTGGTGGGTCTTCAATGATATGGGTAATACTCATACTGAGTCAGGTGGACAACCCATTGGTTTGGAGATACGCGCCCAGGCTTTTGCCTTTGCAACAAACGATGAGATCAACAATATGACTTTCTACTCGTATGAAATTATAAATAGATCTACTTACGAGTTGAGAGAGACTTATTTTAGTCAGTGGGTTGACCCTGATTTGGGCTATGCGTACGATGACTATGTTGGATGTGATGTACGCCGTGGTCTTGGATATTGTTATAATGGTGATGAAGCTGACGGTCCTGGAGCCGGAAGCTATTCAGGAATTCCTCCTGCCGTTGGTATCGACTTCTTCCAGGGGCCATACATGGATAAAGATGGAAAGGATAATCCAAAGATTAATATCCCTTGGATTCAGACAAATGGCAGTGATGCATTGAAGCAATTATTGTCAAACTATCGTAGGGCAGATGGTAATGGGTACGATACTATTCAGATCTCTCGTGATGCTGACATGTTCTTCAATATTGACCCCAATAGTTGGTATTTTGTTCCGGGAGATCAATTCGGAAACTGCGCTATCAATGGTGTAAACTTTGGTAATAACATTATTGACGATGAACGTTTCGGTATGCGTCGTTTTGTGTTCTACGACAATCGTGGTTCTGGTGTAAATAGTGAGCCCTCAAAGGCGAGTGATTACTACAATTACCTGCGTGGTTATTGGAAAAATGGTCAGCGTATGAAATACGGTGGCAATGCTATTTCTGGAGATAATGTTACTGATTTGGATTGCGACTTTATGTTCCCTGGAGATACTGATCCTTGGCACTGGGGAACAGATGGGCAAATCCCTGATAAAAATCCTGATAATTGGACGGAACAGAACTTGGGTATTGCTCCATACGACCGTCGTTTTATGCAGTCGGCAGGTCCATTTACCCTAAAGCCAGGTGCCGTTAACTACATCACAGTAGGTATTCCATTTGCACAGGCCTCTTCTGGTAATGCATGGTCTTCGGTCGAGTTGTTAAGACAGATTGATGATGTATGTCAGGCTTTGTTCGAGAATTGTTTCAAAGTTCTTGATGGACCTCAAGCTCCATCAGTGAGTTACACCGCTTTGAGTAATGAGATTATCCTCTATTTACACTATGACAATCCTGAATCAAACAACTACAACGAAAAGTATTCAGAGGTTGACCCCTCAATAGTACGTTCCTATAATGTTGATTTGGGTAATAATCAAAGCAAAACGGTTTACTATACAGACGACGAGCGCAGTTATAAATTTGAAGGTTATCAGATTTACCAGATGGTTGATGCCAATGCTTCAGTGTCTGATATTGGAGACGTTTCTAAAGCTCGTCTTGTGGCACAATGTGATATTGAAAACTATTATGATTCGATTACCAGTATAGACACAGTTTGGTATTCGGCAGCAAGAGATAGTATTGTCAGGATTGATACCACATGGAACAAGACGCCTTCTCTTGCAATAGGAACGCTTGTAAACTTTGAAACCAATTCGGCTACAGGTTTGTTGACAGGAAAGGTCATGGTAAATGGTGCAAACAAAGGTATTCAACATGTGTTCCGTATCACAACGGACCAGTTTGCCACGGGTACAAATACAAACCTTGTTAACGACAGGGAGTACTATTATTTGGCCATAGCCTATGCCCACAACCGTTATAAGGAGTACTCTCAGACCGAGTCTATGTTCTTGGATGGTCAGAAAGTTCCTTACCTTGCAGGCCGTCAAGATGAGCGTGGATTTCAAATATCCTCAATTACAGTTATTCCCCACAACCCTGTTTCTTTGAATGGTGGTCTTCGTCCACAGGCAGAATTTGGGATGAGCCCCATGATTACTCGATTGGAGGGCTATGGAAATGGAGGAATGGTGTTGCGTTTGACGGACGAGTCTTTGAAAGAAATTATGGGCGATAGTAACCAAGTAGCAAAAGCTCCAGGAACATATAGTTACGACAGAGGACGTGCCCTAAATCCTTGTATCATACCTCATCCTCAGTATAAGAAGGATTTCGGCCCAGTTTCAGTGAAAGTAATTGATCCCTTGAAAATCAAACAAGGTACGTATAACCTCTTATTCTTTAACAAGAGCCGTTCTCTGGGTAGAATAAGACAAAATTACAGCGTGGGCGTTGTTGATACGACGTCGTGGTGCGTAGTCTCTGCAGATGGTAGCCACTTGGATTCTACGTGGGATAATCAATCTCAGAGTTGGAAATATCGCGACACAATATGGTCTGACTTCAAGATCTCACGTCAAAATGAGCAATTGTTCCTTGATTTGGGTTTAGCCATTACGATAGTAAACCCTGAAGGTGCAGCTACAGATATTGAATACAGATCTAACAACCAGTTTGAAGCAAAATTCTATGGCGGCTTTGTAAACAGTGGTGCCCTTTTGGGATCGTCAATGACATTTGCTAACCAAGAGAAACAGTGGCTACAAGGTGTTGCCGATAATGATTCGTATTTCTTGATGAACTGGATCAGGTCGGGAAGTCAGTTTGCTACGGACAGTTACTCTAAATTCAGAGATTTGACGACGAAGTATTCAGTTAATGAAGCATATTTAGATCAAGACTACTTTAAGGCCTATCAAGCCACTTCGCTGTCGGCTGTTCAGACTGAAGCTATGGATAAAGATCAGGTCTTTGAAGGCGTTGTATCGGGTACTTGGGCACCTTACGCCCTTGTATCAACCATGCCATTCCATCCAGGTTTCAACTATTCATACTATATGGCTGATGACTTGGTTATTGATAGTTTACGTCGCGCTCTTAACAAACCTGAATATAATCACAATCGGATAGAACGTTCTCTAATGCTTAATGAGTTTAACAAATCTATTAACTTTAGTGATATGTCCAAGTTGCCGAGTGTTCGTATAGTATTTACTGCCGATACCTCTAAATGGACACGTTGCCCAGTTATTGAGATGTGCGATGACTATACTCAAGCCGAGGGACAAGCTCGTCGCTTCAGTAAGCGTGCTCACGCTTCTGTTGATAAATTGGGCCGTACTTGCGAAGATTTAGGTATAAGTCCAGATAAAGACGATCCAAACAACCCGGCGTATGTAAGTACGATGGGTATGGGATGGTTCCCGGGTTATGCCATCAATGTCGCTACTGGCGAGCGTTTGAATATGATGTTTGGTGAGGACTCTCGCTATGTTCAATATAATGGTCGTGACATGTTGTGGAACCCAGTCTCAACCATGATGGATGGTACGGAAAACTATGTCCTTGGAGGTCGCCACTATATTTATGTGATGAATGCCACCTCGCAAAAGTTCTATAACTTCAGCGACGCTAACGGTGGTACTTATGCCACATATCGCACACCTTCATATGATGCAGGTCGTTGGGCCGACTCAATGTTGAGTTCTGTAAACAGGTTGATGAATACGAGGTTGCGTGCCCAAGCTGGATATGTGCATGTAGATAGAGGTGTAGTTCGCCCAGAGAACTCGCGTGCTATGATTCCTGTTAGAGATACAGTATCATTCTTCTATTCGACGGTTGCTTGGGTAAACATGCCTCTGGTTAATTCACGTTACTCATTCTACTATCCAGGTAGAAACGAAGAGCTAAATAGAAATAGCAATTCAAATGGTATACCCTGCGATGTGACGATTGAGATAGATGTGAGATCACGTTATGGCATGTTCCTATCGCCTGCGGAGAACCGTATATCTGCAGATATTCCTGGCTATTCGGCAATCAACTCAGAAATGCCAGCCTACCAGTTCACACTTACCGATAAGGATGCTACTCTTACAGGTTTGGCTCTTGCCAACAATAGTAAAGATTCTTTGGATTCCATCAGAAATGCTATCCTTGCACTCATAAATGTAGTGCCAAATCCGTACTATAGTTATTCTAACTATGAGACGGCAAGTCAACTTGAAACAAAGGTTCGTTTTGTGAATCTTCCTACAGGTGAGGACGAGGCTGGTAATCCGAGTGGATGTATGATTAACATCTATACCCTTGATGGAACATTGGTTCGTCAGATTGGCCCGACCCCTGTAAATAGTACCACATACGACTGGGATTTGCACAACCACGTTGGTATTCCCATAGCAGGAGGTATGTATCTGATACATGTAAGCGTTCCTGGTATCGGTGAGCGTGTCATTAAGTGGTTTGGAACCATGCGTCCTGTAGACCTCAACTCGTACCAGTTCTAAGAAACTAACCCAAAAGAAATTCTCACAAAGATGAAAAGAATAACTAAAATATTGACCTTGAGTGCTGCACTGCTTGTCGTATCGGCGCAGGTTTCCTATGCAGGAAACGACCAGCGTCGTGGAGCGGCAGGAGCTACGCAGTTATTGATAAATCCTTGGGCAAAGAGTTCGGGCTGGGGAGGTGTCAATTTTGCGAATGTTCGTGGGTTAGATGCTATTTATTCAAATGTTGCAGGTTTGGCTTTCTCAAACAACTTTGAGTTTGCCTACAGTGCCACGATGCTTTATGGTGGTCGCAGTGGTCTCATGGGTGCTGCTTCGGTAAACACCTTTGGTCTCAGTGTGCGCTTGTTCGAATCTGGAGTGTTGGGCGCGTATGTAATGTCGACAGGTTTTGGCGAAATTGATGTAACTACATACGACAGTCCCGAGGCTGGAACAAATGGCACATTTTCTCCGTCGTTCATGAATATCAATATCGCCTATGCTCATAGCTTTACGCGTAGTATTCACGGAGGTGTTGTCTTTAAGGTTGTATCGGAGTCAACCGACAATGTATCTGCATCTGGACTTGCTATTGATGCAGGTATACAGTATGTAACAGGTGCCGAAGATGAACTCAAATTTGGTATCTCTCTTAAAAACTGGGGACCTTCTTTTGGATATGATGGTCCTGGTCATTCACTCACGATGGTGAACTATTCGGGTAATGACTTTACTGTTGAAACACGCTCTGCAGACATGGAGTTGCCCACCTGCCTAAATATTGGTTTATCGTATGATTTCTTGTTGCCGTCTTGGGATCAGCGAATAACCATCGCAGGTAGTTTTACCTCGAATGCTTTCTTAAGAGATATTTATACTTTGGGTGTGGAATATAGTCTACTCAATCTTGTCGAGCTCAGATGTGCATACAACATCCAGCCAGGCTTATGGAATAATGATGCTGCTACGGCAAACAGCGGTTTCTGTGCTGGAGGCTCGGTCAATGTACCTTTGTCGAAGAAGGAAGGTAGCACCACTGGACTCTCAATAGACTACTCTTTCCGCACATCGTACAACATGCGCGGAACCCATGCCTTTGGAGCAAGTTTCCATTTCTAATCGCAAGAGAACACTTTAGTTAGATTTATCGATTGTGTCAGGAGAGGCTTTTTTAAGCCTTTCCTGACTTTTAGATACAAAACAAAAAACACATGTCGGAAATAAAATATTACAGTGAAGAGGGTCTTCAGAAACTCAAAGACGAGTTGAGGCATTTAATAGCCGTTGAACGCCCAGCAGCGTCGGCTGCCATTGCAGAGGCAAGAGATAAAGGCGACTTGTCGGAAAATGCGGAATATGATGCCGCAAAAGAGGCACAGGGACACCTGGAAGCCCGAATATCGAAACTGCAGGAGTTGGTGGCCAATGCACGATTACTTGACGAGTCGAAGATAGACACGTCAAAGGTGTTGCTGCTCTCCATAATCACTATCAAGAATACAAAGACCAATGCCGTTCAGAAGTACACGATTGTGCCAGAGAGTGAAGCCAACCTAAAGCAAGGAAAGATTTCAATAACATCCCCCTTTGCATCGGCTTTCCTTGGCCACAAAGTTGGAGAGGTCGTGGAAGTTGTTGTACCAGCGGGTAAAATGACGTTTGAACTTGTTAAGATTGAAAGATAAAAAAACATGGCCAGCATATTTAGTAAAATAGTAGCAGGTGAGATACCGTGCTATAAGGTTGCGGAATCCGAGCATTGCTTGGCATTTCTTGATGTCAATCCTGTAGCGAAGGGACATGTGCTGTGCATCCCAAAGCAGGAAATAGATTATGTCTTTGATATAGACGATGAATTGTTCACGGAGTTGTTCCTGTTCAGTAAAAAGGTCGCAAAGGGCTTAAAGAAAGTATGTCCGTGTATTAAAGTTGGGCAGGCTGTGGTTGGAATAGATGTGCCTCATGCACATGTGCACCTGATTCCCATTAACCAACCGTCAGATCTCAACTTCAGCAAGCATATCAGCATGACTCCAGATGAAATGAAAAGTCTTGCTGAGCAAATTGCAGCTGCGATAGAGTAGGGTAGAGGCGAAGTTTTTTAGATTTATAGCGATGTCAGAGTGAGCAACTGTGGCATCGCTTTTTTCTTTATTGTGTGAACACAAATTGTAGGATGTTTCCACCCATACGGAGTGCTTTTTGATGGGTCTCAAAACTATCCCCGTGAACGTCTTGGTCTTCCCAGCCGTCGCCTAAATCGCATTCCCAACTAAACAAACACACCATTCTTCCTTCCCAAAACAGGGCAAAAGCCTTTGGCGGCTTATTGTCGTGTTCGTGTATTTTGGGTAACCCTTTATCGAAGTTGTATTTTTGGTGAAATATTGGGTGAGAAAAGGGTAGCTCAATAAAATCTAATTCGGGAAACACTTTCTTCATTTGGGGTACGACGAATTCACGTAGGCCATAGTTGTCGTCAATGTGAAGGAAACCACCACCGATTAGGTAGGTCCTCAGATTGTGAGCTTCGTGGTCGGAAAAAACAACGTTGCCGTGCCCAGTCATGTGTATAAAAGGGTAGTTGAACAATTCTTCGCTACCAACGTCAACGGTTGCATAATCTTTTTTTAGACCCATGTGTTGATCCTGATTGCAGAAATCAATAAGGTTTGTCAACGATGTCGGGTTAGCATACCAGTCGCCCCCACCTCCATAGCGCAGTAGTGCAATCTGTGTTTGTGCCCATACGGCGGTTGGAAAGATGACGGCTACAACGAGCAAAGTTCCAATTATGCAACGTTTCATCATGCGTTTGGATTGGTGAAGAGGAACGCTGCGGCGGCAAATACAGCGGCTGTTTCTGTGCGTAGGCGTGAGTTGCCAAAACTCACAGGTGTGAACTTGTGGTCGATAGCGGCAGAAACCTCTGTGGGTGAAAAGTCGCCTTCAGGACCGATGAGCATTGTTACGTCGCAATTTGGTTTCAGTGCGTCGATCAGATTTGTGCGTGGTGAGTTTACATCGCAGTGTGCAATCAGATTTATCGTTGTAGGGGCGAACCCTTCACCCTGTCGGAGCCAGTCGGTCATGTTCACAGGTCCAGTAATGGTTGGCAGCCAAGTGTGCAACGATTGTTTCATGGCACTTATGGCAATCTTCTCCAATCTGGCTGCTTTTATAAACATGCGTTCCGAGTGCTCACAGTGCAACAGCGTTATGCTTGCAACCCCCAATTCTACAGCTTTCTCTACCAGCCACTCCGTTCGGGCTGGATTTTTTGTTGGAGCCACTGCCAAGTGCATTTTGGCGTGCTTTGACTTGTCGGCATCGGTGTGCTCAATCTGTGCTGTGCAGCCACGTTCGTCGGCAGTCAGCAGACGGCAATGGTGCAGGTTGCCCATCCCATCGGTTATGAATATCGGTTCGTTGGTGCGCAATCTCATCACTCTCACGGCGTGCTTACTCTCTTCGGCATCCAGATGGCATATCTGATTGTGTATGTTATTTGTATAGAATAGTTGCATTTGTTTTATGCAAGTTGTGTTGTCAGACAATCATTCCAGATGCCACCATCAAGTGGGCGTCGTTGTCGTAAATGGTGGCATACTGCCCTGCAGCTATGCCTTGTATCGGATCGTCGCTGTCAATGGTGGCTGCATCACCTGGCAAAAGGTGCAGTTGCCCTTGGTGGAACTCTGGGGTGTGGCGTATCTTAAACTTTACGTCAATCATTCTATCGTCGCCCCAAATGTTGGTCGAAAGGTGTCTGAAACCGTTTATTTCTATGTGATTGCCATATTGTGCTGCCGTGTCGTAGCCGTGCGATACGTATATTACGTTCTCTTCAATGTCCTTTTTCACCACAAACCATGGCCCACCACCGAGGCATAACCCTTTGCGTTGCCCAATGGTGTGGAACCAGTAGCCCTTGTGTGTGCCTAATATCTTACCGGTTTCCTGCTCCACAATCATCCCCTCACGTTCGCCCAGATAACGGCGCAAAAAGTCGTTATAGTTGACCTTGCCCAAAAAGCATATCCCTTGACTGTCTTTTCTTGTGGCTGACGGGAGCGAGGCGGCGTTGGCAATGTCGCGCACTTGTTGCTTCATCAAGTTGCCTATGGGAAACATCAGTTGACGAATTTGAGAGTAGTCCAACTGCGATAAAAAGTCGGTTTGGTCCTTCACCGGGTCTTTGGCGGTGGCAATAAAAACGTGGTCGGCGTAGGTATCGGTTGTGGCGTAATGGCCAGTGGCAATGCGGTCGTAGTTGCTCCCACAGCGGTCGACAAATGCACCGAACTTAATTGTGCGATTGCACATCACGTCGGGATTGGGTGTAAGCCCCCGTCGGGCGCTATCTACGGTGTAACGTATCACGCTCTCTTCATACTCTTTGCTCAAGTCAATCTGCTCCATGTGGCATCCATATTTGTGTGCAAGCCACGTTACAATCTCCACATCTTCTTCGGCAGGGCAGCTGAAAAATCCGTCGTCGCTATCGGGTGCTATGTGAATATAGAATATGTCGGGTGTGAATCCCTGTTCTTTTAGAAGGTGAACCACCACCGAGCTGTCTACTCCACCCGACACCAAAGCTGCAATTTTCATCACTTGTCCTTTAATTGGAATAGGTAAACGTAGCAATAAGACAGTTTATTATATCAAAGCCCCTCCAAATTGTAATCAAGCACTGCCCCTATATCATCGGCACATTGGTCATAAATCAGCAAAACAACTTTGCATCAAGGGTGTGGTATGTAGGTGTTAAGTAAGGCCGTTCTTCAGTCGTTCTTCAGTTGTTCTTCAGTCATGGACTTAAGAAAAACTGATGAACGACTGAAGAACGGCCTTACTTGCTACCTATATGTTGCCTCTATCATGCCCCTCACCAACAAAGTCTTCTGCTTTTTGCGCAATAGCGTTGCACTTGATGCCTGGGGTATACAACACCGTGACTTTTCTGTTGGTGAGGACTTTATTTATCGTAAAATGTGTATCTTTGCATGTCAAATAGTAAATGTCTGGTTAATATTAACGACAAACAACATACACCCTCATGAGAAAAGTATTGCTACTTTTGGTCTTTGTCCTGCCTTTAATGGCTGGGGCACAGGTTAACACAAAAGAGTCGTGCACGTCAATTATGGTTGGTAAGCGTGCTTCTACCGACGGAAGTGTTATCACCTCGCACACGTGCGACGGACGCTATCGCACATGGATGTCGGTAGAGCCTGCCAGCGAGCATTCAACCGATGAGATGCACCTTGTGCGCAAGGGCACAATGCACACAGCCTATCGCACCGACACCACTGGCGTTAAACTCAGTGGAGGTATACCACAAGTGGCGCACACCTATGCCTACCTCAATACGGCCTATCCTTGCCTTAATGAACATCAACTTGCCATTGGCGAAACCACTTTCGGTGGTCCCGATACACTGGTCAACCGCAATGGCATGTTCACCATCGAAGAGTTGGAGCGTGTGGCATTGATGCGTTGCACCACCGCCCGCGATGCCATTCGCTTGATCGGTAGCCTCGTGAAACAGTATGGATACGGTGATGCTGGCGAGTGCATCACCATTGCCGATCGTAAAGAAGTGTGGCAAATGGAGATATTGGGAGAAGGTCGCAACGTTGTGGGCGGTATATGGGCTGCCCAGCGTGTTCCAGACGACCATGTTGCCGTCAGTGCCAACATACCCCGCATTGGCAAGTTGATGCGCAACGACCCCGATAACTTCATGTGCTCCGACAATATCGAAACTGTAGCAAAGAAATACAAATTGTGGAATGGAAAGGGCGATTTCGTTTTCTGGAAAGCCTTTACCCCCGCTTATGCCAACGGCAAGAATTTCCGTGAGCGCGAGTACTTCATTCTGAGCAGTCTTGCCCCCTCGCTCAACCTCTCGATGGATATGCCCGAACTGCCATTCTCGGTTAAACCCGATCGGGGCGTTAGTGTGGCCGATGTCATGGCTCTGCTGCGCTCTACCTATGAGGGCACCGAACTCGACATGTGTCGCAACGTTAAAAGCGTAGTAAACCGCAAGGACGCTCAAGGTCGAGCCTATGCCGACACTATAATAAGCCCCATTGCCAATCCTTGGATGACGGGCAACATGGTGAATACTCTCAACTTCATTGCTCCGCGTACTGTCGAATTTCGCCGCACGGTGAGCGTGGCTTGGTGCTCGTATAGTTTTGTAGCCCAGTTGCGCGACTGGTTGCCCGATGAGGTGGGGGGCATTGCATGGGTTGCCCTTGACAATCCTGGCCAAAGTCCACGTGTGCCAATCTTCTGTGGCACCACGCGTCTACCTAAAGCCTATTCTCTATGCGGTCAGAAACGCTATGACGAGCGCACCGCCCTTTGGCAATACCGTAAAGCCAACAAGCTGGCAACGGTGGCTTGGCAACGCACCAAAAGAGGCATGATGAACGAGTTGGCAAAACTGGAAAAGGCTGATTTTGACGGCATGGACGCTCTCGAAAACGAGGTTAAGATACAGAAGAGTCATGGCAACACCGACCAAGTGAGCGAGTTGCTCAACGAGTACACACGTCGTTCATTCGACAACAGCACACTTGTGTGGCGCAAATTGGAAGAACAATATTGGCACATGTTTGGTATGGGCTTCTAAACGGTTCTAAATAAAACACTTCTATGAAACAACTCATTGTAATTCTTCTGTGTGCTTTCTTGTCTGTAACAGGACTTTATGCACAAGAACCAGTAAAACAGGCCACGCCTCATCATCACCACCATCATGGTAATGGCCATCCCCACCACCATGACGGTAATCATCAAGGGCCACATGGTCCTCGTACGCCAGCCGCCATACAATACAATGCCGACGGCATACAAACCGATATAGTTGAGGCTTTTCCGACGGTGAAAAAGGTTGTGAAAAAAGGTGTGTGGAACGAGGTACTTGATGCAAAGGGTAAACGTTTGGGTTACGTCGTATTCAGCAAGCCAGCCAGCGACGGCGTAAAGGGTTTTAATGGCGAAACCCCAGTGATGATTGCTTTTGATGCAAAGAAAGTAATCAAAGGTGTTTACCAGCTGCCTAATATAGAAGGTGGCCGCTTTTTGCAAAGTGTTAGCGATGCTGGATTATATAAGTCGTGGAATGGGCTGACTGTGAAGCAAGCTAAGAAAAAGACTGTAGAAACGGTTAGCGGAGCTACGTTCACGTCGCGAGCTGTGATACAATCAGTGCAAAAGGCATTGGAACAGTTGTAAGTTCCTACTCCGTTAATAGAATTAAGTGGTTCCGAGGGACAGCATCTTTAGATGCTGTCCCTCGGTTTCTCTTTTGCATAATATGTGCAAAAAAAGAGGTTTGTTGATATCAACAAACCTCTTTTAGGGGTGGGAGGTGGGGCTCGAACCCACGACCTCCAGATCCACAATCTGGCGCTCTAACCAGCTGAACTACGCCCACCGTGCGTGATTTCGCTCTGCTGCGCTTGCCCTAAATGGGGCTTGCATACATCGTTTGAAATCGGGTGCAAAGTTACGAAACTGATATAAAATGACAAAAATATTTTTATTTTAGGATTGATAAATGATGCTAAATGCTGTTTATTAGTAGGTTAATGGTGGGTGCGGTTGGGTGGTGATGGGGTATTACCACCCGTTTGTAGTCTTGACAACCTTGTGAATTTGTGGTGATTTGCATTGAGGTGAAGACTTGTCTCAGTTATTGTGCCAGAGGTATTAAGCACGGCTGTGTGGCGAGCTATTCATCGACTGGGCTCTTTAGGAATCATATAGCATGCACATTGTTGGCTTTGCCATTGCTTTGTAAACAGGCAGATGGCAGTGTCGGGAATGGTAAAGGCCTCGCAGAAGGAATCGCGAGCATGGGCTCTATCGCGGTTGGGATAAGCAAACGCTATTGTGTCAATCTTTTCCCCGTCTTGCACACTCAGGTCGTTCATTAGCGGAACCGTATTGTGCACAGTCTGAACAGAGTCAATAAGCGAGGAAGCAGCGAAAAAGAATAAAGAGCGCTTGTTTTATTGGATTTAGGCTTTTTGTATCTAACAAAGTTATGCTTTTTATCCAATGAAGTATGTGTGTTTAGGTAAGTCTGCTTTTGGTGAGATATTCCAATCGCATGATTATAGCTGTAGGAGTGCGTCCCATGGTTTGGGCTATTCGTTTTATACTATGCCCGTTGTTGTATTGTTGCAGAAGAAATCGGTCTTGTCGTTGAGTCCACCGTTTCATGTGGTTACGCAACTCTGGGAACGGTGGCTCATCGGACTTATTGGGGTGGATAAAATCGTCAATGAATACAGATGGCGCATGCTCGTCGTATAGCACTATGGTCTTCTCTTTTGCACGTGTAGTGGCAACGTAGAAGCATCGCCTTTCTTCGGCATAGGGATAGTCGTCGCTTCGAGAAAGGAGATAGTTGAGTACAGGGTCGCCGTAGATTTTGGCAGGAAAGCCAAGGGTGTCGTCGTTGCACTGAAGTATTATGGCATAGTCGGCTTCAAGCCCCTTGCTTTTGTGTACGGTAAGGAATTCGACTTTTCTATCGCAGATGGTGTAGTAGTAGTGCTCGCCATCTTTTGCAGCAGGAAATTTCTGTGATAGATGCCAATCATCGAAGTTATATCTACCAATAAGAAACACACTTTTCTCGGCAGGTATCTGCGCTATGGCTCTCTCTACGATGCTACAATAATCGTCACTGGAGTAGGGCTGAAAGATTATGTCGGTGTGTAGATGGTCGTTGAAAGGCCTAATAGCTTTATTGATTTGGTGGTGGTTCCGTTGAATAAATGCAGACGATTTCGATACAGCTGGTTCTCCAAAACGGTAGGTGCTCTCGATTTTGTGAATGTCGGTTTTGCCAAAGTAGTCCTCGAAATGGCTGAAAAGAGTCATGTCGCTACCCGAGAACCGGTATATACTTTGCCAATCGTCGCCCACACAGTATAGTTTTGCAGGTGGGTTACTGTTACGAAGGGCTTTGAGAAAGTGGTAACGATCTATTGATATGTCCTGAAATTCGTCAACAATTATGTAGTCATATTTCACAGGATGTGTAGCGTTGCAAATATCGGTGGCCATAGCAATGGCATCGTTAAAATCTATTTGTTGTCTTTGGTGCAGTTCCTTTTTGTATTGCTCAAATATTGGTTGAAAGATGTTCTTAACTACGAATATGGTGCGTATGTCGCGCTTCCGTTGCGCTTCGTGCAGTAGTTCATCAATGGTTTTACAGTTCGATTTTAGCAGGGATATGAAAGTTGCTGCAAGACGTATTATCATTTTCTCGCGCGAACTATTGTTTGGAATCATCATCAAGTACAATTCATCAGCGCTTTTCTCTTGTAGAGGCACTCCCTCGGCTTGCAACTTAACCCTGAGAATGTCAGTGACATTGGCTCCTTGTAGTTCTACGCTACTGGTGCTTATCATTCGTGTACCACATTGACGGTGTATCACTTTTTTCCATTCAATACCGTCGTTATACCGCTTGTTTGCTTCGGCATAGGTTATTCCTTGTTTAGAGGCAAACCATTTAGGAACGTTCCCTTCGCTATTTATTCCAAAATGTTCCAGATAAAGACGTTTGGGGATACCATTTATTTTATAGTGTATGGAGAAGTCGGGATGGTATTGCGAATATTGGTCGTTGGCTGTGTCGTGCTCGTAGGGCTCTTCATAACGCCAGTCAACACCCAAGGCCGACAGAGCAAAGCATATTCGAGCCTCTTGGTGGCTACGTACATACACATGGTGCCCATCCATATCTGTTACGCCAGCCACTATGCGTGTCTCTTTGGCATCAGCGAGTTGCCGTTGTCTTTCGCGCGTCAATCGTTCCTCTTCGTCGGCCTGTGCATCGTAGTCGATAAAGAAAGTGGCAATATTGCGTTTGAACTTATCATCGGCAATCATGTTGCGATATATGTCAACAATCAGTTGCCCATTATTCTCGCACACCGATGGTTTTTTGCCAGTATGCTTACCAATTATGTCTAATGCAAGTTTGTGAAAAGTATAACCTCGCAAGTTTGGTGCGTTCATGCGTACCGAGAGCTCGTTAGCAGCTTTGCGTGTGAAGCTAATCAGCAGGATATTCTCTGGTTGCACACCGCGTTTCTCTATAAGATAGCGCACTTTGCCAACAATAGAAGAGGTCTTACCACTGCCAGCACTGCTCACTACGAGACAATTGTCCTCTTCGGGAACTATGGAGTTGCGTTGCTGATGATCTAACGGATAGGTTAGACAATGATCGAAAAAGTCTTTATGCTCGCGCAATGTGTCATATACATACTGCTTATTATGAGAGTTGCGCAGGTCGGGAAGTTGTTCGTAGGATGTTATAAATGAGTATAACTGATCTGGGACGGGAAGCCCAAAATGTCGCATCTTAAAGCACAATGATTTGGCTTTATGATACACTACATCGTATTTTTGTACAAAAGACTCATAGTCGGAATGCGCAATATACTTTGCCGAGAATCTTTCTTCAAAGTCGGCAAGCAATGTTTGACCATCCTTTACGTCAGAATTCTGAAAGAAGTAAAGCGCTTGTCTTTGTAGGGATGTGCGATGCAGCAGAACCCACACCAAGACTAAAAGCATAAGCACTATTCCAATAAGAATGCCTGTATAGGTCATTGCGTGGGGGGGGTAAGACGAGAGACATCAGTGCTTAATGGAATGATAGTACGCTATCGGTGTGCTTGTTTTGTACCTCCTGGGGGAATCGAACCCTCATCTAAGGTTTAGGAAACCTCTATTCTATCCGTTGAACTAAGGAGGCATGCTGCCGCATTGGAAATAACGGCAGGCTCTATTAGTTTATTATTACAACTTGCGTTTTATTTCGATTACCTCGTAGGCTTCAACTATATCGCCCACCTTTATGTCGTTATAGTTTTCGATATTCAGACCACAATCTTGGCCACTTACAACCTCCTTAACATCGTCTTTGAAACGCTTCAGCGATGCCAAGCGACCTGTGTATACCACTATGCCATCGCGAATTATGCGGATGCTGCTTTGGCGATTTATCTTACCATCGAGGCACATACATCCAGCAATTGTACCAACCTTACTAATCTTAAAGGTTTCGCGAATTTCAAGATTGGCAACAATCTTTTCTTGCGTTTCTGGTGCAAGCATGCCTTCAATGGCATCTTTTAACTCATTTATGGCATCGTAGATGATGCTGTATAATCTAATGTCAATATGCTCGGTTTCAGCCATCTTACGAGCTCCAACGCTGGGACGTACCTGGAAGCCGATAATGATGGCATCGGCGGTCATTGCCAACATGACATCGTTTTCCGAAATCTGACCAACGGCTTTGTGTATGACATTGACTTGAACCTCCTCATTGCTCAGTTTTATGAGGGAATCGCTAAGTGCCTCAACAGAGCCGTCAACGTCGGCCTTAACAATGATGTTGAGTTCTTTGAAGTTACCTAATGCCCTGCGTCGGCCAATCTCCTCCAAAGTCAAGTGGGTCTGAGTGCGTATACCTTGTTCACGCTGCAACTGGGTTCGTTTGGCGGCAATGTCTTTTGCTTCTTTCTCGTTCTCCATCACATTGAAAGTGTCGCCCGCTTGGCATGCACCTGTGAGGCCGAGAAGTAGAACAGGCTGAGAGGGACCGGCCGAAACAACTTCCTGGTTACGTTCATTATACATTGCGCGAACTCGGCCATACGTTGCTCCTGCAACAATTGGGTCGCCTTTCCGTATGGTGCCGTCTTCAACGAGTATCTTCGCCACATAGCCTCTACCCTTGTCAAGGGTGCTTTCAATGACGGTTCCTTTGGCTCGCTTGTTGGGGTTGCCCTTAAGCTCCATAATGTCGGCTTGCAAAATTACCTTCTCAAGCAATTCGTCAACGCCGATGCCTTTCTTGGCACTGATGTCTTGGCTCTGATATTTTCCGCCCCATTCTTCGACCAACAGATTCATATTTGCCAGTTCGGTTTTGATGCGGTCGGGGTCGGCTCCTGGTTTATCTATCTTGTTTATAGCAAACACTATTGGTACGCCAGCAGATTGCGCGTGATTTATAGCCTCAATGGTTTGGGGCATTATTTTATCGTCGGCGGCAATGACGATGATGGCAATATCGGTCATCTTTGCACCGCGGGCACGCATGGCGGTAAATGCCTCGTGGCCCGGAGTGTCGAGGAACGTTATCTTACGGCCATCGGCTGTGGTAACTTCGTATGCACCAATGTGCTGTGTTATGCCTCCGGCCTCGCCAGCAATAACGTTAGTTTTGCGAATATAGTCGAGCAGAGATGTCTTACCGTGGTCAACATGTCCCATAACGGTTACGATTGGGTTACGGGTAATCATGTCCTCCGGACGGTCTTCTTCTTCTATTTTGTGTATAGTGTTTACAACATCTTCGGAGGCGAAGTTGACTTCAAAGCCAAATTCGTCGGCAATGAGTTTGATGGTTTCGGCATCCAATCGCTGGTTGATGCTGACGAAAATGCCAACACTCATGCAGGTGGATATGATTTTGGTTACCTGTACGTTCATCATGGTGGCCAACTCGTTGGCGGTGACGAACTCCGTAACCTGCAACACGCGTTGGTTCTCCATTTCGTGCATCATCTCCTCTTCCATCTGGGCATGCACTTTCTGGCGTTTTTCGCGGTTGTGTTTTGAAGTCTTCGACTTTCCAAGGGGAGACAGACGAGCCAAGGTGTCGCGTATCTGCTTCTCAATCTCGTTGTCGTCTATCACCACTTTCTTATCACCAGCTTTCTTCTTCTTTTGTTTCGGATCGGCTTTTGCGGCGGCGGTCTTTTGCTTTTGTTTCTGTTTCTCGCGTTCGCTGTTCTCTTTTTTGGCCACTTCGGCGCCAATCTTGTTTACATCCTGCACCTTGACACCCTCTTTCTTGATGTGTTTACGCTTCTTGCGTCCGCTCACATCGGCACCGTCTTTTTCAAATTGTGCAAGGTCTATCTTCGACACAACTTTCGGCCCTTCCAGCTTTTGATACTGTGTTTGTATAAACTCGGGCTCGGGTTTGGCTGGTGCTATTGGCTTTGTGGGTTGTGGCTTTTCTGCCTCGGTGGCAGTGGCCTTTACCTGCACAGGCGCAGATTTTGCAGATGCAGGCTGGCTTTGGGGTGTGGCTTGAGCCGATGGCGCATCTTTTTTCTTCTTCTTTTTGTCGGGACGTGTGCGCGTGTTGATGGTCGAGAGGTCTATTTTATCAATCACCTTCAACACGGTTTCCTTAACAGATGGGGTCTCTGACGGTTGTGGCACGACAACTTCTGGTTCAGGCTCGACTGGCGCAGGGGTGTCGTCGGCAGGCAATTCCACTTCGGGCTCAACCTCTACGGTGGGCTCCACTATTGGGGCTTCCTCAATGGTTTTTTCTATTTCCAACTCGACCGTTTCCTCCGTTGGTTCGGGTTCCACTGCCGTCTCGGACTCTTCTTGCACGGGTTGGGACTGTTGTGGCTCTTCCTCGACCACCTCTTTTGCAGGCTCTTCCGCTTTGTTTTTCTGGGGTGTATAGTTTTTAATAATCACCTCGTCGGCCTCGTGGTCGCGGTCTGCCTTGGGCGCAACTTCGACTGTGCGAATACCACCTGTGGGAGTTAGTTCTATCTTGTTGGCCTCTTCCCTCACTTTGCGTTCGCCTTGAAAGGCGGTGGCAAGTAGCTCATATTGTTCTTCGCTTATTTTTGTGTTGGGATTTGCTTCTACGTTATGTCCCATTTTTGCAAGATGTTCGACGAGGTTCTGTATGCCCACGTTGAACTCTTTTGCCACTTTTGTCAGTCTGAAACTTGCCATGTCTTCTTGTTTGCTTTCGTTAGGGATTAGGTTGTGTGCGCGGTAAAGGCCGTTGGGTTTATTCAAATTCGGCTTTCAACACTTCTACCACGTGGTCTATGGTCTCCTCTTCCAAGTCGGTACGTGTCAGGAGATCTTGTTTCGAGAGTGAGAGTACGCTCTTGGCGGTGTCGCATCCTATCTTTATAAGTTCGTCGATGATCCACTGATCTATTTCGTCGTTGAACTCTTGCAAAGCTACATCGTCGTAGTCTTCGTCGGTGTCGCGATACACCTCGATTTCATATCCTACCAGTTTGCTGGCCAGCTTGATGTTGTAGCCTCCCTTACCAATGGCCAGGCTCACCTGGTCGGGCTGCATAAACACCTCGGCTTTCTTTTCTTCTTCGTTGATTTTTATGTTGCTTATCTTTGCCGGACTGAGGGCACGTTGTATCATCAAGTCGGCACGTTGGGTATAGTTTATCACGTCGATGTTCTCGTTGCGTAGCTCGCGCACTATGCCATGTATGCGACTTCCTTTCACGCCCACGCAACTACCCACGGGGTCGATGCGGTCGTCGTAGCTTTCAACGGCCACCTTGGCACGCTCGCCAGGTTGGCGCACAATGTTGCGAATGGTGATCAAGCCATCGTATATCTCGGGCACTTCCGATTCAAGCAGTCGCTCAAGGAATATTGGGCTGGTGCGACTCAACACTATCACGGGGTTGTTGTTGCGCATTTCCACTTTCAACACCACGGCGCGCACGGTGTCGCCTTTGCGGTAACGGTCGGCGGGTATCTGCTCGCTTTTGGGCAGCACCAACTCTATTTTTTCCTCGTCGAGTATCAGTATTTCGCGGTTCCATGGCTGGTAGACCTCGCCAACCACTATCTCGCCCACTTTTTCCTTATACTTCTGGAATATGAGCGACTTTTCATAGTCTTGAATTTTGCTAACCAGGTTTTGACGTATCGAGAGTATCTCGCGTCTGCCAAACTCGCTCATCAGTATGGGCTCCGACAATTCTTCGCCCACTTCAAAGTCGTCTTCTATCTTCAAGGCATCGCTCAACGCTATCTCGTGGTTGGGGTCGGTTACCTGTCCGTCCTCGACGATGGTGCGATTGTGGAATATCTCAAGGTCTCCCTTATCGATATTCACAATTATGTCGAAGTTGTCCTCCGAGCCATAGCGTTTGGCCAATACCGCCCTAAACACCTCTTCCAAAATGCGCATGAGGGTTTCGCGGTCAATGTTTTTGAAGTCTTTGAATTCCTGAAAGGAGTCAATCAAACCTAATGTTTTCATAATGCTTGACGGTATGTGTCTGCTGTGTTTATTTTCTTTTATTGTGGTGCAGGTGAGGGTGGGTTAGAGGTCAATCACCACACGAGCCTCTTTTATCTTGTCGTAGGGCAACTCAACGTCGCGTGGTGGAGCCTTTTTCTGACCTTTTTGGTGCAGGCCAACCGTGCTGTTGTCGGCTGCAGTGAGGGTGGCTGTGAAACTTTCGCCATCGGTGGTAACGATGCTTAATTGCCTTCCAATGTGCCGACGGTATTGGCGTGCCAGTTTTAACGGCTCATCGGCTCCGGCCGACCCAACGTTCAACTCAAAGTCTTCCTCGTCGCGGTTAAGCCCCTGTTCAATGGCACGGCTCAAGGCAATGCAGTCGTCAATCACAATGCCGTTGTCGCCGTCAATGTCGACAAATATGCGGTTGTCGGGCGTTATCTTTAGGTTTACCAAAAATTTGTCGGTGCCGTCCAGCGCGCCTTTCACCAGTTCTAATACTTTAATCTTCTCAATCATAGGTTATAAAAGAAGGGGACTGCACATGTCCCCTCATTCATTTCAAGTGCAAAGTTACGCTATGTTTTTGATTTGCACAATTTTTTTTGCATTCATGCCACGGTTACATCCCAATCAAATAGGTATCAAGTAGGGCAGTTCTTCAGTTGTTCTTCAGTCAACGACTGAAGAACAACTGAAGAACGACTGAAGAACGGCCGAAGTTGATACCTACTTGATACCTCTTTGCTGCCGTTTTGCCACAACCCTCGTCCTAAGGTGAAGAATATAAGCAAATCTGCTTTTTTCGTGTTTGGGAAACAATAAAGAAAGACGGTGTGCGTTTTGTCTCAACGTTGATTGTGTTATGAAACAATATCTTGACCTTTTGCGCCACGTGCTCGATCACGGCACACAGCGCACCGACCGCACGGGTACAGGCACTATTGGCACGTTTGGCTATCAGATGCGCTTTTGCCTTGATGATGGTTTCCCTGCGTTGACAACCAAAAAGTTGCACTTGCGGTCGATAATCTACGAGTTGCTGTGGTTCTTGCGTGGCGAGACAAATATTGGCTTTCTGAAAGAACATGGTGTGAGCATTTGGGACGAATGGGCCGATGCCGACGGCAATTTGGGCCCCATATATGGCAGTCAGTGGCGGTCGTGGCCCGACGGTCGTGGTGGCACCATTGACCAGATTGCCAATGTGCGCGACGAAATTTTGCGCAACCCATCGAGCCGAAGACTGGTGGTAACGGCGTGGAATCCGTCAGAAATTGCCGATATGGCTCTGCCTCCCTGTCATTGCCTGTTTCAGTTCTACGTCGATGGCGATAGGCTCAGCTGTCAGCTCTACCAGCGCAGTGCCGACCTCTTCTTGGGGGTGCCATTCAACATTGCCAGTTATGCTCTGCTCACCATGATGATGGCACAAGTGTGTGGTCTGCGGCCAGGCGAATTTATCCACACCTTGGGCGATGCGCACATCTATCTCAACCATGTTGAACAAGTGCGCCTGCAACTGGAGCGCGAACCACGTCCGCTACCAACCATGAAGATAAATCCCGAGGTGCACGACATCTTTGGCTTCCGATACGACGACTTTGAACTTCAAAACTACAATCCCCATCCCCATATCAAAGGGCAGGTGAGTGTGTGATGCACAGAGGATAAGAACATATGAAAGAGGCAAAAGAGAGAGCATTGCGCAACCGCACATTGTAGGAATTTGCCGATGGGGTGTTGGTGGGAAAGAAATACAATGGCATCTTTATGGCACGGAAGTTGATAAGATAGCAGAGAGGCGTAGGTGGTTTGAGAATGTACGCGCATATTGGCAGAATAAGGATTAACGAATGATAGAAGAGGCAGCATACAGCAACGCCCACTTGTGGGTGGTGATAATGGCAGGAGGCAATGGTAGCCGATTTTGGCCAATGAGTAATCCCGATAGCCCAAAGCAGTTTCTTGATGTGTTGGGTGTAGGGAAAACCCTGTTGGAGATGACTTTCGACCGCATGACACGGGTGTGTCAGCGTGACCACGTGGTGATTGTTACAGGCGAGAATTATGTGGACCGTGTGCGGGCTTTGTTGCCCGACCTGCAACCCTATCAGGTGCTTGGCGAGCCCATGCGTCGCAACACGGCTCCATGCATAGCCTACGCCGCTTCGATTATCGGTGCAATAGACCCCGATGCGGTGCTGATTGTTACCCCGTCGGACCACGCTATTTTCCGTACGGCGCGTTTTGTGTCTGACTTGCAGCAGGCCGTTACTGTGGCAAGTGCCCACGATTGGATTGTAACCCTCGGTGCGCGTCCAGTACGCCCCGACACAAGTTACGGCTATATACAGTTCAAGGAGGAGTCGTCGTTGCCTGGTGCCGATGACCTACATCCAGTAATCACCTTTACCGAGAAACCACCAGTCGATCTTGCACGACAGTTTATTGCCACTGGCGAGTTCTTTTGGAATGCCGGTATCTTTGTTTGGAGTTTGAAAGTGTTGAAGGAAGCATATGAGAAGTATTTGCCCAACGTGGTTCGCGATATGTTTGCACTGAACACTTCCACACCTCACGATGAGTTGGAACGCGTGTATTCGCAAACCGAAGCAATATCGGTGGATAATGGTATAATGGAGAAAGCATCGAATGTGCATGTGATGGCAGCCTCGTTTGATTGGAGCGACATTGAGACGTGGGATACGCTGTATGATGTTTTGCCACGCGATTTGCAGGGCAATGCCGTGTTGGGTAAGGCTGGTGTTTTTCTTTACGACACCACCAACACCATTGTTTCAACCCCCGATGCTTTAGGTAAAACGGTGGTTGTCGAGGGTTTGGACGGGTATATTGTGGCCGCAAACAACGACACGATAATGGTTTGTCGGCGAACAAGTGAGGAACAAATATTCCGCTTTGTGAGCGATGTTGATTTGAAAAAAATGATGGAGAATAAATAAAGACATGAAACGCTACGAAATTAAACATTTGCTGAAAGAAGACGTGTCGGCACTGATTGGCACGGAGATAAACGTTAAGGGCTGGGTGCGCACCAAGCGTGGCAACAAGAATGTGGCCTTTATTGCCCTCAATGATGGCTCGATTATACACAACATACAGGTGGTTGCTGATCCTGTGCAGTTTGAAGAACAGTTGCGTCGCATCACAACGGGTGCATGTATCAGTGTTGATGGTACGCTGGTGAGTAGCCAGGGGAGTGGTCAGGCTGTTGAGGTGCAGGCAAAAACTATCGAAGTGTATGGCGAGGCTTCGCCAGAGACCTATCCCTTGCAGAAGAAGGGTCATTCAATGGAGTTTTTGCGTGAGATTGGCCACCTGCGATTGCGCACCAATACCTTTGGTGCCGTGATGCGAATGCGCCACAACATGGCCTATGCCATCCATACTTTTTTCCACGAGAGAGGTTTCTTCTATTTCCACACTCCACTAATCACAGCAAGCGACTGTGAGGGCGCCGGCGAGATGTTTCAAGTAACCACACTGCCGCTGAACAACCTGCCCAAGAAAGAAGATGGCAGTGTCGATTATGAGCAGGATTTCTTTGGCAAACAGACGGCTTTGACGGTGAGTGGCCAGTTGGAAGGGGAACTGGGCGCAACATCGCTTGGTAAGATTTATACGTTCGGTCCCACGTTTCGTGCAGAAAATAGCAATACCCCACGCCATTTGGCCGAGTTTTGGATGATTGAACCTGAAATGGCTTTCTACGATCTGGATAGCCTTACCGCACTTGAAGAGGAATTTATAAAGTATTGCGTGCAGTGGGCGTTGGATCATTGCATGGACGACCTTGAGTTCTTGAACAAGATGATAGACCCGAACCTAATAGAAAGGTTGCGTGGCGTTACGGCAACCAACTTTGTACGGTTGCCCTATACCGAGGGTATAAAGATACTTGAGGAAGCGGTGAACAATGGGCATAAGTTTGAATTCCCCGTCAGTTGGGGCGTCGACTTGGCAAGTGAACATGAGCGTTTTTTGGTAGAGGAGCATTTCAAACGCCCAGTTATAATGGTCGACTATCCGAAAGAGATAAAGGCTTTCTACATGAAGCAGAATGCCGATGGACGCACTGTGCAAGGCACAGATGTCCTTTTCCCACAAATAGGCGAGATAATAGGTGGCTCTGTGCGAGAGGAAAACTACGACAAGTTGCTTGCTGCCATAGATGAACGAAATATCCCGATGAAAGATATGTGGTGGTACCTTGATACCAGAAAGTATGGCACATGTCCTCATGCTGGTTTCGGATTAGGTTTTGAACGTCTTATGTTGTTCGTGACGGGCATGGCAAATATCCGCGACGTTATACCTTTCCCACGCACGCCGAAGACGGCCGAGTTTTAATCAAGACTCTTACCTGTCAATAAGACGGTATGCAACAATTGTCAGACGAGCAATATATGCAGCGCTGTTTGAGGCTGGCTGCACAGGGGTTGGGGCGCACGCGCCCCAACCCCCTTGTAGGATGTGTGGTGGTAAAAAATGGTATAATTATCTCGGAGGGCTATCATCAACAGTTTGGCCACAATCATGCCGAGAGAAACGCCCTGTTGCGGTGCGTGAATGGTAGTAGTGGAAGTCGTTATGATGATAAGGATGTCTTTCGGGGAGCAACGTTATATGTAAACCTTGAACCATGCTCGCATTATGGGCATACTCCGCCCTGTGCCGACTTAATTATTGAGAAGGGAATAAAAAGAGTGGTTTGTTGCAATGACGACCCAAACTCTCTTGTTGACGGAAAGGGTTTTGAGAAGTTGCAGCACGCTGGAATTGAGGTGAAACGACATGTGCTCGAAAAAGAGGGACGAGAATTGAATAGGCGCTTCTTTACCTATATGGAGCAGCATCGTCCCTATGTGATACTAAAATGGGCAGAGAGCGCAGATGGATATATGGCTCCGTGTGGAGATAGTCCATATTGGCTTACAACACCTATTCAAGACAGGATAAACCACAAGTGGCGTACCGAAGAGGCTGCAATCGTTGTGGGGTCTGAAACCTATTTGAGGGATAAGCCCAGGTTGAATGCACGGCATTTTTGTGGCAACAACCCCCAACCAGTGTTGATTGATAGAAGATGCAGAGTAAATACCCTTCCAAAGAACTGGATGCGACTTACTGTGGGTACCGTGAAAGAAGTGTTGCAAGAATTGTACAAAGCACATTTACAAAGTGTAATCGTTGAGGGGGGGAGAAAGGTGTTGGATGCCTTTATAGCAAGTGGTGTATATGACGAAGTGCGAGTGCTGAGGTCGAAGGCACTACTTGGTAACGGATTACCTGCTCCGAAAATACCTGTGGGCAACGGGTCAAGATTGACAGTGATTGAAGCATAGTTGGTTGCCATTTCCTGATCCCCAAAAAATATGACAACAGATAGTGATACTTTCCGTACCCTTGCAGCCCCATCAGAGGGACTCTATAAGGAGAAAGGTAGTCGATTTATGGCCTATGCCTATCCTGTGGTTTCTGTAGAGGATGTTAAACCGCTTGTTGATGCTTTGCGAAAACGGTATCATGATGCAAGACATCATTGTTTTGCGTATGTCATTGGAGAAACGACAAGAGAAAGTAGACAAAACGATGACGGAGAACCAAGTGGGACGGCAGGTAGACCTATCCACGGACAGATACTCTCGTTAGATCTTACAAATACGCTTGTCGTGGTTGTAAGATACTTTGGTGGTGTATTGCTTGGGGCATCTGGGTTGGCTAATGCGTATAAGCTTGCTGCGAGAGACGCTTTGAATAATGCCCAAATTGAAGTAAGAACGATTGACGATAGATTCCGCTTAACATTTGATTATTTAGCTCTAAACGATGTGATGAAAGTGATAAAAGACTTTGATCTGAAACCGCAAAAGCAGACTTTTGATTTGGAATGTAGCATAGAACTGCGAGTAAGGCAGTCGCAGTCGTCGCGATTCCTATCTACTATACATGGTCTGCGGAAGGTAAACGTAGAGAAACTACCCCTATAGGATTAGTTCGGCTGTGGATGTTTCTGTTTCAGAAAGACGCAGGCTGTGTATTTTTGCTTCCCCTTGAAACTTTGGTTGCAAGAGTTGGGAGAAGTGTATGAGCAGATTTTCTGTAGTTGGTTGGAAGTCTACCAGTATCAGTTTGGCCGAATAAGGTTCTAAATTCACGGCGTTCTCTCCAGTACGTGGCAATACCAAAGCGTGGTCAAATACTGCAATTATTGTTCCGTTTACCACATCTTTAATTCTTCCAAAATCAATCACCATACCGTTTTCGGATGTACCAGGGGCTTTCATTGGTTCACCCTCTACGGTTATTTCAAAGTGGTAACTATGTCCGTGGATGTTAGAACACTTACCGTTGTAGTCGGGTAACGCATGAGCCATCTCAAACGTGAACCGTTTGGTGAGTAGCATTTTCATAGTTGAAGTTTTGTTTTTGCCATTTCTTTGGTGAGATGGAACGTGGAGGTCTCCTTTTTCTGTGGCAAGTCGTACATCAAGTCTACCATAATGCTCTCCATAATCGATCGCAACCCTCTTGCTCCTAACTTGTATTCTATGGCATGGTCAACCACAAGGTCGAGCACGTCAGGGTCAATCTCAAGGTTGATATTATCCATCTTAAACAACTCGCGGTATTGCTTTACAAGCGCATTTTTAGGTTCGGTAAGTATGCGGAGCAACGATTGACGGTCGAGGGCTTGCAGGTGGGTAAGGACAGGAAAACGGCCAACAAGTTCGGGTATCAATCCAAATTTCTTGAGATCCATTGGCTGTACGTATTGGAGCATGTTGTTACGGTCTACCTGTTCTTTTTCTTTTATGCTGTTAAACCCAATAACGTTAGACTTCATGCGGTTGGCAATGTGGCGTTCAATCCCGTCAAATGCTCCGCCACAAATAAACAGAATGTTCTTTGTGTTTACCTGGATTAACTTCTGTTCGGGATGTTTCCGTCCTCCCTCTGGTGGTACACCGACCTCTGCACCTTCAAGCAACTTCAGCAATGCTTGTTGCACACCTTCGCCCGACACATCTCTTGTTATTGAAGTATTCTCGCTCTTACGGGCAATTTTGTCAATTTCGTCTATAAACACTATACCTGTTTCGGCTCGTGCAACATTATAATCGGCGGCTTGAAGCAGACGGACAAGTACATTCTCAACATCGTCGCCCACATAACCTGCTTCGGTCAACGTGGTGGCATCGGCAATGCAGAATGGCACCTTGAGAAGACGGGCAATGGTACGAGCCAATAGGGTCTTACCCGTACCAGTTTCGCCTACCATTATCACATTAGATTTTTCAATCTCAACATCGTCGGCGTTAGACCGTTCGCTGTTATATCGAAGACGTTTGTAGTGGTTATATACCGACACCGAGAGTACACGCTTTGCCTGTTCCTGCCCAATCACATACTGGTCAAGAAAATCTTTTATTTCGTGGGGCGATGGCAAATCGGCCAATTCTGGTAGGTTGGCTGTTGCATGTTTGCGATGCTCTTCGGCAATCATATCGTGAGCATGCCCAACGCATTCTGTGCAAATGTATGCATTTATGCCAGAAAGCAGAGGGTTGTCGGGAGTGCCTTTGCGGCCACAAAACGAGCAACGCTGGTCGTTGGATGGGTTTTTCTGACTCATAGCAGTGTCTTAAAGTAGTTGATTTTTAGAGGCGTCTTGACGAATAAAAACAAAAAGTAGTATTGTGAATGCAAGCATCGACGACCCTCCATAACTGAAAAATGGTAGCGGAATGCCGATAACAGGTACCACGCCAAGTACCATGCCAATATTGATTGCATAGTGTACAAACAGGATGCTTGCCACCGAATAGCCATAGAAACGGGCAAACCTACTTCGTTGTCGTTCGGCCATGCTGATAAGGTGTACTAGTAGCCATATATATGCTGCGCACAATGCCACCGACCCAACAAAGCCCCACTCTTCGCCCACTGTGCAGAATATAAAATCGGTTTCCTGTTCGGGCACAAAGTCGGCTTTTGTAAGGGTGCCTCTCAAAAAGCCTTTGCCCACAATGCCGCCCGACCCAATGGCTATCTTTGACTGGTTCTGATTGTAGCCCGACCCTCGCATGTCGGTACTCTTGCCCAGCAGCACCTCTATGCGTTCTCGTTGGTGCGATTCAAGTACGTGGTTGAAAACCATGTCGACTGACAACACAAACAGCACACACCCCACCGCTACCAGCAGTGTTCGGCTGTAGTTTCGGCGTGTGCGCTTGTTAAGCCAAATAAACAGATGTGACAACGCAACAACCACAATGATACCTATCAGTATGTATTTGTTTATCAGCAATGCCATTACAAACAGCACAATGGCAAGCAATCCAAAGATCAGTACTCCAGCAGGCAACCCCTCGCGATACAAGGGTAGTATGAACCCTAAAAACACCAGTGCCGAGCCAGTGTCGTGTTGCAGAAACACGAGCAACATGGGTACGGCGACGAGAACGATGGCGGTAATCTTGGTAGATGTTTGCTGTATGTCGCGATTTATGTCCGACATGTATTTTGAAAGAGCCAGAGCGGTGGCAAACTTACCAAACTCTGATGGTTGGAACTTGAATGGCCCAAAGTCGATCCACGACTTGCCTCCCTTTGTTGCGGTTGCTATAAACAGTGTTACCACCAGCAGCACCATCACTATGCCGTATATCACATACGCCGTGTTGGAGAAGAAGCGTGGCGTGGTGAACATAATCACCAGTGCCATAATTGCAGCCACTCCTATCCAAATTATTTGCTTGCCATGTTTGGTTGAGAAGTCGAATACTGCAGCCTGACTTTCGTCGTAGCAGGCGGCATAAATGTTGATCCACCCGAAGAGGGTGATTGCGCACCATAGGCCAATGGCAGTCCAATCTATTTTCAGATGTTCGGGATTTCTCACTTCTTTTTGCGCATTTTTTTTACCCTCCGTGTCAACGGCAGTTTTTGGCAGGGGTTAACTTCGCGGTATTGTCGCTCCACATCCTTTCGCTTCACCTCGCCATTCAAATATCGCTCTATCAGCAGTCCGGCAATTGGGGCAGCCCATGTACCCCCACCTCCTTGTGCGTTCTCCACATACACGGCCAGGGCAATTTGGGGGTTAACCTTTGGGGCAAAGGCGATAAACACCGAGTGGTCGTTGCCGTAGTTCTCGGCCGTACCCGTCTTGCCACACACGTCGAGCCCTGGCACATCGGCTCGGTGGCCTGTGCCACCCGGTTTGTGCACCACGTCGAACATACCGTCGGCGGCTATCTCGAAGAACTTTCGGTCAATGCCCGTTTCGTGGCGGGTGTAGTAACGCTCGTCGCGAATCGAGTCGGGACCATAGAAACGCACCATGTGAGGCGTGATATAGTAGCCTCTGTTGGCAACAATGGCGGCCAAATTGGCCATTTGCAACGGCACTACCGTCACCTCTCCTTGTCCGATGCTGTTGGAATAGATGGTTGAAAATGCCCAACGCTCGCGACCATACTGGCGGTTGTAGTACGACGTGTCGGGTATGTGCCCCGTTTGCAGACCCGATTTGGGCAGGTCTATGTCGAGCTTTTGGCCAAACCCGAAGCGCAACATGTAGTCGTGCCACACGCTCAATCCATACTGGCTGTCTTTATATATACTGCGATGCCGTCCCTGTTGTATCACCCTCTTGTATACTTGGTAGAAGTAGGGGTTACACGACATCTTGATGGCATCGCGCACCGATGTGGCCGATGGGTGGTTGTGGCATCCGACAAGACTTTTGTCGCACACAAAACCAGTGTTGGCATTTATCACACCCAAGTCGAGCGCCACCATCGATTGAGCCACTTTGAATATCGACCCCGGGGGATATTGCCCCATCAAGGCACGGTTGAGCATGGGCTTCGATATGTCGCTGTTGAGCATTGTGTAGTTCTTTCCTCGAATGCGTCCCACCAGCAAGTTGGGGTCGTAGCATGGTGCCGACACCATGGCCAGCACTTCGCCAGTTGATGGTTCCAGTGCCACCACGCAGCCACGTTTGTTACCCATCAGTTCTTCGGCATAACTTTGTAGGTCGGCATCAAGGGTGGTGTAGAGGTTAAATCCCTCAACGGGCATGGTGTCGAGTTCACCGTTGCGGTAGGGACCAATCTCTCGGTTGTGCACGTCAACGTGCATCACCTTTTTCCCCTTTTGACCTCGCAGCACCTCCTCGTAGCTCCGCTCCAAGCCGCTGCGTCCTATGTAGTCGCCTTTCTTGTAGTAGGAATCGCGGTCAAGGTCGCTTTGGTTCACCTCGCCCACATATCCAAGCACTTGCGCAGCAATGGGACGGTCGTATATGCGTAGCGTGCGTTGCTGAATGTAGAAACCCTTGAAGCGGAACATCTTGTTCTCAAAGCGAGCATACTCCTCTTTCGAAATCTGTTTCATAAAGATAGATGCCGAGTAGGGCGAGTAGGCACGGGCTTTACTTATGCGCTCGTCGAAGGTGGCACGGTCAATGCCCACTGTGCGACAGAAATAGGCCGTGTCGAGGTCTTTCACCATGCGCGGAATGACCATCATGTCGTAAACCGCCTCGTTGTGAACAAGCAGGTTGCCATGGCGGTCGTAGAAGAAACCACGTGACGGATACTGCGTTACGTTGCGCAGAGCCTGTCGGTCGGCCATGTCGCGATATTTGGGGTTAAACAACTGCAAAACCGATAGGCGCACTGTAAACAGCACCCCTATCACGATGAAGATCATCTTCACCACGATGCTTCGGTCGGCATAGTTTTTCCTCATATTTTGATTATGTCAAACGTAAAGCGTAGGCGATATATTGCAGCAGATAGAGAAAATAATTTTTGCCGATGCACATTCCTTTCAGCCCCCCTACTCCGCGCCAAAAGGAGGACAAGGAAGCATCAAGTAGGTATCAAGTAAGGCATTTCTTCAGTATATGTTCAGTTGTTCTTCAGTGTATGACTGAAGAACAACTGAAGAACTGCCCTACTTGATACCTACTTGATGCCTATTTTTTCTGCTGTGCAATAAACGTGCGCAGGTCGGCGTTATGCCCGACATGGGTGTTATTGCCAAACAAAGCATTCGTGGCGCGTTGGCCAACTACGCTGGTGTTGCTATCGGTTTTTTGACCACTTTCTTTGTGCTTACGCGTTGTCTGACTGCCGAGGAGGTGGGCATGACGCGTGTGATGGTCGACGCAGCTATGCTTTTCTCGTCGTTGGCACAGTTGGGTACCAACTCGTCGCTGGTGCGTTTCTTCCCCTACTTTAAGGATGGTGGCAAAAATCACGGAGTGTTTGGTTGGGCGGTGTTGGCGCCGTTGGTGGGTTTTGCCGTGTTTGCGATGGCCTTTTTGCTGTTTCGCGATGCCCTTGTGGGTGCCTATGTCGAGCAGTCGCCACTGCTGTCCGACTATCTTTATCTGCTACCCATGCTCACCTTTTTTGCACTCTACACCACGGTGTTCGAGACTGCCTCGTCGGTGCTGTTGCGCATCACGGTGCCAAAGTTGGTGCGCGAGGTGGGTATCAGGCTGTTCAACCTGGTGGCCTATCTGCTCTATGGCGCGGGAGTGATTGGCTTTGACTTGTTTGTGTGGCTGTTTTGTGGCAGTTATGGATTGGCCATGTTGCTCAACTTGTTCTACCTTGTAAGGGTGGGGCATGTGTCGTTTCGCATTGAGCGTGGCTTTCTTGATCGGGAAATGGCTCGGCAAATTGTGCAGTACTCGTTGTTTATGACGGCCACCATTCTGGCGGGCAATATACCATTGCTCAACTCGCTATTCCTCGGGGCAAAACTTGGCCTGGGGTCGGCGGGGGTGTATGCCATTGCATTCTATATAGCCAACGTGGTTGAGGTGCCCTATCGCTCGTTGGGTGCCATCTCGAAGCCCGTGATTGCGCAGGCGGTGAAGGACGATAATTGGGGCGAGGTGAGCCGATTGGCAAGGCAGGTGTCGTTGCATCAACTGATATTCAGCTGCTTGATTTTTTGTTTGATATGGATTAACCTCGACGTGCTGTTTGCCATGCTGCCCAACGGCGATCAGTATGCTGCTGGGTTGTGGGTGGTGTGTCTGCTGGGATTGGCCAAGATTGTCAACTCGTCGTTCTCCATTGCAGCCGACATTCTTAACTTTTCGCGCCGCTACCCCGTCAGTCTGCTTTTTATAGTTATGCTTACCGTACTGGCTTTGTGGCTCAACAACAGTCTTATTGGGGTGTGGCAACTCAATGGGTCGGCTGCCGCCACGCTGCTGTCGTATGTGGCCTATTTTGTGGTGTTGCTATTGTATGTGCGCATAAGGTTGGGTGTGGGACTTTTCTCGGCTGGGCAGTTGAAGATGATGGTTATTGCCGTCGTAATGCTCGCAATGGGGTGGGTTTGGAGACAGTGGGTTGAGCCACTGTTTGGAACCATGATGATTGTTAGTGCCGTGTGCAAAACACTGCTGGTTACAGCCTTTGCTGCATGGGCAGTGTATGCGTGGCGTGTGTCGGACACCGTGTGCAGCATGATTGATAGCCGTTTGCCCCGTCGTGGCCACAAACAGCGTTGACGACCCCTTTGTCGGTTGGGGAATAATGTGTAAATTTGCAATTTGTTATGTTAGATAAACTTGAAGCTATATACGCTCGCTATCAGGATATTGAGCAACAGATGAACGACCCGCAGGTTACGGCCGATATGAAACGCTATGTTAAACTTAGCAAAGACTATAAGGACCTGCAACCGGTGGTGCGAGCCTACCACGACTATAAGGCATTGCTGGATACGATTGCCGAATGTCGCACACTGCTCGACACCGAGCATGATGTAGAATTGCGCGACATGGCCAAAGAAGAGTTGGCCGAAGCTACGTCGCGTCGCGATGCGATGGAAGACGAGATACGCATGCTGCTCATCCCCTCCGACCCCACCGATTCGAAAAATGCGGTGGTAGAAATACGAGGTGGCACTGGGGGCGACGAGGCTTGTCTCTTTGCTGGCGACCTTTTCCGCATGTATAGCCGTTTTTGCGAAAAGAAACATTGGCGTGTTGAGGTGGTCGACTTCAACGAGGGTACGGCTGGTGGATATAAAGACATCACCTTTAACGTGAGTGGCGAGGGTGTGTATGGACTGCTGAAATACGAAAGTGGAGTGCACCGTGTGCAGCGTGTGCCCGCCACCGAGACCCAGGGACGTGTGCACACTTCGGCAGCAGGGGTGGTGGTGTTGCCCGAGGCTGAGGAATTCGATGTAGAACTGAATATGGCCGATGTAAAGAAAGAAATATTCTGTGCATCGGGTCCTGGCGGTCAGAGCGTTAATACCACCTACAGCGCAGTGCGCCTCACCCACATCCCGTCGGGTATCGTCGTGTCTATGCAAGACCAAAAGTCGCAGATAAAAAACATGGAGAAGGCCATTGCTCTGCTGCGCACTCGTCTGTATGAGCGCGAGTACAACAAGTACATGGAGGAAATGAGCAGTAAGCGCAAGACGATGGTGGCCACTGGCGACCGTAGCGAAAAGGTGCGCACCTACAATTATCCCCAAAGCCGTGTAACCGACCATCGCATTGGGTGGAGCATGCACAATCTGCCCGATTTTATGGATGGCAACATCGAAGAGTGCATAGAGGCCTTGCAACTGGCCGAGAATGCCGAGAAGTTGAAGGCTTCGGTGGGTTGACCTCTATACCTAAAGCATAAGTGGCTGATTGGTAGTGGCTGGTAACTCATGCACTGTACACACTTTCAACAGAGTGGATAGTGTGTCGGTTATCGACCACCGTAATTAACATTTGTTTTGTGATAACTTGGCGTGGAGAACGCTTTGTTGTGGCGTGTAATGATGTAAATTTGCACATTGCATAATGTTTGCTGTTATGAAAAAGATGAGATACGCCTGCCTCTTTGCCATGCTGCTGCTTTTTGGCGCAGCAACCGAGGCATTGGCTCAAAAGGGTAAGACAAATTCGTTTTCGGCCGACAAACTGCCCGACGAGTTGCTTGAATATCTGAATAAGAGTACGTCGGACAGCGACCGACAGAAAGAAAACACTCGGATGGTGAAGCAGTTTAGGGCTACTTATGGCGCTTTGGATGGCGAAAAACAAAAACGCTTTACCGATGTTGTCGACTATGCGGTAAAGATTAAGTTGAAACCCAATCCAGAACTGTCAAAATTGGTGCAAGTGTTTGTGCTGTATGCCACTGCTCCAGGTGGCGATGCCAATACCGATGGGTGGCTTAAGGCAATGGAGTTGATGCGGCGTAAGGCCAAAAAAACAAAGGCTGTGAACGAGTTTGTCGACTTTAGTGAGCAGTTGTTGCGTAGCCGTGTGCTGTATCATTCGAATAGTTGCCAGTGGAATTTGCCCGATGGGGCTACGTTTAGCATCGTGGTTGAAAATGATAAGGTGCTGGTGCGCGTTGATCAACCAACCAACTTGCATTACGCTTCGGTTAAGGATAATGGCATTATTCACAACACTACAGGAGTTTACGATTATGTAGAGAATGTGTGGAGTGGACGTGGTGGACGTGTGGACTGGAGTAGAACTGGTTTGGGGACGGATGTATGTTATGCCAATCTTGCATCTTATCAGGCTGTTACGCGGCTCCCAAAATTCACTGCCGACAGTGTGCTCTTTGTCAATACGCGCTTCTTTAGCAACGCCATCGAGGGTAGGGTAGAAGAAGCTTTGAGCAATGTTATGGAGCCCGAGAAATATAGTTATCCTCGTTTCCGCTCATATCAACGAGATTTTGTGGTGAAAGATATTCTACCAGGGGTTGATTATAACGGTAGCTTTATGATGAATGGGGCAAAGTTTATTACCGCCTCAAGTAAACATCCTGCTCAGCTGGTGTTTATGCGCGATGGTAAACGACAGCTGGCCATTAGTTCAATGAAGTTTACTCTTGCTTCCGACCGTCTGACGGCCGAGAATGCTGCAGTGGCTTTCTATGTCGGCGATGATGATTCAATTGCCAATACAGGCGTTACGGTGCGCTACAATGCAAACGATAAAAAGGTGGTGATGATTAACGATCCCAAGCGCAACTTCTACAGCCCGTATACCGATTCTTATCACGAGCTTGATATTTATTGCGACCAAATGACGTGGAACACCACTAACGGACAGCTTGATTTCTCGACCATCACCGATGGTAATTCGAATGGTAGCACCACTTTTGAATCAACCAACTACTACACCTATCGCAAGTATCGTGAAATACAGGGTATAGAGGATATTAACCCTGTGAATCGTGTCTACGACTACTCGGCGCAGAGTGGATTGTCATTTTCAGTTAAGGGCTTTGCTAACTATATAAATATGGACCAGTCGCAAGCCTTACTGATGATTCATTTGTTGTGTAAACATGGACTGGTGCTGTATAACGAACTGACAGGTCGGGTTACGGTGAAAGAGAAGTTGGAAGACTATGTCCGTGCTTCGTCGCGCGTAAAGGGAATGGACTACGATGCTATCTCGCTTGAATCGATGTCGAAGGGCTCCAATGCCAAGATGGATATAGATAACTTTGAACTGACTATGAATGGAGTGAGACAGTTTGTTGTGTCGGATAGTCAACAGGTGGTGGTGTATCCTCGTGGTGGACGAATATCGGTTGGTAAAAATCGCTCAATAAAGTTTGCTGGTCGTATTGATGTGGGCAAGTTTCGCATGTTTGTGTCGGAGGCTTCGTTCTCTTACGAGAACTATGATTTCAATTTACCACATGTTGACTCGATGTTCTTCTATGTGCCTGATTTTGATCATCCAGATACAATCCAGCTGGTATACACCCCCTTGTACAACCTTGTCGGACGGCTGCAGATTGACCGCCCCGACAATCACTGTGGTCTGATGAAGAACAAGGAATACCCCATTTTCAATAGTCTTGAAAATAGTTATGTGTACTTCGACAAGCCAGAAATACAGCAACGGCGATATGTGCGCGATCGGTTTTACTACACGCTACACCCGTTCACTATCAATAGTATGGTCAACTTTGTTACCGATAGTTTGAAGTTTAACGGTGCCCTAACTTCGGCTGGAATATTTCCAGAGATTGTTATGCCGTTGTCGGTGCAACGCGACTATTATCTTGGTTTCAATACCGATACTCCACCAAACGGCCTGCCTGCCTACGGTGGGAAGGGGACTTATACACAAGCCCTTAGCCTTGACCATAACGGATTGAAAGGCCGAGGAAAATTGGATTATCTATCGTCGCACTCGCGTGGACGCGATTATCTGTTTTTACCCGATTCGATGATTGCTATGCCCGATACTTTCTACGTTGTTGAAGAGGGCTCTTTCCCCGACATAAAGAACGGTAGGGTTAGTCAGCATTGGCTGCCTTACGCCGACTCGATGTCGGTTGCCAGCCTAAAACAGGGGCGACCGTTCTCCATGTATCACGGTGAAAGTACTTTGCGTGGACGGGTGATGATTCAGCCTCATGGCGCGGGTGGAGCAGGAACGGCCATTGTGCGAGAGGGTGAGTTGCAGTCGAATCACTTTGAACTGTTGGCGCGTGAGATGAATGCTGATGTAACAAACTTCACGTTGCATAGCACGGTGTTTGACGCGGTTGCATTCTCGGCTCGTGAGGTGCGCTCACACGTGGACTATGACGAGATGCGAGCCGAGTTTACGTCTCATAACGGACCAGCGATAAGCCATTTACCCATGGTTAAATACGACGCTTTGGCCGACGTTTTTGTATGGCAGATATTGCAAAAAGAATTGCAGTTGGCTAATAGTCAGAGAGGAACGGCTGAAGGTCTTGACGGAATGGATATGCGTCAGCGCCTGCAAAAGCGCGATGACATGCCGGGAGTGAAGTTTACAAGTACAGATGTAGCTCAAAAAGGATTGTCGTATAATGCCTTGCAAGCAAGTTATAGATACAATAGTGTGACACTCTCTGCCAATGGGGTTTACTTGTTGTGTGTGGCCGATGCTGCCATTGCTCCACAGGCCGATTCATTATGCGTGATGAAGGGGGGAAAGATGCGTGCGTTGGATAACGCTACCTTGCTATTCAATAGAGCAAAGGGCTATCATCTTGTGTCGGAGGCAAAGTTATCAATTGTGGCCTCGGATAGTTATAAGGGCACAGGCTACATAAACTATGTAGACAATGAACGAAAAATGCAGCGCATATTCCTATCGGATATAGCTGTTGACAATCGAGGTGTTACGATAGGGCAAGGCGTGGTCGCCGACAGCGCCTCATTTATGCTTAACAAGGCGTTTGGCTTTGCTGGTAAGGTGCGAGCCGAAGGCGATAAAGAGTTCCTATTCTTCGATGGTGGAGTTCGTCTGGTTCAGAAATGTATTCCCACAGAGCAATTGGGGCTGCTGGCATATGCCGACTATACTGACCCCGAGCATGTGCATATAAATGTACCAGAAATTCCTGCCGATTGGAAAGGACATCCCATCACGGTGTCGGTGTTGATGGATAAATCTACGCTTAAACCACATGCGGCTTTCTTGACAAAAGAACGTCCTGCCGACAATGCACTGTTATCTGCTCATGGTGTGTTAACATACAATACCACTCGCGATGAATATATGGTTGCGTCGCAAGAAAAGGTTGATAATCCAGATGCCGTTGTCGCACCATACCTTTCGATGAAGACAAATGCTTGTATGGTTGAAGGTGAGGGGCCGTTGTCTTTTGCCATGCGTCGCACGCAAGCCACTATATACGCTTATGGATCGGTATCAATAGACATGTATGGCTCGGAACCAGACCGTATACATTCTGTGTTTGGCCTGTCGTTCCCCATAGCAAAAGAAGTAAAGGAAACTCTTTTACAGAATTTGAAAGACGACTTGCGGTTGCCCCCAGCTCGTCCTAAAACGAATCCAGAAATGAGGCATGCGTTGATGCAATATATGGGTAAAGACGCAGGCTCAGCTACCTATGCGTTGTATAGTGCGTCGGGCAAATTGGATAAGATGCCACAAGAGATGCAACACACGTTGCTGTTAGACAATATCCAATGGCAGTATTCGCCGTTGATGGGCTATTATTACGGTGGTAAGGCAGTGCTTGTCGCCATTGATGATAAGGCTGTATCCTTGGAGATGAAAGTAAAGCTACAAATCGTTAATCGTAGTAACTCGCAACATGTGGTGTGCTATATTCAAGGTGCTACCGACCATTGGTACTACTTCAAGTATGATGTTGGCTCTCAGGAACTCACTATATACAGTTCTTCTCAACAATTCACGGATAAAATAAAATCTATCCCCATTGATCAACGCAAGATAGAAAAGCAAGGTTTGGGGACGTTTAGGTATTTTGTAGGAAACAATTCCTCAGAAGTTAGGAACTGGATAGACCTGTTCTCACACACAGTATATTCAGATGGCGATTAGTGGGTAAAGATACAATGGATAGTACTTGTATACAGGTGTTTGTGAAAAAATAATAGAAAAATTTGGCGGATAAATAAAATGTAATTACCTTTGCACTCGATTTTCGAGAGGAGAAATGGTGCTTGTCATAGAGCATAATGCCCAGGTGGTGGAATTGGTAGACACGCTACTTTGAGGGGGTAGTGCCGATTAAGGCGTGCAAGTTCAAGTCTTGTCCTGGGCACTTTTTGATAGAATAGGTAATGACAAGCAAGCCCGGATGGCGGAATTGGTAGACGCGTACGTTTCAGGTGCGTATTTCGCAAGGAGTGCAGGTTCAAGTCCTGTTCCGGGCACTCGGAAAAAGAGGGGAGAGGCTTTACAAGGCCTCTCCCCTCTCTTTATTTAGTAGTGGTGATGTTTATGTTATTACGTGTAGATAGGGTGCATGGTTATTCGTCTCTACTGGTTATCATAAACGTATTACGTCATAATTGGAATATTTTCCAACTATAATCGGCTTGTATGTGTAGCATGTCAAGGCCATTGCATATTGGTATGTTAGCAGATGAAGCAGCGCGGAGTAGTAAAGTCTGTGAGGGGTTGTATATGAGGTCGTAAACAAGAGTACATTTGTCAATAATTTCCATATATGGCCATGGTGATGCGTCAATATGAGGGTACATACCAATAGGTGTTGCATTTACAAGTAGGGTATGTTGTGCTTGCATAAGTTGTTTGGCCGCATCGTAACTTATGAAACAAGCGTCTTTGCTTGGCCAACGGCTCACCATCCGATACTCTATATTCATCTTTCTTAGGGCATAGGCTACGGCGCGCGCCGCCCCACCTGTACCCAATATGAGCGCAAGAGAGTCTTTTATTCTATCAGTCCAAGGGTTAAGCGTTTGCATAAATGCTTGCCAGTCGGTGTTGTAACCATACCATTTATTGTTTTTAATGCGCACGCAATTCACCGCACCAATGGTTTGTGCTTCAGCACTGATATTATCAAGGTGTGGTATGATTTGTTGTTTGAAAGGAGCCGTAATGTTAAATCCGCATAAAAGGTGCTGTGCAACTATTTCTTTTATACCATCGAGGACCGTTAATTCCAAGAGAGAATAATCATAATAGGTAATACCATTGTCTTTGAATAATCTTTCAAAATACTTCTTTGAGAAAGAATGTTGCAGAGGATAGCCTATAAGTGCAAGATGTTTCATGTGGTGTGTACAATTATTAGTGCAAAATTACTAAAATGAACGCCGATTAGTTGTGTGGTAAAAAAAGCATAATTTTGCGTTACAATAGGAAATGAAGTTTCTGCGGATTATACTATTAGTTCTCAATGTTTTTGCGGCGCTGATATTTGTCTTGTCAACGCTTGCAGGTGTGATAAGCCCGTCTACTTGGATATGGCCATCGTTGTTGTCTTTTCTTTTTTTGCCCTTATTGCTGCTCAATGTGGCATTTGTTGTGGTATGGATTCTGCTGCGACGATGGGAGTGTCTGCTTTCTGTAGCTGTCATCGCTGTCAGATGGTCGTTTGTTTCTCTTTTTTTTCAAATAGGTGGTACGAAAGAAGCGCCAACAACAGCCGATCAGTCGACGACCCTTTCGGTGATGACCTATAATGTGCATCTTTTTCAAGGACGAGATGCCGAGGTGGGTATATCTGACAGCATAGCTCAATGCCTGCTCAAAATGGTAGACCAACACAGCCCCGACATGCTATGCTTACAAGAGTATGCAGCCCCTCACACCGTGGCACTGACAGATAGTCTTTACAACCGAGGCTACCAGTATTCCTATGGGGCACACTATTCCTCCAAAGGTCTACCTTATGGTACGGTAGTTTTCAGCCGATTAAGATACAATTTTGTTAAGACCCTCGATTCCGAGAAAATACTCATCGAGGCCGACAAGTCGGGCAACCCTTTCCGCGTAGTGTGTGTTCACATGGATAGTTATAGCTTCAGCCAGTCGGATAAGGCCGAAATAGAACAGGTTCGACATGGAAAAGTCGATGAGTCTTTTCGCCCTACGTTGCGTAAAGTGAAAGGAACTATATTACGACATGAAGAGGGATGGTCAAACACCTTAAAGCCTGTGGTCTTACAGTGCACCACACCTCTAATTGTTGTCGGCGACATGAACGACACACCTGCATCCTATCTCTATCATCAGTTCTCAAAACATCTTACCGATGCTTTTATCGAACAGGGTGCAGGAACGAGTGCTACATACAATGGAGGGTTCCCTCGATTTAGAATAGACATGGTGTTTCACAACGATGGTTTTAAGGCCTTAAGTTATTGTCGAATAAAATCTGATGCGTCTGATCATTACCCCGTCCTGGTCTCCTTATCACTTACTGGAAAATGAGAATAGCCGATAAGTATAAACATGTCATAGAGACGTTTGAGCAAGAAATGCCGATTGCCGAGAGCGAATTGCATTTTACCAATCCGTTTCAGCTGTTGGTTGCGGTAATTTTATCGGCACAATGCACCGACAAACGGGTCAACATGGTAACCCCTGCTTTGTTTCAACGCTATCCCACTGCTATGTCAATGAGCCATGCCACCGAGGACGACATCTTCGAATATGTTAAATCGGTTTCCTACCCGCGCTCAAAAAGCAAGCATATTGCCGATATGGCGACCATGCTCGTCAACGACTTTGGTGGTATCGTTCCCGACGATGTTGAGCAGTTGCAACGGTTGCCTGGTGTGGGACGTAAGACGGCCAACGTGGTGGCTTCGGTGGCATACAACAAGCCTGTTATTGCCGTCGACACACACGTGTTTCGTGTGGCCAATCGCATAGGGCTCACAAAGAATTCTAAAACTCCCTTGCAGACCGAGCTTACGCTCACCAAATACATCCCCAAATCAAAACTTTCAAAAGCTCACCATTGGCTCATATTGCATGGTCGATATGTTTGTGTGGCCCGCAAACCCCAATGTGAGCAGTGCTATTTGAAACAGTGGTGCGATTACTACAATAAGGAAGGAGGTTCGATTGCTGTTTAGGCACCCCACTTTTCTTTGGGCATTGACGCTGGTCGTTGTACCCATAATCATACACTTTCTAAACCTTCAGCGCACAAAGAAGGTATTGTTTAGCAATGTCGCGCTCCTTCGAGAGGTCGACACCAACCAGCGCAGCCGTAGAAAAATGCGCGACATTTTGGTGCTTGCGGCACGCATATTGGCCGTGGTGATGACGGTGTTGGCTCTGTCTCAACCTTTTTTTACCTCCCAGTCGTCGGGTAGGGTGGGTGGAACAACAGCTGTAAGCATATTTATCGACAACAGTTACAGCATGGAAAGTGCTGGCAACGAGGGAGCCTTGATTGATCAAGCACGAATCGTTGCACAAGGACTTGTGGCGGCACATGCCGACGACGACCGTTTTCAATTACTTACTGCCGATATGCGCCCCGAACAGTTCATGTGGTTGACTTGCGACGAGGCTCTATCTGCTATCAATGAGGTTGAAACCTCGCCTGCCACAACCATGCTTTCCGAAGTTCTCTCGCGCCAATCTTCTTTTGTTGGCAACGCTCATGCTACCAACCGAGAGATATATGTTATCAGCGATTTTCAGCAATCAACCTCTGATATTGAAAACATCGTCGATGGCATTGAGACATTTTTCATTCCCTTGTCGGCCACAGAAAGAGCAAACGTCTATATTGACACATTGATGCTCGACGCGCCATCGTACTTTACGGGGGGCACGGTTACGGCCACCATTCGCGTGCGCAACGATGCCGACAGCCCACTCGAAGACTTGCCAATTCGCCTATATGTCAATGGCAAAGAACGTGCTGTAACCACCGTATCGCTACTGCAGGACGGGCGCGCCGATGTAAAAATGTCGTTCCTACTCGACTCCGAGGGGTGGGCCGACGGCTGGGTAGAGATTGACGACAACAGCGTAAAGTTCGACAACAAATACTTTTTCTCAATACCAGTTACCGAAAACATAAGCATGTTGAGCATTGCCAACCGCGCCACAAACGATGCCATCGACCGTCTTTTCCGCGCCGACAGCACGGTGGCCTATCGTGTTGCTTCGCCCATGCAGGTGCCTGCCGACCTCTCCTTGTTCGACTTTATCGTTGTCAATGCCGACGTTTCACTTGCCGAGGGCAATATGCTCAATCTAACAAATTGGGTTCATCAGGGAGGCACACTGCTACTTTTGCCCACAGAGGCCGATGGCGTTTTCGACCTCTCCGCTTGGCCAGCTTCGCTTTCATTGCCCACAGGTGGGCAGTGGCGCACGCAGAGCCTTGCGGCAACAAGCGTCGACTATTCCCACAGACTTTTTGCAAACGTGTTTACGTCGCACAGCGCCGACGAAGAACGCCCCACGGTGCAGGGGTACTTCCCCTTGGCTCCTCCCGATGGCCATACCATTGTTGTGGCTCGTTTGGGCAACGACTCGCCTCTCATCACCGCCACTCGCGCCGAGCGTGGGTGGGTGTATGTTGTGGCAACTCCGCTCGAACCCACGTTGACCGACTTCCCATCTCAAGCCCTTTTTGTGCCAACATTCTTCAATATGGCGCTCTACAGTCGTCGCCAACCCACGCCAAGCCACCTCATAAGTAGCCTTTCGCCCATCGAATTGCCATTTGTTGTCGACGACAAGGCCGTTCTTTTGCCGCTTGGCGGTGCCGACAGTAACGCCATTACGCCCGACGTGCGACGCCTTTCGGGACGGCAGACGCTGTGTTTGCACGGCGAATTGTCGGAGGCTGGGATATATCTTATCGGCAACAACCACTTGGCATTCAACTTCGACCGACGCGAATCGCAGTTGAAATTTCTCACCGTTGACCATCTTTTGCAGCATGTTTCAACCCTGCCTCACTGCCATGTGCTTGGCAATGGTCGCAACGTCGACGTGGTTAGGCAGGTAGAGGAACGCAACGGCAAGGCTCTTTGGTCCTACTTTGTGTTGTTAGCATTGCTGGCTTTGGCCGTCGAGCAGGCATTGCTGTGGAGCACCGACAAACGCATGGCAAAAGGCAAATAAAAGTAAAACCTTGAAAAAATGGATAGTGGCACAATTCTTCGGGTTGACCATCTTTGTAAAAGTTTTGGCGCACAAAGGGTTATAGACGACCTTTCGTTTGTGTTGGAACCGGGGCATGTGGCACGTGTGGTGGGGGCAAACGGGGCTGGTAAGACAACCCTCTTCCGACTGCTCACCTTGCTGCTGCACCCCGACAGCGGCTCCATCTGTTTCAATGGCCACGATCTATGCTCCGCCGATTTGCGTTGGATTGGTTATTTGCCCGAGGAACGCGGTGTTTATCGGCGCGAGAAAGTCGAGGAACAGGCCATTTTTTTTGCTCGTTTGAAAGGACTTACGGCCGACGAAGCCAAACGCAACGTTGCCAATTGGATGGAACGCCTCGGTATGACCGACTGGCGAAGTCGTCGAGCCTCAACCCTAAGCAAAGGTATGCAGCAGCGGCTGCAATTTCTCATTGCTGTGGCTCACACCCCACGACTGCTCATCCTCGACGAGCCTTTTTCGGGTTTTGATGCCGACAACAGCGCTCTGCTGAAACAGCAAATAGGTCTTCTTTCGGCACAAGGCACGGCGGTGCTTCTATCCACTCATCGCTACGACCTGGCCGAAACTGCCACCATGTGCCATCAAACCATCTCCTTGCAATGAAAAAAGTGCTGATAATGGCCGCACACGAGTGCCGCCATCAACTGCGCAGACCGGCCTTTTGGCTGCTGTCGGTACTGGTGCCATTGGTGGTGGCGGTGCTCTATGCCCTGCCTTTTGTGGCTGCATCGTCGGCCCAAGCGCCAACCACGGTGTGGGTGGTAGATCAAACCGGACTGTTCAGCGGAGGATTGATGTCGACCGATAGGGTTCATTTCCGACAAGCTCCAGATGTGAATTTTGCCGACAAACACCTCAACGACACGGATGGTGAGTCTGCCATACTTTTTGTGCCCATGCGCGAAACCACCATCCCGCGCGATGCATTCCTCTACTATCGGGGCACAGCCCCCTCGGTTGAGGTGCAAAGCATTGTCGACAGCCGTCTGCAACAACTGCTACGCGATGCCTTGATAGAGGATGTTTATGGACTCGATCCGCAGGCTGTTCACTCCGTTCAGTCGACGCATATCAACCTGCGCATCAAAGATATGGCCACTGGCCACGAGAGCCATGCTGCCCACAAAACGCGTCTTGCCGTGCTCTTGGCTGTCCTCATTGCGACATGTATCGTGGTGTTTACAACGCAAACTGCACGCAGTCTGCAGAGCGAACGGCACAACCGTTTGGTCGAGGTGATGGGCTCGTCGGTGCGTCCGATTGCTATCGTGGGTGGCAAGGTGATAGGTGTGGCGCTGACAGCAGTGCTGCAAACCGTTGTTTGGCTGCTACTTGCATGGGGAGGCATGTCGGCAGTAAGGTGCGCCAATGCCGACATCTGGGCACAAGCCGAACAGACGCAAGTTGCCTCGGCCATAGCCAGCAAAGGCGATGCAATGGCCATGCAGATGTCGATGCCCAATGCTGTGGTCGACGAAGCCCTGCAAGGCTTGGCTGCCACCAATCTTGGCCTTGTGGCATGCATGTTTGTTGGCTGCTTCTTGGTGGGATTGTTGCTCTATGGCGCAATTATTGCAGCTGTGGCAGCAAAGCTTGATCCAACGGCCGATTCCTTGCAATGGACGCTTCTTTCTGCTTCGCCACTGCTGGCGGCAGCCCTGCTCTCGACGACTGTCGCCTCGGCACCGTCGTCGACGCTCGCTGCGGTGCTCACATTTCTTCCACTCACATCGCCTGTAGCCCTGCTGCAACGTGTGCCCTTTGGTCTGCCAGTGTGGCAAGTGGTGGTGGCAATGGGGGGCGTATTGCTCTTTGCCGCGCTCATGCTTCTGTGGGCTTCGGCTGTGTATGGGCGCAACGTGTTGCAAAACAAGTAGCATTTTTGTAGGCACACTCTGCGGTTCAAGCGTATATCAGGTATGCATCAACTATGGGGCAGGTAAGGCCGTTCTTCAGTTGTTCTTCAGTCGTTGACTGAAGAACGACTGAAGAACGACTGAAGAAATGCCTTACTTGATACCTATATGCTACCTGCTTGAGCCGTGGGGCGCATGTGCTTTAGGCATCGAAATGGGGTGGCATGGGCAAGGTGAAAATAGTTTTCAACAATAGGAAAACAACGACGCAAAGCACGTATCTTTGCATCTGTTAGTGTCAACATCGGTCAAAAACAATCCTATGCCACAATTCACTCATCTGCATGTGCATTCGCACTATTCGATGCTCGACGGTATGTCGAAAATACCCGACTTGATAAAGAAAGCCAAAGCCGACGGTATGTATGCCATGGCGTTGACCGATCATGGCAACATGTTTGGCATAAAAGACTTTCTTGACACGGTTCAGAAAGAGAACTCGAAAGTTAGGGCTGCCATTGACGACATTAAAAAGGGCAAAACCACTGTTGACAATCCCGAGGCAGAAATGGAACGTTTGCAAGCCACAATGTTCAAACCAATAGTTGGCATTGAGGCCTATTGCGCCCGACGCACCCTGCACGACAAGGATAAGAACTTGCGCGAGATTAACCCCGAGACGGGGCGTGAGCGCATTGTGGATAGTAGTGGCTACCATTTGATACTGTTGGCCAAAAACAAGCAGGGCTACAAATCGCTCTGCAAATTGTCGTCGATAGCCTACACCGAGGGCTACTACAACCGTCCGCGTATTGATCACGATGTGCTGAAACAATACAAAGATGGCCTTATTGTGTGTTCGGCATGCTTGGGTGGCGAGATTCCACAACTGATAATGAAGGGAGACATTGAGGCGGCCGACCGCGCAGTGCAGTGGTTTAAGCAAGAGTTTGGCGACGACTACTACATCGAGTTGATGCGGCACCCTACCGACAAACCCAATGCCAACCACGAGACCTTTAGACTGCAACAAAAGGTTAATCCGGTGCTGATAGAGCTTGCTCGCAAGCACAACATAAAGATTGTTGCCACCAACGATGCCCATTTTGTTGAAGAAAGTCATGGCGACGCTCACGACCACCTCATCTGCTTGGCTACCAATAAGGACTATTCCGACCCCAACCGTATGCACTATACCAAGCAAGAGTGGCTAAAAAGTCCCGACGAGATGGCAGCCCTTTTTGCCGACTTGCCCGAAGCCCTATCCAACACAATGGCCGTGGCCGAGAAAGTGGAGGTGTATAGCATTGACAGCGACCCCCTTATGCCTGTTTTCCCGATACCCGAATCATTCGGCACGGAAGAGCAGTGGCGCGATAAATTCAGCGATGAAGACCTCTTCAACGAGTTTACACGCAATGAAAAGGGACAAGAGGTGATGGAACGTGCCGATGCAGAGAAGAAGATAAAAAAGCTTGGTGGCTATGAAAAGCTGCGCCGTATAAAGTTTGAAGCCGACTATTTGGAACACCTTGTCTGGCAAGGTGCCAAGCAACGTTATGGCAACGACCTTACCGACGAACAGCGTGAACGCATAGTGTTTGAGCTGCACACCATAAAAACTATGGGTTTCCCAGGCTACTTCCTCATAGTGAGCGACTATATTCGTGCCGCTCGCGAGGAACTTGGAGTGTCGGTTGGGCCGGGGCGTGGCAGCGCAGCCGGTAGCGTGGTGGCCTATTGCCTCCGCATAACCGACCTCGACCCCTTGCGCTACGACCTGCTTTTTGAACGCTTTCTGAACCCTGACCGAATATCGTTGCCCGATATTGACGTTGACTTCGACGATGCAGGCCGCGAGAAGGTGCTTGATTGGGTTACAAAAAAATATGGCAAAGAGCGCGTTGCCCACATCATAACCTATGGCACTATGGCTACAAAAAGTAGCATTTCCGATGTGGGAAGAGTGGAGTCTATACCACTTGCCGATGTCAACCGCCTAAAATCCTACATCCCCGAGCGCAGTTTCCCAGAAAGCGTAAAGGACAAAAATGGTAAGGTCCCCAAGGTCAACCTCCACAATTGCTACCTCTATGTACCAGAATTGAGGCAAATAATGGAGGGCGACGACGTGAGGTTGAAGCAGATGCTTACCTATGCCGAGCAACTTGAGGACACCAACAGGCAGATTGGCATACACGCATGTGGTGTGATTATCGGTGCCGACGATCTGACCAACTACGCCCCTGTGTGCGTGGTGAACGATAAAGAATCGGGACAAGATGTGCTTGTAACCCAGTATGATGGCCATGTGGTGGAGACTGTTGGCTTGATAAAAATGGACTTTCTTGGCCTCAAAAACCTCACCATTATCAAGAATTGTGTGTCGATGATTAAGAAAACCAGGCAAGAGGACATCGACATTGACCATCTTCCACTCGACGATGAGGCCACCTACAACCTTTTCTGCGACGGCAACACGGTGGGTATCTTCCAATTTGAATCGGCTGGAATGCAGAAGTACCTCCGCGAGTTGCAACCACATGTCATAGACGACCTTATAGCCATGAACGCCCTTTACAGGCCAGGCCCAATGGACAACATACCCGAGTTTATCAACCGCAAACAAGGTAGGAAACCCATAGAGTATGACATTCCAGTGATGGAAAAATACCTTAAGGAGACCTACGGTATAACTGTCTACCAAGAGCAGGTGATGCTTCTGTCGCGCTTGTTGGCAGGCTTTACGCGCGGTCAGAGCGACACATTGCGTAAGGCTATGGGTAAGAAGCAAATCGAGAAGATGAATGAGTTGGAGGTGCTGTTCTATGAGGGCGGAGAAAAAAATGGACATCCTCGCGAGAAACTGAAAAAAATATGGGATGAGTGGAAGAAATTTGCCAGCTATGCCTTCAATAAAAGCCATGCAGCATGCTACTCGTGGGTGGCGTATCAGACGGCCTACCTCAAGGCTCACTTCCCTGCCGAGTATATGGCCGCTGTGATGACAAGCTCGAAAGCCGATATAAAACGCATCACCGAACTGATGGACGACTGCCGAAGACAGGGAGTTGTGGTGGCAGCCCCATCAGTCAACGACTCGGAAATGGACTTTGCTGTAGACAGCAAGGGGCGCATTCGTTTCGGATTGCAGGCAGTGAGTGGCATGGGTGCGGCGGCAGCTACGGCCATCATCAAGGAGCGTGAAGCCAATGGCCTATATACCGATGTGTTTGACTTCTTGAAACGTGTAGACCTTAAAGCCGTAGGAAAGAAGAATATAGAGGTGCTGGTCAAGGCCGGTGCTTTTGATGGAGTAGGCGATATGCATCGAGCTCAGTATATGGCTGTTATGGATAACCGTGACGGAATGACGTATATTGAAGTGCTTTATCGGTGGGCTGTGAGCCGACGCGAGAGGGCTTCATCGAGCCAAATGTCAATATTTGATATGAGTTCTGAGTTGGCTGAAGAGGAGCATCCTCCGATTCCTTCGGTCGAACCGTGGACTATCATTGAACAATGCAATGCCGAGAAGGAGGTTATTTCTACCTACTTGTCGGGACATCCACTGGATAGTTTCAAATATGAGATAGAAAACTTTGTGAACATTGGCGTAGACCAGTTGGCCAACATAGAGCAAATGCCCGCTCGCGAGGTGAAATTTGCAGGTATGGTAACCTCAACAAAAGAGTTTGTGTCGAAGAAGGGTAGCCCATACGGTAGTATGGTGCTCATTGACAAGAGTGGAAGTTATGAGTTGAAACTGTATGGTCAGGACTATGTGGAGTATAAGAATTTCTTCATAGATAACACTTTTGTATACTGTAAGGCCAATATTGTGAAGTATAAACACAAGGACAAGAGTGGAATAGAGCACGAGGATACGCGGCTGCGTGTGTTTGCCATGCAGAGCCTGGGCAATGTGCTTGATCGCTACACCGAGTCGTTGACAGTCAGGGTAAATATACGCGACGTCGATGCTGCCTTGTGCAAAAATCTTGTTAGTATAGGGAAAAACCACAAAGGCAATGTGCCACTGAAGGTGATTGTGGTTGACCCAGACCACAAATTGCTCCTTAATTTCGGAGGATCGACAATACGGGTAAAGGTGCATGATGCCATTCCCGACATCGAAGCCACGCCCGGTTTATACGACATAAAGCCCATTGTGAGAAAATGATGCCACACCTTTTCACCGTCGTAAGCCCCGAAAAGCCCGATTTCGCACTGCGGTTCGACCAACCAGTTATGACCATTGGCTCATGTTTCTCCGACGAGGTTGGCAGCCGCCTTTTGGCTTCGGGTTTTGATGTGGCAATAAATCCCATGGGCACGCTGTACAATCCGCTGTCGATAGCCGATGCTTTGCAGGCGGCAATGGAGGGTCGAAAGGCTCAAGATGCCGACATTGTGCAGCATGACGGACGTTGCTATTCCTGGCGCCATCATGGAAGTATTTCGGCCGAAAACGAAGTAGAGTGCAAAAAGATGTGCGACGAGGCTGTGGAAAAGACGGCACAGGTGTTGAGCAAAGCAAAGCTGCTGATTGTTACTTTTGGCACATCGTGGGTCTTTCATCTGGCCACAGGCGGCCAAGTGGTGGCAAATTGCCACAAACAGCACCCTCATTTGTTCGAGCGACGCCAAGTCTCGGTTGTAGAAATTGTGCAGCGTTGGGAGGCGGTTATGAAACAACTGAAAGAGTTTAATTGCCACATGAAGGTGGTGTTTACGGTTAGTCCCATACGCCATTTGGCCGACGGCGCACATGGTAACCAGTTGAGTAAAGCCACCTTGCTGCTTGCCACCGAGGAATTATGCAAAAGGTGGGAGGCATACTATTTCCCTGCCTACGAAATTGTGATGGACGAACTGCGCGACTACCGCTTCTATGCTCCCGACCTTACCCACCTATCGGTTACGGCCATTGACATTGTTTGGCATCGTTTTCAAGAAACATTTCTCTCTGCTGCCGACATGCAACAAGCGCACAACAACGCCAAGCAGGCTCGCAAGTTGCAGCACAGACCCATTCATTGATATTTGGAATCAATTACTTACCAGCAAATGAAACAGAGTATTGCCCTTGTGATGGGCGGATATAGTGGCGAGCACGATGTAAGCATAGCCAGCGGTAACCAGGTCTACGCCCAATTAGACCATGCACGTTACGATGTTACACGTGTTGTTATAGACCGTGGTGGATGGTATGCATTTGACGATAACGACAACCGCTATGAAGTAAACCGCCATGACTTCAGTGTCGACACCCTTTCGCGCCACATTACCTTCGACTTGGCATTTATCATCATACATGGCAACCCTGGCGAAAATGGGGTGCTGCAAGGCTACTTTGATATGCTCGGAATACCCTACACTACGTGCGACTTCTATACCTCAAGCCTAACATTTCACAAGGGGTTCTGCAACCCTGTGGTTGCAAAAACAGGTATTGTGAGCGTAGCGCCGTCGGTGTTGCTTTACCACATGCCCGATGCATCCGACTTGCAGCGCATCAACGCCATGCGATACCCCCTGTTTGTTAAACCCGCCACTGGTGGCAGCAGCGTGGCAACCACTAAGGTTAAAACCCCCGAGCAACTGGAAGAAGCCATAGCCTTGGCTTTTACCGAAGATCGCCAGGTGTTGGTAGAACAGGGTATAAAGGGTAGGGAATTCGACTGTGGCGTTTTCCAAACAGACAAAGAACGCTTGGTTTTCCCAATAACAGAGATTATTCCTACGGGCAATCACGAGTTTTTCGACTACGAGGCCAAGTATGCTGGGTTTAGCAACGAGGTTACGCCAGCCGAATGCCCAGTTGAGGTTGCTCAACACATCCAGCAAGTGTCGTCGCAACTGTACGACCATTTGGGATGCCGTGGCATAGTGAGGTTTGACTATATTTACGACACCGAGGCCGATGAACTCTACTTTTTGGAGGTAAACACCATACCTGGTCAAAGTGCCGAAAGCATAGTGCCCAAACAGGCGCGCGCTATTGGAATATCGCCATCCGAACTCTATCAAATGGTAATTGACACCGCTTTACATGATAAGAGACAGTGATAGAGCGTGCAGTGATTGCTTTTCATGAGTATCATGTCCGTATCAAGTCCCAGTCAACGCCCTATCAAGTCCTGCCCAAAGCCTGCTTTGATAGGACTTGATAAGAGTGTGGTATGGTACTGATTGATTGAAAATGTTTTTTTACGGCCTGGGAAAGAAATAAATGCTATATTTGCATCTTGGCTTGAATGCAGCAATGTCCTGTCAATTGCCGACGTTTCAGGTTGTTAGGTATGCAATAAATGAAGTTTAATAGGGCTGAGACAGGTAGCCGCAAAGCAAAAATTAGTTTTTGATGGATTACAAAAACGTGCAACCCATTGCCGACTTTGATTGGAATGCAATCGATGAAAAAGCCGGAAAAATCAGTAAAGTTGAGTCAGCAGAACAGAACGATGCCTACGAAAAAACCTTTAACTCAATCAACGAGCGTCAGGTGATAGAGGGTTCCATCGTTTCTCTCAACGATCGCGAAGCTGTGGTCAACATCGGTTTTAAGAGCGACGGTGTTATCCCAGTGAACGAGTTGCGCTACAACCCCGACTTCAAGGTGGGTGATAAGATTGAAGTATATGTAGAAAGTCAAGAAGATGCCAATGGTCAGTTGTTGCTCTCGCACAAAAAAGCACGCATACTCAAATCATGGGATCGCGTCAACGAGGCCTACGACAATCAAGAAATCATCACTGGCTACGTTAAGAGTCGTACCAAAGGTGGCTTGATTGTCACGCTGTTTGACAACATCGAAGCTTTCTTGCCTGGTAGTCAAATTGACGTTAAGCCCATTCGCGACTACGACGTTTACGTCGACAAGCAAATGGAATTCAAGGTGGTAAAAATCAACCACGAATACAAGAATGTCGTTGTTAGCCACAAGGCTCTTATTGAGGACGAAATTGAGGCCCAGAAGGCTGAGATTATCAGCCACCTCGAAAAAGGCCAAGTACTTGAAGGTGTGGTTAAAAACATTGCCTCCTATGGTGTGTTTATCGACCTTGGTGGCGTAGATGGTATGATTCATATCACCGATTTGAGTTGGGGTCGTATCAGCCATCCCGAAGAGGTTGTGCAGCTTGATCAAACCCTCAATGTGGTTATCCTCGATTTCGACGAACAGAAACGTCGCATAGCCCTTGGTCTGAAACAACTTACCCCCCAGCCTTGGGATGCTTTGGATCCAAACCTCAAGGAGGGCGACCATGTTAAAGGAAAAGTGGTTGTTTTGGCCGACTATGGTGCATTCGTAGAGGTGATGCCAGGTGTTGAAGGCTTGATTCACGTCAGCGAAATGAGTTGGAGCCAACACTTGCGCTCGGCTCAAGACTTCTTGAAAGTAGGTGATGAGGTTGAGGCTGTAATCCTTTCGCTCGACCGCGATAACCGCAAGATGAGCTTGGGTATTCGTCAACTTATGCCCGATCCCTGGATGGAGATTGCTTCGAAATATCCCGTTGGAAGCCGCCACACAGCCATAGTGCGCAACTTTACCAACTTTGGCATCTTTGTGGAGCTTGAGGAAGGTGTTGATGGCCTTATCCACATCAGTGATTTGAGCTGGAATAAGAAGGTGAAACACCCTGCCGAGTTTACCAAAATTGGCGAGAAGATAGACGTTGTGGTGCTTGAGGTCGATGCCGAAAACCGCCGTTTGAGCTTGGGACACAAGCAGCTTGAAGAGAATCCGTGGGATGTGTATGAAAGCCTGTTCACCGTTGGTAGCGTACATCAAGGCAAGATTGTCAACATGAATGACAAGGGCGCCACTGTGATGCTGCCCTACGATGTTGAGGCCTTTGCACCGATGCGCCACCTTGATAAGGAAGACAAGAGTAAGGCTCGTCAGGGCGAAACTCTCGACTTCAAGGTGATAGAGTTCAATAAAGACAGTAAGAAGATTATTGTGTCGCACACACGCACATTCCAAGATAGCGTTGAGAGTGGCCGCGAGGGTGATGACCGTAAGGAACGCAACCAAAAGAAGACCGTGAAGCAGATAAACGATAATCTGGAGAAAACCACCCTTGGCGACCTTGATGTGTTTGCTAACTTGAAAGATCAACTTGAAAAAGACGACAAGTAAACTCTCTGCACTTTAAGAGTGAATAATTATGGATGGGCTACGCCACAGCGTAGCCCATCTTTTTTGTCATGGCGATGTAACAATTCGGTAGTGGAGTTCGTCTTCATTGGTGAAGAATTTGCTGAAAAAAAAGAAATGTTGTACCTTTGCAAAATAATAGTATAAAGTTATGAAAACGAAAGTCAGTCCGATTACCATCGTATCGATGTTATTCGCCTTGGTATCAGTGTCTTTTGCAGATATAGCCAACGCCCAGTGGTCTCAGCAACAAGCATGCCCGGGCTGGAATAACCCAACCAGTTTTAATACGGGAAGTAGTACGTGTTACTATACAGGTCAGAGCGGACAACGTGTATCCGCCACACCTAATGTGCACACGCAGGTTACGGGTGCCAGTTGGAATGGCGACACATACAATACTGCGGTTAGGTTGTCCAACGCAACAGGTTCGAGTATGTACCCGTATGGTAATGAGGGGCACAAAGATCCTCTTAAATTGTTTGCTATTATTGACAGTTCGTACACCTGCACATCGGCCCCCAGTGGCGTTCCTATTGTGCCTGGCTACGACTTCAATACGTTAAATCACTTACCTTTCGTACCCACGCAGTTCAATACTACTGATTTGGGAGTTTACAACACCAAACTAATTCGTAGCATACGCATTGGCGATTGTTATGCAGGTAGCACTACTCCTCCAACATCTGCTTGTGCATTGCAATACAACATGAAAGTGATGCCAGAAAATGCTATGCTGTACATATACTACTCTATTGTTGTGCAGAATCCAAGCCATGGCGTATCTGGAAACCCAGAGTTTGTGATACGTGTCATGAAGGCAAATAGCACTGGTACCACGTGGTCGCAGATGAGCGACACTCTTGCTTACTATGTGTCAAGCACACCGTCGACCGCCCCAGGCGATGGTCTTGTGACATTTGAACCAAGTTTTGATAGTAATGGATGGCATAACGTGACAGTTGGAGGTTCGGCAGTTACCTCGTCGCGTGCTGGTTCGGTTAACTATAAGGACTGGGTTAAGGTGGGAATCAACCTCAATAACTACCTGTTTGAGAACGTTAGGGTGGAAATAATCATGATGGACTGCTCTGCGCAGTATCACTTTGGATATGCCTATATCTGCGGCGAATGTCGTCCTATGCAGATTGAGACATCGGGTTGTGCCGCTGGTCAGGGTACCACTGTTACACGACTCTCGGCTCCGCGAGGAATGCTCTCGTATGTATGGTATGCTTCCAACTGGGGTGTTGCAGACCCGACAAATACGGTTGAGCCGGGTGGTAGCAATAGCCATTTCACTTTCCGCCGTTTGACTCCACTTGATGGTCGTGAAGATCCCTATTCAGAGTATTCCGTACAGGCCAACGACTTTAAGGTGACTCGAACCAGAAATGTCGCGGGCGATTCGATAACTATAGATAGTATAGGAAATCTACAGACGTTCCGTTGCGACATGACTTCAGCTATGAATCCTGCATTGCCTTTTAAGTCATCTCTCTATGTTAACGTGCAAAACACCAAGCCAACGATGCTGATAGATACCATTTATACCTGCGATGGTAAGGTGAAGCTCGCCAACTTGAGTTATGTGCCTGGTGATGAAACGGGACTTATGGTTGACAGCCTTACTGAGTGGCGTTTCTTTGGCAATACGGGTGGTGTTGGAGTACCAGATAGTATGCTTGTCGGAGATTCGGTTGTATTCAATGCTCCAAACTCGACAGCTCGGTCGGTGCTTGTGCGTTCAATTACGACGGACCAGACCTGCTATGCTGAAGGCTTGTATGTTTTGCATCCACTTGAGAACCCGCGTCCGCGCATTGCTATCAGTAACCGTGTTCTTTGTGATGCCGACCAAACTACCCTTACAGACCAAAGTACCGATGCAACATATCGTGTGTGGCGATTCTTGGCAGGTAGCACATACGACTCGACCAGTGGAAGATATATCCATACAGACACTCTTGATGGCTGGTATACAAATAATCGACAGGTTGTAAGGTCGTTCACCCACTCGATAGAGCCGATAGAGCTTGAAACACGTAATGGTCTTTACGAGTTGCATAATAATCAACAAGACACGGTATGGTGTAGTGCCATTGCACGCGATACTGTAGCTGTGTTTGTTCACCCGAACCTTGAGGTTACAGGAGACACGATTGTGTGTCGAGGTACCAAGACCAATGCTCATGTTCGTGCTATAGGTGTTGATAGTTGTAACTTTGTGTGGTCAACACGTTTGGGTGTTGTGACTGGCGGATTGCCTTCTGGCGATAGCCTCGCAGTTGAACCCTATTCCGATACCAGTACTTACTTTGTACGCGTTACCAGTCCGCAGGGGTGTGTAGCATGGGATAGTATACGAGCCTATTTGGTACGCCCTGCCTTGACAATCAATCCTGGCGATGGTAGGATATGCCCGGGGTCGGTTGCTGTGCTGAAAGGATTAAATGCAAGTGGCTATACCTGGACGTCAACTCCTTATGATCCAAGCCTTGTTGGTCAAGAATCGCAGTCAGAGGTGCGTGTATCTCCATCGCAGAATACAACATATTATATGGTTGGTCATGGCTCGAATGGTTGTGAGGCTGCTCCTCTGAATACAAGAGTTACTATCGTTCCGCTACCGGTTCCGACAGTAAGTTTGTCTCCAGATTTTGTTGATAACGATGACCCGACAGTAACGCTACGCGACGTATCGCCTTACGGAGTATCTTCGATGTGGCTATTCAATAATAGTGAACAGGTAACGGGGCGTGAAGTCGTTCATACGTTTGAGGAGTCAATGGGACAAGATTCCGTTTATGTTGTCCTTACATCCTACAACGAACTAAACTGCCCGAATGATACCACTATCGCCATACCAGTTAAATTGTTCACCACTTGGTTCCCCAATGCTTTTACACCAGGTAGTGAGGATGAAAATGCCTACTTTAAGTTGTATTCCATCAATCAGTATGAGAATTTCCACATCTATATCTATAACCGCCGAGGTGAGTTGATGTTCGAATCGGAAGATCCTGGCTTTAAGTGGGATGGTACACATAATGGTGAGAAATGCCCACAAGGTAGCTATGCCTACGTATGTTCGTTCCGTAAACCAGGCACATCCAATTTGCGTAAGATGCATGGTAGCATAACATTGATTAGATAGAGATGCACGATAAGGTATCCCTACTTAAGAAATATTGGGGATATGACAATTTTCGCCCTCTTCAAGAAGAGATCATAGATTCCATTCTACGTGGCGATGACACACTTGCCCTCTTACCAACAGGTGGGGGCAAGTCTCTTTGTTACCAGTTAACGGCATTGATAAAGGAGGGTATTTGCTTGGTTGTTTCGCCTTTGGTTGCACTCATGAAGGACCAGGTACAGCAGCTAAACAATAGGAATATCAAGGCTGCATGTCTGGTGTCGAGCATGAATGCAAACGAAGTTGGTGTGGTGTATAATCACTGTGCCAACAATGCACTGAAACTGCTCTATGTATCGCCAGAACGGCTACAGCAAAGATCTTTTATAAGTAGGTTAAAAGGCATGAACTTGTCGCTTATCGCTGTAGACGAGGCTCATTGTGTGTCGCAATGGGGTTATGACTTTCGTCCGACCTACTTAAAGATCGCTGGCATAAGAGCTCTTTTCCCCAAAGTTCCCCTTTTAGCCCTGACGGCTACTGCCACTCAATCCGTATTAGACGATATAAAGGAGAAACTCTTGATGCGGCGTTGCTGCGTGTTTTGTGGTAGTTTTTTTCGAAGCAACATAGCCTATTCTGTAGTTTTTGAGCAGAATAAGTCTCAATGTATGCTTAATGTTGTCCGCTTAAACGATGGCACGGGCATTATATACGTTCGCAACCGAAGACAAACACAAGAGTATGCCGACATTCTACAAACAATAGGAGTAAAAGCCCTTGCCTACCATGCAGGCCTTGATGCAAAGGAGCGCGACCGTAGGCAGCAACGTTGGATGACCAATGAAGTGCGAGTAATGGTAGCAACGAATGCTTTTGGAATGGGAATTGATAAGTCCGATGTTAGATGGGTTCTGCACATGGGTATTCCAGATTCGATTGAGGCATATTTTCAAGAGTCTGGACGTTGTGGTCGCGATGGGCTACCATCAAAAGCCATTTTAGTTTACGACGATGCCGATGTGGAAAGGCTTCTCAAAAGTCATGAACAGTCGTTCCCACCGCCATCTACGATTCGTAGAGTGTATGCCGCCATTGGCAATGTATGTCGTGTACCAATAGGCAGTGGCGAAGGCATGTCGTTCGACTTCGATATTTCCAATCTGGCTTACAACTATGCTCTTAATATCAACGAAGTATACAGTTCATGTCTCTTCCTTGAAAAGGAAGGATTATTGTCGTTTCCCTCAATAGAACAGTCTACGTCAACATTGCAGATAATTGCGAATAGAAACGACGTTTATCGTTTTCAAGTGGAAAACTACCGTTATGGCGACTTGTTACAAATAGTTACACGCCTCTATGGAGGAATCTATACACAACGTGCCAACATTGACGAGCAACGTATTGCTTGCAGTAGTTTTTTCGATGCTAAGGAGGTTTCTCAAATGCTATCGCAGTTACACGCCATGAAAATAGTTGAATACGTGCCACGCAAGACAAAACCACAGGTGGTGTTTACAATGGCGAGAATACCAGAAAGCAATATCATCTTGCATGAAAGCAATTACCAACAGTTGAAAGACTGGGCAATGAGACGTATACAGGCAATGCTGACGTATGTAAAGAATTGTACGGAATGCCGACAAACGCAACTACTACGCTACTTCAACGAAAATATGAGTAGTGAATGTGGTGTGTGTGATATTTGCACTCGACCAAAAGATGAACGTGCATTGCGACAAGAGATAGAGGAGACTATTCTTCGGTTGGTAGATGGTAAGTCGTGGAGAGCAGGTGATTTGCTCGGACATCTTGACCTTCTTGGCTATTCCAACATAGATGATATCCTTGAAGATATGATGGACCGAGGGCTCTTAAGGCTTGACAGTAATTTATATGTCGGCAAAGGCAGATAGTTCCCTGTACAATCGGGCCACGGGCAATCCCATAACATTATAGTAGCATCCTTCGATGCGTTCAATGCCAATCATACCTATTTTATCTTGAATTCCGTATGCTCCAGCACGGTCAAAAGGCTTGCAAAGGTCAACGTATTCTATAATGTCTTTCTTTTTTAGGGAAGTAAAAAACACATCAGTCTTTTCTGTGAACGATGACATTCTATTTGGGGTTACCAAACAAACTCCAGTATACACCGTGTGTTTCCTTCCCGACAGATGCTCCAATATCCTTATCGCATCTTCTCTGTCTTTGGGTTTACCTATCACTTTGTTATCCACCACAACAACCGTATCGGCTGTAACAAGGACTTCATCTGCATCTAATGTCGACACATCAAATGCTGTTGCTTTTTTATTGGCAATATTTTCGGCAGTGTCCTCAATGCGCCATGTTTTTTCAATGGCCTCGTCAACATCAATTTTTGCCAGCCTTACGTCGAGCCCTAATGTGGATATAAGTTGTCGCCTACGCGGCGATTGTGATGCGAGCACCAATCTCATTTCACCTGTACGTCGTTGCTAAACTTGGCTTTGTATACGGCTTTGCCTCCGTCATACCATGTCCATTTCCCCTCTTTCTTACCGTCGGCAAATGCACCTTGCTCTACCAATCCGCCAGCCTCGTCGTAGCGTTCGTATTTCCCATCAAGTACTCCGAGCGAGAAATTCTGGCGTAACTGTAGTTTCCCGTTAGGATAGTAGCGCACCTCTTCGCCGTTCTTTTCGTCATCGGCATAGTGTATGATATATCTCGTGGTGCCATCGTCGTACACCCCTTTCCATTCGCCTTCTTTCAAGCCATTTCTGAAAGTGCCAGTATAGTCAACCTTACCGTCTTCATACCAAGCCGTCCATAGGCCACTTTCCTTGCCGTTTACGTATTCGCCTTCGTGTAGGCGAGCTCCGCTTTCGTACCAAGTGGTCCATTTGCCATGTTGCACACCGTTACGATACGGCCCTTCACGCCATTTTTCACCAGTTTCGTAGTAGTAGGTCCACAGACCTATTTCCTTTCCTTTAGCAAACGTGCCTTTAACGCCCAAACGACCAGTGGTGTGCCAATAGAACGTCCACTCACCATCTTGAGTACCGTCAATCAGCAAGCCCTCCATGTCCTTGCTCCCGTTTTCCTGCCACCATTCTGCTTTGCCTTGTAACTGATTATTTTTATACTGTCCTTTGAACTTTATCTGCCCATTTGAGTACCACTCTGTCGTTTCTCCTTCGCGACTACCATTGACATAGGTAAGCACCACATGTTGCTGGCCATTATGGTGCCACGAACGGTATAGACCGTTGCGACGACCATTTACCACTTGCACTTCACTCTGAAGATCTCCATTTCTGAACCAACTGCGATCAGTACCATTGCTATGACATTCTTCAGCCATCCGACTGCCATCTTCGTAGTACATGGTCCACGTGCCTGTTTTTCGTCCATTCTCGTAAGCGCCTTCTTGCGATACTCGTCCGTTGGCGTGCCACCACGTCCATTGTCCCGTGCGTCGTCCGTCGTCGGTCATTGCGCCCGACACTGCTGGTTGGTTCGTCCCAGGATGGTTCTTGCTATATGGTTGTTGGGCAGTAAGGATATTGCTGACAACACTTGTGGCCAACAGGAAGATAATGGTTGTTTTCTTCATGGTGAGGAGATGGTTTTTTATTCGCTGTATACAAATACTATTTTTGGAGCATCGGTTGATGCGTATCCTTGTAGCACCGTCCGACGAGCATCGTATCGGCGCGAGTTTATGGTAAGCAGTGTGCCGTTGTCGTAGCCATTGCGCAACAGTCCTTGCACATGTTGTGTTACGCGCAACCGATAACGTCCATTGGTGCAGTGTCCGTCATAGCCGTCGTAGGTGTAGAGGTCGGTCAGATCGTGGATGTATGTGTCGGCGCTTCCAGGTCTGCGTTGCAAGGCTATTATTTGGTCGGGTACATTGGTTGCACTGGCATCGTTGAGGGGTAGCAACATCTCGGCATAGTGTATTACTGCACGAGGGTGCTGGGCAGCAAAACGTTGAATGTCGCGATTGAAGCTAACCACTGCATTATATCCGCCCATAGGCTCAAGCATTAGCATGGTAGCTCCATCTATGTTGGTTGTGCCACCAGCCACGCTGCCACTATAATCGTGGTTAAAGGTCGAGAAGTGTTTTACTTCGTCGTTGATGTTAAACACGTAGGCACTTGTCGTGGTGTCTGTTCCGTATCGGTAGTACACCGTCAGGCAGGTCTTAACAGCCGAAAGATTGATTGCCAGTATGGCATCGCCAGCATCGCCCTCAAGCCTCACGTTCAGACCTTTGGTTATTTCTGTAAACTGCTCTGCATCGGCCGATTGAGCAAGCACATTGTGGATATTGGGGCGCAGACGTAGTCGTACCACCGTGTCGGTTGCCGAGCATCTTATTGTGCTGTCGTAGAAACACTGGCTGGTGTTTACTGGCACACAACTATAGGCGTAGTAGTTGCTGTCGGCATGCAACGGACTATCCAGTTGATTGATGACAAAGTGCAGGTTGTAGTTGCTGTCGGCGTTGGGGAATAGTCTGTGGTTGACTATTGTCATTATGGCTGAGTCTATGGTAACCGTGTCAAAGTTGATTGACCGACGCGATGTTTGCAGCGCAATTTGTGTGTACCATTCGGCGCTCACCTTACCATATTGTGCGTCGGTGTAGTTGCCTATGGCTGCATAGGTGTAGCCCGATGTCAGTATTGAGTCGTCGCGCAGGCTGTATGCTGTGTCGGCTCTCAACGTGTCGCATTTTCCGTTGTAAAGGGTCATCGAGTCAATCAGACTCACTCCCAACGAGTTTTCGTCGTCGGTGCAGGCCGCCATCATGGCCACTATGGCCACCAGTGTCAAAGTGCGCAGAGTGTGTCGATGTGTCATAGGGCAAATGCTTTGTGTATAGGATTGGTTAGTTGATTTTACCCATCACGGTTTCAAACATCTTGTTTGTGTTGGCAAAAAACTCGGCCCTGTCGTCTACATATTCCACCAAGTTCTTCTTGCTTTCTTTGGCAAATTCAATCAACTCGGGGTCAACATTTGGTGCACCCACTATCACTCCTTGCGAGAACGATATGGCTGCTTTCATCAGGCCTTTGTAGCTTGTGTCGGCATACAATCGGAGGTCTTTTGCTGTGGCTTGGTCGGCCTTCATCTTGCGTGTAAGATCGCCATTCAACACTCCTTCATACTCGTTGCCAGTCAAGGTGATGACCAGTTTTGTGCCTTTGAAGAATTCATTTTCTTTGTTCAAACGACGCAGGTAGAACGGTATCATGGCGGTGAACCAACCGCTGAAGTTAATTAGGTGAGGTTGCCATGCCAGCTTGCGCACTGCTTCAAGTGTGCCGCGACCGAAAAAGAGTATTCTTTCGTCAATGTCGTCGCCCATTGTGCCATCGGCTTCCATCACGCCTCCACGGTGCATAAAGTACTCCTCGTTGTCAATAAAGTACACCTGCATCCTGGCCGTGGGCACCGAGCCCACTTTTATTATCAACTGATGATCGCAGTTGTTGACAATCAGGTTCATACCAGATAGACGTATCACCTCGTGCAACTGATGCCTACGGTCGCTCACGTTGCTATATTTGGGCATGAAAACGCGTATCTCGCGTCCCATTTCTTGCAATTTTGATGGCAATTGTTTGCCCAATAGACTTTGTGGGGTTTCGGCGGTGAAAGGTGCAACTTCCTGATTAACAAATAATATTCTCCCTTTTGCCATACTCTATATATAATATTTCTCTTTGATGCAAAGTTACGAACTTTTTTTTCAATTATTCGATGTCTGAACACTATGGCAGCGACACTATGTCTTATCAAGAAAAACTGTTGATTTGCAAAAATGTAGGCACATGTAGAGTAGGTGCTAAAAGCCTGGCGCAGCTGCACCACCAGGGTGGTGCAGCTGCGCCAGACTTTTAACGTGTAGGTTATAAAATTATACCCAATCGTAGGGCAAGTATAGAGGGGTTTATGTTGCCGTGTTTTTCACTCTCGGGGCTCCCGCTTTGTCGGCCATTCACTTCGGTTACGGTCTCTGATGCCAGTCTTGATGAGCCGCAAAGATAGTAGTCCAAACTCAACACATATTTCTTTTTGAAAACCATTCCTGCGCCAAAACGAAATGCAAACGAGGTCGAGGTTTCAAATGTGGTGGTCTCTTCTTGGTCGGAAGAACCCGTGTTTGAATAGATTATAGCGGTGGTGAGTTTGCGAAAGTTGAGGCCAATGCCTGCCTCGCCATACAAGTCTATGTCGGTCGACACTCCCTTCTGATAGTTCAGACCTGCTGTAACTGGGATGTTGAAATACACTGGGGTGGAGACAGAAAATTCCTTGTAGGTGTTTTCGTTGGCCTCAACCATCTCGTCGAAATAGTCGTAGATGTCGGTGTTCAGACTGTTGAACATTACATCGGCGGCAAGAACAATGCCGAAGTCGGTAATGCCCATATCAAAACGATAGCTGCCACCAACAGATGCACCTAAACCTGCCCCACCTTTGTTGCTTTTGTCTATTACGCCCCAGCGTAGCACGTTGTTGTTAAAATCGGCCATTGCATCGGCATATTTGCCTTGCGGAAATAGTGCTCCGGCGCGAATGGTCAGCTGCGCGTTAGTTGTTCCGATGGCGGCGACCATTGCTGCCACGGTTAAATAGAAAGCTTTCTTTTTCATGATCTATGTTTTCGTTTAGTTATTATTCGCCGTCAAATCCTGTCCCGTCGGTGTATTTGTAGTATGTTATGACATTATCGATATCCGTCTTTATTGGCCTACCGTTTTGATACAAGTAGCCATTCCCTGGGTTATTTGCACTCAAGGAGGTAATGTAGTCTTTTATAAGATGCGATGTGCCAATATCCAATATTGTTCCACTAAAATTACAATTTCCACCTTGAGTCAGAAAAAGATAGGCCATACGTGCTTCCAATTTCATACCCGAAAACACGGATGGTTTATCATCGTAGTTATCGAAACTATAGCGATAAGTCTGTTCAAATGAGCCGCTTTGAGGGTTCCCATTTATTCCCTGGAAGTAACAAGATGTGATATTGTGTTCGCCCCATTCGAGGTTTACTGCGCCAATTTTCCGAGGGTTACCGTCGTCATCGTAGTCGAAATTAAGGGTGTATCCGTACTCCCCCCGTTTGATTATTTTCAGCAACATGTCGCCAGCGTAATAGAAATCGTACAACGTGGTGTCTCCTCCCCAACTGTTTACTACACTAATCGAACTTATCAACGTGTCTCTGTATTGTATTTTGCACAGCTTGGTGAGGGGGTAGACAGAACAATTCTTGATTGAAAGAAGTTTGTCGTTGCGCCATTCAAATCGTGTAGTGTCATTTGTTACGACGGGTATTTGATTTTCGCGGGTTATTTGAGCTATGTATACGCCCTTATTGTTGCCCTGTGCAGAGCCTCCTCCGTTGCCTGTATGGTCGTCGCTGTCGCTTCCCGGGCCAAAACTCGACTTGGTGCATGCAGATAAAGACAGCAGTGCTGCCACGACCAACGCAATATACGTTCTCATGTCAAAGTTGATTTGTTTATTAAAGAAAAATGGAAAATGTCGCTGTTATGCACATTGGCAAAGCCAACGGTCAACGCCTCGCTGTTTCTATTTCTCAGCGTTTCTTTGTGGGGGGGGGTAATAGTCAGGCAGTTATGATTCAATAGCCTCGGCATAACTTATTCGATGTCGGTGCAAAAGTAATCATTTTTTTGCATATTGAGCGCGGACGTGTAGCACGCTAATGGCGCAAAACTTGAGTATGTGTTTGCTGGTGGTGTGTAGCATGTTAGGCACAAGTAGGGCATTTCTTCAGTCGTTCTTCAGTTGTTCTTCAGTCAACGACTGAAGAACAACTGAAGAACGACTGAAGAAATGCCGAAGTTGATACCTATCGGGGCAGGAATTTTACGTCGGCAGCGTTGATGAGTCCCAGTGCTATGGCTTTGGCAACGCGGGCTGCACTTTTGTTGACTATGCCTAAACGCCGCGAGAGGTCTTTTTGTCGTTCTTGAATGGCTTTCTCGGTTTCGTGCAGGTGGTCGGATATTTCTTGGGCTGTGCATCCAGCGGCCTCAAGCAGTAGCATCGTTTGCTCGCTGGCACTGATGGTTTCTGCTGGAGCGTGGGTGGCTGTGAGTGCAAAGTATTCTTCGGCAGCCTCTTTGAGAGTGAGCATTACAGGGTAGTTGAAGTGGCACTGCTCGCCGCGTTCGAGACAGGCTATGGCGTGGAGTATGTTCTCTACAGAGAAGCCCCCCATGGCGTTTTTGCTCACAAATGCGCTGGCCCCATAGTGAAGTGCATCGGTCACCACACGGCCTATTTCAACCAGGCGTTGACGGCGGTCGGAGTCGGTGGGCAGGGGGTTGTCGAATCGGCCCGAGAAGATGATGATGCGAATGCCTGGATGGCGGCCGTGCACGTGCCGTGTGATGGTGAGCCCACCTGTTGGGTCGCCCTGCAACTCCATGTCTACCAGCAGGTAGTCGGGCAGTCGACCTTGGTTAAGCACGCTCATCAGCGATGGCTCATCGTCGAATGTGTCGGTCATCACCACATGTCGCAACTCGGTGCCGTCGATGTCGCCCCGTTCGACGTGTGCTCCGCGTTCGTTGAGCTCTTGTTTCACCAGTTTCCTTATCAGTGGCTCGTCGTCCACCATCATCACTGTTATATCCATCGTGCTGTGTGTGTTAGGTGCTTGTTTGCTTTAGGGTTGTGCCAGGGTTATTTTCACCACGGTGCCTTGCTTGGGTTGACTTTGAACCTCGATGCGGCATCCACGACGTGTGTTGTCGTCGTGTTTTTTCACTATGTGTCGGCATAGTATCAGCCCGAAACCATGCCCATCGTCGCCCACGCGGTCGGCCTTGAAAAGGCGTGTGCGCTGCGTTTCCTCCATGCCGCTACCAGTGTCGGCTACCGATATGACTACCATCTGCCCTTGGGCTTCGGCGCTCACTTCCACCATGCCATGGTCGGTGTGTTGCAAGGCGTTGTTGACAACGTTGCGGAGCAAAATCACTATTAGCATCCGATCGCCCCACATACGCAAATGAGTGGGACGGTAGATTACTTTGACTTCTGGCTTTGGAAGAACAGTCTGATGGCTCACATCGTCAAACACTTCTTGCAAGGCAAATGTCGATGGTTGGAATGTGAGGCCCTCGGGCAGCGACAGCCGCGTCCATCGTTTAAGATTGTCAAAGGTGCGCTGCAGTTGTCCTGCCACCTCGTTGCGCATTTCGTCGGTGAGCGATGGCTGGTTGAGGTAGCCAATAAAGGGCCCCACGTCGTGGCGGATGACGCTGAGGCAGGTCTCGACATTGGCAATGCGTTCCACTTCGCGACGGTTGGCCTGTTCGAGGCTGCGCTTGTCGCGTCGCAGACGAAGGGTGGTGCGCCACAGCAGCACTATCAGTACGGCCAACACTATGGTCATGACAACGAACACCTGCACGACAATGCTTTGCCAGTGGCTGCGACGATTGGCAATGTCGAGCGAGTGTTGCAACACAAAGTCTTCCTGTGCGTTTTGCGAAATGAAGTCGACCAGTTGTTCGCGACGGGTGTACCACTGCCTTAAACGGGGGTCGTTTGAGTTTATGCGGCAACGTAGCAGCAGGTCGAACAATGCGGCTTCCATTTTGGGTGCTTCGAAGGTGGGCAGTTGGTCGGTTTCTGTCAACCACTCTTGTAGCACTTGCCAAGCCGTGGCGGTGTCGCCAATCATCATGGCATAGTTGGCTGTTGAGTTGGTGCCACCAAGCATTTGATAGGGGTCGTTGCAATGGTAGAATAATTGACGCGAGTTGTCGTAAAGTTGCAACACGCTGTCGGGCTGCACCTCGCCAGGCTGCATGCGCAGGCAGTGCGCCATCATTTGCAGCGTGTTGGCATGCTGATAAGGGCAGTATGCCCCCTCGCCATACGAGAGGATGGTCATGTTTGCATCGCAGTAATCGAGTGCTCGACTGGTCTCGCCGATCGAGTAAAAGCCATAGGCCAGTGCATAGTTCAGGGCCATGTCCTGTGCATAGTCTACCTTGAGGGAGGCACGTTTGTCCTCCACCTCGTCAATCAGTTGCATGGCGTTACCCTGTTGTCCGTCGCGATAGTGGAAATTGAGCGTCAGCAGGGTGATGTAGTACTCGGAGAGGGCGTAGTTGTGAAGCAGGTTTCCACCAGGTGCACGCAGAGACTTTGTCTGCCCCAGGTCGTAAAGTTCGCGATAAGCCTCGGCAATCTGACCTCGGCGTTGAAGCAAACGAACGCGCAGCAGTCGTGCCAAATCTTCTTCCACTTCGGCGTTGTCGCTACGCATTTTTGCCAATGTCTCAACATTGTCTATGATTTGCAAGGCGCGGTCGCCGTCGGCTTGAAGGTAGTATCCGTAGGCAAGATTGTTCAATGCGCGCATACGGCCATCGATATAGGAGGGAAGATAGGTGCTTACTATTTGTAATGCGCTGTCGGCCTTGTCGATACATGTTTGTGGTGCGCGGTAGCGGTTCACAAAAGCCTCTTTATTCAATCCGTCAACCTGCGAGCGAAGCAGTGCGTCGCCAACTGGTTGCTTTTGACAAGAAAGGAGTAGCGCTGGTGCAACAAGTGCAAATAAAAACCTGCATATTTTCACGTGGCAAAGGTAACTATTTTTCACGATTAGTCGTTGAAAATCAAAAATTCACGCCGCATATAGAGCTGTGTGGTAAAAAAATATTTTGTCAATTGGGCAAAACGCTTTACTTTTGCAAAGTTTTTTAAGGTTAATAGTTAACAAAAAGTGGTCGTTTGGCCGAGAGGCTAGGCACAGGTCTGCAAAACCTGCTACTCCGGTTCGAATCCGGAAGCGACCTCTCCCTAAAAAGAGAACTTGCATTTTAAGCGCAGGTTCTCTTTTTTTACCTATCGATACCTAAAAAAATGTATCTTTACACCCAGAAAATATGAAGGAAAAACGGTGGAAAATTAGGAAAGATTATGATATAGAGACCGTTGAGAAACTTGCCGCTTCGCTGGGTGTTGATAGAATAATTGCCACGTTGCTTGTCGAACGTGGCGTAACTTCGTTTGAGGAAGCTCGCCAATTTTTCCGTCCAGGATGGGAACAAATACACGACCCATTCTTGATGAAAGGCATGACGCAGGCTATTGAGCGTATTGAAGAGGCTGTTTCGAAACGCGAACGTATGCTAATCTATGGCGACTATGATGTCGATGGTACGTCAGCGGTTGCCCTTGTGTTCTCCTACTTTAAGGAGTTGACACCCAACATTGACTTCTATATCCCCGATCGCGAAAAGGAAGGCTACGGCATTTCCTATCAGGGTATAGAGAAAGCCAAAGAAACGGGTGTGAAACTTGTTATCGCTCTCGACTGTGGCATTAAGGCTGTTGAACAGGTTGCTTACGCAAAATCGTTGGGCATTGATTTTATCATTGGCGACCACCATCTGCCCGATGAGGTTGTTCCCGATGCTGTCGCTGTGCTTGACCCCAAGCAAACCGACTGCCCATATCCGTTCAAAGAGCTATCGGGATGTGGTATAGGTTTTAAGATAGTAGAAGCCTGTATGGAAAAGCACATGGGTGTCCGCCTATGTGATCAGCCAGAGCAACTTGACAATGCCCGAACAGCAAGGCAGGACGAGTTGAAACTGCGCTTGCTGAAATATCTCGATCTTGTGGCCATAAGCATTGCAAGCGACATAGTTCCCATTATTGGAGAGAATAGGGTGCTTGCATTTTTTGGTTTGAGGGTGCTAAACACAAAGCCCAGAGCAGGTATTGAGGCCATACTGAAATATGGGCATGTTGATAAGCGGCGAGATGTTCCGTCGGTTGTAGTTGCCGATTCGCGTGGGGGAACGGTACAGAAAGGCTATTTTGAGAAGGAACTCACCATAAGCGATCTTGTTTTTTTGATAGGCCCTCGCATAAATGCAGCAGGGAGAATACGTTCGGCATTCGACTCGGTACGCTTAATGTTGACCGACGATCCCTTGACGGCGCGTCGGTTGGCTGACGATATTAACCGATACAACATCGAGCGGAAAGACCTTGACACTCGGGCAACGGAGGAAGCAAAGCGGCGCATTGAGACCGATGTTGCCTATAGAGGGCGACGTTCGCTGGTGCTGTATGACCCAAGTTGGCATCGCGGAGTGGTAGGAATTGTGGCGAGCCGAATCGTAGAGGCTTACTACAAACCCACCATCGTGTTTACCAAAAGTAGCGATGATCTTATAACGGGATCGGCTCGATCTATTAAGGAATTTGATGTGCATGAGGCTCTTGAAAAGTGTGCCGACTTGCTTGAGCACTTTGGAGGACACAAGTGTGCCGCTGGGGTATCGTTGCGAGAAGAGAATATGCAAGCTTTTATGGAGCGATTTGAACGGTTGGTGCAAGAAGGCATGGGCGAAGAGGAAGTTGCCCCAGAGGTGGAAGTGGATGCTGTGATAGATTTCTCGCAGATAACTCCAAAGTTTCTTCGCATTCTCAAGCAGTTTGCTCCTTTTGGTCCAGAGAATACTTTGCCCGTGTTTTTAACACACGAACTTGTTGACACAGGCAATGCAAGGATTGTGGGAACAAACCACATGAAGCTGTCAACTATTCCGATTGGTGAACGAGTGGCTCCGCTTCCTGCCATTGCTTTCCAGATGGGCGAGTGTATTGAGCGTGTGAAACGAGGCGATAGGTTCGACCTTTGTTATCAACTTGAAGAGAACTACTGGCGTGGAAAGACAGAAATTCAACTTAACGTGAAAGACTTAAGGTTTGTAGAATAGGGGAGAGGGTAGATGTTTAGGCTGCGGCAACAAGATGTCTTGTTGCCGCAGCCTTTTTTGTTTGTGTAGGTGGGCCTATTGCAGTGGTCGCTACAAGATGAGGGTAATTTCGTTTGAATAGATATGCGTATATTTGCACAAATAACTATATGGCCGATGGCGAGAGAATGCAAGCTTGCTTTCGACTTGGCCAACAGTAAATTCAATTGATATGGCAGACGACAAGAAAATCATTTTTTCTATGGTGGGTGTCGGGAAACTTATTCCCCCATCAAGGCAGATTCTTAAAGATATTTACCTCTCTTTCTTTTATGGAGCCAAGATAGGCATTATTGGTTTGAACGGTAGTGGTAAATCGAGTTTGATGAAGATTATAGCTGGTGTTGACAAAGACTACCAAGGCGAGGTGGTTTTTGCGCCTGGCTACAGTGTGGGCTACCTTGAGCAGGAACCCCATCTGGACGACAGCAAGACGGTGAAAGAAGTGATACAGGAAGCCGTTCAACCTGTGGTTGACATGCTTCGCGAATATGACGAGGTGAATAATGCCTTTGCCGATCCAGATGCCGATTACGATAAACTTATTGCACGTCAAGGCGAATTGACCGAGTTGCTTGAGCAGCACGATGCATGGAATTTGGATCAGCGACTGGACCGAGCTATGGATGCCCTGCGGTGCCCCGATGAGGATCAATTGGTGAGCACACTCAGTGGGGGCGAGCGTCGCCGTGTGGCATTGTGTCGACTACTTCTTCAGGAACCCGATATTTTGCTACTCGACGAGCCTACCAACCACCTTGATGCCGAGAGTATAGACTGGCTTGAGCAGCATCTTCAGCAATATAAGGGCACTGTGATTGCAGTGACTCACGACCGATACTTTCTTGATCATGTGGCAGGCTGGATTCTCGAACTTGACCGTGGCGAGGGTATACCCTGGAAGGGCAACTATAGCAGTTGGCTTGAGCAGAAGACCGCCCGATTGGCCATGGAGGAAAAACAGGAGAGCAAAAGAAGAAAGACTCTGCAACGCGAACTTGAGTGGGTGCGGATGGCTCCCAAAGCCCGTCAAGCCAAGGGGAAAGCTCGTCTGGCTGCGTACGATCGTATGATGAACGAGGATGTGAAGGAGAAAGAACAAAACTTGGAAATATATATACCCAATGGTCCACGCTTGGGCAACAAGGTGATTGAAGCGTCAGACGTGAGCAAATCGTTTGGTGATAAGATGCTCTATGAACACTTGACGTTCAACTTGCCACCAGCAGGCATTGTTGGTGTGATAGGCCCCAACGGATGTGGCAAGACGACGCTTTTCCGTCTTATCATGGGACTTGAAAAACCCGATAGCGGTTCGTTTGAAGTGGGCGAGACGGTAAAACTTGGCTACATCGACCAACAACACTCCGAGATTGATCCCGAAAAGTCGGTCTATGAGATGATAAGTGGTGGCAACGAGCAATTACAGATAGGAGGGAGATTGGTTAATAGCCGTGCTTACATATCGCGTTTCAACTTCAGTGGTACCGATCAAAGCAAGAAAGTGGGGGTGTTGAGTGGTGGCGAGCGTAACCGTTTGCATCTGGCATTAACCTTGAAAAGTGAGGCCAATGTGCTGCTACTTGACGAGCCAACCAACGATATAGACGTCAACACGATGCGAGCATTGGAGGAGGGTTTAGAGAATTTTGCAGGCTGCGCGGTGGTTATAAGCCACGATCGCTGGTTCCTTGATCGTATATGTACGCATATACTGGCCTTTGAAGGCGACTCTCAAGTCTACTTCTTCGAAGGGTCGTATACCGAATATGAGGAGAATCGCAAAAAGCGCTTGGGGGACGACACTCCACACCGTATTAGGTATAAAAAGCTGAAAGCATAAGATCTTCTACCATTAAGCGCGGCGTTGCATAGCAACGCCGCGCTTCTTTTTTGCCCACCGCGGAGCATTTCCTCCCTATCATCTCCCTACCAACTCCCTATCAACTCCTGACCATCTCCTGCTTTTGTAGGATTTGATAGGGAGTTGGTCAGGACTTGATAGGGAGATGATATGAAGTTGAGTACTTGTAAGTACCTGATTGCAAGTTGATAAGTGTTGGTTAAAAAAAACGGGTATACATTGATGTCAAAAGTGTGTATATTTGCTTGATAATTGGAGGATTTTTATCGAAAGATACAAGTAAATCATACAACAATGAACTGGAAAGACGAATACGCAAAAAAATTGACAACTGCCGATGAGGCTATCAAGGACATTCACGATGGCGACTGGGTGGTGATTGGCCATGCTGCCGCCGTGCCACGCGTGGTGCCACACGCTATGGCTGTGCATTGCAATGACTATAACAATGTGAAGGTGTTCCACATGACCACTCTGGGCGACAATGAGGTGTTGCATCCCGAGTGTTTTGGCCATTTTCGCCACGTGAGCAACTTCCTGTCGGGCAACTCGCGCGATGTGGTGTTTAACAATCATGGCGATTTCTTCCCCGCCTATTTCAAAGATGTGCCTCCGATGATTGGTCGTGAGATACCGTGCGATGTGGCTATCTTCCAAGCCACTCCTCCCGACGAGAATGGTTACTGCTCGCTTGGTGTGTCGTGCGACTATGCTCCCGCTGCCATTCGTGCGGCAAAGTCGGTTATTGTTGAAATCAACGATCGCGTGCCGTTCACCTATGGCAACTCGATGATTCACGTGTCGCAGATAGATCATGCCATTGAGTGTTCGTATGCGCTGCCCGAATTGGGCTCGGCCGCTCCAACCGATGTAGAACTTGCCATTGGTCGCCATTGTGCAAGCCTTATAGAGGATGGCTCGACCCTTCAGTTGGGTATTGGCGCCATTCCCAATGCTGTGTTGTTGGAGTTGGTTGACAAGAACGACCTTGGCATTCATAGCGAAATGTTCTCCGACGGTGTGGCCGACTTAATGAAGCGTGGTAATATCAATGGTAGCAGGAAGACCCTGCACAAGGGCAAGGTGGTTACCACTTTTATCATGGGTTCGCAAAATCTCTATGATTTTTGCAACCATAATGAGGCGATAGAACTCTATCCTGTTGACTATACCAACGACCCCAGTGTTATTGCTAAGAACTACCGCATGGTGTCTATCAATTCATGCCTTGAGGTCGACCTTATGGGTCAGGTAGCAGCCGAGAGTATTGGTATGAAACAATATAGTGGTATTGGTGGACAGATTGACTTTGTGCGTGGAGCATCAATGGCACAAGAGGGAAAGAGTATAATTGCCATGCCTTCGACAGCGGCAAAAGGCACTATTTCGAAAGTGAAGCCTTTCCTTACTCCCGGCGCAGCTGTAAGCACCACACGCAACGACGTGAACTATGTGGTGACCGAGTATGGCATTGCTCAGCTTAAAGGTCGCACTCTGAAACAACGTGCTGCAGCCTTGATTAAGATTGCCCACCCCAATTTCCGTCCCGCCTTAATAGAGGAGTTTGAACGCAGATTTCTCTGCTCGTATAAAGAGAACGAATAGTTGTTGAGTACCCGATGGACGGGTGTAATAGAAGAGCGGGACAACGCACAGCGTTGTCCCGCTCTTCTATTAGTATCAGATGATGCCTTTTCTCTTAACTATTCAAAGAGTGAGGCTTAGAACCCGAAAGGGCATAAAATAGCAGGTAAAGCAGTCCAGCTGCGGTAATGGCATAACTGGCAACATAACCCCACTGGTCGGCCATGTGGTTTTGTAGCAATGTGATGATACCACCGCCACACACGAGGGTCATAAACATGCCGCTGGCCATTGGGGTCGAATCACCAAGACCCTCGGTTGAGAGGTTGAATATGGCGCCCCACATTACTGATGTGAATAGCCCTACGGCTACAATTGCTGCTATGCGTAGCGGCATAGACGTAGAGCCCACTGAGAACGAGATACTTGTTGGTAGCAACATGAACGTCAGGACAAGAAGCAGTGCTGCTGCCGAACTGGCCATGAGCATTGCGCGAGAAGACACTCGTTTGCCCAATAATGCACCAACAAATCGCCCTGCAAGCATAAGTATCCAGTAGAGCCCAACCATCCAACCAGCTGTTTGAGCGCTCAAGGCCAATCCATCGTTAGTAGAGGTCATATATAGATTGGCTGTGTTTGGTATGCCTACCTCTATTCCGACATAAAAGAATATGCCTATCGCTCCGAGCACAAAATGTTTGTGTCGTAGTGGGCTATCAAGGCGAGAGTTGGATGTGCTGGTTTTGCTTCCGAGGTGAGGTTCGGGAATGCGTGTGAAGAATATAATGACAAATGCAACGATAAATATGGCCATGGCTATCCATAGGGCAGGGTAGGTGTCGCTAACTGTGGCGTGTTCTACGCTTGTCCCTATTAAATATCCCAGTATGATGGGCGCCAATGTGCCTCCGGTAGAGTTGCATGCCCCTGCCCATTGTATGAGTTGGTTTCCTCTATTGCCCCCACCTCCTATGGTGTTGAGCATCGGGTTAACCACGGTGTTGAGCATGGCCATCGAGACCCCAGCAACCAGTGCTCCAATAACATAAATGGCAAAATTGGCCATCATTCCCGACATCATCTGAATCATGAGTCCAACAAAACCCACGCCGATGGCACTCAGAGCGGTGAATTTGTACCCTTTGTGGCGCAGTATTATGCCTGCAGGGATGCCCATACATGCATAGGCAATGAAGTTGGCAAAGGTGCCAAGTTGTGCCATGGCGTTGGTGGTGGCAAACTGGCTCTTGAGCACAATGCCCATTGAGCCAGCAAAGTTGGTTACAAAGGCTATCATGAAGTAGAGGAGGTACATTGCCCCTACGACGGACATATTGCCATTTTTGTTGTTGCGCATGGACTGAAAGCCTTATTTTGCGGTTATCACTATGCGTCGAGGTGCATGGTTTGCTGCACGGATAATGTATATTCCGTTGCCAGGGAGTGTGAATGTGGCACTACTGCTGTTGCTGTAGGCCACTTTTCTGCCACTGATGTCGTATACGTCTATGAATGGTGTGCCAACCTCGGTTTTGATGCTAACATTGCAGCGATTTATACTGATGTGCATCTCGTCGGCCGATACGGATTGCACTGCTCCAAGTGGCTGGAATGTTGCCGTGAGGGTGGTATCGCTGACTATTACAATTGTGATGATGGAGTCGGTGCTTCCGTTGCTCCATTCGATAAATTTGTAGTTGTCAAATGGAGTGGCGACAATTGTGATGCTGTCGTTTGAACGGTAATATCCGCTACCTGATACGGTGCCATAGGTTGGATCAGAAGGTTGTGCAGTAAGTGTGTATCGCGGTCGCCACATGTCGAAAATAGCAGTAATGGTGGTGTCGGCTGTGGCAATAAAGACATAAGGATTGACGGTAATGCCGTTGCTCCAGCGCAGAAATTCATGGGAACGATCAATAGGTTCGGCAAAAAGGGTTACTGTATCGCCTGCATTGTATATTCCAGATCCAGTTACACTACCCATATAGTCGTCGTTTGACAGTGCAGTAATGGTGTAGGTTCGCTTTTGCATTATAGCGCGAATGAGCCATGTATAGTAGTTGCCTTGATGGTCGAATTGCACCCATGTGCCACGGTCGTTATACCATACACCATCGGAGTTGCCCGAATATTGAGCCGCTGCCGCTGGGTATTGACCTCCTGTTACACTGAAGGTTATCCATAAGGGTTTGGTATCGTCTATTGAAATAGGAGTTGGAAGAGAAATTGTCGTCCAGCCATTATAAACTGGAGTTACGTTGCTACTATATATAAGCGTTTGTGCAGTTGGTCGTTCTCCTTGATAGATATTGAGGTTGTGCTGTACGTTGGGACTGTATACATACATTTGGACTTTTGCCAAGTCGTATGTTGGCGTAATCATTGACGGAGCTATGCGCATACCCCATTCGGTGGTGGATGAATAGTCATCGCTCCATGCCGTGTAGAGGCCTTTTTGAGTGTAGCTTATTGTGTCGCCAGTTATAGGAGTAAAGAGCGCCGTGTCTCTAATGTCGGTGTTTGCAATGAAATACAGGGGATTGGCTGTGTTATTGCTTTTCCACTGGTTGAATACGTATCCCTCTTTTGCGTAAGCCAGCATCAGTACAGTGTCGCGATAGGTTGCATAACGGCCGTTCCCGTAAATGATGCCCATTGCTGTGTCGGCTGCTACGGCTTGAATAGAAATAGAGTCTTGTATCGTGCGAACAGGTTCGATACCTATTATGATACTGTTATTGAGGTTGAATGTGTAGGTGGAATTACCGCCTATGCCACCACTGCCTGGGTTGAGGGCTCCAATTGCATAAAAACCATCGTAGGAACCAGCCCAACCCCAATTGACATGGAATAGGGATGCGGTGTCATAGCCATCAAGAATAAAGGCGTGGCCTGCCGATGTGTCGTAGCCTGTGTAGAGTACTGGCCTGCGGTGGTCAATTTCGTTTTTCAGAATGGCAATCCAAGCGCTATCGTTATAACTGGTGCGAATTTCGGAGTGTAGCTGTGACGAGTATTTGAAGTAGGTCTTTAGGGCATTTTCGGCCGATGCTCGACTAATGTCGCCATAGGCCAAAGTGGCGGCTCCACTGGAAGATACACCGTAGTTCATGTTGACGGATACTCCAGCGTGATATACCAACTGCGCCACTGCGTTGACGCATGCTGTGGAGGTGGCCGAGGTTAGTTGATTCGGCATGCTATCCCATTGGTAGGTTGTGTTGCCAAAATCGGCACTTAACACACCGTAAGTGCTATGTCTGTAGGCGTGAGAGCTCCATCCCATTGCTGGATGATCCCAGTATTTCATGATTTGAGCCATGGCTATGGCTGTACATCCAGCCACAGCGTAGGTAGAGTCGGTTGTGCTATAGGGACACTGATAGTTGTAATAGGGACGTTGATTCCATGTGGTTTGCACCAGTTTGTCAACAACGATAGAACTGTCGGTTGCATCTTTGAAACCACCTGTGGTAAGTATGGCCCATTGTTCACGTATATGATTGTTGGCTCCAATACCATTGGCTTTGTAGAAATCGATGGCTTTATCGTAGCCATTCAGCCATTCTTTCACGTTATCGGGAATATCGTTGCCAATGATTGTCTGTGTAGTGGAGTAAGCCAAGACTGGCGTAGAACAGTCGTCGGTGGCGACGATTGCAAATCCACTACCACTGTTGGTTACATAAATTGCAAGATTGTTGAATACTCCTGCGTTTATTTCCAAGACATCATTGTTACTTAAGATGTGTGCTGCTACCTGTGCAGAAATCTTTTTCGTTACGGGTTTTGCCATAACGGTGGCTACCACCATAATGGTAGCCAAGAGGGTAATTATTCTTTTCATGGCCTGTATATTTTGGGTTGAAACTAATAATCAATTAGCCCTTTAAGGCTTCCGAACCGCTTACTATTTCAATGATTTCATTGGTGATGGCAGCCTGTCTCGCTTTGTTATAGCTCAAACGAAGGTCTTTGAGAAGTTCGGTGGCATTGTCTGTAGCTTTTTGCATGGCAGTCATGCGCGCACCATGCTCTGCTGCAAGTGAATCAAGAATAATACGGTAGAGTGAAGAACGCAGTGTTAGTGGAATTAACTCTTGTAGCATTTGTGCCTTTGATGGCTCATATAGGTAGTGTATATCCTGCTTTGTTTTTTTGTTGTTTAAGTTAGTGACGGCTTGTGGTACTACTGGCAGGAATTGTTCACACGATAGGGTCTGCGACAAGGAGTTTTTGAACTGGTTATATATAACTTCAATAAGGTCGGTTTCCTTTTTTGAAAATCTTGTCATCAAGGTGTCAGCAAGGCTGGCCACTTTATCGAAAGTAGTTCCGTCAAGAAGGTCATCCATTACCTCAACGGTAACTCCGCTCTGCTTCGAAAAGAATTCACTCGCTTTCTTCCCAATGGAAAGTATCGTTATTTCCCCACCATTGCCAGTGATTTTTCGATAGTGACTGATGCGTTGGTTGGCGAGTTTTATTACGTTGCTATTAAATGCTCCACACAAACCTTTGTTGGATGTTACCACTACAAGTGTTATCTGTAGTGGTTTCCTCTCAACTTGGTATGGACTCTGAATGTGGTCATCTATACCAATGCTGCTTGATATTTCATTCATACGATTGGCATAGGGGCGCATTCCTATGATGGCATTTTGGGCTCGCCTGAACTTTGCGGCCGACACCATCTTCATGGCCGAAGTAATCTGCTGAGTTGAACTGACAGACGAAATGCGTGTTCTTACTTCTTTAAGGTTGGCCATGAGGAAACTTATTTGTATTGTTCTGCGATTTTGTTCGCCACTTCTCGCATAGTTTGCAAGTCGTTATCGACGAGTTTCCCGTCTTTAAGGTTTTGCAGGATATCTTTATGTTCCTGATGAAGCGTGTATAGGAACGATTTTTCGAAAGAGCGAACTTTATCTACGGCAACCTTTTGTAGCAATCCGTTAGTGCCACAATAGATTATTGCTATCTGGTCCTCAACGGGCATGGGAAAATACTGTGGTTGTTTAAGTATTTCAACATTCCTCACCCCTTTGTCCAATACGGCCTTTGTGGTAGCATCAAGATCGGAACCAAATTTAGAGAAGGCTTCAAGTTCGCGGTATTGCGCTTGGTCCATCTTAAGAGTTCCTGCAATTTTTTTCATTGATTTAATCTGTGCTTTACCACCTACACGCGATACGGATATACCAACATTGATAGCTGGACGTACGCCTGAATTGAATAAATTTGTCTCCAAGAATATCTGACCATCGGTGATGGAAATCACGTTTGTGGGGATATAGGCCGAGACATCTCCTGCCTGAGTTTCGATTATGGGCAGAGCTGTCAGCGAGCCTCCACCCTTTACCTTATCCTTTATAGAGGCTGGCAGATCGTTCATCTGGGCTGCAATCTGGTCATTCTGTATTATCCTGGCAGCACGTTCAAGCAGGCGACTATGCAGATAGAACACATCTCCTGGATAGGCTTCACGTCCTGGTGGACGACGAAGGAGCAACGAAACCTCGCGGTAGGCGACTGCTTGTTTTGATAGATCATCGTAGATGACAAGAGCATTTCTACCGGTGTCGCGGAAATATTCGCCGATGGCCGCCCCAGCGAATGGAGCATAGAACTGCATTGCGGCAGGATCTGATGCGGTGGCTGCTACAATGATAGTGTAGGCCATTGCTCCTTTTTCTTCTAAATTTTTTACTAAATTGGCCACAGTCGACCCTTTTTGTCCGCATGCCACATAGATGCAGTATACGGGATCTCCAGCATCGTAATTGGAACGCTGGTTTATTATGGTGTCTATGGCAATGGCAGTTTTTCCAGTTTGACGGTCTCCAATAATCAACTCTCGCTGACCACGCCCTATTGGAATCATAGAATCGATGGCTTTAATTCCAGTTTGTAGGGGCTGCTCAACAGGTTGACGATAGATAACTCCTGGGGCCTTACGCTCGATTGGCATATCGAAAAGTTGCCCTTCGATAGGTCCTTTCCCATCTATGGGTTGACCAATGGTATTGATTACTCGGCCAATAAGACCTTCTCCCACTCCCAAAGAGGCAATACGTTTGGTACGCTTCACCGTGTCTCCTTCGTTAATAGACGACACGTCCCCCAACATCACCACACCAACATTATCTTCTTCAAGGTTTTGTACAATACCGTGATTTCCGGTGCTAAACTCCACTAACTCGCCACTTTGTGCGTTGTTTAGACCGTATATGCGAGCAATGCCGTCGCCTACGGTCAATACGGTGCCAACCTCCTCCAATTCAGTGTCAAGGTTTACGTTGGCAAGCTGTTTCCTTAGTATGGCCGATACTTCAGCTGGTTTTATGTCTGCCATGTCGTGTTATAGTTTACTTTCGTAGTCGTTTTTTGCGAATTCGAAGCGCAATTTGTCGATTTTCGACTTTATTCGGGCATCATACATGTTGTTGTCAAATTCTATTATGAATCCCCCAAGTATGCGTTCATCGATGTGAAGGCTCACCTCTGCGGTTTTTTCGGTGTAATCTTCTATTTTTTGTCGGATAGCATTGAGACTTTCTTGTGAGATTGATTGACGTGTAGTGATATCAGACGGTACTATACCTCTATCAGTACGGTATAGATCAATGAAAGCCTGACTTATACCTTTAAGATTTATACTGCGTTTTTTCTTCACAACAAAGTCGAGAAAAATCAACGTAGTTTGGCAAATGTGTGATGCAAATATGGCGTGCAGAATGCCCTTCTTTTTGTCAAATGGTAAAGTGGGGTTGCCCATTAGCAACGAAATATGCCTGTTCTCATTGCATACAGATAGAATCAAACGCATATCATTAACAACCTGCTCCACTTGTCCGGTGTCGGTCGCCAATGTGAACAACGCTTTGGCATAGTTGATATTTATTCTATGGCTGTTCATCCCTTATCCTAAATGGGCTTGTTGCAACTCATGTTCTATCAGTGCGTCGGCCTTTTCCCTGTCTGCCAATTCTGCTTCAAGTAACTTTTCTGCTATTTCTATGCTTAAGTTAGCAATTTGGTTTTTCAACTCATGCATTGCTTTCAACTTTTCGTAGTTGATACTTTCTTTGGCACTTTCGACAATCCTATCGGACTCCTCTTTAGCTTTTGTGCGCGCATGCTCAATGAGTTGCTCTCCTTCGACAGCAGCTTTACGTAGTATATCGTCGTGTTCCAGTTTGGCTTTACGGAGCAACTCTTCGTTGTGTGCTACCAGTCCAGCCATTTCTTCACGAGCTTTGGCTGCAGCATTGAGAGATTCTGCAATGGCTTCCTCCCTTTTTTTTAGTGATTTCAGAAGCATGGGCCATCCGAATTTCACCAAAATAAAGACCAGAATGCCAAACGAAATCAGCATCCAAAATGCAGTACCCAGACCAGGATTTATTAGTGGATTGTTCATTGCACGACAGGTGATTGTGAGTGTAGTTAAAGGGGGGCAAAGGATGCCTGCCCCCCCCCCTATCTCTCAAGTTGTTGCTATTTCAAAGCTACCAGCAGGCAGAGTACAACGGCGAACAGGGCTACGCCTTCAATCAATGCAGCTGCAATAATCATAGTGGAGCGTATGTCGCCCGATGCTTCGGGTTGACGGGCTATGCCGTCCATGGCGCCCTGGCCTATCTTACCAATACCAAAACCAGCTCCGAGGGTGGCTAAACCTGCGCCTAGCGCAGCCCCCAAATAACCCAATGGCAGATTAGACACAGCCTGCAATACAATCAATAATGGTGTCATAGTGTTTGTTAGGTTTTTTATGTGTTTGTTTTGCGATTTATTTTATTTTCTGCAAAGATAACCGTTTTTTTTTATAACAGGTATTTTTATCTCTCTTTTTGTTCTAAAAGGTCCAGACTATAATGTAAGCCGACATTTTGGCGACGAGCCCGTGCCATTTTTATTATGAGGTATGAGCATGCAATGAGGTTGCGGAGTTCTGAAAGTGGTTCAGTTAGTACAGAACGGTTGTACAGATCCTCAGTTTCACGGAAGATAAGGTTGAGCCGGTCGAATGCACGTTGCAGGCGAAGGTCGCTGCGTACTATACCGACATAGTTCCACATTATTTCTTGTAACTCACTCTTTGTTTGTGTTATAAGTACCATTTCTTCGTTTAGTACCATCCCATCGGAGTTCCAGTCTGGTACGCTAGCGTTAAAGTCAATATTTTTTACGCTTTCAATTGCGTGTACGGCGGCATTATGGGCATACACTACAGCCTCAAGTAGCGAGTTGCTTGCCAAACGGTTCCCTCCGTGTAGCCCTGTACAGGAACATTCGCCAGCAGCGTAAAGATGTTTTATCGAACTTTCACCATGCTTATCAACCTTTATACCACCGCATTGATAATGGGCTGCGGGCCGTATTGGAATCATGTCTTTTGTGATATTTATACCCAATTCGAGGCATTTGGCGTATATATTGGGAAAGCCCTCAATAAGATGTTGCTTGCCAATGCCACGTGCATCAAGGTATAGATATGGTTTGCCCGACAGTTTCATTTCGTTGTCAATCGCACGAGCAACAATATCGCGTGGCGCGAGTGATAGACGTTTGTCGTATTTTTGCATGAACTCTTTTCCATCGCGGCCTTTTAGTACTGCTCCGGCCCCTCGCATTGCTTCAGTAATAAGGAAAGCTGGTTTCTCGGCTGGATTGTAGAGCGATGTTGGATGAAACTGCATGAATTCAAGGTCGGATAGTACACCGCGTGCACGATGCACCATGGCAACTCCATCACCAGTAGATATCACTGGAGTAGTGGTCGTTGAGTAAACGTTGCCCATCCCACCTGTGGCAAGGAGGGTTACTTTTGCAATATATGTGTCAATTCTATTGGTATCGCAGTCAAGGGCATATACGCCATAGCATTCAATTCCAGGTGTGTGCTTGGTTACACGTTGCCCGAGGTGATGTTGTGTGATAAGATCTATGGCAAACTGACGTTCTTTGAGCTCTATGTTAGGGTGTTGTCTCACAGCCTCCAGCAGTCCACGCTCAATTTCTTCGCCAGTATTGTCTTTATGGTGTAGTATTCGAAATTCACTGTGCCCCCCCTCTCTGTGTAAATCAAATCTGTTGCCGTGGTTATCAAGGTCAAAGTTTACACCATATTGCACCAGCTCTCGTATGCGATCAGGAGCTTCTCGAATGGTCATCTCCACAACCTCGCGGTCGCAAATACCATCGCCAGCTACAAGGGTGTCATGTATGTGCTTATCGAAACTGTCTGAATCATACATTACGGCGGCAATACCTCCTTGTGCATATCGAGTACTACCTTCACTGGCATCGCCCTTGGTCAGTATGCACACTTTGCCATATGAGGCTACTTTCAAAGCAAAACTTAATCCTGCTATTCCTGAGCCAATAATAAGAAAATCAACCTCGTATCTCATTCTGAATAGGTTTTCGTAGGTGGCAAAGTTACTGATTTTCTTGATTTTTGTATTTTTGCAAAGCGAATAGATATTGCATAATGGCCGATAACCCCTTTACATCCAACCTGCAACAAGCTGCATTGCTGCAACGTGCTGTGGCTTGGTGTGTGTCTGCAGAGAGAACGAGTCATGATGCAGTAGAACACCTTTGTCAGTGGGGGGCAGAGTCTGCTGATGCAGTATTGATAGTTAGATGGCTTGAAGAAGAAGGGTATATTGACGATGCACGCTATGCCAAACACTATAGCGAGAGTAAGGTCTTGTGGCATGGGTGGGGACGGAAAAAAGTGACTTTCAACCTACGCAGCAAGGGGATTTCGAGTGCAATCATTGCGGATGCACTTGAGGCCATAGACGAGACTACATACCTTGAGACTGCAACAAAGGTTGCCAAGGCAAAATGGCACACTTTGATGGCGTTACCGTATGAACAACGTATGGTTCGCATAAAGGCTTTTCTCGCCCAAAGGGGGTTTACAATGCAAGAAATTTATCAAACAATAACAAATCTTAATAGCAAATGAAAAAACAATCACTATTTGTTGTCGTTGCTGCATTGTTGGTTGTTGTATGTGGCAACCGAGCAGTTGCACAAGACGAGACTCCTGCTCCCGAAGTGCAAAAACCACGTGGTACGTGGTCAACAAGTACTACGCCAGCGTTGAAGATTAGCGAAACTATGTTCAACAACTGGTCATCAAGTGGTAATTCTCAAATCACAGTACTGGGAACTTTCTTTGGAAATTACAAGTATACACACGCAAAATATGTGTGGGATAATATTGCCGATTTGGCTTATGGCTATGCTTGGCAAGATCTTGATAACTCGTCAATAGACTCTGTCGGTGGACTTTTTGAGAGTCGCCGCAAAAGCGCTGATAAAATTGACCTGACTTCTTCCTTGACCTTCAAGCTATTTAAGGATTGGGGCGCCAATGCGACGGCTAACCTCAAAACCCAGTTTGGGAATGGATATGAATATACTGGGGTTGGCTCAGAAGCCGAAGATACCAAGGAAAAAGTGAGCGGTTTTATGTCTCCAGCTTACCTCACTACAGCCATTTCCTTTGAGTTGAAGCGTAGCACATGGTCGGTTTCAGCATCTTTCCTAACAGGAAAAACCACGTTTGTGATAGATGATAGCCTCATTGTGCATGGTAAAAACTATGGTGTGGTTCAAGATGATGATTTTAAAGTTGAGGATCCTGGTACATATAGTAAAATCAACAATGTCTATTTTGCACTGGGTAGTTACATCAAAGCCATGTACTTGAAGAAAGATATTCTTCCGAACCTCGACCTTTATGCACGTGCCGAACTTTTCTACGACTATCGTAAGCCGAAAAACATGTCTTGGGACGACCATTCAAAATCGAAATACACTTTTGCTACTACTGCCGATGGTGATCAAGTTGAGGATTGGAGCGACCTTGATCGTAAAGGGTGGTTGGCTCGCCGTGCCTTTGAAACTGACCTCGATTTCGAGGTAAAATTGGATTACCGCCTGTCGAGTCACATTTCTGCTAACTTGGCAGTGAACCTCAAGTGGGACACTGACTTTAGTGGCATTGGCAAATGGGGCCATTGGCAAATCTACCAAATGGCAGGTGTGCAGGTGTTCTTCAACTGGAAAACGCCAAAGGTATGATCATTTTCAAATATTACACATGCGGCCAGGCCATCTGCTTGGCCGCATGTGTTTATATTAGTTGGGCTAAATTTATCCAATCTATCCATGTGTGTAACTTCTACTTGAAATGATGAACTATCTTCCTTTCAAGTGGCAGAATAGTTGCCGACGCAAGGACTGCAAAAGTGATGTGAAGAAATATCAGATGAATGTAAGAATTACACTATCATCAATGTGTAAATTCATACTTTCAGCTAAAGAATGTTCACGTATTGCCAATTCAAGAACTCCTGTGGCTGAAACCGTGAGACAAATGCGGTGGCGTAGAGCATTGTTTGTGGATGCGCTATAATAGCCTAAACTGATTTGGTCAACTGTTTGGTTAAATAGCGTCAGTCGAAATTTGCGTCCGTTACGCAACTGCTCAAACTCGCGGTATGTCATGCCGAGATAGCAGTTCCCATAGGTGTCAATATACTGGATGAATATGCGATAGTTTTCGCCCACCTGCACATAGTTGCTCAACATTCGGTTGACCAATTGTGTGTGCGTAACGCCAAGTTGGTTAAACGGGGTACCTTGACACAGAGCAATGGCAGCACGCGTAAGGGAAGTCAGCGCTGCAAAGTTCTGGAATACGTTTTCTTGCATTGGCAATGCCACCACTGTGCGACTTTCTGGAGGAAATAGCAATGAGGGTAACCCATCATCGGCCATAAGAAAAAACTGACCTTTATTTTCTATGGCTATATATGGGTGTTCAGAACTAACGTTGGCTGATAGATCTATAATGTGCACCGTACCTGGAGGGAATCCAGTCAATGCATTGCGAATTATAAAAGACTGGGCAATAATGTCGTAGGTGGCAACATGGTGTGCTATATCAACGACATGAACATCGTCTATGGATCCATACAGCATCCCCTTTACTTTGCCAGCAAAGAAGTCACTGTCGCCCCAGTTTGTGGTCAACGTAACGATGTGCCTACTCATTTCGAGTGCAAAGTTACGTTTTTTTATTGGTTGAAAGTGTTCATAGCAAACGGTAGAGTCTGCATGTATTTGTATGAAAAAAGACGTATATTTGCGCGTTAGAGTTGGCCTTTGGTCATATACAAAATAGTTTGAAAAATAAGCATATACGCAGAAAATGTCGTTATTGTCGGTTCGTAATTTGCATGCCTCTATAGGTGAGCGAGAAATATTGAAAGGAGTGAATCTCGAAATTAATGCTGGTGAGGTTCACGCCATCATGGGTCCCAATGGCAATGGCAAAAGCACTTTGGCAGGTGTCATTGCTGGCAATCCAAAGTACACCGTCACAGGTGGCGAGGTTATTTACAAAGGTAAGAATATCCTTGACATGCCCGTTGATGTGAGGGCAGCAGAGGGCTTGTTTCTTGGATTTCAGTATCCAGTTGAGATACCAGGCGTAAGCATAGTCAACTTTATGCGCACCGCTATTAACGAGCAGCGCAAGTATCGAGGCCTTGACCCTTTAAGTGGGAGTGAATTTCTCAAACTGATGGATGAAAAAAAGAAAGTGGTTGAAATGACCTCTAACTTGGCAAATAGGTCGGTGAATGAGGGTTTTAGTGGTGGTGAAAAGAAAAAGAACGAGATTTTCCAAATGGCAATGCTTAATCCTACGCTGGCTATATTGGATGAGACCGATTCTGGTCTTGATATTGATGCATTGCGCATTGTGGCTGGTGGAGTAACCAAGTTGCGTCGTACTGATAATGCCACCGTGGTTATAACACACTATCAGCGTTTGCTTGACTTTATTGTACCCGACTTTGTGCATGTACTGTTTGAGGGTAAGATAGTCAAAACAGGACCGAAAGAGTTGGCTCTGGAATTGGAAGAAAAGGGCTACGACTGGATTAAAGCCGAGCAGCAATGATAAGACGCGACAAACAACCTGATGTGTGGCACGATAGTTGGCTTCCTTTGACCGATGATATTACTGTGCAGGTGTTAGCCGAAGGGCAAAAGATGCGTGTCGTAGTGTGTGATGAGCCATGGCTATCAGAACTAACCGGTGTCGGCTGCATCTCATCAAGTCAGGCAGAACAACTGCATTTCAATTTGCAGAATGCAGCCCAATTGGAAATCTACAGATTGCAGACGCCCTCATCGCCCACAATCTCGCAAACGCTTTTACGTGTTGATATGCAGTCTGAAGCTCGGTTGCAAGCATGTGTGATAACGCTTGGTGGTGAACATGTGAGGAATAGCATTGAAGTGCGTATGCATGGTCAAGGTGCAGAAGTAGAGATTGGTGGACTATATTTAATGGATCGCGACCAGCAGTGCGACAACTACGTTTTCGTTGAGCATGCTGCTCCTAACTGCAATAGCACGGAGTTGTATAAAGGTATTCTTGACGATGCTGCGCGTGGACGGTTCAATGGCCATGTCCTGGTACAAGAAGGTGCCTGTAAAACCAACGCTAATCAAACAAGCCGTGGTATATTATTAACCGATAAGGCTCATATTGATGCACGCCCATTTCTCGAAATCTACAACGATGACGTGAAGTGTTCGCATGGTAGCACGATAGGGCAACTTGATGCCGATGCCCTATTTTATATGCAAACACGAGGCATTAGTCAGCGTACGGCCATGACTATGCTCAGTTATGCTTTCTGCGATGAAGTAGTAGCCATGATAGGAGTTGAAGAACTTCGCAACACAGTAGCCGATATGGTAAAAAAACGCCTACATGGTGAGTTGACTACATCGTGCGATGAATGCGCCATTAAGTGCAGTTCACCATGCAATGGGGCCGATTCAAATTTCGTGATAGATCCATCACGATTATAAAGCAGGGTAATCGATAAGTGAGTACCATTGCCAATTTAGCATCAGGTGTTCGTGTGTTGTATGTACTCACATTACTGATGCTTGTAGGCATAGGAAACCACGCGTTGGTAGCACAAGATGGTGTTTGTGGTGTGAAAGTAAAAGCAAAAGACCATCCTTTGTTCAACGACGCCTTGACCTCATATTCCCAAAAACAGTATGGCAAGTCTGCTCAGTTATTTAGAAAGTTAGCCCAACGTAATAGCAAAGTTGCTGCAGTACAGTTCTGGCTGGGCATGAACGCTGTAAGAGATGGATTCAATGTAACTGGTGTACGACGTTACTTCTCAAAATGTATTGAACTCTGCCCAGAATATCCTCACCCGTTGGCTCACTATTATATGGCTTTGATATACTATACCGACGAGAGGTATGAAGAGGCTGTGGATCAACTGGAGACATATTTTCAAATTGCAAATAATAATGATGACAAAGAGGTAGTGGCGGTATATGAAGAAGCCTCAAACTATCTTTATTGGTCACAATTCCTTGCTGATGCACACCTTAATGCTGTGCCGTTTGAACCATATGTAGTTAAAGGTTTGAGTAGCGAACACGACGAGATGATGCCCTACATAACATGCAATGGTGAAGAGGCTTTTTTTCTACGTCGCTTGCCCCAAAAAAGCGAGGTTACGTTCTATGCCCGTGAAATGGAAGAAACCATGTGGCAACTTTGCAGTAGTAAGCTTGAAGATGGTACGTTTAGTAAGGGAATGCCACTACCGGCCCCCTTTAATAGTGGTTTGCCAGAGGGGAATGTTAGCCTCACTGCTGATGGTAATACACTGTATTATTCTGTCATCACCAGCAGTGGCGGTTATTCCAATAGCGATATATACTGTGTTCGACGGGTGAATGGCAAGTGGAAGAAGGCAGAAAATTTGGGACCGCAGGTAAACGGTGAGCACTCTTGGGAATCGCAGCCTTCAATCACACCCGATGGAAATACCCTTTATTTTGCTTCAAACCGAAAGGGGGGACTTGGTGGTACTGATATTTGGCGGTGCAGGAAACTGAAAAATGGTGATTGGAGTCGCCCGGAAAATTTAGGGTCGGCGGTGAATACGCGTGGTAATGAGCGTTGCCCATTTATCCACGCCGATGGCCACACTCTATATTTCGCTTCGGATGGCTGGCAAGGCTTCGGTGGATACGATTTTTACTTCACCAATGTAAACGATTCCGATGCAAATAGACCTGTGAATCTTGGCTTACCAATCAATACTGAGGACAACGAGTTATCCCTTGGTGTGATGCCAAATGGACGTGAAGCTTATTATGCAAGCAAGCCGAGTGGCGCAAAAAGTAGCGATGTGAGGATGTTTGATCTGTATCCTGCGGCGCGAGGCAATGCTATGACATTTCATCGATTTGTAGTGAAAGGCGACATACTCCCTCAAAAAACAACGGTTAGTTATGGTCGAGGAATGAGGGCAAATTATACAACCGATACGTGCCACGGTAGCATATCGGTTATGCTACCAGCTAATGAGTCGAGTGTTGTAGCTATGATTGCCGATGGTGCCACGCCTTTAGTAATGCGGTTTGATGGTGGAAAAAGAGTGGGGATAGACTCACTTGAAGACACCGTAATGCTGTTCCCAATTACTACAGACACAGCGTATCCCATGACGATTGAATTTCAACCGGGAGATAGGCTCTCAGAGGGCGACGAGGCAGTTGTCGCAGCTTACGTGGCTTATTTATTAGACCACCCACAACTGCACATCGAGGTGGCTTGCCCTCGGTCTACGCAGGCCAAAGCAATAGTCGATTATATGCTGAAAATGCATCTGCGAAGAGAACGCCTATCGTATCGTGGGGGAACTGATGTAAAACGACCTCAATTCATCTTGAAATGAAGCCAATATTCAGAGTTTTTACCTACTTGAAATACTTTCCTCTGCAGATTGTGTTGAATGTTTTTTTTAACATACTACACATCATTTTTAATCTTGGATCTTATGTGCTAATTGTGCCTTTTGTTCAGTTGATGTTTGGTATGAGCGAGGTGAGTGATGTTGAACCAGAGTTTGCTTTCAACCAGCACCAATTGGCCGATTGGGCATTTTGGCATCTTGAACAATACAAATCCAGCCTTGGAATGTGGCGTTGCCTTCTTATTGTTGGTGCTGGATATTTGGCTTGTTCTTTTTTGAGCAATCTTTTTCGCTACCTTGGTATGGTGTTTTTGGCTGCCATAAGAAATGGATTGGTGGAGCGACTACGCAACGATATTTACCACAAGGTTACAGTGTTACCAGTATCATTCTTCAGTGGTTCTCGTCGGGGCGACCTTATAAGTCGTATGGCAAATGACCTGTTCGACATAGAGTGGAGCGTGTTTAGCACCATGCAGTCGCTTGTTAAAGACCCAATAAATGTTATCGTCTTCAGCGCCACGCTACTCTTTGTTTCCTGGCGGCTATTTGTGCTTTTCTTAATAGTGTTGCCAGTAGGAGTGTGGATGATTGCTAAAATTGGTAAGGGCTTGAAAAGAACTTCACAGAGAGGACAGTCGGTATTAGGCTCGCTATTTGCCTATCTTGATGAGACAATTTCAAACATAAGAACGGTGAAACTCTTTGGAAGAGAGGCAAGGATGATGGAACAGTTTGAGAAGTTGAATGGTGAGTATAAGACCACGATGATAGGTGTTGCAAAGAGAAAAGAGTTGTCGAGTCCACTGTCGGAGGTGCTTGGCACTCTGGCACTTGTTTTTATTTTGATAATTGGAGGGTGGCAAGTAATAGACGGTTATATTCTCCCGTCAATATTTATTTTCTTCGTTCTTATTTTTGCTCGTCTCATTCCGCCCATTCAGGCCATGGTTAGGGCATACAACAACTTGCTAAAAGGAAGTGCGTCGGCTGCAAGATTTCTGGAAATACTTGATGCCGATGAGGTTATTGTTCAAGACAGCGATGCTGTTCAGATTGAGGAGTTTAATGATAGTATAGAGTTATGTAATGTTGGTTTCGCTTACAAGGAAGGTGAGAAAGTGTTGCGGGATATAAACCTCTCTATAAAGAAAGGACAAATGATTGCCCTTGTAGGGAGGTCGGGTGCAGGAAAGAGCACATTGGCCGATCTATTGCCACGCTTTTACGATGTTACAACGGGACGAGTTGAGTTTGATGGTGTTGATATAAAAAGGCTTGACATAAATTCGCTACGTAGCAAGTTTGGCATTGTGGCGCAGGATTGTATTCTGTTTAATGATACTATTGCAAACAATATATCATTTGGTTCAAATCATTATTCTCAAGCGGAAATAGAGAGTGCGGCCAAAGTTGCTTATGCTCACCAATTTATAGAAGAACTGCCCGATGGGTACAACACCATAGTAGGGGATAGGGGTGTTACGCTGTCGGGTGGTCAGCGGCAACGCATAAGTATAGCGCGTGCTGTGTTACGCAACCCACCCTGTCTGATTCTTGACGAGGCTACATCAGCTCTTGATTCCGAGGCCGAAGCCGAAGTGCAACGGGGTCTATCTGCATTGATGAAAGGCAGAACCACTGTGGTTATTGCTCATCGTCTTTCAACAATACGACATGCCGACATGATCGTAGTTGTTGACGATGGTCGGATTGTTGAGCGTGGTACACATGAACAGCTAATAGATTTGAATGGTATATATAAGAAGATGGTAGACTCGCAGTCGTTTACTCAATGATATGAAAAAGATATTATTTATAAGCCTTGCACTTGCAATGTTGCAATCGTGTGGTAGTAGCACAAAGGAAATAGGCCATGTGGCGCAGGGCTACCTTGAGGCTATGGGTAATTATAAATTCGATGATGCCATTAACTTTGCATCAAAGGAAACCCGAGAGATAACCATCCCAGCAGTTATACTGTTTGTGGATAATTCATTGGATAGTGCTTACATAAACAACAACACTCCCGCAAAAATTCATATCAAGGATATTCTTGTCTCGGGAGATAGTACTGCAAAAGTTGTTTACAAGAAAACCACACCCCGTAGGTCGTATACAGACACTTTGAACATGGTATATTCTGTCGATGAGGGGTGGCGTGCCAATGTACTTCTAAAGTAAGAGCGCCTTTAGTGTAGGGTGACGGTATCTGCTTCGGGCGGTATTTCTGTGCCGGGTGCAGGTGTTATCACAACATGTGCTTTCCATCCCGATTCCTGCATGCGCATAGACAGCTTCCCTTTACCAGTACGAATGGGTGTCTTTTTCCAGAAATAAACAATGGCGCTGGAGTCGGTTGTAAATACCGTAGAGTCTATTCCAACGGTAGCAGGTTTGTTCTTTTCTATTTCCAACGAGTCGGTTACAGGGAGCAAGACGTATTTGTAATAAAACAAGGTGCTCTTTTGAGTTGCTTCGTCGGCAAAATAAGCTGCTTTGTCGAAGTCGTAGTCGGCGGTTGCCTCCAAGTAGCCTCGTGCAACCTTATTCACTTTTCGTTCCTCTGTTGAGCACGAAGTAGTGAGGGTAAGGAATGTCAATAGAGTAATGACTATTATTGATGCTTTCATGTGCAGGTAAAAAAAGGTTCGAGTTAGGATATAATCCGTAACTCGAACCCATTATTTGTAATTGAAGACTTATTCCTCAAGTTCGAACATATAGTTCGTTGCGGTGATGCGCAGGATTGCGCTGTCGCATGAGTCAACCCACCAAGGTTGATTGAGAACGAGCTTGTCATAGAACTGACGGAAGTTGAACATCGTAGCGTTCAACTCATAGCTGAACTGGTTGAAAGTGGGGTCGAAAGCGGTAACGCCCAAGCGTCCCGATTTGAGCCACCAGTCGCAGTATACCAAAGAACCGCCACGGGCGATAATTTGGTTTCCAGCCAGTTGCAGTTTGCATATACCCATGTTGCTATAGTAGTAACGTGCGGTTGTGTCGATTTGGTCGAAAGCTGCACCATGCTGAACCTCTTGGCCATAAGCTTTTCCAACATACACATAACCAGCCTCGTTGGGGGTGGTGTGGTAGTACATATTGATCAGTGGGGTATAGCCTTTATTGCGGAAATAGAACTGAGCTAAACCAACACGGTTCTCAATAGTATCGGCCGAGATGTATTTGAAAGTAGCGGCTTGTGGAGCAAAAGTCGAGTCTGCCCATGAGATTTGAAGTGTACCTTGATCGGGAGTGTCGGGTGTCGGTGGGGTTGGGGGTTGAGGATTAACGTTACCACCGTTGTTGCCACCATTGCCTGGTTCTTCTTCAGGATCGTTACCGCAAGCCACAACCAAAGTGGTAGCCAAAATAGCAACGCCTAAAAATTTGAAAATGTTTTTCATGTTTTAATGTTTTAGGTTAGATTATTTCTGTAATGTATTCATTCCTAATCTTTGGGCAAAGATACGAAGAAAACGCCGAAAAAGTATAAAAAATGTGGTTGTAATTTGTTATATGATGTTAAAATACTGTAATGTAATGGTTTGGTCGGAAGTGGTGAGGCCAATTTAGGCTCATGTGTTAGTCTATTTTTATTTGGCCTGTACCAATCTCTTTTGGGCTTATGCTATCAAGAATTCGCACTACTTCTTTGTGTATTTCGAAATATTTGTCGGGGTGTTCGGAATAGTAGAAAAGGCTTCGTTCAACCTCTTCGCGCGACAGATGTTGTGATTCAAGCAGGCGATCATAGGCCGATATTATCTCATCGTTTATTGAGTCGAATGTAAAATTAGTCTCAACCGCGTAGAACCCTTCCAGCTGATAAGCTTGCGTTAGAAAGTTTACCATGTCATGGTGGTCAAGGATGCCGTCGGGAAGTCGGTTCCTATGGCAAGCAACTGAAATGCAACATGCGCATAGCAGTGCCAGTGTAAATATTCTGTGTGCAACCGATTTAGGCATGGTCATGTATTGCTAAAAAAAATCCCCCGTAGATGGCGGTGGATTTTGCGTGTGGGAGTAACTGGGTTCGAACCAGTGACCTCCTGCTTGTAAGGCAGGCGCTCTGAACCAGCTGAGCTATACTCCCTCTCTTTTCGTTTGCAAAGGTACGTCTTTTTATGTTACTGGCAAAAAAAATGTTTCTGATAAATTGGTAAGTGCTAATAATCATTGAAAAAAAAGAGAGCCGACGCTATGTCGGCTCTCTTAAACAAGTCTCGCTTAAACTTATTTTTGTTTACGACCAGTTGAAGATGTTCCAACATTGCCTTGCACATTGTTGGGGTCAACTGCGTTAACAGCGGCTTGAGCAGCTGCATTGGCAACTTTACGACCAGTCGATGAGGTGTTGGTGTTGCCTTGCACGTTGTTGGGGTCAATAGCGTTGCCAGCCTCCGAGATAGCGGCTTCGGCAGCGGCAGTACCAGCGGCTACGGCCACTTCTTTCACAGTGGCTTTCTTGGTAGTGGCCTGCTTCTTAACGGGCTCGTCGTTTACCACTTCGACTACATCTTCGGCGATGGTGTCAACTATCTCGTCGACTACAGTCTCGATAGCGGTGGTGTCTTCCTCAGGAAGTTCAACTTCGGTGTTGGCTTTGCTCTTGCAAGCAACGGTCAAACCCATGGCGATGACTGCTATAGCAGCCAGTCTGAACATTTTCTTCATTTTTCTATTCTTTTTGCTTATTTGCTATTTCTTTGTGTTGATTAGCGAGTAAGAGCTTGATTTCTTACTTTGACCTCCAAAGTAGCCTCAACCACATTGCTCAAGTCGTGTTCACCGTCCCAAGCGTCGTAGTTGAACATGGTGGCCTCAATGTCGGCCGACACATTCAAGTTGTCAGCGTCAAATTCGGTAACCTTAATTTCGCATTTCTTTGTCCACCAGTCGGGAGTGGTAGCATTGTCTTTGTAGTAGGTGAGTTCAGAAATGTTCTCGTTGAAAGTGGTCAAAGCGGGGATTTCATAGTATACACCCAAAGAGTCGGTCTGCTCGGTAGCTGTAACAGTGGCTTTGAAAGTCTTTTCCTTGCCAAGGAAACTGGTGCACAATGCGGGATTGTGGCCAGCGGTTTCGTTTGCAAAAATGTAAACAAAGCCAGTGGGGAGGAGTTTTGCACTGATAGCATCACTTGCAGCAGCCCATTCGGTGCCAGCAAACGTTACGTTTACGCCGTCGGGAGTCTCGTCATCTTTTTTGCAAGCGGTAAACAGCATGCTACCAGCCAGCATGGCCACGGCCATCAGTTTGAATGTGTTTTTCATGTTGTTGATTTGTTTTAAGTTAATTATTCGTTTCTTGGTATAATTTCTATCCTTACGAAGTGCAAAGTTACTTTTTTTTTGTGTAGTCGGAAATAAAAGCTTTGCTTTAAGTTTTTTTAACGTTGACAAATAGTGTCGGACGTGTCAACGCTTAATATCGAGCGCGTCGCGCAGACCGCTCCCCACCAGCATAAAGGCCAATACAATGAGCATTATTGCTGCTCCAGGTAGCAATGCCAGATAGGCACTGTCGAGCATCAAGTAGCCATAGTTCTCCTTTACCATCATACCCCACGATGGGGTCGGCGGTTGCACGCCGATGCCGAGAAAACTCAATCCGGCTTCGAGTAGTATGGCGCTTGCAAAATTTGAGGCAGCTATGACCACTACTGCACCTGCCGTGTTGGGCAGTATGTGGCGCACGATGATGCGTAGTGGGCGGTAGCCCAGTGCTCGGGCGGCTTCGACATATTCTTTCTCTTTCAGCGACATCACTTCGCCACGCACCACACGTGCCACGTCGACCCACATGGTCAAACCCACGGCCACGAATATTTGCCAAAATCCTTTGCCCAAAGCAAAGGTTATGGCTATCACGAGTAGCACCGTCGGTATAGACCACACCACGTTTATGAGCCACATGATGGCATTGTCGACCCATCCACCAAAGTAGGCTGCTGCTGCTCCAAGGGTTATGCCAATGACCAACGCAATTATAATGGCTATGAATCCTACCGATAGGCTCACCCTCGAGCCAATCATGAGCATGCTGGCCACATCGCGTCCAAAGGCATCGGTGCCAAGCATAAAGGTACGATGTTTAATGCCGACCACTTCGCTGTTTGCCCATGCCAAACGTTGCCCAGCCATCGAGAAGGCTACAGTGCTGTCGGCCTCTTGGTTCACACTCTGCACAGGTACAGCGGTGTAGGGCAACGGGGCTCCGTGAATCAAGGTGCTTATCCACGATGGGCGTGGCTTGTCGGAGAGCGAGTTGTGCAGACAAACAAACGTTGCCTTGCTACCTGGTTTAAGTGTGGCCAACTCAAGATATTGCTGATTGCAGTGTGGGGTGTGGTCGGGAGTGATGATATAGCCCATTATCGACATGATTGAGAAGAGGGCAATCACCACCAGTCCCGACACAGCGAGTGGGTTGCGGCAAAACTTGCGCCATGCCAGTTGGTCAAGCGACAATCCAACCAGCGCGTCAACGCGTCGTTTTCTTTTCTGCTGCAACATGGCAAGAGGGCTGTGTTGAGGTAAGACTACATCAGCCCGAGTTCAACCTTTGCGTCGTCGCTCATGCGGTCGGTGCTCCATGGTGGGTCGAACGTCAGCTGCACGTCTACGCTTTTCACCTCGTTGATATAACCTATCATCTGTTTCACTTCCATAAAGAGGTATTCGCTCTCGGGACAATCGGGGGCGGTCATTGTCATCAGCACGCGCACGTTGTACTCGTCGTCAATGGCAATGTCGTACACCAGTCCGAGGTCGTATATGTTGACTGGTATCTCGGGGTCGTAAATCGAGCGCAGGCAGTTCACCACTGCGTCGTTAATCATCTCTTTTGTTATGGTCATTGCTCGGACGATGTTTGATTGGTCGGTTGTTTCATCGAGTAGGCCAGGGCATACATTTTCATTTGCTTCACCATCGAAGTGAGGCCGTTAGAGCGTGTGGGCGACAGATGTTCGCGCAGCCCTATGGCATCGATAAACGACAGGTCGGCGTTCATAATATCGGACGGCGTCTGCCCATCCAGCACACGAATCAGCAGCGTGATGATGCCACGAGTGATGAGGGCATCGCTGTCGGCCTGAAAAAAGAGGCGGCCATCGCGATAGTCGCAGTTCAGCCACACCCTCGATTGGCATCCTTTAATCAGGTTGGCTTCGGTTTTGTGGCGTTCGTCGATGGTGGGACAGTCTTTGCCCAAGTCGATCAGATAGGCATACTTGTCGAGCCACTCATCGAAGTTGGCAAACTCGTCAATCACCTGTTGGGCTATTTCGTTGGTTGTCATTGTTGAAAAGGGATGAACTGTGGGTTTTATTTAGGTGCTTTTTTTACCAACACGTAGGCTGCCACGGCAAATACCAATTGTGGCAACAGTACGGCCATAAAAGGCGAGAGGTTGCCGTTGATGGCAAACGTGGAGGTGATTTTCATAAAGAATATGTAGGCAAACGCCAGGGTGATGCCCACGGCCAAGTGCATGCCCATGCCACCGCGTGTTTTGCGTGAGGCTACGGCCACGCCTATTATAGACATTATGATTATAGCCAACGGCGTCATAAGCCGCTGGTAGAGTTCGATCTCGGCCTCTTTCACCAGTCCTGTTCCACGCTGTCGCTCGCGAGCAATGTGCTGCCACAGCCGCGGTGTGGTCATGGTCTCGATGCGCTGCGCTTTTATGTCGAAGTCGGCATCGGTCAGTCCAAGATGCTGTTCGGCATAGGCTTTGAAACTGAGGCTCTCCACTCCGTCGGCACCAATGGTGCGATTGGCATAGTTGCTGCACTGCCATAATTGGCGCGTAGTGTCGAAGGTGATGATGTCGGCGGTTTGGCGTTGCAGCAGATGTCCGTAGTCGTCGAACGATTCGATGCGCACCTTGTGGCCACGATGCTGACGCACGTCGTAGCTGTCGGCATAAACCAGGGTGTGGCTGTCGGCTTGAAAGTGGATGTCGCTGTAGTAGTTTGTGGCGCGTTTCTTTACGTAGTGTTCTTCAAAATCAAACAATGTGCGGTTCGACACAGGGATAACAAAGTTGCCCAACACCAACACCAGTGCCGCCACCACCAGTGAGCCGTGCATGTAGGGACGCAACATGCGCTTGTAACTGATGCCTGCTCCCAGAATGGCTATCACCTCGGTGTTGGTGGCCATTTTTGAGGTAAAGAAAATGACCGATATGAATACAAACAGCGGACTGAACAGATTGACAAACCCTGGCAGGAAGTTCAGATAGTATTGAAACACAATCTTGTCGAGTGGAGCGTGGTGCGACAAAAAGTCGTCGAGCTTTTCCGAGAGGTCGAACGTGATGATGATGACGATGATGAGCGCCATGGCCAGCAGGAACGTCTTGATGTATTTCAGCAAGATGTAGCGGTCAATGCGGTTGTAGTGCAGGCGACTCATGCTATGGTTGCAGGGTTGAATATCAATCTTGTAGGTGTTATGCCCCATTGCGGACAATCACCGCAAAGTTACTCTTTTTTCGCAAACGCCTATTGCTATCTGTTTTGGGGCACATCATGTAGGCTGCATGTAGGGGGCAAGTAAGGCCGTTCTTCAGTTGTTCTTCAGTCAACGACTGAAGAACAACTGAAGAACGACTGAAGAAATGCCTTAGTTGATCCCTACTTGATGCTTGGTTGCACCACCAATGTTTCATTCACGTAGGTTAAGCAATGTGTGTTTGTTGCAAAGACTCACGGGGTAGCCATCGAGGCTTGCAAAAAACAGGGGTGCGCAAAATATGTGTGTGCGGCGCGCGTTATGTAACCGTATGCACCCATTTGTTATATGCAAGGCCTCGGCAGGGGCGGGCAAGACGTTCACCCTTGTCAAGGAGTATCTGCGTTTTGTGCTTCAGGGCGACGAGCAGGGCATAGCGCGACGATTTCGGTCGGTGCTTGCTGTTACCTTTACCAACAAGGCCACCAACGAGATGAAAGAGCGCGTGCTGCGCGAAGTGGATGCTATTGCCACCATGCCCATAGGGGGCGAATTGACGGGAATGGGACGTGCTCTTTACGAGAGCATGCTCGAACAAGAGCCCTCGCTCGGACCCGACCAGTTGCGCAGTCGAGCCGAAAGGCTGCGATCAATAATCCTGCACCACTATTCCGACCTTTCGGTCTATACCATCGACTCGTTTATGCACCGCATTGTGCGCACTTTTGCCCAAGATCTTGATCAGCCTGTCAATTTCGACCTTATGGTTGATTCTGACGATATGCTCAGCCATGCCGTCGAGCAGTTGATGGATAAAGTGGGGCAAGAGGGGAACGAACAACTGACAGCTCTGGTGGTCGACTATGCCTCAAACATGATGCAGGATGGGAGCCCGTTCGACATCGAGCGGCGCTTGGGCGAACTGGGTACCGAGTTGCTCACCGAGCGTGGCGAACAAAACGTGCGTCGGCTGACGCAGTTGTCGTTGCCCGACTTCCGACAGTTGGCTCGGCGTTATGCCGCATATTGTCGTCGGTATGAGTCCGAGGTGCGCTCGGTGGCAAAACAGATGGTGCAGTGGGCCGCTGAGCATGGGGTGGAGGTGAGTATGACGGTGCAGAAGTCGCGCGGATGGTTGGCCTTTGTGTCCGAACTTGCTGTAGGACGCATAAAAAAGCCCTCGGCTACGCTGATGAAGGCTTTGCAAACTCACGACATGCTTGACAAGAAGTTGCCACCCGACACGCAGGCCAATCTGAACCCAACGCTGCCAGATTTGTTCGCGCTTGCCGACAAGTTGCTTGCCCTTATGGACGAGCAATACGTGAACTATCAGACGGCCAAACTGGTGTTGAAGAATATGCACGTAGAGGCTTTGCTCGGAGCTCTCGACCACGAACTGCAACAATACCTTCGCGAAACCGGCACCCTGCACATATCGTCGTTCAACAAATTGATAAATCGGGTTGTGGAAAACGAACCTGCCCCATTCCTTTTCGAACGACTTGGCAATCGTTATAGGCATGTGTTGATAGACGAGTTTCAAGACACATCGGTGCTGCAATGGCACAACATGGTGCCCTTGATGGAGAACGGTGTGGCCGAGGGACACGGTTCGATGGTGGTGGGCGACGGTAAACAGGCCATTTATCGCTTCCGTCAAGGTGATGTGCAACAGTTTATAGACCTGCCCCATGTGCGCAACATGGCATCGCAACATGGCACGCTGGCTGTGGCGGGCAACTTTGAACACACACGACTGGTGGGCAACTTCCGCACGGCAAGGCAGGTGGTTGAGTTTAACAACGGTTTCTTTTCGTGGTTGGTGAGACATCGGTATGCCGACAACGACCTGGCCTCGGCTGTATATTTGGGACACGACCCCTCGGGGCAATTGCTCCCCGTCGGCAGCGAGGAACTGCGACAAACGCCATGCAGCCCACAAGAAGGTTGCGTCACGATAGACTATGCCCCCAAGGGCGACGTTGACGCCCTGTGTGGCGCTGTGCTTGCACGGGCCGAGGAGTTGGTGGGCAAGCGCGGTTTCGCTCCCCACGAGGTGATGATCCTAACCCATCGCAATCGCGATTTGGCACTGGTGGCCGACTATATGGCTGCCAACAGCACCATTCCTACCACCTCGGCCGAGACACTTTTGTTGCGCAATAGCGACGCCGTCATGGCGGTGGTGGAAGCCTTGCGTGTGCTTGCCAATCCTGCCGACCGAGTGTCGGCTGTGGCCGTGTGTTTCCATCTCGACCGTCTTGGCTTGATTGGTGAAGGCGTTGCCGAACGCATTGCGGCCGATGCCTCAATAAACATTGACGGATGGTTGGCTGCATGTGTGCCTCCGATCGATTTCAATATACGCTATCTTTCATCGCTCGACCTTTACGATTGTTGCGAACACATCATCCGACGCCTACGTCTCGGTGGTGTCGACACCCCATATTTGGCCGCTTTCCTAAACAAAGTGGCCACCTTTGCATCGCATCGCGACTGCTCAATACAGGCTTTCCTGGAATGGTTCGACAGTAAGAAAGAGCTCAGCGCCTCAACATCGGACAACCTTGATGCGGTGAAACTAATGACCATTCATAAGGCCAAAGGACTTGAAGCACCGGCAGTGATAGCCCTGTTTCGCAACCACACAGCACGTGCAAAAGCCTTGTGGGTCGATGTGCCTCCAATTGACGACGAGGCTGTGCAGTTGCCCGTGGCTAATCTGACGTTGGCTAAAGAGAGTTCCACACTCTTTGATGCCGACAGACAGCACGAGGAAGAGATGCAGGCTGTTGATGCACTGAACATGGCCTACGTGGCTTTGACACGCCCACGTGAACGGCTGTGTGTTGTGCTTGAAGAGGGCTCGGAAAAGGGAAAAAACGAAGTGATGGCCGACCTGATGAAAGCCTTTGTTGAAGAGTGCAAGCCCGAAATGGGCAATGTGGAGGCTTCGCGCACGGCTGTGGCACAAGCCCCCAAGAGCGACATTACCGAAGTTGAGCAATTGAGCTATGCCGATTGGACTACAAAAGTGCGTGTGGCCTCGCCGACCGAACAGCGCCTGGACGATGTTAGAGCAGAGGCAATACGCTTCGGACAGCATGCCCACGATTTGCTGTCTGGTATAAAGAATATTGATAATGTGAGCAGTGCGCTTGAAGAGTTTTTTGCTTTGCACAACATTGCCGATGGCGAACAGCAGCGACTGAACGACCTTGTGGCAAGGGTTACCACCGACAAATTGTGCCAAGACTTTTTTGCCGCAGATGCCGAAGTGCTTAACGAGTGTGAATTTGTGGCCGACGGACACCTGCTGCGCCCCGATAGGGTGGTTATCAAGGAGGGTAAATGCTTGGTTGTTGACTATAAGACTGGGGCAGAAATGGCCGACCATGCACTGCAGGTTAGACAATATTGCGAGGCAATGAAGCGCATGGGATATGATGAGGTTTCGGGATGGATAGTTTATCTGATGCCCGATGTGAAGGTGGTGCAATGCGCTTGAAAAGGACAAATGTTTCAACAATTATTTGTTGGTAAAAGAAAAAAAGCATAATTTAGCATCTGAAAAAGTGGTGTAGACACGGTCTACTATTGTTGATTAAACGATTAAAAGACAAAGATATGGAACTGAAGAAAAATCCGAAAGCCGACCTTGAAAAACGTCGAGGCTTGTACCTCGAAATAGGGTTGGTGGTGATTTTGGGTATTTCGCTCATCGCGCTTGAGATTAAGAACTACGACGAAGAGACTATTGTGGTGGAACAGCGTACTGCCGTTGACGAAATTGAAGACGTGGTGATCCAAACCGATGTTCAAGAAACTCCGCCGCCACCTCCACCAGAAGCTCCAGAGGTTACTACCGAGTTTGAAATTGTGGACGACGAAGCCGAGATTCAGAATGAGTTGCACGTTGATGCCGAGGTGAAGGAAGACACTCGTAACGTGGAGATAGTGAAAGTTGAGGTGGAAGAAGAAGAGGAGGAGGTAGAGGAAGAAATTTTCCAAGTGGTGGAGAGCGCTCCAGAGTTCCCAGGTGGCGAAGGCGAGATGTACAAGTACTTTGCGCAGAACATTAAATACCCCTCTCTGGCTCGGGAAAATGGCATCACTGGTAGAGTGTATGTGACGTTTGTGGTTGAGAAGGATGGTAGCATAGCCAACCCCCGTGTGTTGCGTGACATTGGAGGCGGATGCGGTGCCGAGGCTGTGCGTGTGGTTAAATCGATGCCTAAATGGAATCCTGGAAAGCAACGTGGAAAAGCTGTGCGTGTGCAGTTTAACCTGCCTGTAAGCTTCCAGTTGCAGTAAACAAGAATAACCAATTGTACCCCAAGAAGCAGAGACAGTAATTGTTTCTGCTTCTTTTTTGAATGCTTTAATGGGGTGATTATCCGAGCCGATAGACTGGCGTGTGGATTGACAATGTAAGAAACGGAAGATGATAAGTGTTAACAACCTGTCGGTGCATTTCACGGGCACCGATCTGTTTTCTAACGTTACGTTTAATATCTCCGACCATGAAAGGATCGGATTGGTGGGGATGAATGGCAGTGGGAAGTCGACACTGTTGAAGATATTGTGTGGAGCGCAAGAGGCGGAAAGTGGCACGGTGGTGGTTGCATCGGGGCAGACGGTGGGCTATCTGCCACAGGAGATGCTACCAGATGCGGTGGGAACGGTGATTGAAGAGACGATGACTGCATTTAGGCAAATTGACGTTATTGAAGCCGAACTGGAACGCACCACCAACGAGATTGCGCAAAGAGACGACTATCACACGGCCGAGTACATGAGGTTGTTGGAACATCATAATGACCTTTCTGAACGCCTTAACATACTTGGAGGCAACAAACGCCGTGAAGCTGCCGAGAAAATATTGTTGGGACTGGGGTTTAAGCACGAAGAGTTTGAAAGACGGGTGGCAGAATTTAGCGGTGGATGGCAGATGCGAGTGGAGTTGGCTAAACTGCTTTTGAAGCATCCCGACTTTTTGCTGCTTGACGAACCTACGAACCATCTTGATATTGAGTCGATAATATGGTTGGAGAATTATCTGACGACATATAGCGGTGCGGTGGTGCTGGTGAGCCACGATAGGACTTTTCTTGACAATATAACCAAGCGAACCATAGAGATTACGGCAGGACGGATATACGACTATAGATGTTCATATTCCGACTATGTGGTGCAGATGCAAGAACGCAGAGCCTCGCAGATGGCACAGCTGACGAGTCAGCAACGACAGATTGCACAGATTGAGGCTTTTATTGAGAGGTTTAGATACAAGGCAACAAAGTCGAAACAGGTGCAGAGCCGAGTGAAGATGCTGGAAAAGATGGAAATGATCGAGGTGGATGAGGTGTCGTCGGAAAGCATTCATTTTAGGTTTCCACCAGCTCCACACAGTGGCAAGATTGTGGTTGAAACAAAGGGCTTGGGTAAAAAGTATGGCGAACATGTGGTGTTTGACGGAGTTGATATGCTCGTAACGTCGGGACAAAAGATTGCTTTTGTGGGAAGAAATGGAGAAGGGAAGTCGACCATGGCAAAGATTATTGTGGGCGAGATTGCCGATTACGAGGGCTCGTTTAGGCTCGGGCAGGGAGTGGTGTTGGGCTATTATGCCCAAAATCAGGCTGCTATGCTCGACTTGAACAAGACGGTTTTTGAAACTATAGACGATGTGGCGCAGGGCGACATTCGTCCTAAAATTAGAAATATACTGGGCAGTTTCCTTTTCTCGAATGAGGATATAGACAAGAAGGTACGTGTGTTGTCGGGCGGCGAGAAAGCGAGATTGGCTTTGGCAAAGTTGCTCCTTACGCCATCGAACTTGCTTATACTTGACGAGCCTACAAACCATCTTGACATGAACTCGAAAGATGTGTTGAAGAATGCTCTGTTACAATACAGCGGTACGCTAATTGTGGTGAGCCACGACCGCGATTTTTTGCAGGGGTTGAGTGAGGACTTATTCGAATTTAGAAATGGTGGTGTGCATGAGTTTAAGGGCGATATGACCGAGTTTGTGGAGTGGAGAAGAAAAAGTGTAGCTGAGGAAGAGGCAATGTCGGACGCAAAAGCCAGGACGACTGTGCGACAAGAAGCCTCGGAAGGGAAGCGTGCGTATGAGCGAAGTAAGGAAGAAGAACGCGAGCGTCGCCGTTTGCAGAATATTGTTGACAAGAAGGAAAAAGAGATTGAACAGGCAGAGGAAATCTTGCAACAAATGGAGAAAGAGTTGAGCGATAAGCCTCAACAAGAGCACTCGTTCTTTGAAAGATATAATAAACTGAAAGAGAACTTGGCTGTGCTGATGAATGAGTGGGAAGAGGCTGTCATTGCAGTTGAGGAGCGAGTGTAGCCTTGAGCGCTTGTTTGGTTGAGGGGGTGATGCGATAGCGATGGTCGATGCGCAAACCTACAACCCACAGAATGTGGTCGTTGTTGTCGGTGAGTACGCACACACGCTGTTTCTCAATTGGATTTAGTTTTAGGTCTTTAAGAAAATCGCTAACCAGTCGTTGGTGGTGCATGCCAAACGGTTGGAATTTGTCAGCAGCTCGCCATCTTCTTATGCGACACGGCATGGCAAAGGTTGAGATGTCGAGATAGGCGACAGCGCTTTTCTTTATTTCTTCGGTAGACTGGATGTCGGTTGCGTTTATTGTGTCGAAAAGAATGTTGGGTGAGGTCTCGTTCTGTGAAGGCGAGATGATAAACTGGTTTTTATCAATGGCTAAGGTGTGGGTGGGGGAGAGGAATTGCTTACCTTTTGTGGTAGAGCAGTTGTTGAGAATGTCTGAAACTATACTGCTATTGAATCCATAGGGGCGGATGAGTTCGAAAAGAAGAGTGTTTGGAGAGGGAGATTCAATGATTGGCGCAATGGGAAGAAGGGTGTAGCATTCACCGTAAAGTCCGATTATTGAGGATGTAAGTGTTTGTCTGAGTTGTGAGATGTGCTGTGTGTAGATTTTTTCAATCTCGGAAAGTCGCTGGATGTTTGCCTGCATCGTGTTGTCGATGGCTGGGTAGAGCTCGCGCAAAAGAGGCATTAGGAGATGTCTGATTTGGTTACGTCGGCTATCGAGTTCGGCATTGGTTAAGTCCTCATCGAAGGGGATATTGTGAGCCTCAATGTAGTGTGTTATCTCGTCTCTACTAAAACAGAGCATCGGGCGAATTAAGCGATAAGAACCATGAGCGGAGGAGTGGTGAGAAGTGGGGAGTATTCCATGTAGACCACTGATGCCTGTGCCACGGAAAAGGTTGAGGAAAAATGTTTCGCAGGAGTCGTCTTTGTGGTGGGCGGTGGCTACGCATGTGTAGCCATGTGTCTGACAGAGTGAGCCGAAATAGTTGTACCGTAGGTCGCGTGCCGCTTCTTCAATAGAAAGATGATTGTCGGATGCATACTGACGGGTTGGGAAGACGACGGTGTGGAATGGAACATGGAGCGATTGTGCAAGATCTTTGACATGTGCTTGTTCAATATCACAAGCCCCAGGACGCAACTGGAAGTTGCAGTGTGCTATGGCGAAGTTGTGGTGGGTGAGACTAAAAAGGTGAGCCATGGCAACGGAGTCGCGCCCTCCGCTAACGGCCAGCAGCACCTTGTCGTCTTCAGAGACAAGGTGCTGCTGGCGGATGTAGTCGGTGAATGTGTGCAACATTATCGCAGAATCATCTTTTTCATTTTCTTGTCGCCGTCTACCTCGATACCATAGTAGTATATTCCAGTAGGATAACTGTCCATATTGATGGTTATGGCATGGTCGCCAGCTGGGTAGAACTGGTTGCTCTCGTAGACCTTCTTACCCATTATATCCATAATAAACAGGCTGACGTTGGCCGAGTTGGGGATGGAGAATGGTATCACTGTGTTGTTTGAGAATGGGTTGGGATAGTTTTGCCCAAGGTCAAGTTCGGAGGTGGATAGGGTGGGTACTCCTTCGACATAGTTCACCACTTCAACCACAGAAGTTTGATTGTTATCGGTGTTCATCACGTCGATGGCCAAAATGAAACGTCCAGTGCCGATGTACCTGCGTAGCGGACTCTTTTCTATCTTGGTGGGGAACTGTAGTGTGGCACTTTGACCAGGATCAATCTGGCGGCGGATGTTGTAGGAAAGATTGGTGCCATTGACAGTGCCACGAAGCTGCAGTGTTCGAGTGGAGTCGAGCGCAAGGTTGCCGACATTGGTTACTTTGATAAACACACGGCAGTCGGGGTTGGCGTTTTCTTCAACAATTACCTTGTCTACGGCAAGGTCGAAGTATTGCTCAACCACACGGTTTGTAGTGTCGTTGCTACGGTCGTTGTCGTTGTTTATGTGAACATATCCACTCAATGTGCGGTATCCAGTTGAGCGCATGGGAAGAACGACATTGAAGAGGTGCGAGGCTGTGGAAAGAGCAGGTATTGGAAGATCTCGATAGTATGTCTCTCGAACCATTGTTGTTGTATCATTATCGATCCAGAATCCAACATCGAAGTTGTTGGCACCACGAGCGCCTCTGTTTTCGATTATGAGTTCGAATTGTACGGTTCCGTGTTTCGAGGAGTCGGCTATGACACCGGCTGCAGCAATATCCATGATGGATGATATGCCGTTGATACGGTGTGTGATAGTGTCGTTGTAGATGTAGTCGTTGGAGTCGCTCTTGATGAATGCTGTTAAATCCATCATACCCATTGATGCTCTGAACTTCTTGCGGAATGTGTAGTTGAAGAATTCCATTGATTCAAGTGGACGACCAAGCATCTGATTGAAGTCTATGATTTCGACCGCACGGTCTCTGCCGTTGAAATCGAGTGTGGCTGTTGCTGTGGGAATTTCGCTTAAACCGAAGTTTCTTATTAGAATAGAGACTGCTACTTGAGTGTCGCCAGCGATGACTCGTTCAAGGGGTTGGACGAAATTGATGGCGGCAATGTCGTGATCAAGTGGCGCAATCATAAATGTCTGTCTAAGTGTGTCGTTGTCCCAGTAGATGTCAAGAGGTTGCTGGGTAAAGGCTTCGATCTCAAACTCGGTTGGGAAATCGCTTGTTACGAGGAATGGCGTAGTGAACGAGAACGTGTCGGTTGCGCCGGGGGCAATGTTGCATGTTATTTCGTTGATCTTTGCCAGATTTGCTCCGTAGTGAGTGTAGCCTATCTGCATGTTTCGAACGGTGTCATATCCATAGTTCTTCACAACTACTTGAGGATAGAGCTGCTCTCCAAAGCGTGGGTATTGAGGTTGTGTTATTGCTATCACTCCCACGTCAATGGCACGTTGAGCACGGCCAATGTAGAAGTTGTCGAGAGCGCAACCATCACCGAAACTGGAGCCGGTGGATGAGCCTTCGGGTGTACGATAAACAAATCGGAATTGCAACTTCTCTGGGAACTCAGAACTTATGTGGTTTGTAGTAGTTCGCATCCAGTAGCGGTTGTAGGTATAACCAGATGATGTGCCATCAAATACCATGTTTTCTTCATTGTTGTAGAAGGTAACCATTGAGTCGTGTTGCAGTTTTGTCCAGTGTCCTTGATAGTTTAGGTATTCAAGGTGTAGTGTGCTGTTGTTTACCAAATTGCGGAGAAGACGGAATATGATGGTGTCTGGACGGACCTGAGATATGTCAATTATTGGGCTATATAGGTAACTTGCATTACCTCGTTTGCCTGATACAATTGGGTTGGCAAGGTCGGTAACCCATGCGTTGGGAGCAGAGTAGGCACTATAGATGACACTCTTGTGGGGCGCTCCCAGTTGCCAGTAGTTTTTAGTGTAGGCATTGCGCCCTGAAGGAGCATACCAGTAGTTGAGCGAGTCGAACATCTCGTTCATACGAAGGGTAACGGAATGGAATCGGACGTACTCGTACTCAATGTGATTGTTGGCCGTGTCGGAGTCATTGGGATAGGAGTGGAAAATCTGGACCTTGGTAACTCCGTAGGGGAAGTGGAAGTAGGGTAGGGTGATGACCATACCAGAATTCGATGCGAGATTGCCAGTCCATGTGCGGCGTACGAATTGCGAAGAGTCGGGATTGTCTGCCTCAAACATACACATGTATTCAAATTCGTTTACTGGTTGAGTACCTTTGTTGTATACGTAGAACGATACCGATGCAGAATCGTCATCAGGAATAGAGAACTTGCGTGGGGAGACTATTCGAGTGAATGCCAGGTCTGTGCTCACGGCTTCTTTGTCAACAAATAGGAGGAAGTCTATGGCATGTCCGGAACCACTTGTTGGGCACCCTGTAGACTCGGAGGCTCCTTCTGGTTGCACAATGACTCTCATGCGCATGTATCCATACGATGCATTGTTGGGAATGGTCAGTCGGGTGGCAAGTTTTTGTTCTGTTGCAATTACCGTGGTGGGAGAAATCACACGTTCGGTAGCATCGAAGTTTCCGGAACGATCAAGATCTATGAATACGGATATATCACCAGCTATGGGTGAATATATGTCGTTGATGTTGTTCAACTCCACTATTAACGAGTCTGTCATGCCGCGAGTTACGTGGAGAACTCGTTCTTCGGGATTGGGATAGTCGGCAAGGTCGGTATAGGTTCGTCCTATGCTTGAAATGTCAAAGTCTATACAGTTGAAAGATACTCGGCTAATGTCTAACATGCCTGGTTCGAAATTGCTGCCAGGCACGCACAGCGCTGCACTGGGAGATATGGAAGTGAACCCATACTGTTGCCCCGGATCTGTATTGCCTCCATTGTAAGGCATTCTTAAAGTGTCGTTTCGTCTAACATCATCGTTGGCAAGGTCAGTCCACACTTTCAATGTATAGGCTTGTGCTGTAGTGGGCGAGTTGGTCATTAAAAGAGAGTCGAATGTGTAAATAACCGTTTGCCCTGGTTGTATGCTGCCTGGGTATGTTTCTGTGACTGTTTGTAGAACGGCGTTGTTGCGACGTAGTTGATAAGCCAGTGGGAAGTTGGATTGTGTCTGTGTACCGTAGTTGATAATTCTTAAGCGTACAGTGTCGTTTTGCATATAAACCCTGTTGCCGAGAGGTGCAATTATAGCCTCAACGCTCAAATCATTCGGCATTGGAGGAGCTACGGATACTCTTACAGGGGAGAATTTACTTGTACAGTTTTTCGCGCTTATACAGTTGAGATAGTACACAGAGTCGTGGAAGAATTGAGGCGTATTATTCCACCATCTTGATGTATTATAGTTGGCGTTTGTATAGAATGGATTTGAAAGGGTGTCTCTATACCATCTCACAGCAAGTGGAGTGCTGGGTAGGTTGTCTTGTGAAGAACGAACTCTTCCCCATGTTCCGTATGCAAAAGTTGTGTCAAATCCGTGTGGCGGGTTAGGTGTGTAGAATGCATCTACGATGGGAGATGATGTTTGGGAGAGAGTTGTAGCATTGTTGTCGGTGAGAATATCGTAGAGATGTTTGCACCAACCATCAACACGTACCTTAATGTTGAGTAAGGTGTCTGTAGGATAAAGATTAGCTTTTCGTACAAACTCAAACACTTTTGTTTCATTCTCGATTATTGGCTCTGTCAGGATTATTGTTTCCTCAACGGTGTCAATCATGGTCCGAATGTTTATTTTGTTAGCGTTTAAGTTGGTTGTAGCACATGATGGGTAGTAACCTTGTGTATGGTACCCGATACGTATAGAGTCACCAGGCAGGAATTGCTTGAACCCAACATTCTTTAGGGTTATCTGAATAACCGCCTCCTCTAAATTACAACCGGAGGGAACTATCATTCTTGTAGCCTCAAGGTTGTATGCAGGAGCCAAGTAAACAGGAGTCTTCATGTAGTTGTCTTCCATGTTATCATCTTCTCCGATAATCACTTCTACATGAATCATGTGAGTATCTATTATCCCAAGAGGTGATGGAACAAGAATAGAGTCCATAAACAACTCTCCAGCAGGAACATTATACAGTGTTTTTGTGATGCTTTGGGATATCCTTGCTCCAGTTGTGTCTCTATAGTTGGTCATGTATGCGTACCACTGCACGGTACTCTCCATAGAGTTGCCGTTGTTGTAGAATAGCACTTTTACAAGGATGGAATCAGATTCAATATTAAGAGGGTTATTCCTATTTTCTGGCATCTTCGGCGATTCAATCTTGACAATTGTCATGTCGTGTGCATTACGTTGCATCTCGTGTGCACCTATTGTTGGCGCCGGGATTTGGGGGCGAGTATTACCATCAATGTCATCTATAACATCTGGGTTATATTGCGCTTTTGTAACAAAGTTGGTCATAACCAGATGCAGGTTGGTATCATTCACAAAGTAAGGCGCTTCTTCAAGCGACCGAATATCCATGTTGTTTCTAGTTTGCAGAGTATCCAGGTTGTTGATGAATTGGCTATTCCATAATGCTAATACATTGCCTTCAGTGTAGTATGCGTTGTAGTTTGATGTGGTGATACCTTCACCATTACGAACATCATAGGCAAATCCCGAACCGTAGTTTGCCAAGATATTATTCATAATAATTAGGTGAGAGTTTGTTGCACCTGAATACAGAGAACTCGACATCGTGTTATACTGATTGGCTCCAGTTGCGTTTATTCTTACTGTGTTGAAGCAAATATTAACGTAGGCACTGCTGGAATCAATCCTGATGCCATTTGGCTGCTCTGAAAGGTTTTGGGCTGGATTGCAGTTGTGTTGGCAGGAAATCATGTTGTTGGAAACTCTTCCCCATTGTTGATTGATACCAACAATGTTGGAAAGTTTTATGCCGCTTTTACCTCCGTTCATAGCATCTATTAGGTAAATCTGATTCTTGGATATTAAGAATTTACCTGTTGTATTGGCAATATATACACCAGCTAAATTTCTATTGCTGCGTATCATGCCAGACGTTATATAGTTGCCACTAATTTCTAATCCAGAAAGTCCTCTCAGGTTAATACCGTGGAAAGTGAAGTTTTGAAGAGTGTTGTTGGATATGGTTATGTTTTGGTAGTTTTGAATAGCCCCTGCATGGTGAATGGAGTAGTAACCACTGTCAATCACATTGTTCTCCACGTTGAGTTTTGATACATTCCCATTCAGGACAATGCACGATGAGTTAAAGTTGTCTAATGTTCCTTTGACTGTAAGATGGCTATTTCTTACTACAATATTGGACGCATTTTGTATGACGAGGACATCTCCAAACTGTACTGTTGGTGGACGAGAAACCAAATGAAGCCTATCTAATATCACATTAGATGCACCATTAAGTTTCAGCACGTAATTATTGGCTTGTGTTGTGGCTACACGCAAGAATACGCTATCGTTTTCCCCATGGAAAGTGAGAGTATTGTTTGTAGACGACCCCTCAATATTTCCAAGATAGATTTGCTCGGTGTATACTCCAGGACGAATATCAATTCTGACAGGACCTGCTATACCGACAACATTTAATGTATCAATGAGTTTGGAGAATCTATCAAAGTCTGGTGTCTGTCCGCCAACGGTATAGACACCACCGCAGAACCTAACTTTGAACAAACGGCTTAACGTGTCGTTATTGTGAACATCGTCGTTTTCGGCAATTACGTATGCGTGCACAAAGTGTCTACCTGGTTCAAGCGGCAGCGAAAATAAGGGTAACGTAACGGAGTCTCCACCATGTAATACATTTGTATAAGCTATAGTATCTTTTCGGGCAGCATTATCAACGTAGTAAACAATTTTTGCATTGTTTAGATTGCCAAGGCCAAGGTTACTGATAGTTATAGGTAAGGACACGTTTCCACATGAAGCGTAGGTGGCGGTGTCATACCCATTGGGCCATGAAATACAAGCGTCAATTTGTGGTGTACCAATAGGCGTGATGCGTATGTTAGTACGAGGGCCTTCGCATGCATAGTCCGTACCTGTTAATCTAATGTCGGGACGTTTATCAGATTGGGGTAGACCATTGCTAACATACCCTAATAGTGATGGGCTCACGCTATTGTTCGTTGCAATGTATAGAACACTATTTGCCCTTGTATTGTAGGTAGACTGTATGCCAGATGTTATTGCAGCGGTGTTTTGCATTGCCACTTGAACAACAACGTTGCTCGTACCATCCCAAATTATAGGTGTGTCAAATTCGTGTTTTACCCACTTATGATTGTTCCTCTTGTAAAATCTCAAGTTGCTTCTGTACATGACTTGACTTACAGGTTTCCATGAGTTTCTTGCTGCGAAAAAGGTATCGGTAGTAAGCCCCATGTGTATATAGAAGTCTGCGACTGTTATTGAGTCAATTCGAGTGACCACATTCACATCACATAGCGAGTCTTGATAGAATGCCACCGCACTAATTGGCCCGGGCTGTAACCCCATGGCAGTCAGTTCGGCAGCTGTGTATATATATTGTTGTTTGCTTAATTTATTATAGGTTTGAAACGCAGAAGGGTATTCAGTCTTGGTCGTTTTAGTTTGAGTGTTTCCAAGTTGTTTCTCAGACTTAGTCATCGCCATATAACTCACACCAATCGTTCCCTCGGTATATCTGTTTCCTGTTATAAATGTATACCCAGTGTCAGAGACATTTCCGTCGAAATTATACCATAGAGGCATTGCATTAGAAGGTGCTGTTATTGTTATTGTATCAGATGTGCCATAGTTTATGGTGCGGTTCGTTGTTACTACAGGTGCCGATGGTGTGAAGTTTACAAACGTAGAGCCCGATGTCGTGTCGTTTTCTGGTCTATGGTCGTCGGCTACGTTCGAAGACCACACTTTGACAAAGAATGTGCTATCGTATGACACATTCATGTTTAGCTTGGTATTGAACGTATATATTAAACTATCTCCAGCAGCAATGGGTGTAGTTACAAGTTCACTGACTGTAGCCCCACCTCCATTGTAGTTTAGGGTATATCTATTCACCGTAACAGTACCGTAGTTATGAACGGTTACGGTTATGTCTTCAAGCCCCAGACCACAGCCTGTGGGCAACTGCAAATTATCAAGTTCAAGATCGGTACTGGGGGCTCGTGTTACAACCACATGTGCCGTCCCTTTGTCTCCAGGACAGCCATTGCCGGTAAACATCATAATGCTTGAGTCAACCTCGCCCAGTGTCATTCTTCGTTCGTTCGAGGCTGCAACCCAGTCAGTAGAGTCGCCGTTAAACGCCACGCGAATGAAACCACTCACATACGAACTGGTTATGGGAACTCCTTGAGACCCCCATACATAACTTGGAATATTCAAATCCGCCCATTTAAGTGGTAAGGCCGAGCCAGCCGTCACCAAGTCTTTGAATGCTACAGCATCCTCAATTACTCCTTCACGGCGGTAAACAAACCCCAAATTATTATTGTCGGCCATAACCAGTGTCGCTCCGGCATATATGGTTTTTTCTGGATTTACTGGTGTAGACGCGGACGGAACCAAGTATTGTACCGTCATAGACTGCCCAGGTTGTAGAGTTATGCCAGTAAAACCACATATCTTATTGTTGAGCAATGATGATGTTGAAATGGTTTGTAGCGTATCGCGAGTAAGATTTGCTGGAGCATCACCCACATTGGTAATTTGGGCAACAACTCTCACACTTGAAGCCAACCAATCGGGATATGGTTCGGTAAGACCGACGTAGGAAGTACCTACTCCTCTAAACAATTGTATTTGGGTCAGTCTTACAACAGGCACCTGGCGTCTTTGCTCCATGAAGAAGTCTTGCGTTACGCGCAAAGGATCGGTAATAAGAGTGTCGCCTATATGCATTGGCACAGTGTCTGTTATGTTTCTGTACCAGTACAATGTTGAACGTTTCTTTGGTGCTGTTGGATCACTATATACGGCCCACATGTTAATGCCAGCGGTGGGAACAATCGTATCTCTTTCAAAGTATTCAACGCTCGACTCTATTCTTGTGGGTGCAGTGGCATGATAGCGACTGATCACAGCCAAATCCATCGTGTCGTTTGTCTTGTTGGGATCGCTGGTCGAAGAAACCCAAATACGCATAGCGTAGGTGCTGTCTTTAAGGCCATTGGGAGGCATTGTTAAGCGTATGCCTGTATTTATGTTGACTGTGTCGTCAGAGTTAATTGTCTGCGTTACGGTAGCATACTGTTCGGCATTGTTGTTTATTTTGCAGCCTATACGCAGCGTTGTACCACCGTAGGTATAGCGGTTACTACCAGTGTTGGCCACTTGTAAAATCAGTTCAGTGTTATTCTCTATTGCGCAGTTGTCTTCAAGTGGTTGCAGCAAAGCTATTGGCTCAAAGTCATATTGCAAAGTGGCAAACTCAAATGCTCCAGCACATGGCCGAGAGGCATCTCTCGCCGTGCCAAACATATCTGTCGTTACTTGTGAAATAGGAGTGGCCAACCCCTTTATGACGCGAATATATGTCCTCAAATCAACGGGAGTTGAGTTTAAGAAACCAGGATTGGCAGATTGTGATGCATCATCTTCGGTTACTGCCGATTGCCATGCCGCCAAGTCGTCAAACGAAACACCTGTACGGCGGTTTAGAGTATATCCATTTGAGAAGTACAGGTTGTGATTAACCAAATTGCCATTATCGGCTGGGGCCAAGTAATTGAATGCATAGTTCACGTCGTCCATGCATGCGACTATGTTGTTCATAAAACGGCAGTTGGTCATCGTCCCTCCACCAAATGTAGCAGCTGCCGTACTTGTACGCTCTCGTGCTGTCAGTTTCACCGAGTTGTACACCACGTCAATCCAATTTCCTTGAATGATATTGAATGGGGTGGTGATTTGTGTCGAAAGGCCATCGTCGTTACACACAATCATGTTGTTTGCAATCAACGCCCTATTGGCCGAAGTGCCTTCCACCGAACTGACACCCAGTGCTCCTGCACCATGCGAGGTGTACAATTTGTTTCCAGTAAAGCGAACTGTGCCGTCGCATTGATACAGCAGAGCAACGTAACTTGAGTTGCTGCTCACATCAGTCATCTCGCAGTTGCTGATGGTCAGATTCGATTGATTTGCCGCATATAAGGCATTGGAGGTTTGCCCATCAAAGACACAATTGTTTATCAACTGATTTTGTGATTTCTGGCTGACATCAAGGCCGACAAGGTTAACTCCAATGTTTCCGCCGTGGAATGTACAGCCCACGACTTTAAGGCTACTCGCCGAACTGCCGTTTATCAAAGCGTTGATAGTCAGCGATGCATTGGGCGAATCAATGCTGTCTGTGAATGTGCAGTCAAGGAATTGGCAGTCGCTACTTGTGCCACTCAACTGCACCATGTTGGTCATCGCGTTGCGTGTACGGTAGAAGTTGAGATTTCTAAAACGTATGTGGTTTGCCTGTGTAAGGTCAATCAATGCCGACATGTCCCCTTCAAGGTTGGTAATATTTACCGTTGTGTTCGGTGCACCTTGCAGAAGCAGATAGTTGCGGGTCGACAAACCTGGTATTGTTGGCACGGTAAATCCGTTGTAAGTGCCGGGCGCCAGAGTTACTATCAGCGAATCGCTAATTCCACACAGGCTTAATGCATTGAGAAACTGTTCTATTGTCTCATAGTCAGATGTGGGTGTACCTACGGTGCGTGTGCCGTGCATTGCTCCTGCACACACCACAAAGTCGGTGGCACTGGTGTCGTTGAACGGTTCATGGTCGCGCCATTGTACACTTGCCGAGGTCAATGTGTCTTCAACCCAAGCTTTCATAGAGTGGTAACCTGCGGCGAGTTGAAGCGTGTTGCATACCTCAACGGCTATGCTGTCTCCACCGTTTATTGTCCCTGTCCAGTCAAAGTGTCCGCTGATGGTCTCATCCACCAGGTAGGAAATTCGTATTGCATTAACAGGATTTGCACCGTAGTTTTTGAGCCACACTACCAGACGTTCGTTGGGTTGATTGGTCATGGCGGTAGTAGCGTTTGGATAACTAAAACCGCTCACCCCCATGTCATAAACCAAAGGCATATTCTTTTGCGCTCCAAAACTGAAGGCCGCACGATCGTCCGACACGTCATCGCCCATCGGTATGCCAGTATAGGCATTGTAGCCGTATGCAGCGGCACCATCGTAAACGTATATTGTTTTTTTTGTTGATGGCGCAGCTATTGTCCTTATCGGAGTGGCTGCACCATCATCATCGCCGTCGTAGATTATGTGCATCAAAATGTCTTTACCTGCATAGAAGAAAGTGTCGGTAAAGTTTATTGTTTGTTGTGTACCTGCACCAACAGCCGATGAAACAAACGTGGTGTCGTACACCACCTGCATATACGACGTTGTGAACTTCCTCGTGGTGGCATCCGATTCGTAATTGTTCGGTATGTTCTTCATCCAAATTTGGAAATTCGGACGGCGTTGAGTGCTGCTGACGTTGGTGGCAACCGTATAGGTGAGCGAGGTTATTCCTCCCGCTTTATATCCTGCATTGGCCAGCAAAGCCGAGTCGTACACCATCTCGCAGCGCATGTCAGCATTGCCCGAAAATGGGAAATACTCGCTCCTGCGGTTGTTGTTATCACCAAGTAGAGTGGGTGAATTAGACGACCATGCTTGACCACGCACGCAACGGTAGGTTACGAAAGAGCCTGCAGCGTTTGGATACGACACTTCGTTGTGGTTTGTGGTGGCATCTTTCACTTGGCAGTAGAAGTCCATAAGTGTGTCATAACCCATAAAGGGCACGCGGTAGGTAAATTCGCCTGCCGATGAGGCTACCGGACTCATGGTCTGTTTTGTCCAAATCGAGTCGCTCGACTTGCGATAGAAAATAAACACCGAGTCGGCAGCTATACCTTGCGACACCGATGTGGTAGCACGCAGTGATACTCGTGCACCACGGCTACTGGGGTGATCTCCGCCATCGGGGTAACACAGCATCTTGATGCGTGGCGACACTATTTGGTTTTGGCTGGCGCGGACGCGAATGTTGTCAATCCACCAACTCGTTCCAGTGGCGTTGCCTGTTGATGTCTTCTTCTTGGTAACGAATTTGAATATCAGTTTACGGTCGGATTGAGGTACGCTTGCCGTCAGAATACTGTTAAGGTCAAAACGTTCGCTCTTCCAGTTGTCGTTAGTGGGAGTGCGCAGGTTCACCCAGTCGGAATAAACCTCCTTATTGAACGTACCGATGCTGGTAAACACCGTGCTGTACACTTCGCGGTCGGTGTTATAGTTTTGCGAGGTCAGTTGCTGCCAACGAGTGTCGGGGTCGCGAGCCAACTTCACATATATCACGCCAACCATAACGTCGCTACCGCTGTTGGTGGCAATGTTGTTGATGTGGTCGAACTCAAGGGTTATGAAACGCAACTGCGTGTTTTGAGTGAAGTCTATCGTGTCAAGAAACAACTCCACATCATTGTCTCGGCTTTGCGTCAGCTTTATACACTGTGAGCCACTGGCGGCAATGCTATTGTCTGTACTGTAGGTTCCAGTAGCGTTCCAGTTGGTCGGCGAACCTGGTTCAAAGCCCTGATAGAACATTTCAAAAACCTGTCCGTGGGCAGTAAGGCTCATTAGCGTGGCAATCACACATAAAATTGTGAGTCGACGTTTCATATACTGTGTTTTTATATTTCGGTGTATTTCAGTTTGTTGTTGCACAAAACGTGAGCCGAAATATGCATTTCAGCCCATTCGCGCAATGTGCAAATATATAAAAAAGACGACATAATGTCGCCTTTTTCTCAAAAAATGTTTTTTTTAACTTTTGGGGAGGTGTGGTGCACGCACGACTATTCGTTGCGTTGCGACAGCGCCTCATACATGAATACCCCAGCTGCCACCGACACATTTAGCGATTGCACTTCGCCCATGATGGGCAGTTTTGCTCTTATGTCGCTCATTTTCAGTAGGTCGTTGCTTATGCCGTGTTCCTCGTTACCCATTATCAGCAGGGTGGGCTTGCCGAAGTCAACCTGTCTGTAGTTCATGGCTGCTTTCTCCGATGCCGCCACCACCTGCATGCCGTATTGTTTGGCTACATTGATGGTGGTTTTCAGATTGTCTTCTCGGCAAACGGGCAAGCGTAGCAGTGCACCCGAAGAAGTCTTTATAGCATCTTGATTTAGTTGTGCGCTGCCATGGGCAGGCACCACAATGGCGTGCACACCAGCGCACTCGGCCGTGCGGGCAATGGCTCCGATGTTGCGCACGTCGGTTATGTGGTCGAGCATCACCACAAAGGGTACCTCTCCCTGCTCTTCAAGGCTGGGAATGAGGTCGATGAAATTTCTGTATGTCACTGTAGCCATAGTGGCCACAACCCCTTGATGGTTGCCTCTAATCAGGCGGTCGAGCTTTTCTGCTGGCACATACTGTATGGGTATCGAGGCACGCTGTAAGCAGTTGCGCAACTGTGCCACGAGTTCGCCCGAAAGGCCTGCTTGCAGCATCACTTTGTCAATGCGTTTACCTGCTTCAAGGGCTTCCATCACTGGGCGCAACCCATAGACAATCTGTGGTTTACTATTGCTGTTTTCCATCTTTTATCACAATTGTTCGGTCGGTCATTGTGGCCAGTTCTTCGTTATGGGTAACAATGACGAATGTTTGTTTGTAGGTGTCGCGCAGTTGGAAGAAAAGGTCGTGCAACTGGCTAGCATGCACCGAGTCGAGATTGCCCGAGGGTTCATCGGCCAACACCACGTCGGGGCAATTCATCAGAGCGCGAGCCACCGCCACCCGTTGTTGTTCGCCACCCGAAAGCTGCGATGGTTTGTGCTCGGCACGATTTGATAGGTTCATAAAGTCGAGCAACTCCAGTGCCCGTTGTCGCGCCTGTTTCATGGGTGTGCCGTTTATTAGTGCAGGCAGGCACACGTTCTCTGCAGCGGTGAATTCGGGCAGTAGGTGGTGGGCTTGGAATACAAATCCTATGTGTTTGTTGCGAAATGCAGTCAGTTTGTTGTCAGACAGTTGGGTTATGTCGGTGTCGTTGTAGAGCACTTGGCCGCTATCAGGGCGGTCAAGCGTGCCGAGTATTTGTAGCAGGGTGGTCTTTCCTGCTCCCGACGGGCCCACTATGGCCACAACCTCGCCGCTATTGATGCCTATGTCTATGTCTTGAAGTACGTGCAACGAGCCGTACCATTTGTTTATTCCTGTGGCTTTTATCATTGTTCCTTGCCGTTTAGAAATGCTCGTTCCACTTTGTTCTCGCCATAGCTGTAGGGCAAGTATTCAAGTGTTGGTACGGGTTTGGTGATGAAGAAGTTGGCTTTCTTGCCTACGGCAATGCTACCTGCCATGTGGCTCACCCCCATGGCGTAGGCCGTGTTAAGGGTGGTGGCGTTGATTGCCTCTTCGGGCAGTAGCCGATAGTTGATGCATGCCATAGAGAGTATGAGCTGCATGTTGACACTTGGCGACGAGCCTGGGTTGCAGTCGGAGGCCATAGCCACACCCAGTCCAGCATCGATCATTGTGCGTGCTGGGGCGAATGGCATGTTGAGGAAAAAGGCAGCACCGGGCAGTATGGTTGGCATGGTGGCACTGCCTTGCAGGGCTGCAATCTCGTCGGCACCCGTGTATTCAAGGTGGTCGCAGCTCAAGGCGTTCCATTTCACGGCACACTGTATGCCACCGCTGCAGGCCAGTTCGTTGGCGTGTATTTTTGCACGCATACCGTGTTTGGCACCTGCTTCGAGCATGCGCTCTGTCTCGGCCACGGTGAAAAATCCTCGGTCGCAGAAAACGTCGATAAAGTCGGCCAATCCTTCGTCGGCTGCTTGGGGTATCATGCGGTCGACTACGAGGTCGACAAAGGCCTCCTGCCGCCCTCGGTATTCAAGGGGTATGCCGTGGGCTCCCAGTAGCGTAGCCCTCACCACCAGTGGGGCTGTCTCTTTTATGTGGCGCACCACACGCAACATCTTCATCTCGGCCTCGACGGTCATGCCGTAGCCCGATTTTATTTCCACCGCACCAGTACCCAACTTCGTCATTTGGGCTATGCGCAGCATGGCATCGTCGTAGAGTTCTTGTTCAGAGGCTTGCTGCACCCGCAGCGCACTGTTGAGTATGCCTCCACCACGTTGGGCTATCTCTTCGTAGCTCAAGCCGCGTATTTTGTCGACATATTCTATCTCACGACTGCCGGCGTAGACCAGATGGGTGTGCGAGTCGCAGAACGATGGCATTACCATTCGCCCCGATGCATCTATCTCACGGTCAAAGTGTTCGACGTTGAGGCGTGGGTCAGACATCGAGCCAAAGGCTTCGATAGTGTCGTCGGCGATGATTAAGAATGCGTTGGCAATATTGTCAAGGTGGCTCATTTCGCTGCCTTGAACGCGCGTCCGAGCCACCAACTCGGTGTTGATGAGCAGTTTTATGTTCTTTACCAGTGTGCGCATAGATTGAAAGTTGGTGTTAAACAGCTGTTTACAGGTCGAGCAATTGCTGGTTGCCCCCTTTGAATTTGCCCAAGTGGCGGTAGGCAGCTTCGGTGGCTTCGCGCCCTCGTGGGGTGCGCATCAGGTAGCCCTCTTGAATCAAGTAGGGCTCGTATACCTCTTCCACCGTGCCTGCGTCTTCGCCCACGGCGGTGGCTATAGTGCCCACACCCACTGGGCCACCCTTGAATTTTTCGATGATGGTACTCAATATGCGAATGTCCATCTCGTCAAGTCCGTTGCGATCTACGTTAAGGGCTTGCAGTGCATAGCGAGCAATGTCGAGGGTGATGGTGCCATCGCCTTTCACCTGGGCAAAGTCGCGCACCCGTCGCAGCAAGCGGTTGGCTATACGGGGGGTGCCACGACTGCGACGCGCTATCTCGATGGCGCTCTCGCCAGTTATCTTCACCCCCAGCAATCCCGCCGAGCGGTTGACAATGGAGGTGAGCGTTGGGGCATCGTAGTATTCCAGCCGACAGTTTATGCCGAAGCGTGCTCGCAGAGGGGCGGTGAGCATACCACTACGAGTGGTGGCACCAATCAGTGTGAAAGGCTTCAGCCGCAGCTGTACACTGCGTGCCGCTGGGCCACTCTCTATCATGATGTCTATCCTAAAATCCTCCATCGCCGAGTAGAGATACTCCTCCACCACTGGCGACAGACGATGAATCTCGTCAATGAAAAGCACATCGTTTTCGGCCAACGAGGTGAGCAATCCAGCCAAGTCGCCAGGCTTGTCGAGCACCGGCCCACTGGTGGTTTTAATGCTGACACCCAACTCGTTGGCAATGATGTTGCTCAACGTTGTCTTACCCAATCCCGGCGGACCGTAAAGCAACACGTGGTCAAGGGGTTCGCCACGCTCTTTTGCTGCACTGACAAACACCTTTAGGTTCTCCACCACCTGGTGTTGACCAGCAAAACTGTCGAAGCCCGACGGACGCAACGCCCGTTCAATATCGCGTTCCTGCACACTGGTGTGGCTGGCATCTAAACTGTCGTTCATGGCGCAAAATTACGAAAAATATCGGTGATAGGATCTCTGCGAGCGGTGGGAAGTATATGAAGTGCAATCGGTCAATAGAAGTGGCTGATTGAGTGGCGGAAAGAAAGATAGTATAGGGCAGAAGCCAGCAGGTGGCAAGTAGGGCTCAAGTAAGGCCGTTCTTCAGTATTTCTTCAGTCAACGACTGAAGAAATACTGAAGAACGACTGAAGAACAGCCGAAGTTGATCCCTACATGATGGTTAGTTTTTTTTTGCGTGGCTGTTTTTTTTTAGTGGACGTTTACCCACCCCTAACCCCTCCGAGGAGGGGAAGAAAATGAGGGTCGCAGGTGTGCTATAAAAACCTCCCCTCCCAGGAGGGAAAGAGAATGAGGGTTAATCTCAGTCGGGGAAGAAGATGAGGGATGCAGGTGTGCTATAAAAAACCTCCCCTCCTGGGAGGGGATAAAGGGGTGGGGTAGATGAGTTAGTTTTCGAGTGTACTATGCTGTGTGATAACCCACCCCTAACCCCTCCGAGGAGGGGAAGGAAATGGGGACTTCTCTTTCCGTCTACTTTTTCTTTGCTCTGATGCAATAAATCACAACTTTTCATCGTTACACCGCAAAAACATATCTGCAACAAAACTCATTCCGAAAATGAAACCTATCATTGTTGGAACCGACTTTTCCGAAGGATCGTACTTGGCTTTAGAACTGGCTGTTGATGTGGCCAATCGTATGCAAACCGGTATAGTGCTGGTGTGGGCTAAACGCGAAAAGAAATTGTTTAGCAACGACCAGTTGGATGTTATGACCAACCTGGCCAATGAGAAATTGCGCGAGCTGTGCGCTAAGTTTCGTCCTGCTATGCGATACGGTGAGATTAGCAGTATGATTGAAAACGGTCGAGTGTCGACGGTTATAAGTAATTTGGTGAAACGTCTTGAGGCTCCGTTAGTAGTTGTGGGTACAAACGGTGCATCGGGTTTTGAAAAGTACTGGATGGGTAGTCAGGCTGTGCGCATAGTGCAAGATAGTCCGTGCCCAGTGCTAACCATCCGTCAGGGATATGACTTCCACAAGAAGTTGGAACGCATAGTGGTACCCATTCGTGTTAATGCCAACTCGCGTCAGAAAGTGGCTCCTGCTACAGGTGTGGCAAGAATATTTGGCTCATCGCTCCACATACTGGGACTGTATGACATGAAAGATCAGGAGACCTCTTTGCGCACGTTTGTACAGCAAAGTGAAGAATATGCACAACGGCATGGCGTTGAAGCTGTGAGTGTGGTTCGTCCCTACTCAAACTATTGCGACACACTGCTTGAGTATGCCGACGAAATATCGGCCGACATGTTGGTGGTGAATACCGAGCAAGACCGCATTATCTCGCAGATGTTTCTGGGTACCAATGCCCAGCAGGTGGTCAACCGCTCGCAGATACCAGTGTTGAGCATACACCCTGCCGATTTCATCAACGTTGCTTCAAGGGTGTGAGTAGTTCGGACTACGATGTGGTGGTGGTGGGAGGTGGTGCCAGTGGCATGATGGCTGCGCTGACTGCAGCCGATCGTGGGCGACGGGTGCTGCTGATTGAGAAGATGGATCAAGCAGGGCGTAAGTTGCGCATAACAGGCAAGGGTCGTTGCAATCTGACCAACACAGCCTCCTTGCGCGACACGCTGACACATATAGGCTCCGACGCTCGTTTCTTGCGCAATGCCTACGCTCGTTTTTTCAATCGTGAGTTGATGCTTTTTTTTGAGCAACGCGGTGTTCCGCTGGTCGAAGAAAGGGGTGGACGTGTGTTCCCTGCATCGGGTAAATCTCTTGATGTGTTTCTTGCCCTGATAAAAAGTCTTGAACAACACGAGCTTGTAACCATAAAGAAACCCGTTGCGGTGCGTCGGGTTGAGACTTTGGCCACACCCGACGGCGTGCAGACTACTGGTGTGGTGTTGGCCAACGGTAGCCGAATTGGTTGTCGACAGGTGATATTGGCCACAGGTGGTTTGTCGTACCCTACAACAGGCTCTACTGGGGCGGGATTGCGCATGGCAACGGAAACGGGTCATAGGGTGGTGGATACGGTGCCTTCGTTGGTGGCTCTGAAATGTGCAGAACCAGTGCTGCCCGACCTTGTTGGCTTTCAACTGCGCAATGTGCAGCTACGGGTTACCGACGGCGGGCATCGCGAGTTGTGCCGTCTGTTTGGCGAAATGACTTTCCTTAACGATGCTTTAGCAGGACCCATAGTGCTCAGTGCAAGTCGATTGGTGTCGAGGAAGTTGCACGACGGCGAGCAGTTGTTGGCAACAATAGACCTAAAGCCAGCCCTTGATGTTAAACAGCTTGACCGTCGTTTGCTTACCGATATTGATGCCAACGGTAAACGCCTGTTTAACGATGCGTTGCGCATGTGGCTGCCCGCCGAGTTGGTACCCCTGGCACTGAAGAGTTTGCATATTGAGTACTACAAGAGGCTGCATCAAATCAGTGGCGATGAACGCCGACGTTTGGTTGCGTGGCTTAAAGCAGTGCCATTTACCCTTGTTGGCACTCGCGATTGGAATGAGGCTATAGTAACACAAGGCGGTGTGGCTCTTGACCAGGTTGATCCTCGTACTATGCAGTCGCGGCTGGTAAAGGGTTTGTATTTTGTCGGCGAAATGCTTGACCTTGATGCTGATACCGGAGGTTACAACTTGCAGATTGCTTTCTCGACAGGACATGCTGCTGGTGAGGCTGTGTAGTTAAAGTGAGTGCGAAAGAATAAAATGGATTGAAGTAAAAATCCAATTACAACATTAAAAGAGGGGAATTTTCGCTTTTTTTTTGGGGGGTAGTATGCAGATAATCAGGTGTTTATACTGATTGTTGCGATGCCTACTTGTATTTCTTATTACTTATTGTTACCTTTGCCACAGGAATAATAACTATTACTTCTTTTCTTATGGCAATTATAGATATGGTAAGATGGACTCCCCAAGAGGGTGAGGCTGTCTATGCTTTTCGTTTTCCAGAGACTAACCTCAGCACCTATACACAGTTGGTGGTGTATGAGTCGCAGCAAGCGTTGCTTTTTTCTAAAGGTCAATTGTTGGGTAAGTTCGGTCCGGGTAAACATACACTCAACACCGAAAACCTTCCGCTGTTGCGGTCTTTGTTTGGTATACCTTTTGGTGGCAAAAACCCATTCACGGCCGAGATATGGTTTGTGAACCTGTTGCAACCAGCTAATCTTGAATGGCAAACGGGTAGCATGTCGGTACATGATGCCGACTATAACACTTTCCTGCCGTTGGAGGCTAAAGGACGTTATGGTGTCCGTGTAGCCGATGCTGAGAGGTTTCTGACGAAGTTGGTTATCCCCCACGCACAATACACCCAAACCGACCTCACCGACCAGTGCTATGGCGAGTTTGTCAACAAGACAAAGTCTGCAGTGGTGGGCTATATGACGCAAAATAGGGTGGGGTATAAACAAGTGTCGGCTCATCTCGATAGTTTGTCGACGTTTTTGAGAAGCAACTTGACTGAGTTTTGGAATGGCTATGGTATAGAGTTGTCGCAGTTCTATATCACGGAGATTGACATTGACACCACAACAGAAGAGGGTCGCCGAGTGAAGGCTGCCATTGCCGAGCAAGCCGAAATGAGCATCACAGGCCACACCTGGCAGCAGGGACGCATGTTCGACACCGCCCAGGATGCACTGAGTGGTATGGGAAATGGTCAAGGGGGTATATTGGGTGGCTTGATGGCCATAGGCATGATGGGAGGTCTGCAAGGTGGCAACAGTGCTCATCTGATGACGCCGAACAACAGTCAACCCACGTTTGGTCAGCCACAGCAGCAAAATGGTATGGGCGCCCCAGTTGGTGGAGGTCAGATGCCTCGTCCAGCATCGGTGTTCTGCTCTAATTGTGGAAAGCAGTTCTCTACTACGTCGCAGTTCTGCCCCAATTGTGGCCATAAATACAATCCATGTCCCAATTGTGGTCGCGACAATGATGAAAAAGCAAAACGCTGCACTGGTTGTGGTACAAGGTTGAATGCCGATAGCGAGCGATGCCCTCATTGTGGGGCCCCTGTGTCACAGGGTAGTACATTCTGTAGCTCGTGTGGCAAGCCAATGCTCATAGGCGATGTGTGCGAACGTTGTCATGCACCATTGCCGCCGTCGGTGAAGTTTTGTCCCAATTGCGGGCATCGCAGGTAGTGCACCTAAGATATTTAATTCCCACTCAAACTAAACAATAGGTATATGGCACGTAAAATCTTTTCGTGGGTGGCTTTAGTATTGCTTGAAGCTGTCTTGATTACGTCGTTTATAATTTTCGGTTCGGCAATGCCAACGGGTGTGCTGGTAACGGATATTGTTGTGTCAACAATAATCTTGGCATTACTCTTCATAGACATTATGATGCCGTGGCACACTGCCAACGATGGGGCTACGCAGCATCTGGGAGCAATGGGCGTGAGGTGGGTGGTAACAATTGTCTATGCCGTTGCCGCTATTGCTGTTATGGTGTTGATGCAAAACTACTCGTTTACCACGCAGTTGCTCGTTCAGGGCGGTTTGCTCGCCGTGATGCTACTTGGCATGGCTGGTGTGTTTTCGAGCAAGGAAAAAATAGGACAGGTGTATCAACAGGAGTCAACCCAATTGAGCGACCGTGAGCAAGTACGTAGCGCTTGGCACACCACCGTAGAGAAGTTGATTGATGGGCAGGGGATGCCAGAAGATGTTATAGAACGAGTAAAGGTTGTTGCTGAACAACTGCGGTATGTGTCGCCTTCGAATAGTGCACAGGCAAAGGAACTGGACGAACAGTTGATTGCTTGCGCAGAGTCCCTGCGTAGGATGTCGGTGGACTATGAATTGAACAAAGAACGTGTTGCGGCGTATATAGACAAGGCGATGCGTCTGATTGAACAACGTAAAAGTGCATTTTCACGCTAATATTATCATAAACTAAAAAAAACAAAGTATGCCCGGAAAGATTTTTCCCGAATCGGCCAATATCTATCAAGATAAGGCTAAAGTGCTGTTTAACTATTACAGCCAAATGGCAGAGAAGATAGTGGCAGAAGAAGAACGTATAGAAGGCGAGATCTCCAAGCTTGAGAGTCTGCGCAAAGAAAAAGAACAGTCGTTGAGTAAACTCCTCATTCCGCTAATTATTCCATTTGCAATACTTATCGTCCCTATCTTTATTTATCTTGTTAAGAAGAAAAATCTGACAAAGGAAATTGCAGAGATAGACGTTAGACTTGACGAGTTTAGAAAACAACACAAAGAGATATTCCGCGATTATAAAGTTAATAAACTTGGTGTCGCTTATGTGCCAGTTGCAGAACAGATAAAATACGAGGACAAAAGCTTCATTGTTGACTATACCAATTCGGTTAAAGAATCGAAGGTTACACTTCAAATGTCTAACCAAAATGACCTTCTGGTACAGACTATCAATGAGATTGATAACTTGTCGGCCGATGCTCCTGTTACAGAAAGTTCGAATGAGATAGAAACAGTTGAGACCGATGATTACTCGACATCAATTCAACAGATTAACCAACACGACTATTTTGGCAAGTTAGAGCGTTCGCTTCGCACTATAGGTTTCTGCCTTGACGATCTTGATGTCTCGTCGGTCAGTCTACCGTTGGTTGGTGAGGAGTCGGAATATCTTGGGTTCCTGCGTGAATATGCAACTGATGAAGTCCCCGAGGGCGCTCCTGTTGTGAAAGTATTCGACAAAGAGAGGTTCGAAAAGAGTATAAACAAGTTCCAAGAGTTGAATCGACTCAAAGACTCGTTGTCAAATAAGACAGCCCAGTTTGAAGATGTGTTGAAAAACCTAATGGTGACTATGGCGCATTCAGTTCAGACTATATCGGCATTAAAGGTAGCCTCGGCAGACAAGGTGATATTCGAGTCAAATAAGTTGCTATATCAAATACTTAAAGCTCCATATAACCACTATTCGCCCCTGCTTGAGCACGATGAGATTGAGCGTATTCGTCAGGAGAAGTTCGACTTTACTGAAGATGTTCAAGGGTACGTGCCGTTCCAATTGAAGGAAAGTTCGAGGGTGAAATATAATTTGATAACTGGTATGTGGACTGCTGAAGATGGTACAACCACGACAGTTCCTTTTGGTGTGCACCAAATATATGAGGAAATTGTGGCACCGGTGGTTCAAAATCTGATGCGCGAAACACGCATTGAACGCCTTAAAATATACAATCACATCAAAGATCAGAAGATTAGTTATTTGAATAAATGGAATCAAGATACCGATGCTTTCTACCGCGACAATAGGTCGGAGAGTAATAAGATAATCTCGGCCATGCAAGAAAGTCTACGTGAGTATACAGCTGCATATAACACGCTGGTATCTTTGCAACGTACAGAAGCCAACATGGCTAAATCTGGTGGCGAACTTGATTCTACTTTGGTTGAGAGTAGCGACAATGTTGCAGAGACTGCAATGGCATTCGAAACACAGTCGCAGCAGTTCAAACAGATTCAAAGCCAGTTTGAGGAGTATATGGATCGCTTGCAAGAGGACATCCGAGAGAAGGGCGAGAAGTTTGGCCATGTGGAATACTACGATGCTAAATTGAGAGACGGTCATTCTAACGAAGAAGCTGTGGCTGCAGGTGAGGTAAATCAACTGGATAGCCGTCGCAAACCTTTGGCAGCAGCTAATCCACTTTTGGCTAAGACTGCCGAGATGTTGCCCACCCCCAATATTGATGAAATTACCTACGAATACCTTGAACTTGACCTTCCATCTCTTGCCAATGATGCATTGAATAGTCTTGGGGAAAAGGTTGAGGTGCTGCAACCAGAGGAAGAAACTTCTGAGGAGCTCAATGCAGAGGTTGATAATACCAGCGAAGTAAGCGTGGAAAATGAGGCAGTACAAGCAAACGACGATGAGGCTGCAGACGACACAGAGTCGGAGCAATAAAGAATGTCAAAGTAGAAAGAAAGGACATTAAACTATGGCAAGTATAGATTGTGTTGTCGACACCCAGCCGATGGCGCGTGAGATAGACAAAGTGTCTCACAATGTTAATCAGACCAAGAATGCCGTCATAGCAATGCAGATGGCGGTTATACAGGCAGAAAAAGAGGCCTCCGACCATGTGTGTAGCAAGGTTAACCTCGGTTTCTACACCATGATTCGCTCTCAAATATCGCAGAAGATGGCCAAATTGCAAAGCGATGTAGACTCATTGCTTATGCAGTTGTCTTATCAACAAAAGCAATTGATGGCTATCAAAATGCGTATGGAACGCGATTATAACATGTTGCTTGTTAGGTACAACAAGCTTTTCAATGGGCTCAATCAAAACCTAAAGCAGCGTGTATACGAACTCGACCGTCCCACAATGGATTTTGCAGAAAACCAAGTGGAGCACATTACCAATCGTACAAAACTCATGACTGCTACCGTACCCTTGGGACAAACCGAGTCGGTCAGCCAAAGTCAGAAGATACTGGCTTCTAATGCCAAGTATCAAAGCAAGCGAGTCATCGATTCCATGACACGTTTCCTTTCCGATTTCAACGAACAGCGCCAACTCACTTCTACCATTCTGCTGGAAGGGAAAGCTCAGAATGGAGAGTGGTCGGTACCTGTTATTGTCATGCAGTCAAACGTCGATAAAAATGGCACATTGGTAGACCGCGTGTTGGTGAACGAGAATGCAATGAGCACATCGATGCAACAGGCCGTTCGCAACACCTTCTCTGCTACCTCCGATGGTTTAGAGTGGAAGACAGCAACCCAGCCCGACAAAGAAACATCCAACGAGTTTGCCAAACTTGTGGAGCGGTCCAATTTGAGCGACCGTGTAAAAAATCTTGTGTCGGAGATGTATCGTAACAACAATTATGCAACGCTTAAATAGCTCCCAGTCATGAGTTACACAAGATCAGTTACAAAGACCATTGCAGTGCATTACTCGGGCTCGGTGAGTTATCCTGCTTCGCAAAATGGTGGCACTGTAGGATACAGTGGCACTGCCTACGAAAGCGTAACCGTGAATGTACATGTCGACACCCAATCTTTTGATGCCTCGACCGATCAGTGCGCTGGCAAGGTAGGGGTGCTGACAGGCGCAGTCGTTGCAACAAACGAAGCCCAAGTACTTTCCATCCGCGAAAACTCCAAAAAGGTGGGGCAGACCCTCATCAACGGTTTTTTCAAAACGGTTCGCTCCGACATCAGTCAGCAAATAAACGAGCTGAAGAACATCGTTGAAGCAACTTTGCTCAAACTGCAGAGCGATGCCAAACGTTGCAACGAGATGCAGCGTCAGATGGAGGTCGACTACAACCGCAAGTGTGTGCAATACATGCACATCTTTGACGATTTAGACAAAGAATTGCACAACCGTATAGTCAATCTTGATGCTCCCGCTTTCAATTTTGGTCGCGATGTCGACACCGTAAATTCGCGTCTTACCACAACCGATATGGTACCCGTGGTGGCTGTCTCTGGTGGCGAGAATATGCGTTTGCAAACGCAACTCTCGGTTACTGCCACCAAGCAGCGCGCTTACGATGCCATGGGCAAAGCGCGCCAATTCCTGCAAGTACAGAAAAATGCAGCCGATGCCATTGCCACCAACACCATTGCCGATGCCCCTCAGGGGCAGATACACCTACCTGTGTGCTACATCGAAGTGGTGAATGAACAAGACTGCCTTGAACGAAGTATAGAATGTTGCGACAAAATCGATGGCAACGCGCGTAAGATGTTGAGCGATCAGTTGCATAAAACCCAGTTTCCCAAAGCCAAAGAGGCAGAAAGTAACAAGGTACTCATGTATTTCAAAGAGGCTGTTGCACAGCGCCTCTCGGGAGGTAACGAACACGACGAACGTGTGTGCGAACAAATCATGAAATTGTATAACAACAATCAATAGTAAGAAAATGAAAGAACTTAAAGAAATAAGATTCAACGATAACAATGTGCTTTTGAAAGACAACCTAGTCAAGGGTCCAATCATACCCGAACAGGTCTCTGAACTGACGCGCGACATCACCATCCAAGCCGACACCATTGTCGAGGGTGCAATTTATGCCCACCGACTTGAGGTGCAGAATGGCGAGTGTGTGGTTAAGGGAGCAGTGTTTACCCAACTTGAGCTATATGTCAATGCCGATGCAAAGGGCAGTGTAACCTTTGAAAAGAGTGTGGGCTCGGTTGATAGCATTGTGTCGCGTGCATCTGGTTGCACCCTCTCGTTCATGTCCGACATCAACGCTCACAGTGTAACCCTCTACAACGCCTATGTGGCGGGTAGCATCTATGCCGATGAGGTGGTTCTTGAAAACTGTGTGGTTGTTGGAGGTGTGTTTGCATCACAGGGACTCGACATCAACAACTGTATTTTGGGCACATTTAACGCTCCCACAGTAAACATGTCTGGGTCAATCTTCCTGCTTTTGCCCTCGGCATTTTCGATAGAGAAAGCAGTTGTCGACCCCTCATGCAAGTTTTATAACCTCAGTTTGGCCGACCTTGGGGCACTGTACAAAGGGTTGCCACAGGCCGAAAATTCGGGCAAGGTGAAACTTGATGTCGATGCCGACGAGGTAAAAACAACCCTTTCTAACGACGAAATACAGAAAACCATTCGTAGCTATACCGTGGTTGGGAAAGTGTTGGCAGCAGATTTAATCGACACCGATAAGTTCCAAAACCACTTCCTTATTGCAGCAGCATCGCTTGGCCCGCAGCTGTTGAAAACCTACGACTTGGGGACTGATAAGGGTGGCACTGCAGCAATGCTCACACCCGAGCGTATTCGCACCTTCTTTTTCGACATTCTTCATGGCAAGATAGAAGTGCAAGACATTGACGGACACTTTAGTATTAGCGATATAGCCCAACGCTACAAGTAGTCGTTCTTCATGTCGTGTCTAAACGGGTGCGGTGGCAAAGATGCCACCGCACCCGTTTTTTATTGTCGAACAAAGCAATAATGACCTGTGTTTTGGGTTACTATACGCGATGAACACGGCCAACTATTTCGCACAGTTGCGCAACCTTGTCGACAGCGAGCACCAGACCGAGACGCAAGAATTCGTGCAGCAGATTGCTAACCTCTGCCCCGACGGCACTGGCAAGATAGCACGCCCATCGTGTCGCTACCCTGTCCGTCTGATAGATGAGCGTCGCAACGCAATGAATCAATTTGTGTTGGGGGTGCTTTTTGATGCCGATAGCGACGATATTGAGCCCGATTTTGAACCAGGCAAGGCGGTTGTGTTTTTCTACTTTAATGGTGCTGAAGCCGTGGTTGCCACTGTAGCGGTGCAGGTTGAACGTGCCGATGCCAATGGTCTCGCTGTTATTGTTGCTCCCTCGGTGATGCAGCAACTGCAATCCTTGTCGGCACGCCATTTGCTTGGTATTCATCTGGCAGTCGACGACACTTCTTACCGTGTCATGCGCGATGCCCTGTCGGTAGCATCACAGGCCGACCGCAAAAGCTTCGTTGCTTTGCGCAACGTGCTTATTGGTGCCGTAGCGCCGACTCGTTCGCCACAACCCACACTTTCTTTTTCTTGGCTCAATGCTGCGCAGAACGCCGCCATACAGATGGTGGCCGAGGCGCACGAGGTGGCCATTGTGCATGGACCTCCAGGCACGGGCAAAACCACAACACTGGTTGAGGCCATCATAGAGACACTTCGCCGCGAGCCTCAAGTGCTGGTGTGTGCCCCAAGTAATGCCGCTGTCGACTGGATTAGCGAGCAACTCATGCGACGTGGTGTGGCTGTGTTGCGGTTGGGAAACCCTCTACGTGTGAGCGACACCATGCTGGAATGCAGCTACGAGCAACGTTATGTGGCTCATCCTGATTATCATGAGCTTTGGAATATTCGTCGTCGGCTGCATGAGCAAAACGATGGCGAAACCGCACAACGGCTGAGACATCGACAGACCGAACTTGAGATAAAAATAGAGAACGACCTTTACGACCAGGCGCGAGTGGTGAGTGCCACCCTTGCTGGTGCCGCTATGCGTCTGCCCACTGGAAGGCGATTTGCCACACTTTTTATCGACGAGGCGGCTCAAGCCCTCGAACCCCTCTGCTGGGCAGCCCTGCTGCGCGCCGACCGTGTGGTCATGGGGGGCGACCATCAGCAGTTGCCACCTACGGTGAAAAGCATCAGTGCCGCCCGACAGGGATTGTCGACAACCCTAATGCAAAAGGTGGCTCAGTTGTGGCCCAATAGCGTATCTCTGCTCGACACCCAATATCGCATGCATGCCGACATTATGCAGTTTTCGTCGCAGTGGTTCTATGGCGGCCTACTGAAAGCACATCCGTCGGTAGCCGACCGCTTGGTTTCGCCAATCGACACCCCTCTGGTTTGGGTCGACACCAGCCGTTTGGGACTGGGCGAGCGCACAGGTGGGCATACGTCGCTGAGCAACATGGGCGAGGCTCGCTTGGTGATTCACACTCTGCGCGACTATATTGAGAGTCTTACCCCCACCCTTATCGAAAGTCAACGCACCGATTTTGGCATCATCACCCCCTACCGCAGTCAGGCACGACTGTTGCGACGATTGCTGAAAATGCAACACTTCTTTCGTCGTTTGAAAGGCCTTATCACGGTGGGGACGGTCGACGGCTTCCAGGGGCGAGAGCGCGACGTTATAATCATCAGCCTGGTGCGCGACAACGACAGCCACACCATTGGCTTTATGCGCGATTTGCGACGCATGAACGTGGCTATGACAAGGGCACGCATGAAACTTATCATCGTTGGCAACGCCACCACACTTGCCTCCAACAGGTTTTATGCTCGGTTGGCACAATATGTTGAAAAACAAGGAAAATTTATAACACTTACACCCTATGAAGACAGTCAAAAAGAAAACCCAGCTTGAACGTGTCGTATTGCTCGGTGTGGCTCTGTTTGCATCAGCAACCGTTTGGGGACAGACCAATGTGCAAGAGATGTACGACTTTAATCGTGGCCACTTGGTAACAACCGTCGAGGCTTTCCACGCCGACCCCTGGGGCAATACGTTTCTTTTCACCGACATCTACCACCCTGCCGACGTCGATGTCCCCACATCGTTCTACACCGAGATTGGACGCACCATAAGCATCGGTCAAACAGGTTGGGGCATTCATCTTGAATGGAACGGCGGAAACTTTGCCAACAACGCATTTATGGCCGGTGTGGATTATTCAATTCACAATGCCGACTTTAGCAACGTCTTCACCTTCCGCCTTATGTACAAGCATGTGCAGGGGGGCACCATGATTTCGCCTTTGCAGGCCACATTTGTGTGGAATATGAACGGTCTGTTCGGGGTGCAAGGACTGCAGTTTACGGGCAACATTGACTGGTGGCACGAAGAGGTCGCCTTTCCCGGGCACGAGCCAAACAAAGTGGGGGTATTCCTGTCCGAGCCACAGGTGTGGTACAACATAGGCAGACACTTTGGTTGCCCCAACCTTAACGTGGGAGGCGAGCTGCGCATAGGCTACAACTTTGCTGGCAACTGGCACAGTGGTGCCGACTTCGAACTTAACCGTGGGTTTGCAGTCGCTCCATGTCTTGGAGCCAAGTGGGCATTCTGATTTCGAGGCGTAAGAGGATGCCTTGATGGGCGCCTCACAAACACATTATCTTCGCATCAAGTAAGGCCGTTCTTCAGTCGTTCTTCAGTCAACGACTGAAGAACAACTGAAGAACGACTGAAGAACGGCCTTACTTGATACCTATTTGACACACTGCTGATGGTTACTTCCAACACCCTATTCGTAGTGGTAGAGTTGGGATGGGACAAAATCGAACGGCATCGCCCACACAATAATCCTTGCCGCTATCCGTTTTTGGTGAAAGATGATAACTCCTCCGTTTTTGAAAAAGGGCGATGCTGTGGGCTTGGTGGCAACGGCTCGGGCTGTCGACGAGAGCATTGTTGAGGCAGCTCGTAACGTCTTTGAATCGTGGGGTCTGCGGGTTGTGGTGCCCGACGATGTGTATGCGCAGTATGGCCAGTTGGCAGGCGACGACAACCTTCGCGCTTGTGCCATGCAGAGCATGCTGGACGACGACAGTGTGCGCGCTGTTGTGGCTCTGCGGGGTGGCTATGGCACGGTGCGAATCATAGACCGTTTGGACTTTTCGCGATTTATGCAAAATCCCAAATGGCTGGTTGGTTACAGCGACTTTACGGTGATGCACTGCCATTTGCAGCAGGTGCTTGGTGTGGAGTCGATCCATGCCGTGATGCCAGTCAATTTTCCAGAATGCGACGACGATAGTGTGGCTCTGTGCTCGTTGCGTCGTGCGCTGTTTGGCGAAGCTGACTGTTATGAGGTTGAGCCATCGGCCATCAATCGAGAGGGTACGGCCGAAGGCGTTGTGGTTGGGGGAAATTTGTCGGTGATTTATAGTCTGCTGGGGTCGGTTTCGGCACCCGACACACGAGGAAAAATACTGCTTGTAGAAGATCTTGACGAGTATATCTACCACATTGACCGCATGATGCAAAACCTGTTGCGCAACGGCATGCTCGATGGTTTGCAAGGACTGATAGTGGGTGGGCTCACTCAGATGCACGACAATGCTATGCCCTTTGGCCGAACGGCTCGGCAGGTGGTGCGCGACGCTGTTGAGAGGTTTAACTACCCAGTGCTTTTCGATGCTCCGTTTGGCCATATTGGAGCCAGTAACCGTGCACTTCTTTTAGGCTCAAACATAAGGCTCGAAAGTAGCACCGACAAGATGTGTCATATAACACCTGTGGCATGCTGACAGTGTTTGTTCCCAAACTTACCAACAGGGTGGGCTACACGTTGAAGGTGTTGTTCACTCGGTTGATGCGTGTTGACTATTGCATCACCACCGACGCTGCTCATTTTGCCACCCTCACCACACCGACGCTCTGTTATGCGCCAGAGAGGGTAGGGCAGGGAGTGTACCTAAAAAGTTGTAACCTGCTGTTTTCCACCACTATCGAAGAGCAACGGTTGCAGTGTAGAAAAGAGGCCGACGGGGTGATAATGTTTCCTGTCTATGGCGGTGGAACCGACTTGCCCTTCGACCCGTTGGCGGCCATTTTCTTCATGATAAGTCGTTACGAGGAGTATCTGCCATTCAAACTTGACGCTCATGGGCGCTTTGGTGTGCAACAGAGCGTGGCTTACCGCGAGGACTTTGTGATGCAGCCTGTTGTTGAACAATGGGGAGAACGCATTGCCGAGTTGCTGCGCCGCCATTTCCCAGAACTGAAAATTGTGCACCGACAATTCATGTATTTGCAAACAATCGATATTGATGCGGCGTGGTGCTATAAGCACAAGGGGTTTGGACGCAACATGGCAGGATTGGTGCGCGACGCTGTGAAACCCAACTCATGGCCACGTGTTGTGCAACGGCTGAGGGTTATGTTGCGGCGTGAACCCGACCCATTTGACACCTACGACTTCATAATCAGCCATAGTCCGCGTAAAGTGGGTGGCCATCTGTTGTTTTTTGCTTTGGTGGCCGACTACGACCACTATGATAAACCCATATCGCATCTTGAGCCACATCTGCGCCACTTGATGATGCATCTCGGCGACTATGCAAAGATTGGTCTGCACCCGGGCTACTACACCATGGAGCAGCCATCGCAATTTGATGTTGAAAAACAGCGGCTTGAGGCTATGTTGCACCGCAATGTGCTTCGCTCGCGGTTTCATTATCTCCGCATGCGATTGCCATACGCCTACCGCATACTGTTGCACGCAGGTGTGCAAACCGACTATTCAATGGGCTTTGCCGACGGTAGTGGCTTTAGGGCGGGCATAAGCATTGCTTACCCTTTTTTTGATTTGGAACGAGATATTGAAACCACGCTTGATATACAGCCATTTTGCACAATGGACACGTCGCAGCGGATGTATCAAGGCTTAACGGCCGACGAGGCGGTGCAGCAGAGCAGGTCGTTGATTGATGAACTGAAAACTACGGGCGGTACGTTCTGCTCGGTGTGCCACAATCAAAATCTTTCGGCTTTTGAGGGGTGGGAACCCTGGCGAGAGGCATATGCAGATGTGGCAAAATATGCCATTGCTGCTATGCAATGAACTGTATGATAATTAGTTGATGCCTATGATTAACTATAAGCAAAAACTTGCGCCGATAAGGGCGTTTGTGTTCGACTTTGATGGTGTGATGACCAATGGCGATGTGTGGATTACGCCCGATGGGCAAACCATGCGTCGCGGAAGTAGCAAAGATGGCTATGCTTTGCAATATGCGGTGCGTCAAGGCTACCATGTGGCCGTGATAACTGGTGCCAACGCTCAATGCATAGAACATAGGATGCGCTCGTTGGGGGTGGAAGACGTGTTTACTGGTTGTGCCGATAAACGTCGGGCTTATAATGCCTTTTTGAATAAATATGGACTGAAAGATGAGGAGGTGCTGTGCATGGGCGACGACATTCCCGACCTACCCTTGTTGCGCCTTGTAGGGGTGGCAACCTGCCCGGCCGATGCTGCTGTTGAGGTTAAAGAAAGGGTTGATTATATCTCTTTGTTGGAAGGTGGTAAGGGCTGTGTGCGCGATGTGATAGAACAGGTGATGCGTCTGCATGGCAAGTGGATGTCCGACCAGGCTGAGATATGGTAAGGCGCATTTTGTTGACTGCACTGATGTGCGTGATGGTGGCGGTGTGCGCCGAGGCGCAGAACTACTCTGTCAACGACACCACTACGGAGTACCCCAACAAGGGCACTTTCTATCACGACCGCTTTGAGGGACGAAAAACAGCCTCGGGCGAGGTGTTTGATCAGAACAAATTCACCGCAGCCCACTGGAGGATAAAACTTGGAACGATGATTCTTGTAACCAATAGAAACAGCGGGAAGCAGGTGATAGTAAAGGTGAACGACCGTTGCCCTAAACACGGGGTGATAGACCTCAGCCATCGTGCCGCTGTTAGTATTGGCATAAAAGGTTGTCAGCCTGTAACAGTGAGGATTTTGCCCTCAGGATATGAGGAACGATGGATGGCTCAGGACACTGTGTTTGACTCGGTTAGTTCACGTTTGGTAAAACTTGCCTCTCCGCAATCTGCAGCGCGCAAAGAATCCAAAACGGAAAAACTAACCGAAAAAGACAAGTCAGAAGAAAAAGTAGACCTTGAAAAAGATAGTATAGTATCAAAGTTAGAACCCTCGGTTAACTGCAGAATTGTGCTGTGCACTGTCGCGTCGCACAGTGAGGCATTCGACAAGGTGCAATCCCTGCCCGAATTATATCGGCAACGGGTTATTGTTGAACCGATTGACTCGTCGGAGCAACTTGACTTAATCCTACCGTTGACGCTGCCACTGAGTAGGGCTCGGGAACTGGCCAAGGCATTGTCCCACACTTTCGGTCAGTGTAAGTTGGAGGTGAATGATTGAAAATAGAGTGTGCACAACGGTTTTGGACTGCAAAAAAAAATAAACAAATAGAGAAATATTTATATCTTTGCACATTCATACCCATGTGAATAAATTGCGAATGATTTATTAAGCATGAGTTTTGAATGTGTTGAAAAACAATATATTGTGTTGCCGGTCGACAGACATCAAGTGCGCAGGCAAAGGCTGAAATTGATTGTTGTTTCGGCTCTTGTGATGCTATTTGCCCCTTGCGTAAAAGCGCAGAACGAGGGTCAATACACGCATTTTATGTTTAATCGGTTGAGTTATAACCCGGCCTACGCAGGCAGTTCGGGCTCAATATCGCTCACGGCTTTATATCGCAATCAGTGGATGGGTTTGACTCTGCAGCCCACGGTGTTGGGTGAGGAAGCAGGAACGACACCAACCAATATGCTTTTCAGTTTTGATATGCCAGTGTCGGTGTTGCATGGCGGTTTGGGCTTGACTGTGAATTCAGAAAAGTATGGATTCCACAACAACTTGAATATCGACATTGATTATGCTTTCAGAATTTTTTGGGGACCTGGCAATTTGGCTGCAGCAATAGAAGCAAATCTGTATAGTTACCAGTTTGATAAAAGCAATCTGCATGGGTCGAGCGACCTTTCGGGGCGTATACTTGACCCGACTGTCACTACAACCGACCCCGTGCTTGGAGGGAGCGAGTCGTCGTTTATGATTGATTTTTCGACAGGTTTGTACTATCAAGTGCCCAGTGTTTACTATGTTAGCCTGTCGGTAAAGAATCTGCTTGGCTCTTCGAATGATGATTTGGGAGTTAAAAATGTGCGTACGCTTTATCTTATGGCTGGATATGAGTACAACTTCCCCTATAACCCATCGTTCACAATTAAGCCATCAATGCTTGTAAAGGCTGCAGGCTTTTCGGCTTTTCAAGCGGATGTGGCCTGTTTGATTGATTATGAGAACATTTTTTGGGGTGGACTTGGCTATCGTTGGGGAGATGCTTTCACTTTCATGGGTGGTTTGAACTTCTTGAAAGTGATGCAGGTGGGCATCGCTTACGACCTAACCACATCGAGGCTCGGCTTTGGTGGAGGACGGAGTATTGGGTCGGCAGAGATATATTTGAATGCAAGTTTCCAAATAACAATACCAAAGAAAGCACCGTCGGTTAATAGGAACACCAGATACTTGTTGTGAAAAAAGACGGTGAAAATGAAACATTTTTGAGAAAAACCCGTTTAGAAAACAAAAACCAGGATAATATGAAGAAGTTGTTTTTCATTCTCGCAGCGTCGACAGCAATGCTCTGCGCTTGCAGTTCTTCCAATAATGGAGAACTGACAGGTGTGGCCAATCGCCCTTACTTTGAGGATATTGACCTCAAGGGAATGGTGTTTGTCAACCAAGGAAATTACACCATGGGCGCTGGTACACAAGATGTGACCTACGGCAAGACAACGCAGCCCCGCAAAATGCAGATTGAGTCATTCTTTATGGATGAAACCGAGATTACAAACAATGAATATCGTCAGTTTGTATATGCTGTGCGCGACTCGGTGGCCCGTCGCATTCTTGGAGATGCTGGTATCGATGGCTTTATCATTGAAGAAGATAAGTATGGTGAGCCACTTGATCCACCCATCTTGAACTATAAGACAAAAATTAACTTCAATGATGTTGATGTGCGTCAGGCGTTGATCGACGGTGGTTTCTATGTCACTGATATTAACCATCGTAAGGCTCTTGATGTGTCGAAGATGAATTATGAGTATTATTTCATCGATTATAATGATGTCTCGAAGAAGGAAAACGGTGTGAATGCTCGCGCCGAACATAAGGGCACTTCGTTCGCCGTTCGTCCAAAAGGATTGAACAATCGTGCTTCTCAAATTCAGAGGGAGTATGTGAATATCTACCCCGACACACTTTGCTGGGTCCACGACTATGCTTACAGCATGAATGAGGACTATACTCGTAACTACTTCTCGTCGCCAGCTTATGACAATTACCCTGTTGTCGGTGTGAGTTGGAGACAGGCTAAAGCTTTCTGCGTATGGCGCTCGAACATGCTGAATCAGTATCTTGAGAATATCGACTATTCGCAACTTAATGACTTCCGTCTGCCGACCGAGAGTGAATGGGAGTTTGCTGCCCGTGGTGGAATTGCTGCTCAAAGTTATCCTTGGGGCGGACCGTACGTGAGAAATCCCAATGGCTGTTTCTTGGCAAACTATGAACCTTTGAGAGGCGCTTACGACGACGATGGTGGTGTCCGCACACTCATGGTTGGCCACTATGCTCCTAATGACTATGGCTTGTATGATATGGCTGGTAACGTCAGTGAGTGGTGTTTGGATGCCTATAATGAGTCAACGTACATTGTCGCAAACGCTATTACCCCCTACTATAATTACGATGCGAAAGACGATGATCCACTGGCTATGAAACGCAAAGTGGTTAGAGGTGGTAGTTGGAAAGACCAAAAGTACTATATCCAAGTTCAAACTCGCACCTACGAGTTTATGGATACTGCAAAATGTTACATTGGTTTCCGTTGCGTGCAGCCTTATTTGGGTCGTGTGAAGGGTGATAACCTACGCACAGCTTCAAACGTGGCGAGATAAGATAATCTCAAAAGCTTATATTGAATAACATAATCTATTAACAACTATAAACAAAAGCTAAATTATGAGTTTTATTAACAGGCTCGTTCGTAGTAAAGCATACAAAACATTCATGGGATACCTTTATGGTATCGGTGCTGCCGTTGTGATTGTGGGTGCTCTGTTCAAAATTAACCACTGGCCTGGTGCAACGTTAATGCTTATTATGGGTATGGGTACAGAGGCTGTTATATTCGTTCTATCTTCGTTTGAGCCGCCACATAAGGAGTGGGACTGGAGTTTGGTGTACCCCGAATTGGCTGGCATGATTGAACAGCCAGGAGGTGAAGGCTTGAATGTTGAACCAATGGTTGACGAGAATGGTAATATTATTGAAAATGCAGAAGGCGAGGTGGCTCAACCTGTGAGTAAGGATCCTCTTACGGCACAACTTGATAAAATGCTCGAAGATGCTAATATCAGTCCCGAACTCATTGACCGTTTAGGCCAGGGAATGCAGAATCTTGCTGAAAGTGCCAATTCTATGAACAATATGGCGACAGCTACTGCTGCTACTGACAAGTTTGTAAGCAATATGGATGGTGTTGCCGATCAGGCTGGTAAGTTGTTGCAAAGCATGCAAGGCGCACCTGAAGCAGTCTCTACGCTCTCTTCTATCTATCAGGAAACAGCCCAATCGTTGAATGGGGAAATATCCTATGTTGATGAGATGAAGAAGATGACCGCAAGTTTGAGCTCGATCAATGCAATGTATGAGATGCAGATAAACAATGCTTCTACACAGTTGACATTGAACAAAGAGTTTGAGGAGAAAATGGGTACGATGCTTAGCAACTTCACGGATTCAGCCGATGGTATCATGAAGTATAAAGAACAAGTAGATGCCCTGACTCGCAAGGTGGCTGAATTGAACAACGTGTATGGTAACATGTTGGCTGCTATGCAGACAAGAATATAGAGAGAGAAAGACAACAACACACCTAACGCACAGCTAAACTAGATTTAATATGGGTGCAACAAACTGCCCGGAGACCCCGAGGCAAAAGATGATTACGATGATGTACCTTGTGTACACCGCCCTGCTGGCTCTGAACGTCTCTGCAGCTGTCATTGATGGATTTAAGAACGTGGGTAACGTTATGCAGTTGTCGAATGAGACTGTACAGGCAAAGGTGGACGATACTTTTGAAAACTTTAAGAGGGCTTATGATAACAGTCCAGATAAGGTGAGGGAGAAGTATCAGAATGCACAGACGGTACAGGCATTGACCAACGATTTGATAAGTTATATTGATAGTATTGAGTATACTTATATCGCTAAAACAACTAAAGGCGCCAAGGGCGAATTCCCTCCAAAATCTGGTAATAAATTTGATATCAAGTTTATTGATGCCAACGGTAATTATCTGCTTGACAGTGTGAAGAAGGTGATGGATATGTCCGGTTTCTCGTGGTTCAATGATAAGCAGTTGGAAAACAATAATGATCCTACCAGTTTCTTTTATGGGAAAGGCGATGTGGTTAATGGTCATGCTGTTGGATTGAAAGAAAGGGTGATTGAGTATAAGGCACAGATACGAAAGATTCTTGGTGCAGACTCGTTGCATGTGAAGTTGGGCCTAAATGTTGAGGATACTTTCTATAGCAAGGACGGAAAAGAAGAATCGTGGGAGAAGCATCATTTCAATGAGGTGGTTTCTGGTGCAGCACTTGTGACCTTAACTCAGATGAAGACGGAGGCTATGAATGCCGAGTATGACGCTGTGAACTTTCTATATAAACAGGTAAGTTCTGGCGACCACTCGTTTGATAAACTGACACTTATCGGAAGAGCAAAGAGTGGATATATTCTGCAAGGTGGAACGTATGAGGCCGATTTTTACGTTGGTGCTTACGACTCGAAACAGGCTTTTACAGGAACGGTGAATGGTCAGACATTGAGTAATACGGACTCTGGTTCGTTGCATTACAGGACGGTTTGTAACTCTGTTGGTCTGCAAAAGGTGAATGTGTCAGCCACCGTGAAAGGACCGAATGGAGATGAAACAATAACCTATTCGGATAATTACTACGTAGCTAAACCAGCGGCTGTCGTATCTTTGGACAATATGCAGGTGCTTTATGCAGGTATTGAAAATCCTATTACGGTGTCGGTCCCTGGCGTAGATAGCCGCAACCTCAAGGTTTATATAAAAGAGGGAAAGGGGAAACTGGCAAATGGTGATGGTGAAGGAAAGTATTTGGTTACCCCCGATGTTGGTGGAAAGAAGATGGTGATTGGCGTGGATGCAATGATAGACAAGAAGCAAACTAACATGGGAGACAATGTGTATAAGGTTAGGGATATTCCTGATCCTACGATTACGGTTGGTCAGTTTGCTAATGGGGCAAATGTAGCAAAGAGCGATTTCAGTGATGGTATGCAGGTACGTGCGAGTTTCCAGAAAGGATTTGAGTTTAAGCTCTCCAAAGGTGCGATGAGTATTAGATCAATAGAGGTAAGCGTGGGTAATAAGAGCCCTGTTACTGTAAATGGAGCAGCTTTCTCCCCCGATATTATTTCAGCTATTAAAAAGGCTAACCGTGGTGATAAACTGTATGTTACTGCCCATGTAAAGATGCCTTCGGGTACTACGAGTGTTGCATACTGCGTATTCACAATAAAGAAGTAAAAACAATAGTAATACATATCGTTATGAAGAAGTTAATGTTAGGTTTGTTTGCCATTCTTTCTTTGGGTTATGGTGTCAATGCTCAAAGTATTGTTGATGCAGAAGATGGGACTAATCCAAACGATTTTTACCAGACTGGCATCGTTGTTGGCAAAAGGGCCATGCCTTATCCTTACTTGCGTGAGAGCGATGTAGTATGGAAAATGCTTGTGTGGCGCAAGATAGACTTCAATGAAAGTTTTAACCAATTCTTTTATTTCCCTGTTGATCAGGACAAGAACACGCAGGGGCGTATCAGCCTTGTAAATCTTATAATCAATGCTGCCAAGAATGGTAGTTTTGAGGTGTATGAGGACGATGATATGAAAGTGCCTCAAGACTTGGAAAAAGCAATTGCAGGCTTGAACGGACAACGCAAGACAACCGAGTATGGTGAGGAGGATGAGTTTGGTGATGTGGAGGAAAAAGAGGTTATTTCACCCGACCCATTTGATGCAGGCTCTGTAAAAACAGCCATGCTCAAAGAGTGCTGGTATATTGATAAGCAAGACACACGTCAGAAAGTGAGAATCGTCGGACTTGCTTTCAGTTATAGAAAAAACATGGTGCGTGCTGGTCAGGAAGAGGAAACCCAAGCCGAGTCGTTTTGGATACCGATGAATCACATGACTGTGCGACAAGTGTTGGTGAATGCTAATGCTTTTGACGAAAACAATGACGTAGCTGAGCGTTCGTACGACGATGTGTTTATTCAAAGGTACTTCGATAGTTATATAACCAGAAAGTCAAATAAGTTCAACCGTCGTATAGATGAATATCTGACAGGAGAAGATGCGATAGTGCAGTCGCAAATGATAGAAGAAGAGTTATTCAACATTGAGTCGGATATGTGGGAATATTGATGTGTGAAACTTTGAAACCAAACAAAGAGAGTTAAGAGAGAGATACTCTTAACTCTCTTCTATTTTAATTATGCACAGGCCAGGTTTGTTTCTATGCTGTTTCTTTTTTGCGTTTTGTGCTTCGTCCGTGGCACAACAAGAAATACGTACGGCCAACGACTTCTATGAAAGAAATATTGTTAAAACACAGCGCGCTATCCGTTACCCATTTATTCGTCAGTCTGATGTGGTGTGGTCAGTAGCTATTTGGAAAAAGATTGAGGTAAGCGAGGCGTTTAATCAGTTTTTTTATTTCCCGATAGATCCGAGTGCTGATTCTACAGAAAAAAGTTTGGCCAACATATTGTGGGATGCTGTAGCAGCCGACGAAATCCCCATCTATGAGGATGAGCAAATGGATGTGCCATTGGATAATCTGGCTTTTGTAAAACGCATGACTAAACCGGATACCCTAATGTTGGAAATTGGTTATGACGATGACTTTAACGAAGAGTATGAGACGGTAGTGAAAAGTCATGACTTTGATGGTGCGGAAGTTCTACAATACACGTTCAGGGAGGTGTGGTTTATCGGGAAACAAGATACGAGACAAGACTCACGTCGGATATCATTGGCTCCGATGCGCGCTGCTTATAGGCGTCTTGGTAAGAGCGATGAGGAAATATACCTTGGTATGCAACCTCTATTCTGGGTACCCATGCTAAATCCTCGTGTCCGTGACTTACTGGCAAGATATGAAGCACGAACTGAAGAGGTGAATATGGCTGCTTGGCCTTCATGGGACTTTATTTTTGTCAACCAACATTATGAGGCATATGTTGTTAGGAAGTCGAATACTTTCGATCGTGATATATCTCGCTATTTGACAGGTGAGGATGTGCTGTTTGAGGCTTCAGAAATAGAAGCGAAAGTGTTTGAAATAGAGAATGACATGTGGGATTATTGATTTCTCTTTTGGGAGGGATCGAGCTCTTTTGGCTGTATTATAGCATGTGTTCATGTTATGAAGTATGGTGCGTATGTTTATACTGGCCAAGTTATCTCTCGTCGTTGTGCTAAGAATCGGAGTGAGAGGATTATGCAGATGCATCCAACCCACAGGAGGATGCTGAATATAGGCGACGTAGATGTGATGACTATATTGGCATGTGGCCATTGAGACACGGTAGTGGACACAAGTTGGGTGAAATCAAGGAGTGGCATGAGGAATAATTGACTAAAACTGCATGGGGCAATCATATAAAGCAACGATGCACCAACCAGTAAACTTGCCATCGGAACAATTATAACATTGGCTACGAGAAAGTATGGTAATAAGTTGTGAAAGATAGTGGCAGTGATGGGTAGGGTTGAGATATATGCCACGGTACTGACAGCCATATAACGCATGATTTTATTTTCGATTTTATTGAAAAATGGAGAACAACAAAGTAGTCCTCCAACAGCAGCATAGGAGAGTTGCCACCCTGTATCAAATAGCAATTGTGGGGAATTCGCGAGTGTGATGATGGCCGTTAGGGCAAGTATGTTGAGGCTTGAGGTACGACGACCTATGACGCGAGCTATTATGAAGCACGAAATCATTAGTGCGGCGCGTATTGAAGATGGAGCTGCGCCAGAAATGGCTACAAATATCCATACCAGTGCAAATTGCACAGAACCTTTTAACGCCCTTCCTCGTCTTGTGCGAGGCAAGAAAAAAAGCATTGCCTCTACCAAAGCTGCCACTATCCCGACATGAAGCCCCGACACTGCTAATAAGTGACTAATGCCAGCATCCTTAAAAGCCTTATACGTGGGGGGGGCAATTTCGGACTTCCACCCCAGCACGAGTGCAGCGGATATTGCAGTCTTTTGGTCATCCATCGGTCCGCGGTGCATTCTTTGTAGCAAAGAAACTCGGATGTCTTCACATCGTTTGCGGAGGTTTGGTGACATACATACGTATATTGTATCTATGGCAGTTGAGTAAATGTACATTTGTTTTCTGTGAGAGAGAAGTAATCCATTAGCCAGTAGCGTATCACCATAGTACAGTGTTGGCTGGGCATGAAGGCTATCGGTGGTGATGAAGAGGTGTAATTGCCCACAGGTAGAGCGGCCGTCAATGCTTTCCACGTTGGCTTGTGCCTGTATGCGTTGGCCTGTAAAATATGGCGTTGTCGTAAGACGCAGTGTGGCCGTGTGGCGACCATCTGCAAAGTGGGTGTAGTGATTGACTTTGTTTATAGGTTCAGATATGTGTCCAATCAGCATGCCGATAGAGCTAAATAGTAGCACTATGCAAAGCATTGTAGTTCGCGGTGGTGCATTAAAAGTTAGGCATAGGCCTATGGCAACAACAGATAAAGCCAACGGCAGCATTATCCATGCTGTAGCCATTGACGTGAGGAAATGTTGCAAAAAAATACCTATGATAAATGCCAAAGCTGGAGGCACCAGTGGCATACTACGCATCGTGGTTGAGAATAAGTTTTTCGGCTACTATTTTGGGTACATAGTGAATGCCGTTTTCTCGGTAATATGAGTGATTTTGTTCTGGACTAATGGAAGTGAGTGCAATGCGATCAATGCCTTTGCCAATGGCCAGTATCATGAGTGGGCGTAATGCAATGCTGAATGTTTTCTGTACTTTTTCGGCGTTGAATGCACCAATTGTCAATGCGTTTAGGCCCATCTCTACGGCTTTAAGCATCATGCTTTGTAAGGCAATGCCGAGATCAATATCAATAAGGCGGTCTTCGTCTACTGTTGCACAGCAGATGATGAATGCTTCGGGCTCTGTATTTGGTAGTGGTAGGTGCAGTTGAGGTAGAGCGGCTCCCAATTTTATGAGAGGCAGCAATTCGCGTCCGCCTGTGTTATAGGTTAGCAAATGAAAACGTAAGGCCTGTCGATTGCAGCCACTTGGAATGCGACTGCATACGCTGACGATACGTTCCAATTCAGCACGACTTACTTTGTATGAGGATAGGAAAGCCCGATGACTGCGGTTGCGCAGCAGCAAATCATCTACGGTATGTCCGATGCTTTTTACTTTAGGTCTTGATGCCCCAAGCGTCTCTTCATATCTTTTTTCGAGGTAATTGTCGGCCATGTTTATAAGTTCTTACGGTGGAGGTTTTAATTTTGACGGTTAGCTGTGTATGTGCGCCAGCGATCTATGCAGGTCTGTATGTCGGCTGGCAGCGGACAAGCAAAATGCATTGTTTTACCAGTGGTGGGGTGAACAAAACCCAAAGTGGTTGCGTGCAATGCCTGTCGGGGCAATATTTGAAAGCAATTCTGTACAAATTGCTTGTATTTTGTAAATGTTGTACCTTTCAGGATAACATCTCCACCATAGGCACTGTCGTTAAAAAGAGGGTGCCCAATGTGGCGCATGTGAGCACGTATTTGGTGTGTACGCCCTGTTTCAAGGCGACACGATATGAGGGAAACGTAACCAAAACGTTCTTCAACATGCCAGTGGGTTACAGCATGTTTACCTCGTTTTAGCTCATCTGGTATGTCATCTTCATCAGGATAGACACACATAACACGCCTGTCTTGAGGAGATCGACCAATGCGCCCAACTATTGTGCCATCATTGTCGGTAAAGTCGCCCCACACAAGGGCAAGGTATTTGCGCTCGGTGGTATGATCAAAAAATTGTTTTGCTAAAAACACCTGCGCCTCTTCGTTTTTTGCCACCAGTAGCAATCCTGAAGTATCCTTATCAATGCGGTGTACCAAGAACGGTTTTGATGAGGTACCTTGCATGTGGAAAAGCAAACCGTTCAGTAACGTGCCAGTGAAATTGCCAACACCAGGATGTACAACCAGTCCGGCTGGTTTGTTGACAACTATCACATCATTGTCTTCATATACAACGTCAATAGCGATAGGCTCTGGGCGTATGTCAAGTTCATGTGGGGGCTCGGGCAGCAGGACACTTATCTCGTCCAGTGGTTTAACCTTATAGTTAGCCTTTGCCGTATGGCCGTTCACAACAATACAACCAGCATGTGTGGCTGCTTGAATTTTGTTGCGCGACACCCCTGATAATTTCTCTTGCAGAAATTTGTCTATACGAAGGGGTGTTTGCCCTCGGTCAACAACTATGTGGTGATGTTCGTAGAGGTCTTGTTGGTCGTCAGTAATCATTCAATGTTGTACGATAAATTTCAGCAAATGAAAGGATTTATCTGTAGATTGCACACGTGCAAAATACATCCCACTGGGTAGGTGTGAGACGACAATCCCATTATCAGAACCAATTGTACTTATGACTTGTCGACCGGTTAGGTCGAAGATTTGTATTTGTGAGTGGAGCAGTATGTCGGAAAAAAAGATACTATTCGATGCAATGGTTGGATGCAACTGCGGAATAGTGGCTGTTTGCGGATGGGCAATGCCGAGGGTGGAGCGCCCTAAATGTGGCCGCATGAGTAGCGATCCGCTGAGAATGCTTTGCTGCCAATCAGTGCCTGTTAAATAAAAAATATTGGTCGAAGAATTGAAGCTACGGTCAAACCCCAGGTTGATAAAGTCGTTGTTGCTTTGCTCAAAGCCTACATATATCGTTCCACTCACGGCCTGCGGACGCTCAAGTTCGTAGCGATAAAGGCCGTCGTTACTGGCAAAAAGAGGACGACGTGCTTCTTGGTCGCGGTAGATGGCATTGCCAGGCCTACCATTGTTGTCGTCCCAAATGGTTAGATAAAATGGTATAGTTTCATTTTCTTGCTGTATGGTGCGATTAAAACCTATGGATATGGCAAATATTGTATCGGGGAAATTGAGAGGGAAACGATAGGCTAAAAACATACGACTGGCAGTCGATGTGAGACCAAAACCATTCTCGGCGGATCCATCGTCGTAGGCATAGTAGTCATCAAATACCTGTAATGTACTCATGGTGTCGTTTTGTGGGTATGAGTCGCCACCCACCCCCTCTTTTATAGAATGCAATATTGTGTAGGTCGTAGGGGCCGACATTGTGGGGAAAGCGTAGGCAATTGGAGGATGGGCATGGGCACTGTCTGATTGATAGCCGTGTTGTGGGCGAAAAGGGGGAGCGTTGGTGTATCCGCCGGTGTAGTGGTACAACGTATCGGCATGGCTGTTAATGATATAATAATCGTATATTGATGCCAGTGTTGATGTGTATAAATTTGTGATAACGAGGTCAAAGTGAGGCGCCATATCGGCAGAGGTGTATTGTCGCCATGGCATTGCACGGAAATATTTTAACGGAGGTGTGGCTGGCTGTACGAAAGCCACATCGTGGGGGAAGGGAAAGGCTGTAGTGGTGCGCTGTTTGTCAACCAAGATGTAGTCAATGTTCCATTGGTCGCAGTTTCCTCGCATACCGCGTTTGTTGTCATTTGCAAGACTGCAATAGTTTCGGAAACGAAACTGAAATGCGCTATCAAGCAGCAAAGGATTGTCTATTTTCAGTACTACATATTGCCACGTTTCGCCTGTTTGAGCCAATAGTGTATCAACGCTTATTCCAGGTGTACTCCATGCTTTCTGCCACGATATCTGTTGTGCAGAGCGCACCTCCAACACCAACGAGTCGGTAGCATCTGGCGCATCGCCCACAAGTTCCCACCTGTTACCGTGGCCACCTCCTGGGAGATAAAAGAAACTGAATACCACCGAGTCGGCAATGGTCAGTCCTTGCAAGTTTATAGGCCGTGAAAGAAGGGTATCAGCAGGGAATGGTGTTGTGCTGGCCTGTGGGTATAGCTGACCATCGGCACCCATGGCATCCAATGTCGCCATGCCGATGGTGGGGGGCAATTGTCCGTAGCCTGTATTGACTGTCGCCTGATTGTTCATCCACAGTGTGGATGAAAGACTGTTGCGTGGCGACGAAAAATCATCAAAAAAAGGCAGTTCTACAGCCGACGTGTTTTTTGTACTCCATACGACATTGGGCGATGTAAACTGTAGCGGACAAAGTATTTCCTGCCCAAATGTTAATAGTGGGGAAATAAGAAGCACAGCAAGGACAACTTTCCTTACCATTCCCTGTCAAGATAGTTGTCCACCTCGTCGGGTGTTGGCCGACCGTCATTTATAAATTCAAGGTCTTCAATTTTACTTGAGTCTACCTTAAAGTCGTTTATCATTTTGGCAATATCGTTGTCGTCGGCATCAATATACCATAGTTCAATGGCAGTTCCGAGTGGGTATTTTGACCCCCCTGTGTAGTCTGGCTCTTGTCTGTACACTACTGCTGCCGACTTGTCTCTGACTCCATTAAAGTGTTCGACACCAGTGTTGAACGAGGCTGTCAGGATGTCCCGTCGGGCCTGTTGCTGATTTTTACCTATAACAAATGGTACGGTACTTCGGCTGTCCCCCTCCCCGAGGCCTACAACGAGGTCAACCCTTGAATTTTTCTTCATTTTTTGACCCGTGCTGACAGGTTTCCCATTTTGGGTTTGTTCGAGGACGTTGTTTTTATACGGGTCGGAAACAAACTTCAGTCTACCTGCATCAAGACCACAATTACGCAACTCTGACACTGCTTGTCGCACGGTGAGTCCAATTAAATCGGGCATTATAGCATCGCCAGCATCGGCAGCGGTAATGGTAATGTAGACCTTTCGTCCGCTTTTTATCCATGTGTCGGCTTTAGGATCTTGCGTCAATATTACGCCCGGGTCAGTCCCCTTTTGGTATACAGAATCCATTACGACAAAGTGCAGCCCTATATTGTCGGTTGCTTTGGCATCCTCAAGTGTCGTCCCTACCATGTCTGGGATTTGGTATTCGTGTCCCTGACGGGCATAAATCCTTATAAAAATAAACACCACGATGAGCACTGCCACCGATATGCCGAGCATAATTAGCAAGTGAAGCACCCACGGAAAACGTTTGAAAAACTTTTCTTTCGCCATATATTCAAATCGGTAACGTCGTGTACAAGGCTTTTATTGTGCAAAGTTGGTTCTAATCAGCAAGCTTGCCAATCAATGTTGCTGCCGTGCAACTCTCTACAATCGTACGTCGATAAGTGCCAGGAATAGCATCTCTCTTATCAAACACAATCACCTTGTTTTGGCTGTTTCGGCCAAACAGCTGACTTTTGTTCCTGTGAGAAACTCCCTCAACCAGCACTTCATATTCGCGCCCAATTTCTTTTTGGTTATTCTCAAGAGCAATCTCACCCTGCAATTTAATTATCTCATTCAGGCGACGTGTCTTTTCTTCCTCGCCAACATCATCGTGCATGTGTCTATGGGCGTAGGTGTTTGGTCGCATGGAGTATTTGAACATATAAGCGTAGTCGTAGCGCACTTGGCGAAAGAGGTCGAGGGTTGCCTGGTGGTCGTCGAGTGTTTCACCGCAAAAACCTGCTATCACGTCGGTTGTGATGGAACAGTCGGGAATATATTTCCGTATGGCATCAACTCTCTCAAGATACCACTCAATGGTGTAGTGGCGGTTCATGGCTTTGAGCATGTGATTGCTGCCGCTCTGAACTGGCAGATGAATACAGCGGCAGATATTGCTGTGTGCAGCCATTGCTTGCAGCAGTTTATCGCTCAAGTCTTTGGGATGCGACGTGGCAAAACGAACCCTTAAATCGGGCGAGATGGCTGCAACGTCTTCAATCAGTTGAGGAAAGTCATAGTTATCGCAGTTATAAGAGTTGACGTTCTGTCCCAATAGGGTTACTTCTCGGTAGCCCTGTTGCCACAGCTTCCGCGCCTCGTCAACTATTGTTTGTGGCTGACGACTGCGTTCTCTTCCTCGGGTGTAGGGCACCACGCAGTAGGTGCAATAGTTTTGGCAGCCACGCATTATGGAAATATAGGCCGAAATCCCATTACTCGCCAGCCTCACTGGTTCTATGTCGGCATAAGTCTCTGTCTGACTCAATTCGGTCTCGGCTGCTTTTTGCCCCTGTCGCACCTGCTGCAATATTGAGGGCAACTGCCTGTATGCGTCGGGCCCAACCACAAACGACACATTCTCTTCTTCGCTCATAAGTTGGCTTTGCAGCCTCTCAGCCATACAACCCAGTATGCCAATGCGCATTTGTCTACGCTTGTTTTGCTGGGCTTTCAACTCTCTCACACGGTGTCTTACCCGCTGTTCGGCATTGTCGCGTATGGCACACGTGTTTATAAGTACAAAATCGGCTTGCTCTATGTCGTCTGTTAGGGCATAGTTGTTGGTCTTCAATATCGCACCTACGACTTCGCTATCGGCAAAATTCATTTGGCAGCCGTAGGTTTCAATCAGCACTTTCTCCATTTAGAGGTTTGGTGTTCAATTGGTTTTGTCCTGTACACTACAGGCCTTTTAAGCACAAAAGTACATTTTTTAGAGCGGAATGTGTACTTTTGTGGGGTGAAAAAGTTACTTTTTTTCTTGCTTGTTGCGTGTTGCATTGTTGGCGCAGAAGCGCAGCATGCTACCGATTCGGTCGCTGCACCCTGGGTTAAAAGCATTTTTCTTACCCGACAAGGCATCGATCTTGAACCTCCTATATTGACGGTTGGTTCGACTGAACAACTTGATTTGCAGTTCGATATTCTGGTCGAACAGCCAATAGCCTTGCGCTACACCATCGTGCATTGCGATGCCAACTGGGAGGTCGACGACCTTCTTCCATCCGATTTTATGACAGGGTTTGAGAGTGAGGTGATAGAACAATACGACTTTTCTTTCACCACACTCACACCGTTCGTTCACTACAGGCAGACGTTACCAGCTCGGTATTCCACATTTACCCATTCTGGCAACTACGCCCTGCGGGTGTTTATCGACGAGCATCCAGATAGCATTCTTTTCGTTAGGCGGTTTTATGTAACCGAGCAGGCTTTGGATGTCAACGCCACCATTGGGCGCCCTGTCGATGGACTGTCCATCGAGCGGCGGCAGCAAGTCGACGTTTGTCTTTCTTCCGACGATGTTTTGCCCAACCCTCAATATGTAAAGGTAAAGGTTCAGCAAAACGGACGCACCGACAACGAGCGTCTTTTGCAGTTCTCGGGCTACAATCGCGATGGCATGTGCTACCGCCAACGTGAGGCTAATGTGTTTTGGGGCGGTAACAATTTTAGATATTTCGATGTGAGCAACCTGCGGACACCAGCATATAACGTGCAACAAATATCCGACTATGGAGGCGAACTATTAGCTCTTTTGCGCCCCGACGAGAATCGTTCGCGCAACCATTTTGTGAGCCAAACCACATTGAACGGGGGGATGAAGGTGAACGCTTTCGATCGGAGCAACAAAACTCTTGAAGCCGATTATGTGTGGGTCGGATTCTCTTTACCCGCCACTACTCCCTACCTTGATGGTAGCGTGCACGTGGTTGGGCAGTTGACCGACTGGCGCATCGACAGCACAAGTCGCATGGACTACGACCCCCACTTGCGAGCCTACACCAAACGTCTGCTTCTTAAGCAGGGCTACTATTCCTATCAACTTCTTTTCTTGCCCGTAGACACCACCGAGGGCGTAACCTCGCGCATTGAGGGCGACCATTTTCAAGCCCCCAATATCTACACCGTTTACGTCTACCTGCGTCAGCCTTCCGACCTCGCCGACCGCCTTGTGGCGGTTAAGCGAGTGGCCGTCCGATAAGGACTGCTAAACGCATGTCAGCAACACCATCAGCTGTGCGGTCAACACCCGTAGAAACATGGATAGGGGATAGACCGTCGTATAGGCTATGCTGGCTTGGCTGCCACCGCAAATATCGTTGCTGTAGGCCAGTGCTGGGGGGTCGGTGGTAGCACCGCTTATCAAACCCGCAATAGTGAAATAACTCAATTTGCAACCCCATCGGGCAATGGCACCCACAAGCAACAATGGCACCATCGTTATCACAACGCCATAAATCACCCACAGGTAGCCTCCATTCACTATGGCTTGAATAAAACCTTGACCAGCCCCAAGCCCCACGGCAGCCATAAACATGCTTATTCCAATCTGCCGTATCATCAAGTTGGCCGACTCGGTGGTGTAGGTGTTGATGTGTAGTTTCGGACCAAAATAAGTGAGCAAAATTGACACGATCAAAGGCCCTCCTGCCAATCCTATCTTTATTGGCATGGCAATGCCGGGCACTTTCAGTGGCAGCACCCCGAGTATCACCCCCAGCATGATACCTATGAATATGAAGAAAAGGTTGGGTTGATGAGTCTTCTCGCCCATCTCGCTGTCAAGTCGTCGCTGCAGATTTATACCGTTGCGGTCGGCATTTTTTCGGTAGAGGGCATTTTCGCGGTCTATATCGATGCGAAAGAATATTCGTAGCAGGGTGATACTCAGTATGATGCCAATCACACCCAGTGGGTAAGCCACAGCGTAGCCCTGCGCAAAAAGCACGTTTGTCTCACCGTTGCTCAAATCGGCAAAGGTCTGTTGTGCTGCACCCAAGCCGGGGGTGTTGGTTGCGGCACCATACAGCACGCCCACCATAGCCACTGGCGAGGTGTGTGTCAGATGCCCGATCAGTAGTGTTATGGCGCACCCCATCACCACTATCAATGCGGCCAAGCCATTGAGCAACAGACCTCCCGAGCGGAATGCGGCAAAGAACCGTGGCCCCACCTCGATGCCTATAGAGTAGATGAAAAGTATCAGTCCAAATTCTTTAACAAACAAAGCCGTCTGCGCATCAATGGTCAGCCCCATTTGCCCTGCTGCTATTCCGGCAAACAATATCCAGGTAACGCCCAGGTTTATATGCCCCAGCTTTATGTGGCTCAACGTAAGGCCAACGGCTATTATTAGGGTAATCACCACCAGCGAGTGTGCCACGCTGTGTTCGGTGAAAAGTTGCACAATCCAGTTCATTTTATCGTTGGTTTATTCTTGCAACACAAAGTCGGCAATGGCCTGCATCGCTTCGGTGGCAAAGGTTTCTTCAATGGTAGCATATTCCTGTGGCAGACCGCTTTGGCAGTGCTGCATAAGGTGGTTGAGGTGGGGCATCTGTATGCACATTGCGCGGTGAGTGGTCAGACTGTCAATCATCTTCAGATTGGGGTCGGGGGGCACCTGTAGGTCAAGCTCTCCAGTAATGGCCAACGTGCGACACTTCACATTGGGCAATATCCTTGCCATGTCAATGTTTATGAATGCTTGCATCCACGGCATTTGCAACTGGTTGCGCAGGGCGTAGGCATCGGCTTTGCGCATACCTATTTTGGCTTTAGTTGGCTCATCAAGATGTGCGGTCAGGCGTTGCATGGTGGCTTGAAAGGCTTTCACGCTGGCTGTCGGTGGCATCTGCATAAGCGAGTCGATGCATGTGGTTCGAGCGTCGACAGCTGAGCTATCCATGCCCATGGCGGCATATATGGCACGGTTTTGTTGCACCATTACCTCACGTCCCGAGCATCCCTGTCCGCCCAGCATCACCAGCAGGTGCACGTCGTTGCGTTTGGCCGCCAGCATAGCCGCTATAACCGCCCCCTCGCTGTGCCCAACAATACCGCTGCGCTTGCGGTCTACGCCTTTCACCTTTAGCATGGCGCGCCACATGGCCTCGGCATCTTCGGCAAACAGGGCGGTGGTGGCACGGTCAAGATTGCCTGTTGAGCGGCCGATGCCACGGTCGTCAAACCGTCCCACGGCAACACCGTGGCGTGTGAGATAGTCGGTGAGCACAAGAAACGGATGGTGCCCCAGCAACTCGCAGTCGCGGTTTTGTTGCCCACTGCCACTTACAAGCATCACCAAGGGGTATTTGCCTTTTGTGCTCGGCAGGGCAACGACACCGCTCATGTGTACTCGGTTGCCTTCACTGTCGGTGTAGTCGACCTCTACCTCTCGTTCCACAAACGAGTAGGGCACCTGTGGAGTTTGTGGTCGGCGCAGCGTAAACAGCGTGTCGGCTGGTGCAAACACCACCTCTTCGCGCATCACTCCCTGTCGCCAGCGACCATGCCAGCTACTGTCGGCCGAGCCATAAACCAATGTGGCTCGTAGACCAATGCCACCACACACAATGCGCAACGTGTCGCCTTGGCGCGAGTAGTCGGTTACCTGTATGGGCAACTTGCTTTGCATCGGACTGTAAAGCTCGGGTGTAGAACTGGGGGCGATGTGCATACACAAGGCCAGCCCCGTTTGTTGGCTCCAAGCCGTCCACCAACCCGTTTGAGCAATTGCGTGATTGTGAAATACAAATGCAACTGCCAGTAGAGCAAGCAGTTTTCCTTTTTTGAGACCGAAAATCATCTTTGCAAAGATAGCGTTTTTTTTCGTGGATAATGTTGAGGCAAGCCAAGCCTTGTTTATCGCAGCCCCACCCCTTTATCCCCTCCCAGGAGGGGAAGTTTTTACATTCCTCACAATCCTATGAGGCGTTTCCATACAATCCTATACTCCTGATAGGGCGTATTCTCACTTTCCCTCTCACTTGGTGAGGGCTCTTTCTCTAACACCTCCCCTCCTGGGAGGGGCTGGGGGTGGGGTGAAATATGGAGTGTAGGAGGGGTGTATCGCAAGTGAGTGCATACGGCGTTGCTGTTGTAGACCCACCCCTTAATCCCCTCCCAGGGAGGGGACGTTTTTTACATTCCTCACAATCTTGTGGTATGTTTCCATGCA
>JAFVBC010000009.1 GCA_017480185.1 Bacteroidales bacterium
AGTTGTTCTTCAGTCAACCACTGAAGAACAACTGAAGAACGACTGAAGAACGGCCTTACTTGTGCCCTACTTGACCTCTACTTGCTCCAAGGTCGATGCCGAAAAAAATATTGCATGGTTTTGCCCTTCTTTTGTATCTTTGCACACAAAATATCTATTTCAAAACAATTTATCAATACACATAACAAATGCAAAGAGACACCCAAATCTTCGACCTCATTCGCCAAGAGCGTGAGCGTCAGACCAAAGGCATTGAGCTGATAGCCTCCGAAAACTTTGTCAGCGACCAGGTGATGGAAGCCATGGGCAGTGTGATGACCAACAAATATGCCGAAGGCTATCCCGGCAAACGCTATTATGGTGGCTGCCAGGTGGTTGACCAAAGTGAAACCATCGCCATTGAGCGCGCCAAGAAACTGTTCGGTGCCGAGTGGGTCAACGTGCAACCCCATAGCGGTGCACAGGCAAATATGGCCGTGTTTATGGCTTGCCTCAACGCTGGCGACACCTTCATGGGTATGGACCTCAACCATGGTGGCCACCTCAGCCACGGTAGCCCCGTGAACTTTAGTGGCATTATGTTCAAAGTGGTTGGCTATCAGGTGAAAGAGGAAACCGGTACGGTCGACTACGACGACATGGAAAAGAAAGCCCTTGAGCACCGTCCGAAACTGATCATCGGTGGTGGCAGTGCCTACAGCCGCGATTGGGACTGGGCTCGCATGCGCGAAATTGCCGATAAGATTGGTGCCATACTGATGGGCGACATCAGCCACCCCAGTGGCCTCATTGCCAGAGGCTACTTGAACAACGCTGTCAAATATTGCCACATCGTTACCACCACCACCCACAAGACCCTCCGTGGTCCGCGTGGCGGCATGATCATCTTGGGTAAAGACTTTGACAACCCCTGGGGAAAGACCACCCCAAAGGGCGAGATTAAGAAGATGAGCGCTCTGCTCGACAGCGCTGTATTCCCTGGCACACAGGGCGGTCCGCTGGAACACGTCATCGCTGCCAAGGCTGTGGCTTTCGGCGAGGCTTTGACCCCAGAATACGACCAGTATATTCAGCAAATAATGAAGAACGCCAAGGTGATGAGCGAGGCCTTTATCAATAAGGGCTACAAAGTAATCAGCGGTGGCACCGACAACCACTTGATGCTCATCGACCTGCGCACCAAGTTCCCCGAACTCACCGGTAAAGAGGCCGAAAACGCCCTGGTGGCAGCCGACATCACGGTCAACAAGAACATGGTGCCGTTCGACAGCCGCAGCGCTTTCAAGACCAGCGGTCTGCGCGTCGGAACCCCCGCCATCACCACCCGTGGCTTGAAAGAGGCCGACATGCAGGTGATTGTTGACATGATCGACACCGTGCTCTGCAACCCCACCGACGAGAATGTACGCCAACGCATTGCCGGTCAGGTGAACGAGATGATGCAAAACCGTCCGCTGTTTGCCTGGTAGGTCGGCGCGACTGGAAAAGAAAAGCCTAACCATTTGTCCCGCTATAAGTGGCGTCAAAGCCACTTATAGCGGGACATACATCTTTATTTTAGATGGTAATGTGTCGGAAATGCTTGTTTTGTGATTGAAAAGATGGTGGGTTTGCACCCTGTAGTGGCAGAATAGGAACGTCATTTTTAGGTTTGAGTCAGCGGCCACCATGGGCGGCCGCTGACTTTTTACAGCCAGGTGCAATATTCAATTGGTTTATTCGTTTTATAGCGAAACGTAATTCCAAGACATGAATATACTTGTTACAGGTGGTGCTGGATTTATTGGGTCGCACACGTTGGTAGAACTTTACGCAGCTGGTCATACCGCCGTGGTGGTCGACAATCTATCCAATTCTAATCCAGAATCGCTGCTTAGGGTGGCCGACATTGCTGGCATCGGCGTCATTCCCTTTTATCAAGTAGACATTCGCAACCGCGCAGCCCTTGAGAAGGTGTTCTCAATACACCATTTTGACGCTTGCATTCACTTTGCTGGATTGAAATCGGTGAGCGAGAGCGTTGAAAAACCGTGGGAATATTATGAGAACAACCTCTCTGGCACATTGGTGCTTTTGGATGTGATGCGTCGGCACGGCTGCAAAAACATCATCTTCAGTAGCAGCGCCACAGTGTATGGAGATCCGCAGGAAATTCCCATCACCGAGCAATGTCCCAAGGGGCAATGCACCAATCCCTACGGATGGACAAAGAGCATGCTCGAACAGGTGCTCACAGATATTCAGAAGTCCGACCCCGAATGGAACGTTGTACTGTTGCGCTATTTCAATCCCGTGGGCGCACATCCAAGCGGACGCATAGGCGAGAACCCCAATGGCATTCCAAACAATCTTATGCCCTATATAACCCAAGTGGCCATTGGTAAACGCAAAGAACTCGGCGTATTTGGCAACGACTATCCCACTCCCGACGGCACAGGTGTACGCGACTATATTCATGTTGTCGACCTTGCTCGGGGACACGTCTGCGCCCTCAACGCCATTCTGCGCTCGTGTGGCATGGCTATCTATAATCTTGGCACAGGTCAAGGCTACTCGGTTCTTGACATGGTAAAGGCCTTCATCGCCGTCAACCATGTAGATGTACCCTACAGCATCAAACCTCGTCGTGCAGGCGATATAGCCGCATGCTACAGCGATCCCACCAAAGCCCAAGTGGAGTTGGGGTGGAAAGCAGAACGTGGAATAAACGAAATGGTGCGCGACAGTTGGAACTGGCAGCGCAATAATCCCGATGGCTACGGCAACAATTAAGCCTGCGAGGCTTTGGGATCGGTCTCATCAATGGCTGTGAGCCCCAACTCCTTGCCCAAACGTAGCATCATCTGCCATGCTTCGTCTCTGCGATTGGCAATCTTACCGTCAAGCACAGCCTCCTTTATGGCATCTTTAATCACACCTACCTCATGGCATGGTCCAATGCCAAACGTTGTCATGATGTCGTTGCCCCCAACAGGTGGTTGAAAATTGCGAATGCGGTCGCGCTCCTCCAACTCTACAAGTTTGGTCTTAACCAGTTCAAAATTCGCCCTATAACGGCGCACCTTCTCGGGGTTCTTCGAAGTTATGTCGGCGTTGCAAAGCAGCATGAGGTCGTCAATATCATCGCCGGCCTCGAAAAGCAAACGACGTACGGCCGAGTCGGTTACAACATCCTCGGCCAATACAATGGGGCGCATGTGCAGCATCACCAACTTCTCTACGTACTTCATTTCGGCACCCATAGGCAATCGTAAGCGACGAAACAGGCGTTTCACCATGTGTGCCCCCTTGGCCTCGTGGCCGTGGAATGTCCATCCCTGCTGCTTGCTGTATTGTTTCACCCCAGCTTTACCAATGTCGTGTAGTAGCGCTGCCCATCGCAACCATAAGTTGTTGCTCTTCTCTGCCACATTATCCACCACCTGTAGCGTGTGATAAAAGTTATCTTTATGCCCCCTGCCGTCGACGGTCTCTACGCCTACAAGGGCACTCAACTCGGGTACAACATGTTGCATGAGATTGCAATGCTGCATCGACTTCAGCCCAACCGAAGGCTTACTCGACATCATTATCTTGTTTAGTTCGGTCGTGATACGTTCGGCCGACACAATAGATAGCCTGTAGGCATTGCGTTTTATCGCTTCAATAGTGGAATTTTCAATGTAGAACCCCAACTGACTGGCGAACCTAACGGCTCGCATCATTCGTAGTGGGTCGTCGTTGAAAGTAATGTCGGGGTCAAGAGGTGTGCGCAAACATCCTTTGTCAAGGTCGCGTAGGCCATTGAAAGGGTCAACCAATTCGCCGTAGTGGTCGTGGTTAAGGCAGATGGCCAACGCATTTACCGTAAAGTCGCGCCGATGTTGATCGTCTTCAATGCTGCCATTTTCAACAACGGGGTTCCTACTATCGTGGCTGTAACTTTCTTTCCTTGCCCCAACAAATTCGACCTCAATATCAATTTTTTCGCCCGTGGCGACGTTTGTTGTATGTGTGCGAAACGAAGCTGTTCCGTAGGTTTTATATACCGACACTTTTGCTCCATGGCATTGCTTGGCAACAGCTTGCGCTAATTCTATGCCGATGTTTACCTCTCCGCCTATTTTATCGGCGGCGCACACAATGTCAATGTCGGAGCATGGGCGTTGCAAAAAGTGGTCGCGCACCACACCGCCTACGGCATAGGCCGCTATATGCAATTTATCGGCTTCGGCACCGATGATGCGAAATATGGCTAACTCAAGGTCAATTGCCATTGTTGGGTAGGGGATAAGTTGTTTGTTGGACTATGGTTCCTTGAGCATCGTAGATGTCCCATTGGCCGATACGTGTGCCATGCAGATATTGTCCGCGATAGTAGGGCTGGCCGTTTTCGCGGTTTACTTCGTAGGCACCCTCTTCCAATCCGTTAATATAGTTGCACTTACTTTGTATGACACCTGTAGGATAGAATGTTACCCACTCGCCTTGACGCTTACCATTGATGGCTTTACCGATGCTACGAAGGCTACTGTCAAGGTGGTATTGCACGAATAGTTGCGTGTCTTGATGATAGTAGCATACCGTTATGGGTGCTCCTTGGGGCGAAGTTTCAAGCACTTGAACAGAGTCGGTTGTGGGCATCATTGCACTTACCCGCGTGTCTATCTCGCTTTGTGGCTGTTGAATGCTGCTATTGCAACCCACAAAAACAAGGGCAAACAGCGAGGCGATGAATATTCTTTGTATCATTTTGTATTGTATATGTGTGGTTGCTACGAAGAGTGGAGTGAGATCAGTTTTGTTTGAATTTAGTTATCATATCAATGTCGTTGGGTGTGTTGTCGGTTGGATGGTAGGTTACTTTTAGGTAGGCGGTGTCTTTAAGAAAGTTGATGCTACCTACCTGCACATCGGTAATTTCCAGCCCGGTGCGTTGCTCAAGGTCGGCGATTAGTTCGTTGCGTCGTGTGGGCACTATGAGTTCTATCTTTTCGTAGAGTATTATTTTTGTGGCTTCTTTTTTGGAAAGACCGAGACTCTCAAGGAACCAAATGACAGCTATTACCAGCAGGTTTGCCGTAAGGAGGGTGGCGTAACTGGCAGCCATTCCAAATCCGTTGATGATACTTATGCCAATTATGACAAAAAGATAGGTCATTTCGCGTACTGGAATGGTTGTGGTTCGATAGCGAATCATACCAAAAATGGCGAATAATCCTAAAGCAAAGCCTATTTCTATGCTCAAGTTTTGTAACAGGAATAGTAGCAGGTAGATGGTAACGCTGAATAGGATGAATGTGAAGTAGTAGTCGCGTCGACGCCCCTTTTTATAGTAGAAGAAGTGTGTTATTACCCAGCATACCAGTAGGTTGAAGGCAAAGCGTAGCAACAAGTTCCACATGTTTGGCCAATCAAAGAGTGGGATGCCCAAAAAGTCGTAACTGGCTATTTGGTCGGCATATTCTGCGGCGATGCTTGCATCGAAGGCTTGTTGTAGCAGTTTCATATTAGGGCTAATTTATCAATGTATAAAAGCTTGGGCTTAAATCGGTTGTGTTTTATATTGGGGTAGGTTATGGCGGTACCAATGCAGTATTTGCTCATGCGTCGGGGCAGGATGTGCAGTTGATGCAGTGCGTGTTCGATGGCCGATGTGGGCGTTCCAACCTCGTGCTTTACTTCTATAACCATCAGGTGGTTTATGTTGGCATCGATGTTGGTTGTGTGGTTGTGGAAGGTTATGTCGGTGTCTATAGTGATGCGCTCGGTCATTTGGTTGTTGACCAGTGTAATGCGCTCAAAGTGGTTTTCAACCTGTGGCTGCAGTGTTGATATGGAGAAAGGTGTGTTTGTGGCAACAAACTGTTGCACCTCGGGCAGCTGCAGACAGTGGTCGAACTGTGTTGCATCAACGCTGATGCGTGTCTTGTGCGTGTGTTTCTTATTGTCTTTCTGTTTCAGTTCAAAGAAAGTGGTGTCGGTCGAACGGTAGCGGCGCACACGAAGTTTAAGCCTATTGAGTTTTTGGTTGTGGTGAGCCACATACATGTCAAGGCTCGGAGTGTCGAAATATAGAGTGTGGTAGGGGGCGAGAGCGACACCGTCAATGCGTTGCACATAGTAGTGGTCGGCCACCTGCTGCAACAATTCGGGTAGCAAATAGGTGGCAGCCATATACTTTTGGTCTATGCGGTTCATCAACCGCACGGCCTTCATTTGCTCAAGTGCAATGGGACGCATCGTGTCCATCACCGTTTGTGCTGCAAGGTGGACGGGGCTATTTGTAGCTGTATTCAAAACTCTTGGTGGTCTCCAACTTGCCGTTGGGCTTATAGTTATATTGCTTTTTGCGCGTACCGTCGTCGTTATATTCAAACACCTTTATTCTCGAGGGGCGGTTTTTGTCGTCGTACTCCACCTGTCGGCTACATTTTGTCGAGTTGCCCTCGTATTCATACACCGTGCGTTTCTTCTGACCATACGACGCATATTCAATCTCTTCAACTTTTCTTCCCAGGTCGTCGTAAGTGGTAAGATTGTCAAGATAGGGAGTCTTCGAGCCCGTGCGGAGGTTCCATTCCTTAACCACAAGGTTTTTCTTACGTTCGCGCTTGGAGGTGGGCGACGATTGTGCCACAGCAGTAAAAGCCACTGCACATATCAGTGCAGCAGTTAGAAGAAATCGTCTGTTCATTGCGAGTGCTATTCTGTTTGAACCAACTGCAAAGGTATATTTTTTTTTGCAATCTGCTTTTGGGCTACGCTTGTGTCTGTTGTTGGCAACATGTGAGCAATAAAAGGTGAACAATGTGCGTTGTTGTGGCAAATTTAACTAAACAAGAAACAAGTATGAAACACATTTTCACCGTCCTTGCAGCCACCACACTGTTGTTTGTGGCTTGCGGACCAAACAAAGATGACAACCAAAGTCAAACACAAACCAATCAACCAATGGAGATTAAAAACGTGGAAGGCCGCACCAATATGGGAGCTCGCCTTTATGTAACGCCACAACCGGCGTTGATGATTGCCACCTACGACGAGAACCATGTGCCCGACGTGATGATGGCTGCTTGGGGCGGACAACATGCTCCCAATCAAGTGTGCTTCAGTCTGAGCAAGCATCGCACCACCGACAATCTGCGTCGCACCCGTGCCTTCACCCTCAGCTATGCCGATGCACGCACAGTGGTGCAGAGCGACTATTTTGGCCTTGTAAGTGGCAACGAGGTACTCAACAAAGTGGAGCGTGCCGGTTTCACCGTTACCCCCAGTCCCAACGTAGAAGCCCCTATCATCAACGAGTATCCACTCACGATGGAATGCCGTGTGGTTGAAATACGCGATGAGGAGAATGGCGAGGCCTTCGTGGTGGGCGAGATAGTCAACGCCAGTGCCGACGAGAGCATCATGACCGATGGCAAAATCGACATCAAGAAACTCAACCCACTGGTGTGGGATGCTTCAAGTTTCAACTATTTCACTTTAGCCGACAGCGTAGGCAAAGCATGGAATAGCGGCAACGCCTTGAAATAACATCCTGCAGTACATATAGCGTATACGATGGTGCACCCTAATGGGATGCACCATCGTTTTTTTTATGCGCGTTTACTATCTTTTATAGAAAAGTATGTTGCCGTTTTGCCCCACCCCTTTGTCCCCTCCCAGGAGGGGAGGCTTGCAACCGCAAGTAAATGATTGTTGTTGTGTACCCACCTCTTTATCCCCTCCCAGGAGGGGAAGAGTGAGTTATTGCGATTGTTGTCCTACCTGGTTGTGGAGGGCTGTTACTCCACTTCAAATACTACCACTATCAGGATGGGAGGACGGTTATTCTCACTTCAAATACTTCCCCTCCTGGGAGGGGGTAGGGGTGGGTTATAACAGAGCGAGATTAGAGGTGTGAGGGGAGCAGAAGATAAGTAAATGATTTTTGTGTACCCACCCCTTTATCCCCTCCCGAGGAGGGGAGGCTTGCAACCGCAAGTAAATGGTCTTTTTTGTGTACCCACCCCTTTGTCCCCTCCCAGGAGGGGAGGCTTGCAACCGCAAGTGAATGGTCGTTGTTGTGTACCCACCCCTTTATCCCCTCCCGAGGAGGGGAGGCTTGCAACCGCAAGTAAATGATCGTTGTTGTGTACCCACCCCTTTGTTCCCTCCCGAGGAGGGGAGGATTGCAACCGCAAGTAAAGGGGTGGGGCAAAAAACAGCGTCAGATAGGTATCATGTAGGGATCAACTTCGGCCGTTCTTCAGTCGTTCTTCAGTTGTTCTTCAGTCATTGACTGAAGAACAACTGAAGAACTGCCCTACTTGATACTTGGTTGAGACCTATTTTGTACGAATTGGATGGGTTGGAATAGAGGCTGAGAGCAATTATTTTCGTGTTGAAGATGCAATAAAATGGTGCCGACGGCGTTTGCCATGCGTGATGATTGAAGAGAATATAGCAGCCATACGCGCACGGTTGCATGACGGTTGCAAGTTGTTGGCTGTGTCGAAACTTAAGTCGACCGACGACATTATGCAGGCTTATAATTGTGGTCAGCGACTGTTTGGCGAGAACTATCCGCTTGAGTTGCGCGACAAGCATGCTGCTTTGCCGACCGATATTGAGTGGCATTTCATTGGCCATTTGCAAGCCAAGCAACTGAAATATTACATTCCTTTTGTGGCGATGATTCACGGTGTTGACAGTGTTGATCACCTCATGGCCGTGGAACAGGCCGCCGCCAAAGTGGGACGGAGTGTCGATGTGCTGTTGCAATACCACATTGCAACCGAGGCAACCAAGGCTGGCTTTTTGCTTGGTGAGGCTCCAACCGCCGACACCATTGCTGCGTTGAACCACGTGAGGGTGCGTGGCGTGATGGGCATGGCCAGCAACACGCCCGACAGCACTCAGGTGAGGGCAGAGTTTGATGCTTTGCACCAGCAGTTCGATAGTTTGAAACAAACCCTCTTTGCCAATGCCGAATGGTTCGACCAGTTGTCGATGGGCATGAGCAACGACTGGCCTGTTGCCGTCGAGGCTGGCAGCACCCTGGTGCGTGTGGGTAGTGGCATATTTGGGCAGCGCGACTATAGCAAGGGTAGCGTGCTGCGCAACGGGGGTGTAGACGACTCTAAAACAAAAGAATAAAACACAAAAGCAATGCAAATATTCAAAAAAAGCCATCAAGTGGTCATGTCGTATGTGGTGATAACCATAGGGTTGCTCACCTATACCTTTGCTTGGTCGGCTCTGATGCTTCCGGCTCGTATCGTGGGTGGTGGCGTTAGCGGCATGTCGTCGATAATACATTATGCTTTGGGCATAGACATTCCGATCGGAGTGCTCAACCTGGTGTTCAACGCCGTGCTGGTGGCCATAGGCTTCAAGGTGTTGGGGTCGAAGTTTGGTGCCAACACCATATATGGCATCGTCATGTCGTCGGTGTGTTTCATACTGTGGCAACAGGTGCTGCACGTGGAGACGCTGTTTAATGTTGAGGAGTTTGGCGGCTTTATGTGTGCCATTATCGGTGGTGCGTTGTGCGGTGTGGGTATAGGGCTGTCGTTCATTATGGGTGGCAACACTGGTGGTACCGACATCATTGCGTTGATTGTTAGCAAGTACCACAACGTGTCGCCCGGACGGGTCATACTTGTCATAGACGTTGTTATTGTGGGCATGTCGTACTTTGTTTCGCACACCATCAACAACGTGGTTTTCGGATATGTGGTGATGATGGTTATGACCTATGTGATCGACCTTGTGCTCGATGGCAACAAGCAGAGCTACCAGATAATGGTATTTTCGCAACGCAACGATGAGATAGGGCGCGCCGTTACCACCGAGGTGGGACGCGGAGCGACGTTGCTCGACGGCGAGGGATGCTACAGCCACACCCCTGGAAAGGTGCTCATCATGTTGGTGCACCGCACCGACAAGGCCCATGTGATGCAGATTATTCATCGCATCGACGACACCGCGTTTGTCAGCGTGAGCAAGGCTCAAGGTGTTTATGGAAAGAACTTTGAAAAACTGAAACTATAATGCAATCATCTCTCTCTAACGGCGGCTGCAAGATGGTAGCCCCGTCGCTGCTTTCGGCCAACTTTGGCAACTTGGCCTCCGACATAGCCATGCTCAACGAGAGTTGTGCCGACTGGCTGCACGTTGATGTGATGGACGGTGTGTTTGTACCCAATATTTCGTTTGGTCAGCCCATAGTGCGTTGCATAAAACAGCATGCGCGCAAACCCCTCGATGTGCACTTGATGATAGTCGACCCCGCACGCTATGTGGCCGACTTTGCCGAGGCTGGTGCCGATGTGCTGACTGTGCACTATGAAGCATGCACCCATCTTGACCGCGTGGTGCACAGCATTAAAGACCACGGTATGAAGGCTGGAGTGGCACTTAATCCGCACACACCAGTGGCGCTGCTTGAGGATATTGTGCAAGAATGCGACATGGTGCTGCTGATGAGCGTCAACCCTGGATTTGGTGGGCAAAAGTTTATTGAAAACACATACAGCAAGATAGAGGCTTTGCGCAACATGTGCGCCCGCAAAAACGAGCAGTGCTTGATCGAGGTAGACGGAGGAGTGAACACCGCCAATGCACAACGGCTGTATGATGCTGGTGCCAATGTGCTTGTGGCTGGCAACGCTGTGTTTAAGAGCGACAATCCGATGCTGACCATCGAACACTTGAAACAATGATTCGCCCACGATTGGTAATTGGCAGGGGAAAGGAGAAAGCCCTGCTACGCAGGCACCCATGGGTGTTTTCGGGTGCGGTGGCTCGCACGGATGGCCATCCTGCCGAAGGCGATGTGGTTGATGTGGTTGACGCAGAGGGCAGGTGGATGGCAGCAGGCCACTATCAGAGTGGCACGATAATATGCAAGGTGCTGTCGTTTGACACGCCCAATGTGGAGGGTGAATACATAGAAGAATTGGTGAAGTCGGCCATAGTCTACCGTCGACGTATGGGTTTCTTCGACAACAAGGCCACGAATGTGTTCAGACTGGTGCATGCCGAAGGCGATGGGTTGCCGGGCTTGGTGTGCGACTACTATGGAGGTTTGCTTGTGATGCAAGCGCATTCGGTTGGTATGCATCGCCTGTTCAACCAGCTGACGGAGGTGTTTAGACGCAGCTTGGGCAATGATATAAAAGCCGTATTTGATAAGAGTTCGGCCACGTTGCCAATGGCCACCGTCGATGGCTATCTTTGGGGCGAGGAACGTGGCTCTTGGACAGTGCTTGAAAACGGCATTGCGATAGAGGTTAATCCTTTTGAAGGACAGAAAACAGGTTTCTTTATCGACCAGCGCGACAACAGGGCACTGCTATCGACCCTTGCGGGTGGGTGCCGTGTGCTTAACTGTTTTGGCTACACTGGAGGCTTTTCGCTGGCAGCATTGAAGGGTGGAGCAACGCAGGTGGATACGGTCGACATATCGAAAAAAGCCATTGCGCTGGCCAATAGCAACGTGGAAACCAACTTTGGTAGCGATGTTAACCATCGGGGCATTGTTGCCGACGTGATGCAATATCTTGACACCATAGACAATCACTACGATATTATAGTGCTCGACCCACCGGCTTTTGTAAAAAGCCATCATCAACTGCAACAAGGGTTGAAAGGATATAGAAGCATAAATCAGCGCGCGCTACAGCGATTGCCTGTCGGCGGACTGCTCATGACGTTCAGTTGCAGCCAGGCTGTCAGTGCCGACGATTTTCGCACCACACTGTTTACCGCCGCAGCCAACGCACACAGAAATGTCCGTATCGTAAAGGTGTTGCCTCATGCAGCCGATCACCCAGTGAGCATATTCCACCCCGAAGGCGAGTATTTGAAAGGACTTTTGCTGCAAGTGGAATAGAAAAAAACGCTGTCGCACACTATGTCGGCCGACTGTGCGTTACTTTGCTATTAACACTTTCTCTACTCTGTACAATGGAATTAGGCTACCAAAAAATTGACCAATATAACAGCCACGACGTTGAGGAACTGTCGAAACACTACCGCGAGATATTGCGTTTGCTTGGAGAAGACCCCAATCGAGAAGGCCTTTTGAAAAGCCCGGAACGCATTGCAAAGGCCATGTTGTTCTTCACAAGTGGGTATGATCAAAACCCAGAAGAGATACTGCGCTCGGCAATGTTTACGGAGGATTACAAGCAAATGGTGGTGGTGAAAGATATTGAACTCTACTCGTTGTGCGAACATCACATGGTGCCATTTGTTGGTAAGGCACATGTTGCGTATATCCCCAACGGGCGCATTGTGGGTTTGAGTAAGATACCGCGAGTGGTTGACGCCTATGCTCGTAGGTTGCAGGTGCAGGAACGACTGACACAGCAGATAAAAGACTGCATACAGAAAACACTCGACCCAATAGGTGTGGCCGTAGTCATTGAGGCACAACACATGTGCATGTCGATGCGAGGGGTGCAGAAACAGAACTCGGTAACCACCACGAGCGACTTTACGGGTGCCTTTATGAAGAACTCAAAAACCCGTGAAGAGTTTATGCGTATCATAGGTGTTAAATTGCATTGAGGTATTATGAAAAAGTTTGTGCTACTGTTTACGGCCTTTTTTGCCGTCGTACCCATGGCTTGGTCGCAAATAACCCATACGGCTGCTGGTGCCACCGACAAGATGGCCAACGAGACACTGCGTAAGGTGCAGCGGCAATTCTCACAAAGTGTGAGTTTCAAGATAAGTATGACATCTACTGACAGTAAGCAGCAAAGTCTGAGTTCGCAGCAGGCAACTGTGTTCTACGACAATGGTAAGTACTGGATGTCTTTCGATAACCAAGAGCTTATGTGCGATGGAACTACGGTGTGGCATTGGAATAAACCAGCTAAAGAGGTTACCGTGTCGGCGCTCTCAACCGACGATGTAAACTTGCTTAACCCTGCATCAATAATTAAAAACTACTCCAAATATTTTAGAGCTAAACATATACGCACCGAGAATGACGGTTTGATGGTGATAGATATGCAGCCGTTGTCGGGCAAGAGCTACCACAAGATAAGACTTATTGTTGACGGAAAAACTGGGATAATTAAGTCAATGGAGGTGCATAAATACGATTCGAGCAGGGAAATATATCGTGTTGAAAACTTCAAAAAGGTGTCGGTGAAGGCATCGTTGTTTGTTTTCGACACAAAGCAACACCCCGATGTGGAAGTAATAGATATGAGGTAGATATGCTGATGCTATTGATAGAAACGGCCACACGTGTGTGTTCGGTGGCGATAGCGCACGATGGAAATGTTGTGGCTCAACGTTGCAGCACCGAAGCTAATGCCCACTCGTCGCAACTTACAATGTTTATTGATAGCATGTTGCATGAGTTGAACTTGCAACCACATCAGTTGGATGCTGTGTGCGTGTCGGAGGGACCTGGTAGCTACACGGGGTTAAGAATTGGAGTAAGTACGGCAAAAGGTCTGTGTTTCGCCCTTGAAGTGCCACTGTTTGCAGTTTCGACATTGATGTCTATGGCATCGCTTTACTATGCCAAACACCCCGATTATACAGGGCTTGTATGCCCAATGGTCGATGCTCGGCGCATGGAGTGCTACACCATGATAGTGGGACGTGCAGAGCAGGAGAGTGAAAGAGACGTAGTTGTTTTGCGAGAGACCAAGGCCGAAGTGATAGAATCGAACACCTATGACCAGTGGATGAACGATAACAAGATGGTTTTTATTGGTGATGGGGCTTCGAAAACGAAGAGCCTTTTGGGTGGCAACCCGAATGTTATATACGACGATGGCTTTGTTTTATCGGCCGAAGGTATGGTGAGTGAAGGAATGAGAAAATGGCGTGAGGGAGAGAAAGAGGATGTCGCCTACTTTGAGCCGTTCTACTTGAAGAATTTCATTGCCAAGAAAAGTGTGGTACACGGATTGAGATAAGCGTGTTGCAGTTCGTATGGAAAAGGATATTGTATGGCCTCTTGGTGTTGGCAGGGGTGATAATTGTGGTGTTTTTCCTTTTCAATATTCTACCTGGCGACCCCGCAAGGATGATGCTTGGACAGCATGCTGACCAAGAAAGTGTGGACGTTATCAACCACGACTTGGGACGCGACCGCCCTGTAGGAGTACAGTTCTTGACTTATGTGAACGACCTGTTGCCAGTGTCGTTGCATGAGAGAAACGATGCCGAAAGCCCCTTTTACCTCTCGTCAGACAAATATGCCCCTTACACCACATTGCTCAGTGTTGGCAGCAAATCGGTGGTGCTCAAATCCCCCTATTTGCGACGTTCGTACCAGAGCCGTCGCAAGGTTACAGAAATTATAGGTAGCGCATTCCCTCAAACGGCGTTGTTGGCTGTTACTGCGATGCTCTTTGCCGTGGTGGTAGGTGTGTCTATGGGGGTGGTTTCGGCCTTGAAGAAAGACACATGGATTGATAGAGCCACGCTTGTGTTATCCACGTTGGGCATGTCGGTGCCCTCTTTCTTCGCAGCAATTCTGATTGCGTGGCTGTTTGCCTATGTCTTGGCAGATATTACTCACCTTAACATGTTTGGCAACCTTTATGCTATAGATGACTATGGCAAAGGGGAATATATTGAGCTTAAGAACCTTATATTGCCAGCTTTGACGTTGGGTATACGGCCTTTAGCCACACTTACACAGTTGACAAAGAATTCTATGCTCGAAGCTCTATCGCAGGATTATGTACGCACGGCGCGAGCCAAAGGGCTTAAACCATGGCGAGTGGTTACGGCACATGCGTTGCGTAATGCGTGGAGCCCAGTGGTAACTTCGTCGGGTGGATGGTTGGCAGGGTTGCTTGCAGGGGCAGTGTTTGTAGAGTACGTGTTTGACTGGAAAGGAATGGGAGTGGTGATTGTCGATGCGCTGGAGAAGTACGACTTCCCTGTGGTTATGGGTAGCATATTGTTTGTGTGTGTCATACTTATAGTTATCAACTTGTTGACCGACATATTATACGGGGCTCTCGACCCCAGAGTGAGGAACAGATAGATCTTTTCTGATATGGAACTAACAATACTGTTTTGTTTCTTGGCCTATACGGTGGCACTTTTTTTCGTTATGTGGCTCACGCAACGGAAGGGTAGCAGTGGCAACGAGGCCTTTTTCCGTGCCGGACGACGCTCGCCATGGCCGGTGGTGGCTTACGGCATGATTGGTGCATCGCTGTCGGGTGTTACATTTATGTCGGTACCTGGAGGGGTGTATGCAGGCCAGTGGACTTACATGCCGCTGGTGTTTGGCTACGTTTTGGGCTATGCTGTGATTGCAGCAGTGCTCCTACCGTTGTATTATAAACTAAATCTCACGTCCATCTATACCTATCTTGGTCAGCGGTTTGGTGCAAGATCGGAAAAGACTGGGGCGGCATTCTTCATCCTTTCTCGCCTCTTGGGTTCGGCACTGCGCATGTATTTGGTGGTGTTTGTGCTCTACGAGTTTGTATTCCGTGCTTGGGGTATTCCATTTTGGATACCAGCTGTTGTCTTCATCGCCATCATTCTTCTTTACACCTTTCGTGGTGGAATTAAAACCGTGGTATGGACAGACATGTTGCAAACCACTTTCCTGCTTTTAGCTGCTGCGGCTACTGTAGTGGCCATTGTGGGACGGTTGGATATGTCGGTTACCGATGTGCTTCGTCTCTCGGCCGATAGTGGTCAGTTGCGCATGTTCGAGACCGATCCATCGGCCTCCAAGTATTGGATTAAACAGGTTGTAAGTGGCATGTTCATAACCATCACTATGACTGGTCTTGACCAAGACATGATGCAGAAGAACCTTACCTGTAAGACCTTGCGCGATGCTCAAAAAAATGTAATGACCAGCAGCATGCTCTTCATTGTGGTCAACCTTTTGTTCCTTTGTTTAGGGTCGACACTGCTTGTCTACGCTTCGCAAACGGTTTTTGAGCTTCCCACAGGAGCCAATGGTGCGGTGGTGGCCGACAAGATATTTCCGTCGGTGGCATTCTCGTTGAGCGGATTTACAGCGGTGATGTTTGTGCTTGGCATGGTGGCAGCGGGCTATAGCAGTGCCGACGGCACACTGACGGCTCTAACCACGACCTTTTGCTACAACTTTCTTGATTACAACAACGCGGCCAACACCGAAAGCACACGGCTTGTGCGTCGACGCCGATTGGTACACGTGACATTTGCGTTGCTCTACCTGTTGGTGATTATTGGTTTTCGACCATTCCATCGTCAGTCGCTCATCGACACGGTCTTCGATGTGGCAGGTTTCACCTATGGGCCACTGCTTGGCCTCTACAGCTTTGGTCTGTTTGTACACAGGCGTGCAAACGACAGGCTGGTGCCATATATTGCCGTACTGTCGCCGCTGGTGTGTTTGTTGCTCAAATTTAACTCGGCACAATGGTTTGGTGGCTACCAGATAGGGTTTGAAATATTGCTTATCAATGGTCTTATAACATTTTTAATGCTCCTTATTTTTAGTAAAAAAGAAACTTCGACATTACCGATGCACCCCACCGCAAAATGAACTTCTACACCACCATACTTGGCTCGGGCGCAGCCTTACCCACTGGTGGGCGTCATTGCAGCGCACAAATGCTCAACATCAATGGGTTCAGGCTGCTCATTGACTGTGCCGAGGGGACGCAACTGCGCATGCGCGAGTGCCATCAACGGTTGCAATCGGTCAACACAATACTCATCTCACACCTGCATGGCGACCACTGCTTTGGTCTGCCTGGATTGCTGTCGACACTTCACCTGTGTGGACGAACCGACGAACTGACCATCGTTTGCCCCACAGGACTGCAAGAGGCTCTCGACACACTATTCTCTATCACGGGCAACCATATTGATTACCACATAAATTACATTGAACTGCAGCACACCGACGGTCGGGTTTGTTGCATTGAGAACAAGCACTGCCTTGTAGAGGCCTTCCCCCTTGTTCACACCGTGCCAACCTATGGTTTTAAGATAACGGAAAAACCGCGTGGCAAAAACAGGCCTCGCACCTATGCCTACTGCTGCGACACCGCCTTTGACCCGCGCATCGCCACCTATGTTGAAGGCGTAGACCTCTTGTGCACCGAGTGCACCTTTGCCAACGAACTTGCATCTTTGGCCGAGCAACGCCTGCACCTAACGGCTGGGCAGGCTGCCACCATTGCGACACAGGCTGGGGTAGGGCAGCTGTTGCTCACGCACATCAGTGCGCGTTACAAAGACCCTTCCATTCTCCTGCAGCAGGCATCGCAGGTGTATGCCAACACACTGATTGCTGCCGATGGCGACATTGTGGAAGTGAAAACAAAAAACGAGAATAGTGTGCCAAAGCGCATTGATAATGAGAATGATGAGCATGGCGCAGAAAAAAACTTGCTTCTGAAAAAAGAAAAAGTGTAAATTTGCACTCGCAAAACAGCGGTTGTGCTGCTGTTGAGGGGAAAGATGCCGGAGTGGTCGATCGGGGCGGTCTCGAAAACCGTTGACCCCCTTGCGGGGTTCCAGGGTTCGAATCCCTGTCTTTCCGCTGCAGAAACGGAGACTGTGAATAAGCAGTCTCCGTTTTTTTGTGCCATAGTGGACCGTTTATAGACGGATGTGGCATAGTGTGGCCAAACGGCTTCTTACTTCATTCTGTGCGGTGCATGGCGTTTTGCACCCTATCCTGTAGGTAGTTGGTAAGGCCGTTCTTCAGTAGTTCTTCAGTAGTTCTTCAGTCATTGACTGAATAACGACTGAAGAACTACTGAAGA
>JAFVBC010000010.1 GCA_017480185.1 Bacteroidales bacterium
GATAAGGGGGGCATGTACTAAACCTATAGTAACATACGATAGAAGAGCCGCGGTTGGCAACGCCAGCCGCGGCTCTATTTATGACACGAATGCTATATTATTGCAGCATCTTTGTCATTGAAAAAAAGGCATTCAACAGGTCAAAAAGTGCATGTTAGTGAAATGGCAGGACATGGTCGGGGGGGGAATTCAAGAGCATGGCGACATGTTGCATGCCACGGTTATTTGGTCTTGTAGGATTTGAGAACGAAACTCACGTTGTATTTACGGTCGGGATTGGTGTAACTTACTTGACTTTTGTAGTAAGCGTAATATTCATTATGACCATATGCCTTAAGTGTAATACTTTTAACCATTCCAGACTCAATTTCAATAGGTTTAGAGAAGTCTTGATAGTCGAGCATATGGCCACTCATGTCATAGTATATTATGCGTCCCGATAAATGGGTGATTGTTCTGTCGGTGTTGTTTTTGAATGCTGCAGTTGCATCTGAGTTTACCCAATCGTGCGAATAGTTTGCCAGCGTAACATCATTGGCGTTAATGGTGGCTGTATGTTGTTGTGTAGTGGTGGTAGAAGTAGCAGATACCGATTTTGTTTCTGTTGGTGTTGATGCTACAGGAACAATTCGCTTACTTGTTTTTACTGTCTGCTCCTTGGAATCAGTTGTGCTCTGTTCAGTCTTTATTTGCATAACTTCTTGTCGCAACAGTTTTACCTCTTGCCTTAAAGCTGATAGTTCTTCTTGAAGATCATTTTTCTCGACATTCGAATTAGCGACAACTTTCTTGACATTCGGGTTATCGACAACTTCATGGGTCTTGTGTTGACCTTTGTTCAAAAGAATGAATGTAATTAAAGCAATACACACTATTGCTAATACTACTTTGACCCACAGGCCAAAGTTTCCACGGTTGTCATTTCTATCATCAATCATAGTTACCTTATTTTGAAATCTGTTGCGAAAGTAAGACATTTATTTGGATTGTTGATATTTATTATTCCTCATAGTTGACAAAAACTCGATACCCAACCGTGTACGGAGGGGGGGGATGTTGTTAGTCTGCCATTTTGTCAGTCGGGGCAGGTTTGGTACTCTATTTGTTTTGTTTATGAATGTAAGTGTAATGAAGAAAAAAAACATAAAGATATGAACATCAACAATTTCACAATCAAAGCGCAGGAGGCTGTGCAAAAGGCTCAAGAGGTGGCTATGGCCAATCAGCACCCATCAATTGAGACGGCTCACCTTTTGAAAGGTGTTTTGAGCGAGGACGAGAATGTTACACCCTACCTATTGAAGAAGATGGAGGTGAATATTCCACGCCTAACACAACAGGTGGATGCCTTGCTTGACACGATGGCTCATGTGAGTGGGGGACAGGTTTATTTGAGCAACGATGCTAATCAAGTGTTGGTGCGCGCTCAGCAGATGGCCAGTAAGATGGGCGACGAGTTTGTAAGTATAGAGCATCTGTTGTTGGCATTGGTCGATGGACGCGACCGCGTGGCGCAACTGTTGAAAGATGCGGGTGCCAGCACCAAAGGGTTGCAGGTCGCAATTGCCGACCTTCGTAAGGGCTCTAAAGTAACTTCGCAAAACCAAGAAGATACGTTTAACGCTCTTAACAAGTATGCTAAAAACCTAAATCAATTGGCTCAGAATGGCAAACTTGACCCAGTGATAGGACGCGACGAAGAGATAAGACGTGTGTTACAGATATTGAGTAGGCGCACAAAAAACAACCCAATCTTGATAGGTGAGCCAGGTGTCGGTAAGACTGCCATTGCCGAGGGGCTGGCTCAACGCATAGTGAATGGCGATGTGGCCGAAAACCTAAAAAGTAAAACCATATATAGTCTTGATATGGGTGCCCTCATTGCCGGTGCAAAATATAAGGGTGAGTTTGAAGAGAGGTTGAAGAGTGTGATACGTGAGATAAATGAAAGTGATGGCGAAATCATCCTCTTCATTGATGAAATTCACACTTTAGTGGGTGCTGGTGGTGGCGAAGGTGCAATGGATGCTGCTAATATACTTAAGCCTGCTTTGGCACGCGGTGAATTGCGCGCTATAGGTGCTACTACGTTGGCCGAATACCAGAAGTATTTTGAGAAAGACAAAGCCCTTGAGAGGCGTTTTCAAAGCGTGCTGATTGATGAACCATCAGTGTCCGACACCATTAGCATACTTCGTGGGTTGAAAGAACGCTACGAGGTTCACCACCGTGTGCGTATCAAGGATGAAGCTATTATATCGGCTGCAGAGTTGAGCCATCGTTATATCACCGATCGTTTTTTGCCCGACAAGGCTATTGACTTGATTGATGAAGCTGCTGCAAAGTTGCGGCTTGAGATTGACTCGGTGCCCGAGGAACTGGACGAGATTGAGCGTCGCATACGGCAACTTGAAATTGAACGAGAGGCTATCAAGCGGGAAAATGATCAGGATAAAATAGCCCAAATAGATAAGGAATTGGCCGATTTGCGCGAGCAACGTAACCAAATGAAGGCTCGATGGCAAAGCGAGAAGTCGGTTGTGGAAAGCATCCAGGCAGAGGTAAAAAACATAGAGAATTACAAGTTCGAAGCCGAGCAAGCCGAACGTCAAGGCGACTATGGACGGGTGGCAGAACTGCGATATGGGCGCATTAAGGACGCCGAAAACCATGTGCAGCAGTTGAAAGAACAACTCAAAGCCATGCAGACCGATAGCGCGATGATAAACGAAGAGGTTGATTCAGAACAGATAGCTCAAATTGTAAGCAAATGGACAGGCATACCTGTCACTCGTATGATGCAGAGCGAGCGTGAACGTCTGCTACATCTTGAAGACGAGTTGCATAAGCGCGTGGTAGGACAGAACGAAGCCATTAGCACCATTGCCAATGCAGTACGCCGCTCGCGTACTGGGTTAAGCGATGTTCGTCGACCCATTGGCAGTTTTATCTTTCTCGGTACTACGGGTGTCGGTAAAACCGAGTTGGCTAAAGCCTTGGCCGAGGTCCTGTTTGACGACGAAAATATGATGGTGCGCATAGATATGAGCGAGTATCAAGAACGGCACAGCGTGAGTAGGCTCATAGGAGCACCTCCAGGATATGTGGGCTACGATGAGAGTGGGCAACTGACCGAGGCTGTGCGAAGAAAACCATATAGCATTGTGCTATTTGATGAGATTGAGAAAGCACACCCCGACGTGTTTAACATCTTACTTCAGGTGCTGGAGGATGGTCGACTTACCGATAATAAAGGTCGAGTTTGCGACTTCAAAAACACTATTATCATTATGACCTCGAATATGGGCTCCGACATAATTCGTGAACGATTGGAACAAGAGGGAGATCCTTCGCAATACGAGCTTGACGAAACACGAAATGCGGTAATGGAGTTGTTGAAACAGCGTATACGTCCGGAGTTTCTAAACAGGATAGACGAGATAATCATGTTCCACCCATTGAACCACAGTCAGATACGCGACATCGTACGGATACAACTACGCAATGTAGCTCAAATGTTAGAACGTAACGATATTACAATTTCGGTAACCGATGAGGCTGTTGATCACTTGGCTGATGTGGGTTATGACGTGGCTATGGGTGCTCGACCAGTGAAACGGGTAATTCAGCGTGAGGTGCTCAACGAGATGAGTCGCCAGTTGCTGGAGGGTACGATACACACTGGCGAGACCATAATCATTGATGTTATCGATAACCAATTTGTGTTTTACAATCCTGAGAAGAATGCCTAAAAGGCCATAGTATTACAAATCAGCGAGGGCGCGGCATTAGCCGCGCCCTCGCTGATTTGTAATACTATTACTTGAATGCAATTTTATTGCAAAGTTTTAGTTATGAGGTATAAAAAACAACACTGCATAAAATGAAAAGATTAGCCTTGATATTGTTGCTTGCCTTACCAGTTGCCCGTTTACAGGCGCAGGACTCCAACTATGCCCGACAAGTGATATGCACATTGGCTTCCGATGAGATGTTTGGCCGTGGTATGCAATATAGAGGCGATTCTATAGCGGCCGACTTTTTGCGTAAAGAGTTACAACGATTGGGTGCACGACCCCTATCCAACGATTTTTACCAGCCATTTCGCTTTCCACGCACCACATCGCATCCGCCACTGGTGCGTGCTGGCTACCGTTCGCAAAACGTATGCGCATATATCCCAGGCGAGACAGACTCTATGATTGTTTTCACAGCCCACTATGACCATTTGGGCATGAGTGGCGACACCATCTTTTATGGCGCTCACGACAATGCAAGTGGCGTAGCTGCATTGCTCGACCTGGCAAGGCTCAGCAACCAGCAACGCAGTCGTTTTACCCGCGTCTTTCTCTTTTTTGGAGGTGAAGAGGCCGGACTTGTGGGCTCGCGCTATTTTGCCGATTTGCCACTGATAAATCTCAACAAAGTAAAGTTGCTGATAAATATTGACCTCTTTTGTGGTGGCGATGAGGGAATGATGGTGGTTAATGCCAACGACCGTGCCACAGCCCCTTACGTAGACCTTTTGCAGTCTCTTAACGATGATCGCGGCTACGCTGCCAAAATCGGACGACGCGACAATGCTCCCAATAGCGACCACTATTATTTCACCTCACAATGTCCTGCCATTTTTATATATACTCTTGGTGGACCATATGGTGGTTATCACAGTCCAACCGACACATGTGAGGGGTGTGGCCTGCGTAATTACGACAACTTCATGAAGTTACTTCGCGTTTTTTTAGAGCATATAGAGTAGTTTGAGATAATAAGGTGCTCATCAAGTGCTCCTTATTCTGCGTAGTGGTACAAGGAAAGGCCATGTGCACGTTAGCACATGGCCTTTCCTTATGCTCTCAAAGAGGTAGACTTTAATCGCCCTCTTTTGTTAATAGGTATTGTGTCTAATCCTGTTTCTTACTTTTCACTTCTGCATATTCCTTATTGAGCCCATCAATAATTTCGTTTGTTATGTCCATTGCTGGATTGATAAACAGGGTGGGTGATGAGTCGAACGTTTTACGCATAACGATGTCAAATTGCTGGTTGGCAGCGTTATATTCGCTTACAAAGGCAAATATTGCATTAAGCATTTTCGTGTTTTCTTCAAGTTGACGATCAGCGATTTTGCTCACAAGTTCTTGCTCAAGGGTACTCAATTCCTCTGCGCGTTTTTTAAGACTGGCCTCGGTCTCATGCTGTTTGCTCAACGTTAGTTTATCGCCGTTTTTAAGATAGTTCTGATAGTCGTCTTGAAACTTCTGCATTTTTTGTTTGTAAAGATGCTCTTGCTGATTTTTATAGGCTACCAACTTTTCTTGCAGATCAATGGCATACTGATATTTAGCCAGCAAGGTGTCAGTGTCAACGTATGCCATTGTCAGACCGCCCTCCTTGGTTATGGGTGCGGTGGCCTCAATATTCTGCATTTTTTTATTGTCGGTTGAGGTGAAGTGCAGCACGTAAAGCACTATCAAACCTATGAACAGCACTGCGTTGAGTGCGTATAAGAGTTTGTTGTTTTTCATATAGTTGTAAGTTTTTTAGTACACTTTTACTATTGTTCGTCGGGTTCACCAATTACATCAATGGCTCGTTTTACCCTGCTTATTGTTTCGTCTTTGCCAAGCACCATGACAAGTGTGAGCATGTCGGGGCCAACGGTGCGCCCCACAACGGCGAGTCTGAACGAGTTCATCACCTGACCCATGTTCAATCCGTTGCCAACAATATAGTCGTCAAGTAAGGCTTTGTGTATGGCTTGATATTCGAATGGCACGGTGTTGAGTATTTCAATCACCTTATTCATGTGGGTGGTCATACCAGCTTTCCAGCGCTTTTTTATGGCAGCTGGATCGTATTCGCTTGGGGCTTGGAAGAAGTAGCAGCACGTGTCCCACAACTCTGATGGGAAACTAATACGTTCTTTCATCATGCCACTCACCCTAACCAAATAGTTACGTTCTGCGGTTAAGCCGTGTTCATGCACCTGCTGCTCAAGCATATCGGCTATGGTTTCATCGGGGAGCATCTGCATGTATTCGTGGTTGAACCAGCGTGCTTTCTCAACATTGAACTTTGCACCACTTTTGCTTATGTGTCCTATGTTGAACAATTGTGTCAGTTCATCCATTGACATTATCTCTTGGTCAGTGCCAGGATTTCAGCCAAGCAGGGCAAGCATGTTTACCACAGCCTGTGGCAGGTAGCCTTGCTCACGGTATCCGCTGCTTTTTTCGCCAGTTTTGGGGTCAACCCAATCAAGGGGGAATACTGGGAATCCAAGACGATCGCCATCGCGTTTACTCAATTTTCCGTTACCCTCGGGCTTAAGAAGCAAAGGCAAGTGGGCAAACTGTGGCATGGTGTCGTACCAGCCAAACGCTTTGTAGAGCATAACGTGGAGTGGGGCAGAGGGAAGCCACTCCTCGCCACGTATGACGTGGGTTATTTGCATCAAGTGATCGTCAACGATGTTGGCAAGGTGGTAGGTTGGCATGCCGTCGCTTTTGAAGAGCACTTTATCGTCGAGCTGACGCGAGTTCATAGTTACCTGCCCACGTATAAGGTCGTTGACGGTTATGTCAGTGTTGTCGGGAAATTTGAATCGAATGACATAGGGCTCGTCCGACTCTATGCGCCTCTTCACCTCTTCGGGGGCAATGGTCAGACTGTTGTCCATCTGCATGCGTGTGTTGCAGTCGTACTGGAATGTCTTTTTCTGCTGCTCGAAGGCCTTTCGCTTTTCTTCAAGTGCGTCTGGTCGGTCGAATGCATAGTATGCCCATCCTGTGTCTATTAGCTGTTGGGCATATTGACGGTAGAGGGGCTTACGGTCGCTTTGTCTGTAGGGACCATATTGACCGCCAATATGTACCCCTTCATCAAAGGTTATCCCCAACCAGGTAAGTGCTTCAATGATGTATTGTTCGGCTCCTGGCACAAAGCGAGTTTGGTCGGTGTCTTCTATGCGGAGCACCAACTGACCATTGTTTTGCTTTGCAAAAAGGTAGTTGTAAAGTGCCGTTCTAACGCCCCCGATATGCAATGGCCCGGTGGGGCTTGGGGCAAATCTCACCCTTACACTCATGTTTTTATGCTGTTTTGTGTTGGTTTGACGTTGGATGTTGGTTTATCTGAAGTAGCCCAAGCGGTAGGACACCGAGAAGATGAAAGCCGAGTTATTGCCGTTGGGTATTTGCACGTTTATGTCGTTGCTACCACTTTGGTTGTTTTCCATAAGGCGCAACATGTCCTCGCCACTCGAAGTGGCGGTAAATCCGTGGTCTATATGGAAAGAAAAGAGGAAGTCTTTATGTTCGTAGTAGAATCCCACCAGTGCGCTTACGTCTATTCTATTCAGGTGGTTGAACACGGCGCGGTCGTCGTCGGTGCCATGTATCGAGAGGTCGTAGTTGGCCGTGAGCGACTGCACCCCGGGCGTGATGCGGCGGTCGCCGTACTGCCCAAACACGCCAACCGATATGGCTGGACCGAGGAAGAAGCCCACATTGTGGCCAGCTTCGCGCAGGGGCAACTCGTAGTGTACGTTGGCCAACACTGGCAACTGCACATACCACGCATGGTTGTAGCCCTCGCGTAGGGTCATCGTGTTGGCTGTCTCAAACACCTCTTGGAAGTTGTTGCCACGACGTATGAGGTTGAGCCCCGTTTGAAGATAGAATATTTCGGCCAAAATGCTTTCACTTTTGGCAAAAGTGAAATTAGCATAGGCTCCAACATTGACGGCCATAACCGACGACTTGGTTGAGAGGTCGTCTTGTATGGTGGCTCCACCAATGCCCACTTTTACCCCATATTCACTCCATTGGCAGTGGGCAGTGGCCAATGTCGCCAGCAGGCTTATGGTCAGAAGGGCTTTCTTCATGGTGTGCTATAATTTTCTCAATATAAAGTCGGTCATCATCTGGTAGAGGTTTAGGCGTGTGTTGCCTGTGTTGTCGTAGATGGAGTGGTTCTTGTTTGGATATATGCGCATCTCAAACTGTTTGCCTGCTTTTTCCAGTGCATCGGCCATCATGGCTGCGTTTTGAAAATGCACGTTGTCATCGCCAGTGCCGTGCACCAGCAGATAGTTGCCTTTTAGCTGCGAGGCATAGTTGAGAGGCGAGTTGTTGTCGTAGCCTTCGGCATTGGTTTGAGGCAAGGCAAGAAAGCGCTCGGTGTAGATGTTGTCGTAGTATCGCCACGTGATGACAGGGGCAACAGCAATGGCGCTTTTGAACACGTCGTTGCCTTTAAGGATGGAGAGCGAGGAGAGGTAACCTCCAAAGCTCCATCCAAATATGCCTATTCTGTCGCGGTCAATCCAAGGCTGTTTCCCAAACCAAAGGGCTGCCTCTATAGCATCGTCGCACTCCATGTGTCCGAGGTCGCGATAGGTTTGCTTCTTGAAGTTGGCTCCACGGCCACCTGTTCCCCTGCCGTCGAAACATGCCACGACGTAGCCCTGTTCGGCCAAGAGGTGAAACCAGTAGTAGTCGCTGTATCCGTAGCTGTTGGTTACCTGTTGATTGCCTGGGCCACCGTATACATAGAAGAACAATGGGTGCTGTTTTGTGCTGTCGAAATCGGGAGGCACAATGGTGTAGTAGTTCAACTCGGTGCCCTGGCGTGTGGTGAGTGTGCCAAAGCGTTTGTTACCCACACCATAGTTGTTCATAGTGTTACGCAGTGCCGAGTTGTCTTCCAACACTTTAACCAGTTTTCCTGTCGAGGTGTGGAGGGTGTAGATGGGGGGGGTGTTGGCATCAGAGAATGTGCAGATATAGTATTTGCACCCTTGACTGAAATGGGCGTTGTAGGTGCCGAGGGTGATGGTGTTGTTGGCAGGATAGCGGTTGATGAATGGAGCATTATTGCGGTGGTTGAGACATGTTTTGTGTTTGCCCGAGAAGTCTATCATGTAGAGGTCGGTATTGATGGCACCGCTTTCGTGGCTGGTGTAGTAGAGGCGTTGACCTTTGGTGTCTACGGCGCACACGCTGGCCACTTCCCAACTACCCGATGTTATTTGTTTCACCAAGCGTCCCTGCATGTCGTAGAGGTAGATGTGGCGATAGCCGTCGCGCTCGCTGGTGATAAGCATCTGCTGTGTGGCGTTTTTGCCATTGCCTATCGTAAGGAACTGCCACGTGTCGGGCACCTCAACGTAGGCATTGTCCTGCTCGTCGTAGATGATGGCGTCGGGCTCGCTGCCAGTTTTTTTGCTGCTAATGGTAAGCACCTGCATGTGGTTCTGCAAGCGGTTCATACGCATCACAGCCAAGGTGTTGTCGTTTGCCCATTGGAAACGAGGAATATACTCCCATTCCGAGCCACTGGCCACGGCGTTTGTTTTGCCACCCATGGCTACGTATTGCGTGCTGTTGCTTTCAAGTTTGAATATGCGTATTTCAACTTGCGAGTTACTCTCGCCTGCCTTGGGATATTTATAGCGGTAGTCGTCGGGATAGAGTTCTCCCCACATCTGCATGTTGTATTCCTTTACTTGGCTTTCGTCGAAACGCATATAGGCTATTTGTTTCGAGTCGGGGCTCCATTGAAAGCCTTGGGTGATGGCAAATTCCTCTTCATACACCCAGTCGGTAGTGCCATTGATTATGTGATTCACCTTCCCGTCGGTTGTAATGGCGTGCTCTTCAAGGGTGGAGAGGTCAATCCAGTAGAGGTTATTGTCGCGCACAAAGGCAGCCTTTGTGCCGTCGGGGCTGAGGGTGGTGAGCCTTTGTTTACCGTTGATCGTTAAGCATACAAAACTGTCGGATGGGCGGTCGTAAATCCAATACGAACTCACTCCACTGCGACGATAGATCGGTTCAAACTCACCGCTGAGCAGTATCTTTTGTTCGTCGGCACTAAAAGCATAACCCGTAAACACAGGCAAGGGTTTGGCTTTGTGTTTGCGTTGCGGAGCGTTGAAAAGACACAAGTCGGCCGTCTTGGCACCAGTCTTATAACTATATTGGGCAATGCCCGTGCGCGACAAGCTGCAATAGTGTTCACCGTCGGCCATGGAGCGTATGCCGCCTATTCCTCGGGGGGCAAAGGTTCGCTTGGTCCAAATGTCTTCAAGGGTGATATGTTGCTGCTGCCCCATCACTGCGCCCGACATGGCAATCATTGCAAATGACATAAACACAAACAGTTTCTTCATTCAGTTCGGCTCTTTTTTGTTTTTTTATAACTGCAAATTTACACTATTTTTGGGATTATCCTTTCTCCGTTTATCACCCATTGATGCTTTTATGCAGGCATAATGTTGACAAAGATGGTGTGGGTTGGCTGTGTCGTACGCGATATATACCCCTTCTTCACCCGTATGTAAACCCGATTTGCGCCCCAAATGCTCAAACATGTGGCCGATGTTAGATATTTGACCATATGTCTGATATTCAGTTGATTGTGGTGTAATCGCGCTATTTGAACCAGCCAATCGTCTTATTATCACCCCGTTAACTCCTGCTGTGGTAGGAGTTGATAGGGACTTGATAGGGAGTTGATAGGGCGTTGGTAGGTAGATGATGGCAAGGTGAGCCGTATTGCATCGCACGCGATGCAATACGACTTGTGCAGATGTGGGGTAGGGGGTGGCTTTTTATTGCGTTGGGGTGGCGAGGTGTGATTTGTTGGCACACGGCGTTTGGCCTCGACAGGCAGCCAGTCGGTTGATTAGATGTGGGCATAAAACGCCCGACGGGAGCATTGCTGCTCCCGCCCAACGAATGTTTTCACAACGGAAAAATCCTTATTGTGAATTGCCTAAAAAGCGGTGCAAGATTACTACTTTTATTTGGAATGAGAAAAAAATGTTGCATCGCCCCTAAAAAACATGTTCTTTTGTATACTGAAAAAAAACTACCGTAGCATGGCAAAGATTCTTGGTTTAGACTTAGGAACAACAAGTATAGGTTGGGCTGTTGTTGACGAGCACGACACGCCCGAGCAATCGTCGATTGTGCGCCTTGGAGTGCGTGTAAATCCGCTAACAACCGACGAACAGACCAACTTCGAAAAAGGCAAACCCATTACCACCAACGCTGACCGAACCAAAAACCGCAGCATGCGCCGCAACCTGCAACGCTATAAATTGCGTCGCCAAAATCTTGTAGAATTGCTCACGCAACAAGGGTGGATTACCGCTGATACCATACTCTCTGAACAGGGCAACCACAGCACGTTCCAAACCTACCAACTGCGAGCCAAAGCAGCCACCGACCAAATCACGCTTGAAGAATTTGCGCGTGTACTGCTTATGATAAACAAAAAACGCGGCTATAAGAGCAATCGTAAAATGCAAAACAACGCCGAGGGCACGTTTATCAACAACCTCGACATGGCTCGCCAGCTCTACGACTATGACCTTACGCCAGGCCAATACGGGTTTCAGTTGCTAACAACTGGAAATCATTATGTGCCCGACTTCTATCGGTCTGATTTAGTGGCCGAGCTCGACAGGATTTGGGCATATCAGTCGCCCCATCACACCGCGATCCTTACACACGAATTTCGCAAAACGATAGATGGGCAGGCTAAAAAAGGTACCTCGGCGGCATTTCTAAAACAGCATGGCCTATACACTTTAGATATTAAGGGCAATCGGTTCGAAAAAAACAAACAGCTGTTTGCGCTGCGCAACGATGCACTTATGCGCCCCCTTACGGCACAAGAACTGGCCACTGTTGTGTGCGAAATAAACGGACAAATAAATAGCAGTAGCAGCTATCTGGGCAATATTAGCGACCGTAGCAAGCTGCTTTATATCAAAAAGCTAACCGTTGGTCAGTATCTGATGCAAAATCTGGCCAACAACCCTAATGCCAGCCTTAAAAACCAGCCATTCTATAGGCAAGACTACCTCGACGAGTTTGAGCAGCTTTGGGAGACGCAAGCACGCTTTCATCCCGAACTTACCCCAGAGCTGAAACACGAAATCAGAGACATTGTGATCTTCTATCAGCGTCGTCTACGGTCGCAAAAATGGCTCGTCGCTACATGTCAATTCGAAAAGCAACGCAAGGTGTGCCCAAAATCGTCGCCACTGTTTCAACAATTCAGAATATGGCAAACGATAAACAACTTGAGAGTTACGAAGGATGGCGAGGAATTTGCACTCGACGAAGAGCAGAAAGGCTTATTGTACAACGAACTTCTTTACAAAGAAAAACTCAGTAGCAAAGAGGTTCTGAAACTGCTTTTTACGAGGCCTCGCGAAATAGACCTCAATTTTGCTACGGTCGAGGGTAACCGCACCATGGCACAAATGCTGAAAGCGGCACAAGAAATAGTGGCTTTGAGTGGTCATGGCGAATACGATTTTGCCAAGATGTCTTCAGCACAGGTGGTGAATATCGTTAAAGCTGTTTTCGGTGGACTTGGTTATGCTTGCCATTGGCTCACCTTTGATGCCAACTCGGCCAACATCGAAGACCAACCGCAGATGCGGTTGTGGCATCTGCTCTACTCTTTCGAAGGCGATAACTCTGTTACTGGCGACGAAAAACTGGTAGACCGTCTTATGTCACTTATGCAGCTACCCAGAGAATATGCTCGCCTATTTGCCAACATTCGTTTTGAAGACGATTATTGCAGCCTTTCAACAAAAGCTATTAAGAAGATTTTGCCATTCCTTTCGGCTGGTCATGAGTATAGCGAAGCATGCGCGTTGGTCGGCTACAGACACTCGGAGCAGTCGTTGACGCGCGAGGAGAACGAGAAGCGTCAACTAAAAGAGCACATGGATGTTCTGCCAAAGAATAGCTTGAGAAATCCAACCGTAGAAAAAATCCTAAATCAGATGGTCAACGTGGTCAATGAAATAATCGACACCTATGGCCGCCCTGATGAAGTGCGTATCGAACTGGCTCGCGAACTAAAACAAAATGCCGAGCAACGCAAAATCATGAGCGAAGCCATTAACCGCAACACTCGCGAAACTGAACAATATCGAAAGATATTGCAGTCGGAATTTGGTTTGGATCATGTTAGTCGCAACGACATAATTCGCTATCGTCTGTATAAAGAACTGGCCAACAATGGCTATAAGACGTTGTACTCGAACCTGTTTATACCACAGGAGAAACTCTTTAGCAAGGAAATTGAAATAGAGCATATCATACCTCAAAAGCGTCTGTTCGACAATTCTTTCTCCAACAAAACTCTCGAATATCACAGTGTGAACAATGAAAAAAGCGATTCCACCGCGATGGACTATGTTAGCTCTAAATATGGTGCAGAAGGGGCACAGGAATACAAAACGCGCGTAGACAACCTTCTTAAAAATGGGGCAATATTGCAGGCAAAGGCCAAGAAACTGAAAATGACCAAAGCCGATATTCCTGTAGACTTTATTGAGCGCGACCTTCGCAACACGCAGTACATTTCGCGCAAGGCACAGGAAATGTTGCGCGACATTGCTCGCACCGTTACTGCCACTTCGGGCTCTGTTACCGACAGGCTACGTCAAGACTGGCAATTGGTCGACGTTATGCAAGAGCTTAACTGGGATAAATATGAGCGACAAGGACTCACATCTGTTACTACAGGACGCGACGGTCAGAAAATATATCGCATAGCCGACTGGACCAAACGCAACGACCATCGCCACCATGCCATGGATGCTTTAACCATTGCCTTTACCCGACCAGAATACATCAACTACCTCAACCACCTCAATGCTCGCGATAATGACGACATTCGCTCTATAGAGCGTCGCTTTTTGGTGCGCGACAATAAAGGGCACCTGCGCTTTGTTATGCCCATCGCTGGCAATTTCCGCGCCGAAGCCAAACGCCATTTGGAGATGGTGTTGGTATCGGTTAAGGCCAAACACAAAGTGGTAACACGAAACGTTAACACCACAAAGGTGAAGGGTGTGATACGTAAGAAAGTGCAACTCACGCCTCGTGGTCAATTGCATAAAGATACTATATATGGCTCTGTTTTGGTGCCTTGCACGAAGGAAATAGCAGTTGGGGGTAAACTTACGGCGCAAGACATTGCAAATATTCAAAACCAGACCTATCGCAAGGCTGTGCAAAGTCGCTTCGACGCATGCGGTGGCGATGCCAAGAAAGCCTTTACAGGCAACAATAGTCTGTCTAAAACCCCAATTTGGCTCGACGCAGAACACACCCATCAGGTGCCAGAAATGGTGACAATCCGTTGGTTCGAAAAACGTTTCACCATTCGTAAAAAAGTCGACGAAGAACTTAATATTGACAAAGTGCTCGACGAAGGGGTTAAACGCCTGCTGCAGCAGCGCCTTGCAGAATATGGTGGCAAAGCAAAAGATGCATTCGCCAATCTTGACAGTAATCCAATATGGCTGAACCGAGAGAAGGGTATAGACATAAAACGAGTAACGATAGTAGAAAATATTCCTGGCAAGCCACTGCATAGCAAGCACGACAAAGATGGCCAACTAATGCTCGACAGCAATGGCTGTCAGCAGCCGGTAGACTATGTTAATCTGCGAAACAACCACCATGTTGCCATCTTCTGCGATGCGAATGGCATCCTCCAAGAACGCATAGTGTCGTTCTATGAAGCCGTGGCACGACGTATTTCTCAACCGAGTTTGCCTGCCATTGACAAAGAATACAACAAGGACAAAGGGTGGCAATACCTGTTTTCTATGAAGACAAACGAATATTTCGTATTTCCCAATCCCGCACAAGGGTTCGACCCCAACGAGATTGACCTAACCGATGAGAAAAACTACAGTCAGATTAGTCCTAATCTTTTCCGTGTGCAAAAAATATCAAGTAAGGACTATTGGTTCAGACACCATCTCGAGACAACGGTGGACGACAAGAAAGAATTGCAAAACATCACATGGAAGCGCATAACATCGTTGGATAACTTAAAAGGCATAGTAAAAGTACGTATAAACCACATTGGACGCATTGTTAACATTGGAGAATACTGACCATGATAAAACGCACAATTTGTTTCTCGCACCCAGCCTATATCTCGTTGCGCAATGCACAACTGGTAGTCAAACTCGAACCCCACGACAACGAACCCGAAAACCAGGCCTCCATACCCATTGAAGACATAGGTGTGGTAGTCCTTGATCATCGGCAAATCACTATCACCCATGGCGCTTTGTCGGCTTTGGTCAACAACAATGCTGCTGTCATAACCTGCAACGACTCTCACATGCCACTCGGGCTACTGCTACCTCTTGATGGAAATACTGTTCAAAGTCAGCGATTCCAACATCAAATATCGGCCTCGTTACCACTGCGCAAACAACTATGGCAGCAAACCATACAACAAAAAATATACAACCAGGCAACCCTCCTCAACCAACTGCATGGCATTGAGGTGGGCAACATGCGTCAGTGGGGCAAAGAAGTTCGCAGTGGCGATAGTACAAACCTCGAAGGCCGTGCCGCAGCTTTCTATTGGAGTCAGATGTTCCCCTCCATTCCCAACTTCACCCGTAGCCGTGAAGGCGACTACCCAAACACCCTACTAAACTATGGCTACGCTATTCTTCGTGCCGTTATTGCTCGTGCCCTTGTCGGCAGTGGACTATTGCCCACACTTGGCATACACCACCACAATCGCTACAATGCCTACTGCTTGGCGGATGATATAATGGAACCCTACCGCCCTTATGTCGACCAACATGTAGTAAAAATCATGAAAGATTGTCGAGATATTGAGTTAACCACCGAAATAAAACGTCGCATGCTTAGTATTCCAACTATCGAGGTACATATCGGCGGACAACGTAGTCCTCTTATGGTTGCAGCCAGTACCACCTCGGCGTCGTTGGCACGATGTTTTACTGGCGAAAGCCGACGTATAACCTATCCAGAAATGTAAAACAAATGGATCGCTATAGCGAATACCGAACCATGTGGCTACTCGTTTTTTTCGACCTTCCTACCGACACTAAAAAAGAACGCAAAGCTGCGTCCAACTTCCGCAAAAATCTGATAAAAGACGGATTCTCCATGTTTCAGTTCTCAATCTACGTAAGGCATTGTGCCAGTCGTGAAAATGCCGACGTTCACCTTAAACGCGTTAAATCTTTGTTGCCAGAATACGGACAAGTGGGCTGTCTGACAATCACCGACAAACAGTTTTCAGAAATCGACCTATTCATCTGTCAAAAGCCAGTGGCCCCCACTGCGCCAGGACAGCAGTTGGAGATGTTTTAGAAACGAAAAACCATTCACGATAAAGCAAAAATCCTACCCATAGGGGTAGGATTTTTTTGTACATTGATAACCTTGTAAGGCATTGATTACATTATATTTGCACATATTGTGGTGTCAATTATCAATGTCAATGTTCTCTTTTTAAGCAATTCACAACGGAAGACGATTTTCTCACTACCTGTGTTCAGGTGTCAATTATCAATGTCAATGTTCTCTTTTTAAGCAATTCACAACTTTCACTCCCGTAACCCAAACTTCTGCGTGGTGTCAATTATCAATGTCAATGTTCTCTTTTTAAGCAATTCACAACTTGGGCGATAAACGATTCGACGGGGCATAGGTGTCAATTATCAATGTCAATGTTCTCTTTTTAAGCAATTCACAACAATACGGGCTTCCAACTCTTCAATTTCCTTGGTGTCAATTATCAATGTCAATGTTCTCTTTTTAAGCAATTCACAACTGCGTCGTAACTAATGGTGTTAAACATTTCGGTGTCAATTATCAATGTCAATGTTCTCTTTTTAAGCAATTCACAACTTCATAACGGTTGTTTTTTAATTGGTTAATGGTGTCAATTATCAATGTCAATGTTCTCTTTTTAAGCAATTCACAACTTACTGGTTTTGCTGAGCCAGGTGAGGCTAGGTGTCAATTATCAATGTCAATGTTCTCTTTTTAAGCAATTCACAACGAGAGAGCCAAGGCCAAGAAAGAGGCCGATGGTGTCAATTATCAATGTCAATGTTCTCTTTTTAAGCAATTCACAACACAAGTTAACAATGAAGAGATGTTGACAACGGTGTCAATTATCAATGTCAATGTTCTCTTTTTAAGCAATTCACAACAGGGCGTGCTCAGTGGAAAGGGCAATAACGGTGTCAATTATCAATGTCAATGTTCTCTTTTTAAGCAATTCACAACATCAGCTGGCTCAACTGCCCAGCTCGTGCAGGTGTCAATTATCAATGTCAATGTTCTCTTTTTAAGCAATTCACAACAAGACGAAGAAGATGTATATCTTCGTAGCTGGTGTCAATTATCAATGTCAATGTTCTCTTTTTAAGCAATTCACAACAGAAATGGGAAATACAAATCCTGAACTACCTATATACAAAAGGAAAAGCCACAGAGTGGAGATCGATAAAACCTATAGCTCCATGACTTTTCATGGGTGCAAAGATACAATATGTTTTGAAACTGGGTGTCAATTAGTAATGTTATTGCCCCACTTTTTTTGCAATTTACAACAATACTTATGGTGGTGAAAAAAATTGCTGCGGCTTGTCGAAGTGGAGCCCGTGCTCTGATAGGCGGTGGCGAGCGAGGTGATTATCTGTGCTTCGCAGTAGTCGTTGGCTCGCCAAAGGAGTGTCGTGAGCAGTGCCGCACTCGATGGCTCTATGTATGGCCTTCGACTCCACACCGCAGGTCGGCTACCCTGTGCTTTGTGTGTATTACTCGTAATGATGAGTGTGCTTTTTCGGTCTGCAAAAGATAGTTTTTGGGGGCATGCACTTATTTGTTGGCAGTTATGTTCGGTTCAAGTAGGTATCAACTAAGGCCGTTCTTCAGTTGTTCTTCAGTCATTGACTGAAGAACAACTGAAGAAC
>JAFVBC010000001.1 GCA_017480185.1 Bacteroidales bacterium
ACAACTGAAGAACGACTGAAGAACGGCCGAAGTTGATCCCTACTTGATACTTCCATGACCGAACATAAATGTTGAATAGGCGAATGGATGGTGTTGATTAAATGTTGATATTTTACGGCACATCCACGATAAGGCTTACGGCAAAGAGTGTAACTTTGCAAGTTGAATGGCAAACATTGAACCAATGTTCGACTTTAACGCTTTCTTAACCGACCCTTACTCGATTGCTCTCGCCGCACTAATGCTGCTGGCCTTGGTGGGTCTGTGTATCCACTACGGCCTTTACTACATGCGTGTTGGCCGTTATAAGGATGCTCACACCAACCCTAACGGCGCATTGACAAAGGAGAAGATGCCACCAGTGTCGGTGGTGATGGTGGCGCACAATCAGGCCGAATGGCTGAAAGAAAATCTGGTTTATCTGCTTGAACAAGAGTATGATGACTATGAGGTGGTGGTGGTTGATCACACCTCAACCGACGACACACATTTTGTGTTGTTCACCCTTCAAAGTGTATACAAACACCTCAAGGTAGTTACCTTCCGCGAAGATGTAAACCTTTTCAAAGGCAAGAAATATCCGCTGTCGATAGGTATCAAGTCGGCCAAGAACGACATCGTGCTGTTGGCCGACCCAGAGTGTATTCCGCGCAACTTCCAGTGGCTCAAAGGTATGGTGCGAGGATATGACGACCCAGCGGTTCAAATTGTGCTTGGCTATTGCGGCGTGAAGAGCAACAAGACCCTTTTGGGGTCGTTGCAGAGGTACGATGTGCTCGACTACAGCGCCCACTATCTGGGCAGCGTGTTGGCTGGCCACCCGTCGACGGGCTCGGGTCGCAACTTGAGTTATAGGCGCGAATTCTTCTTTGCTCAAGGATCGTTCATTGGACACTACGACATTGCCGAAGGTGCCGACGACCTGTTTATTTACCAAAATGCAACCCGCAAAAACACAGCCATAAGCATCGGCAACGATGCCCGTCTGACAATTGAGCCACTGAAGACCTTTGGCCAGTGGCATGACGAGCGCAAACACCGTGTGGCCACTCGCGGACGACACAGTCTGCGTTCGCGCCTACGTGGCGACCGTAGGGCGGTGCTCAACATCTTGTTCTACGGTGCGGGGGTGGCGCTGGTGGTGTTGGGTGCGCTGCCGTGGCCCATTGTAGCACTGGCTGCGGTGATAAAATGGGTGTGGCAAATAGTGTGTTTTGCACAACTGACAAAGCGTTTCGATGGAGGCAAGATGCACTTTGTGGCACCATTGCTTGAAATTTATTTTATCATTGCAAATACTATTTTAATCCTAACGCCGTTACACACCCAAAAAAGATACAAGTAACCCACCACCGATGACGGCCACAACCACGCCACGCATTGAACAAGACTACCGCCTTGTGTGCGCTGCACGCGACAACGGCAGCCCACAAGCCTATGCTGGATTGATGTCGGCCTACCGTGAACCCCTTTACTTGCTACTGCTGCGCATGACACGCAACGCTACCGATGCGGCCGACCTCACAATGGAGACTTTCTCAAAAGCCTTTATGCAACTTAACCGTTACAGTCCAACCAACTCTTTTAGCGCTTGGTTGTTTACCATCGGTACAAACACATGCATTGACTATATACGACGCCGTCGGTTGCCGACTGTGCCATTGGGCACCCTGTCGCGCAACGATGGGCAAGAGTGGACGGAATATCCTGTTAGTTCCGACGCACCCAACCCCGAGGAGCAGATAATATTGCAGCAACGCAACGACAATCTGCGGCTCATTGTGTCGCAGTTGAGGCAACCCTATCGAGAGATAGTAGAGATGCGCTACTTCGACGAAATGAGCTACGAACAGATAGCCACAGCCACAGGGCTGCCCATGGGGACAGTGAAAGTGCGCCTGTCGCGTGCACGTCAGCTAATGCTGGCCACCCTGCGTCAAAACCGTAACATGCTTTGAACACATTACCCAACAACAATGATAACCTTTACAAAACTGGCAGACTGCAACCATCAGCACTTTGCCCAAAGCCTGTTTGAAGAGGCGTTCCCCGAAGAGGAACGCCCCCCTTTCAGTAGAATCCGGCAGCGTGATGCCGGCAAATTCCATTTCCTTGTTGCCGAAAACGGCGACGAACCAATAGGCATCTTAAGCTATTGGTCATTTCCAGAACTGATTTACATTGAACACTTTGCCATAGCTGAAGAATTGCGCAACCAGGGGTTGGGCAAGGCGGTGTTTTTGAACTTCCTGTCGCAACAAACAGAGCAGGTGGTGCTTGAGGTGGAAAAACCAGTCAACGAAGCAGCCGAACACCGCATAGAATTCTATGCAAGCATGGGTCTTTTCCAAAATCCACAGCCCTATGTGCAACCGTCGTATCATGGCGACAACCGCACCGTCGATATGATTATCATGTCGAAATACGAACTTGACGACGACGAATTTGCCGAGGTAGCCGCCACACTCTACTCTGAAGTGTATGGAGTGAGCTTTCAGAAGTGAACCTTTGCATTGAAACCGAACGCCCGATAACACAGCAAGTTGCGATAGGGCAAATAAAATAATTGAAAAAAAATTTGGTCGGTAAGCAAAAAGAGCTTACCTTTGCATCCGATTTCGAGAGGGAGAGAGGTGATAAAGGCCAAATGGCTCCTTAGCTCAACTGAATAGAGCATCTGACTACGGATCAGAAGGTTGCAGGTTTGAATCCTGCAGGAGTCACCAAGGAAAGAGACGATACCAGCAAGGTGTCGTCTCCTTTTTTTGCTGTTTTACATTCCTAAATACAATAATAACTTGCATTTGTGGTTATTCCTACTATATGAAAACAAAAGTTCTCATCATACTTGCAATATTGCTTGTGCCGCTTGCACTGACAGCACAAACAGTGATTGAGGGTAGGGTGAGCGACGCTGAAAGTGGAGAGCCTTTGGCCTTTGTGAACATTGGCATGCATGGTTCGACCATAGGCACTTCTTCATCAATTGATGGACGATACCGTCTTGCGGTGCCAACGGCCGACAGCGCCACACTAATGTTTTCGCACACGGGCTACACTTTGGTGCAACACACACTGCATGGGCTGAAAAATGGTGTGATAATAAATCTTGACATCACACTTAAACCCTCGGCACGCCAGTTGAACGAGGTGAGTATCAGAGATAGTCGCAGCCGAGGCGAGGCATTTGCCGATATAGGAATAGAGAAAATAAGAGCCGTGGCTGGGCCATCGATGGGCGTTGAGGGTTTGCTGAAAACATTACCCGATGTGGTGTCGAACAACGAACTGTCTAACCAATACTCGGTTCGCGGTGGTTCTTTTGACGAGAACTTGGTGTATATCAACGGTGTGGAAGTGTTTAGGCCAATGCTCATTCGCAATGGTCAGCAGGAGGGCACAAGCATAATAAACCCCGACCTTGTGTCGTCGGTGCGTTTCTCGCCAGGCGGGTTTGATGCCCAATACGGCGATCGGTTGTCGTCAGTGCTTGACATCGACTATCGCATTGCCGACGACTTTGGCGGCAGGGTGGGGGTTAGTTTGCTGGGGGGACAGGTGGCCCTTTACGGGGCAATAGATAGCGTATGGAGCGCGGCCATAGCAGTACGACGCAACAGCAACAACTATATCTTTGGCAGTTTGGATACACGTGGCATCTACACCACCACCTATACTGACTTTCAAGCTCTATTACAATGCCGAGCTTCGCAGCGCCACACCTTGAATTTATTGGCCATTGCAACCGACAATAACTATGGTTTAGTGCCCGAAAGTCAGACCACCACATTTGGAGGATACGTTCTACCAATGCAATTAAACATATTCTTCGATGGCCAGGAACAGGACAAGTATCGCACGTGGCTATTGGCAGTTGCGTCGGATTACGCCATTGCCGACAACTGGCGGTTGAAGAGCCATGCATCGTGGCAGCGCATTGCAGAGACGGAACGATACGATGTACAAAGTCAATATTGGCTCAGTGAAGTCGGGTTGGGTGAAGAAGAGGGCGACACGGTGCACTTCAATAAAGGTGTCGGTACGTTCTTGGAGCATGCTTCTAACCGAATGCTCACCACGATATATGCCATTGAAAGTAGACTAAAAGGCGATGTGCGTTTGGGCGAATGGAACTTTGGCCTAAGGATGCAACTTGATAATGTCGACGATCATATTCGTGAGTGGCGATGGGTCGACTCGTCGGGTTACAGTATGCCAACAACGTCCTATGTTTATGGCGACAGCAGTAATGCACCGATACCCCCACAATTGCAGCAGTTTTCTCGTTCAAACAACAGCCTTAACACATTGCACGGAATGGCCTTTGCTATGCGAGAAGTTAATGTTACGACACGCAAAAACTCGGAGATAAAAATAGTGGCAGGGGTAAGGGCGCACGCCTATGCGTCGGTAATGGCCGACGAACACACCGAGAATAGTACAGGATGGCGATTTATGGTAAGTCCGCGTATAAGTTTGGGCTACAAGCCACAATGGCAAAAGGATATGGTGTTTAGGCTGTCGGCTGGCGTCTACAACCAGGCTCCTTTCTATAGAGAGTATCGTCGTAGCGATGGAACGCTGAATGCTGACTTGGAATATCCTACCTCGCACCAGTTGAATGCCACCGCCGACTGGAACACACGATGGGGCAATGTGCCACTACGCATCACAGCCGACCTTTATGGCAAATATCTGCCACGCATAGTGCCATACACGGTTGATAATCTGCGCGTGAGGTATATGCCCGACAAGAATGCTAAAGGGTATAGTTACGGTTTCAGTATGCGTGTGAATGGTGAGTTGGTAGACGGATTGGAGTCGTGGGCAAGTGTATCGTTGATGCACACACAAGAGGATATTGATGGCGATGGCATGGGTTGGATTGACCGACCGACAGATCAGCGCGTTGCAGTGAAGTTATTTTTGCAGGACTATGTTCCAACCATTCCCTGGTGGAGTATGAGTCTGGTGATGGTGGCTGCCGATGGAATGCCCGTGAAGACTCCGTTCATAATGCAGAGCGAGAGTTTTAGGTTGCCAGCCTATTTCAGAATTGACTGGGGCAACACTCTGCATTTTGCCAAGTTAAAACGTTTTGAAAATAGTAAACTGTTCAGATATATAAAGGATGTGCAACTGGGTGTAGACGTGTTTAACCTGTTTAACTATAGGAATGTGGCATCGTATTTGTGGGTGTCGGACATAGAGAATATTTATTATCCAGTGCCCAACTACCTGACTTCACGCCAGTTGAATGTAAAAATAACTATGATTTTCTGATGCAAAAATTACCCATAGAAAATATTATTACTCCTAAAGTTGCAATATTTGACAACGGGGTAATGCTTTACCAACTCGGCTCCGCAACAACCGAATTGCTAAAAATAGACTTTATATTTGAAGCTGGTAGCGACATGCAGCCACAACCATTGTGTGCGTCGGCAGTAAATAGCCTTATGGTTAAGGCCACAAAAACGAAATCGGCACAGCAATTGTCGGAGATACTGGACTATCATGGGATTGTGGTTGAACCGAATTGCGATGTTATGACATCGAGCCTAACGTTCTACATGCTGCGAAAATATGCTGCTATGATGCTACCCTTAATAAGGGATATTATTGAACGACCAGCATTTGAAGATGAAGATGTGGCGATGTTGAAAAAAAAGCGTAGGCAGGAAATTGAAGTGAATGCGCAGAAGTCGACTGCGGTTGCTCGGAAGTTGTTTTATCAGACACTATTTGGAAAACAACATCCATTAGGAGTGTATGCCAAGCCTGAAGATGCCGACAGTCTTGGCAGAGAGGTGATAGAATGCTTTCACAAAGAGCATTATATTGGAGCGGAGATGACTATTGTGGTTTCGGGAATGATTGATGATAAATTGGTGCAATTGATTGAGAATGAATTCGGACGAGGGATAGAACACAGTAAGCACCAACATAAAATGTTGCAGATGCCAAGTGGCGTGCCCACAGTAACAAGACTGCACCAAGATGTTATATCGTCGCAACAAACATCGTTAAGAGTTGGAAGAATTATCCCCATTGCATGGGACGATCCAGAGTTTGCGCAGATGATGCTTGTAAACACTCTTTTGGGTGGTTATTTTGGATCAAGACTGATGTCGAACATACGTGAGGATAAAGGTTTTACCTATGGCATTTATTCTCATCTACAACTATACCGCGGAGGTGCGGTTTTCTCAATAGTATCTGACATTATGCCAGGAAAGGCCGACGCTGCAATTTTGGAGATAAAAAAAGAGATAGAGACCCTGCAAAACATACCAGTAGATGATGCCGAACTATCGATGGTAAAGAGCGTAATGTTGGGTGATTTTATGCGCTCTATTGATGGCGTTTTTGAACAATCAGTTCGTTTCTGCGACATGATGATCAATGATGTTGATGAAAGATTGAGTTGTAATATTAACGAGGCTATACAAAAAACAAACGCCGAGCATATCATAGATATTGCTCGACGTTTGTTGCGTGTGGAAGACTTGCTATTTTGTACTGCTGGAGTTTGAGTCTTGAGCCTGTTTTTTGGCGTTTTGTACTACTTTAACAAGAGCAACTGTCTCGAATATAAGACAAACAGTGTAGCCTATTAGGAAAGCAACGGTAAACGTTTTGGCCATATATGCGTGAGTGATGTCGTAGGCAAACAGCACAATTAGGTGTAGGAAAAGTGTAACAACGATACTTCCCAAGAATACCTGAACAAATGTTTTGGGCGATTTGTTCATAGCCGATGTTACAAAAAAATGTTGCAATCCTGCTACCAACGGAAAATACACCGCTAAAAGAGAAATGGCTATTGTATATGAATTGGGATTTAGCCACATCAGAGCAAACGAGGCAAGAGCCAAAAGTAAGGCAAGTAGTGTGAGTAGTAAATAGTATTTGCGCATCTCTATTCGTTGAATTTCATAGTCTCTTTTGTAGTGAATTTTTCGCAATAATGACAGCGTAGTTTAAGCGACTCTTTGTCAACAATGTCAAACTTGGTTTGAATAGGTTCGGCATTGGTTATACATTTGGGATTAGCACATTTCACAAAGTTCTCTATATGGTCTGGGATCTCTGCCTTAAATTTGTCTACAACTTTATAATCTTCAATGTTTATAATTGAGGCTGCAGGGGCTACAAGGGCTATTTTGCTAATCTCCTCCTTTGTGAAATGTTTGTTCTTTATTTTAACAATACCCTTTTTACCAAATTTATTACTGCTCAAATAATTGCCAATTAACACTTCGTCTTTATACTTTTCCAAGTCAAGAATGCGTATAACTTGGTAAACCGACTCCGTTGGTATATGGTCTATGACGGTACCATTTTCTATGGCCGACACAACCATTTCTTTCTTGTTTTCCATTATATTATCAGATTTTCTTGTTTTACTTTGCACCTAATATGGCGGCCATTAAAGCTTGACGTACATATACTCCATTCCTTGCCTGTTGGAAATAATAGGCGTATGGAGTGCTATCCACGTCTGTGGTTATTTCGTTCACGCGTGGCAGAGGATGGAGAATACGCATATTTGGTTTACAACCTTTAAGCATGTCAGCATTAAGTATGCAACTATCCTTCACGCGTTCATATTCCATTGGGTCGGGGAAACGCTCACGTTGTACACGTGTCATGTAGATAATGTCGGCCGACTGTATTATATCATTCAAGTCGGTGTATTGATAATACTTCAATCCAGCCTGTTGAATACTCATTTTTACACTCGATGGTAACTTCAGTTCTACTGGTGAAACCAAATGGAACGTGGCATTGAAGTTGCACATGGCTTGAACAAGTGAGTGCACTGTTCGGCCATATTTCAAATCTCCCACGCAGGCAATGTTCAGATTATCCAAAGTGCCTTGAGTTTTCCTAATTGAGTACAAGTCGAGCATACACTGGGTGGGATGCTGATTAGCCCCATCACCGGCATTAATCACAGGTACAGATGCCACTTCAGAAGCATACCTTGCCGAACCCTCTTTCGGATTTCTCATAACAATCAAATCGCTGTACGAACTAACCATTGTGATTGTATCGTGTAGCGACTCACCTTTTTGTACGCTGGTTGCCCCTGGGTCACTAAAGCCTATTATACGTGCACCAAGTTGATTGGCGGCACTCTCAAAACTTAAACGTGTACGGGTGGACGGCTCAAAGAAAAGTGTGGCGACCACCTTGTCGTTCAAAATCTGTTGTTTAGGATTCTTTTCAAATCCCTCTGCGATATCCAAAACCTCCAAATACTCTTGTTTCGAGAAGTCGGTAATGGAAATCAGATTGCGACCTTTTAATGTACTCATTTCTTTATATTGTGTTAGTTACTCTATTTTGATTTACTCTTTAGCCTATTATATCCATCAATTGCTGGCTGGAAATAATTATCCAAGTTTAGAGCATTAGAATAGTCAGCCAATGCCAATGCTGTCTCATTATTCAGTTCGTGAGCGCAGCCTCGGTTCACCAGTGCTGACAAATGGTGTCCATCGCATTCTAATGCTTTTGTAAAATACTCTATCGCTCGATTATAATCTTTGTAGTAAAACAGTTCGATATATCCCAAATTGTGCAGGGCATCTGCACTATGAGGATTTATGTCAAGCAACTTAGCATATAGTGCTTCAGCATTTTCCATATCGTTATGATCTTGATATAGCATTGCCAATGCGTACATGGCATTGGTGTTTGAGGGATTCAGACGCAATGCTGTATTCAGATACTCTATTGCAAGCGTTGGGTTTTTATCGGTATAAATAATACCAAGTTCTTCAAATGGCGGTTCATAATCGGGATATAGGTCGCATACCTTTCTGTATAGTTGTACAGCGTTGGCCGTATCGCCCTTTTCTTTGTATATGAAAGCTTTCATATACAATGCTGTTTTGTTCTCCCTTTCCTGGTCGGTAACTTTGGTGAGGGTTGTTAAAGCTCGGTCGTAGTCGCGAATATAGAAAAGCAACTCTCCCAACTTGAGTTGCACTTCGATATTGTCTGGTTCAATGGTTTCCGCTTTTGCAAGCGTTTTATAACTCTCTTCGGCATTGCCATTTGCAAATAAAACATCGGCTTGCAACAACAATATCTCCATATCATCTGGCCTATATTCATTTGCCTTGGTCAAGTCATACAAAGCCTCTTTGTTTTTATGCATACGAAATAATACCTCGGCTCTTTGCTTTAGTAAATCTGCATCTTTGGGAGAACGATCTATCTTAATATCCAACACTTCCAATTTCTCTTCATCGGTCATATTGGCTGTTATTTCGCGTTGTTTGCATGCGACATTTGCAGCCAGCAGCAACATCGCAACTATGTATACCGTAATTCGCCTCATCGTTCTGTTTAACGGTGAAATTATAATATTATTGTGAAATGACATGTTCAAGTTTTGATTGTATTTGCTCAATAGTCGTACTGCGCAGAATATCTTTTGCTTGGAGTTCGGTCACCCCAACGCCACGCCACATCAAACTCCAATATTCTTTCGTTTTCCTTATTCTTGCTTCGTTTGTTGGCATCGCACCATAAATCTCATTCAGCAAGTCTCTTAACAAACGTTTGTTTTCCTCAACTACGTTTATCTCTTTCCCATTAATCAGTAGCGGGAAACATGGATTATAGAATATCCCACGTCCAACCATCACATCTGCGATATTAGGAAAGCGTGTCACTATTATCTCATAGTCTTTCGAGGTATTTATGTCTCCATTGTAAATTAGAGGGTGATGAATTGTGTTGTAAGCGACGTTGAAAGTGTCAAGGTCTGGTATACCTGCATATTGCTGTCTTCCCAATCGAGGATGAATTGTCACATTTTTCAGTGGATATTGGTTAAGAATATCAACCACCGTCAGCATTTCCGAAGCGTCTTTAAGTCCGATGCGCATCTTAACACTCAGCGCAGGTTTCAACATCGGCAACACAACATCCAACGTGCGTTTTATCTCGTCGGGGTAGGGCAGTATGCCACTTCCTCTGTGTTTAGCTGTTATTCGACGCATCGGGCACCCAATATTCCAGTTCACCTCCTCATAGCCTACATCGTATAAGCGATTTCCTAAAGCTATAAACTCTTCAGGTTCATTCCCCAAAATTTGTGGTACAACCGACATCGACCCAACATTGTTTTCAGGTAGCACATCGTCTATCTTCTCCGTGGCATGTCTCAAATTGCCTTTCGTAAGCGAGATAAATGGCGATATGGCATAACTAAAAACGCCTGGAAACAGACGTTCGTAAACACGTCTGAACAGTAGTTCCGTCAGTCCCTGCATAGGTGCCAATATCATTTCAACACCTCCACTTTATCTTTGTGCTCAACGACAAATGTCTTTATTGACGACGTGAATAGGTTGCCCGTACTGCACACCGGCTTATACAACCAACTGGTCGACTTTACCTTTGGTGTTATCAGCCTTTCATCATGGTCAATCATCACGATATAACTTAACACGACAGACAAAATACACACCACCTTCACCATACCCAGTGCTGCTCCTGCCACCCTGTTAAATGTATTCAAGTGTGCCACTTTTAGTAGTCCATCCATGCAATAGCCTATAAAAACTGCAATAACCAACGCTCCGACAAACGTCAAGAAAAAAGCGAGTAGCACTGCGCTATCGCCCGTCAAACCAATAATTTCAGCCACCCATTCCGACAAGTGTATCGCAGCCCATATCCCAATCAATACCCCAGCCAGTATACACACCTCTCTCACCAGTCCCTTTTTCCATCCTTTAATGATGAAAAACACCAGTGGTATCAGTATCAATATATCAAGCAGGGTCACTTTTTTATACTTTTTTTCTCAAACAATGCCGTCAACCAAACCACCACTGCACCTACAATTGCGCCATACATTGCCCCACACAACACATCACCCGGATAATGTTTCCCAAGATACACTCGGCTATAGCAACACAACGCAACCCACACCATGAGTGCGACAGAAACTGTACGCGACATCACATCTTGCCCTTTTCTTAATGGACGATAGCGTAGCAACGCAAACGTCATCAGCGCCAAAGCATTGGCAGCATGCGACGAAACAAAGCCATACCGCCCCCCACACGAGGTGCGAAACATATTCACATCTTCAAGCACATGGCATGGTCGCAACCGACACACCGTGTCTTTGAAAAGCACAACACTGCCTCGATCGGCCAACAGAAAACACAATGCCACTCCCATCAACGCAATCCACCACTGTTTTCCGTCGTTTCTTATCATCAATATACCAAACACCACTACGAGTATAGCCACCCAAAACCAATGCTGACTCACCACCCACATCAACCAATCTGTCGCTATGCAGTGGGCGTTGTTTATCAGTCGGAATAGTTGTGTGTCTATATTAACCATTGGTTTCAGTACTCACATTTATTTTTCTGAATATCAAATCTTTTAACTGCTGAATACCTTGACCAGATACAGCACTTATAAACACGCTCTCAACGCCTAATGGCAGGTGTTGACGCAACTGTTCAGTCATCGTGTCGTCAAGCATGTCGCACTTGGTAACAGCCAAGATGCGTTCCTTGTCAAGCAAATCGGGATTGTAACGACGCAACTCCTCAAGCAAGACATCGTATTCTTTTGCCACATCCAATTTCTCACAACTCACCATAAAAAGTAGCACGGCATTACGTTCAATGTGGCGCAAAAAGCGCAATCCCAATCCTTTTCCTTCGCTTGCTCCCTCAATTATACCTGGTATATCGGCCATGCAAAACGACTGGTCGTCGCGATATTTAACCATACCCAAATTGGGGACGAGCGTGGTGAATGGGTAATCGGCAATTTCTGGGCGAGCGGCACTCACGGCACTCAACAGCGTGCTCTTACCCGCATTTGGAAATCCCACAAGTCCAACATCGGCCAGCACTTTCAATTCTATCACCACCCAACGCTCTACAGCATCCTCGCCTGGTTGGGCGTAACGAGGTGTTTGGTTGGTAGCACTTTTGAAATGGTCGTTACCGAGGCCGCCTCGTCCTCCTTGTGCCACAATCAACTGTTCGCCCTCTTTGGTTACTTCACCTATCACTTCGCCTGTTTCGGCATCCCTACACACACATCCCAGTGGCACTTGCAGCACCTCATCGCGCCCATTGCGTCCGTGGCAAAGATTCTCGCCTCCATTCTGACCATTTTCGGCAAACACATGTTTGGTGTATTTCAAGTGCAACAACGTCCATCTTTGGCTGCTACCTTGCAGTATGACGTGTCCCCCTCGGCCACCATCCCCACCATCGGGACCAGCCTTGGCGTTGTATTTCACACGTAGCAGGTGGGCACTTCCAGCGCCTCCACGCCCCGAGCGCACCATTATCTTAACGTAGTCAACAAAGTTCGTTGCCATTACCTGTTGTGGGCTTTTGCAAAACATCAGGGTGCATAGGTCGTAGCCCAACACCCTGATGTTGCTTGCATGGTTATTGTTCAGCCGATGGCCTTGATTATTCTTTCAGCAATTTCCTCAATGCTTCCAGTGCCGTTTATCAACATTTGTTTTCCTTGGGCGGCGTAATATTCGGCCACGGGCAGTGTCTTCTTGTTATATTCGTCCAACCGATTTTTGATTGTTTCCTCGTTGTCATCGGCACGTCCCTGTATCTTTGCTCGTTCCAGCAGCCGACGTATCAATTCTTCTCTTGGCACGTCCAATTGCACCATGCAGGTGAGTTCTCGACCATGTTTAGCCAGCAGTTGGTCAAGACTTTCGGCCTGTGCCACCGTGCGAGGATAACCATCAAAGAGCATCCCCTTGGTGTCGGCGGCAATGGCTTTGTCTATCATCTCGGTAACTATGTCGTCGCTCACCAGACGGCCAGCATCCATTATGTCTTTTATCCTACGGCCAAGATCTGTTTTGTCGGCTATCTCCTTGCGCAGCAAATCGCCTGTTGAGACGTGGGTCAAGCCAAAATGTTCTACAATAAAATCGCTCTGCGTGCCTTTACCTGCACCAGGAGCACCGAATATCACTATATTTTTCATCGTTGGTTGGAATGGTGTTAGTGACCAACTGGTTATTTTGTGGCTACACTTAAAATTTCGATGTCGAACACCAAAGGCGAGTAGGGGGGTATTACGCCACCCACGCTCTGCGAACCATAGGCCATGGCCGAGGGGATGATCAGCGTGAGACGCGAGCCAGCTGTTTGACCCATCACACCCTCTTCCCAACCTGGTATGAGGGGCATTTTACCCACTTGGTAGGTGAGGGGCTCGTAGGGGCGACCAGCAGCATAGATGTTACCCTCGCGCGCATCTTTCTCGCGACTCGAATCGAATATCGTACCATCGAGCAGGCGACCGGTGTAGTTCATCGACACCTCGGTTCCTGCGGCCACGCGCTGACCGTTACCCTTCTTGTTTACGATGATGTATACGCCATTGGCGTTGGGTTTAGCGGTAATGTTATTGGCTTTCACATATTCAGCTATGCGTTCGGCCTCGCTGCCCTGCAAACGTTTCATCTCTTCCATGTAGTTGTTCTGTTCTTGAGCCAACTCCGAGGCAGGCACAATATCGTCGATTATGAGGTGGTAGTGTATTTTCATACCTTTTCCATGCTCGTAGAATGGGGGCAACTGCGACATCTCAACGTGCGAGGCCAACGAGTCCATCTCAACGTCAAACATGGCTTCGTCGCCTACGTGCATCATCAACAGACCCTCATAAATGTCGCCATCAAACGAGGGCAACACCTGCAAGATGCGGGTAGACTGTGTCGGATCATCAATGTTGGAGAACACTGTAACCGTGTCAAACTTCACTTCAAGTCGTCCAACGAGCATGTCGCCATCTTGCACTGCCTGGGCGTCTTTGTTTACTTTGAGCATCTTGTAGTGCAGACCGTTGTCGGTGGTTTTGAAGCCTTCTTTGTCTCCAGTCGAGCACGACAGGAGCATTGCCATGCTCACAGAGGCGAGGGTGGCAAAGAACAATGTTTTTTTCATTTTATTGTTGTGCATTATGTTTTGTTATTTTTTTTAGATCAATCTTCATCGTGTAAACCAATGGTATGCGACTACCAATGCGGTCGCCATCGCCAGCCACACCGTAGGCCTGCTCCGACGGCAATATCAATCGTGCTTCCGACCCATAGTGCAACTTTGCCAAGGCTTGATCAAGGCCACGCGCCAGTTGCACACGTCCCACCACCACGGTATCGCGCCGATTGTCGTAGAGCACAGCCCCATTGATAGCCTCCAGCCGATAGGTGAAACTCACCGTGTCGCCATACTCAATAGGGCGATTGTTGCCATTGTCGGTTTCCAGCAATCGCCCCCCTCCGTTGAGGGTTTCCATCTGCCATCCACGCCGTGACACATAGGCCTCTATGGCCGTTTGCTCACTCTGTGCAAGGGTTCGGTTGGCATTTATCAGCCGCTCCTTCAAACTGTCGGCAGGGGCGGTGGCGTTGTCTACCACTGGCACATCGCGACAGGCACAGGCCATGAGCGAAAGGAGAGCAATCACAAAAGCACATCGTTGGGTCATCGGACAAGAGCTTTTAGTTGATTTCTGACCTCTGCCACCGTGTCGGCAAACGGCAGCGTACTTGTGGCTCCAGCTGCATGCAGATGGCCTCCTGCCTCGGCAAACAACGCACGTGCCATTTCGTCGACGTTGACCGTGGTCTTTGAACGATACGACAGGCGTACACGCGTTTCCTCCTCGCGCACCAACACGGCACATTCCACATCTTTTATACGCATCACGTCGTTGATAAGTCCCGTCAGCTCGGCGGGTGTCATACCATAGGCCTCCATGTCAGACAAACTCACAGGCAGCAGGGCCGTGCCACTTTCCGAGTCAATCTCCAACAGGTCTTTCATGGCATAGCCCCAAAAACGCATCCTGTTGGGACTAAACACATTGGCTATGTTTCGATTTATCTCCGATGCATCTATACCACACTGCACCAAATGGGCAGTGGCAAGATAGAGTGAAGGCTGGCCGTTGCTGAAAGCCATGCCACCCGTATCGGTGCGCATGCCGGTGTAAAGGGCCATTGCCGCCTCCGTGTCAAAGCCATTGCAACCGTAAATGGCACGCATCACCCAGTAGCCCAACTCGCAGGCACTGGATATTGTGTGGTCGCTCACCACAATGTCAAACGCCGCCACCTCGGGGTTGCGATGGTGGTCAATCAGTATCTTCTTGGCCTTTGTTGTGGCCAATGCCTCCTGCAGACAGCCCGTACGCGAGAGGGTGTTAAAGTCGCTACACACCACCACGTCGGCTTCTGCCAGCAACGTTGCAGCCTCGTCGGGTTGAGCCGAACCATCCACAATATCGGCTGCCAGGGGCAACCAATCAAGGTCGGACGGACACCCGTCAGGCAACAGCGGATCAATCTGCGCCGCTGTGTGCCTACGCAACATACTTGTCCATGCCACAACCGACCCTACGGCATCGCCATCGGCATTCTGATGAGCCACCACAACTGTGCGTTGGCTTGCCGACAGTAGGGCACCAATGGTGCTCAAGTGTTCAAGTCCGTCGGCGTGAATGTCGCAGCAATGGTCTATAATCATGATTTACAGCGTTGTGTGCAGTGTGCCTTGCAGGCCTTATTGGATGCAAATATACGTAGTTTTTTAAGGCCTGACGCATTTTTAATAACCCTTTTATCAACACTCTGTCAACCTATACCACCGTCATTCAAGATTGTCACCTCGTGCACTGTTGATGGGGGCGCGTCTAGCAGGCAATGTAAAGATAGCCGAAAGTAGCGTGCACATAGGTATCAAGTAAGGCCGTTCTTCAGTAGTTCTTCAGTTGTTCTTCAGTCAATGACTGAAGAACAACTGAAGAACTACTGAAGAACGGCCTTACTTATCGCATAGTTGATACCACTCTTTTACCCACCCCTTACCCCTCCCAGGAGGGGAAGATTTTGAAAAGTGTACAGCAGCCTCCCCTCTTCAAAAGGGGATTGAGGGGTTGGGCATCGGGGCACATTGCCTTTGCTCGTCAGCGTTAGTTGTCAGTTTACCCACCCCTTGCCCCTCATAAAAGGGGGAGGAAATAGGGGATATGTTTGAAAAAAGAAAAAAATTTAACATTTCATGCAATAATAGATGTTGGTAGGCGTTATGAGAATTGAAATTTGTAAAAAAAACACACATAACTCACAGCTATGCAAGCCATAATAAAGACTGCCAAAGGCACCATGCACATCGATCTCTATGCCAAGGAAGTACCAGACACAGTGGCCAACTTTGTAGGGTTGGCTAAAGAGGGTTTCTACAACGGATTGCGTTTTCATCGCGTCATCCCCAACTTTGTGATACAAGGTGGGTGTCCGTATAGCCGCAATCTTGGCGACCCACGTGTGGGTACTGGTGGACCCGGGTGGACTATTCCATGTGAGACGTCGGCTCCACTGCAGCGACACGACCGTGGTGTGCTCAGTATGGCTCATGCTGGCAAGGACACGGGGGGGAGCCAGTTCTTTATTTGCCACAACCGCGAAAACACGCAGCACCTTGACGGCGTTCACACCTGCTTTGGTCGCGTGATAGAGGAAGACTGGCCTGTGATTGATGCCATCCGCCCAGGCGACCTTATTGAAAGCATCACCATTGAAGCAGAATAAACACACAATATGAATCTCGGAATCAAACTGTTGGTTGCTGAGGACGACCCCAATTTGGGCACCATTCTAAAAGCCTATCTCACGCAGAAAGGCTACACAGTGGTGTGGGCCAAAGATGGAGGCGAAGCCTTGCGCAGCCACGAAGAACAAGAGGTAGATGCCATTATCCTCGACGTGATGATGCCCGTGAAAGACGGCTTTGAGGTGGCACGCGAAATTCGCCGTACCGACAAGAAGGTGCCCATCATCTTTCTAACCGCCAAAACCCTTGAGGCCGATAAACTGAAAGGGTTTGACGTGGGTGCTGACGACTACATCACCAAGCCGTTCAGTATGGAAGAGTTGTTGGCAAGGCTCAATGCTACGATGCGACGTTCGTTTAACGAAGACCGCCCCGATAAAAATGTGTTCCAAATAGGAGGTTTCACGTTCGACTACCTGCGTCAGACACTCACCTTTTCCGACACTGTGCAACGTCTCACGGCAAAGGAGAGCGACCTGTTGCGCATGTTTGCCGTCAACTTCAACCAGATTGTCGACCGCCAGTCGACACTGCAAAAAATTTGGCACGACGACAGTATCTTTGCAGCTCGGTCGATGGATGTTTACATCGCCAAATTGAGAAAATATTTGAAGCTCGACCCAACGGTAGAGATTGTCAACGTGCACGGTGTGGGCTTCAAACTGATGCAAAAGGCCTAATGAAACTAACATTTCTTGGCACGGGAACGTCGCATGGCATACCGGTGGTTACTTGCAATTGCGCGGTGTGCTGCTCGGCCAATCCGTGCGATTGTCGGCTTCGTACCAGCGCACTGTTGGAGGACAATGACGGACATAACCTGCTATTCGACATCGGCCCCGATTTTAGGCAACAAATGCTACGCCACAAAGTCGGTCATATTGATGCCATACTTGTAACCCACGCCCACCGTGATCACGTGGCAGGAATTGACGACATACGTCCGTTCAACTACGTGCAACAACAAAAAATGCAAGTCTACCTCAACAGCTTGGCTCAAAGCATACTGCAACGCGACTATCACTACATATTCGGTCCGCACGATTATCCTGGTTTGCCCGAGGCCGACCTTCATGTGGTAGAACCCTATGTGGCATTTGAGGCTGCGGGCAACAAGGTAATGCCCATAGCATTGATGCACAAAGACATGCCTGTATTGGGCTATCGCATTGGCGGGGTGGCTTACATAACCGATGCCAGTTTTATTCCAGAACAGTCGATGGAACATTTGCACGGACTCAAAGTGTTGGTGATAAATGCCTTGAGAAAGGAGAAACACTGGTCGCATTTTTGCCTTGACGAAGCATTGAGCGTTATTGAACGATTGCGTCCCGAGCGTGCATTCATCACCCACATAAGCCATGAGATGGGGCTCCATGCCGATGTGCAGCACACGTTGCCACACAATGTCTTCTTGGCTCATGATAATCTCACAGTGAAAATAGACTAACGCCACACAATGATTTCTGTCTGCATACCTATACACAACTACTATGTTTTTCCGTTGGCACAACGCATCCGTCGCCAATCGCAAAACCTTGGCGTAGAAGTGGAGATTGTCTGCATTGACGATTTCTCCTCATCGTACTACACTCGTCAAAATCAAGGCTTGTCTGATTTTACAAACTATGTGTGTTTGGCACAAAACATCGGTCGTGCACGTATACGCAACCTCTTCTTGCGCTATGCCAAAGGTGATTGGTTGCTCTTTCTCGACAACGACATGGTGGTGCCAGACAATTTTATGAAGACCTATGTAAAGGCTCTTGAAAGTAACCCCTCGGTGGTGGTGGGAGGTATCAGTTTTGACCCAAGCTCCGACGACCGAGAGCATCATCTGCGGTTCTTGTATAGTAGCAAGGTGGAGAGTCGATCGCTTGAAACTCGCATGGCCGACCCCTACAGCAGTTTCATGACCGGTAATTTTATGATTAGACGTGATGTGTTTGTACACTACCATTTCGACTCGTCAATATCGAAATACGGCCACGAAGACACGCTGCTGGGCTATCGGCTGCGACAAAATAAGGTTCCCATACTGCACATAGACAACCCTGCCATCAACGGCCAGATAGAGACCAACGTTGAGTTTCTGCACAAGACTTCGGAGGCCGTTGAGAATTTGGCCATCATATACGACACAATGTGGGAAGATCAGACTTTCTGTCGCTCGGTGCGTTTGCTCGACACCTATGGTCGATTGCGTCGCATGAAGATGATTGCTCCCATCTACCGACTGTTTCGTCTAACACGAAAGAACTTGGAAAAGAAACTTGTATCGGGTGTAAACATACACCTATGGCAGTTGAATTTCTATAAACTTGGATTGTTTATTCATCTAACAAGATAGCACCAACGGTGCAACATGGGTTTACACCGATAAAATATTTGCACGCAACAATGAAGATAAAACCATTGGCAATTGCTTTGATGTGGGTTGCATCGCTGGCAACTGTAGGCTGTTTCGGAAGCCGATACATATCGGCCGATGCCGATTTAGAGGAGATATACGTGGGAAAGAGTTACTATGAGATAGCCGACGACTTTGGTCGCCCCAATGCCACTGCTCCCGACGGTATGGGTGGCAGCAAGATGGCCTACAACTCGGTGTCGCTCAATGGCAGCAGGGCTGCTCATTTTTACCGCTCGTATGCCATGCGCAATCGTAGCACAAAGGTGAAAGGGGCTCCCTATGGTGGCATTACGTTTATGCTGGATGCAAATAACAAATGCTATGCTGTGAACTCCGACTTTCAACGCGAGCGTGATAAAGCCGAAAAGAAAGCACGTCCGCAGAAAGCCGTGGATAAGCGTATGCCATCGCCAGTAAAGCCCAAAATACCGCGCACAATTGATTATCCACTGGTGGAAAATTGTTCTCCGTTTGCCGAAGTGGTTAGCATAGAAAAAGTAGAGGTCGAAAAAGATAAGTTGGTGGTGCATTTTCGCTATCGTGCTCGCACCCCACAACATCGCCCACTCAACGATGTTGGTGTGTATGTGATGCCAGAAGTGTATGCCGAAGATTGCGCCACACACAAGCGCTTTGCACTGCGTCAGACAAAGGGCATAACGCAATACCCAGAACGTACGCAGTTTGCTCACAATCAAGGAGGTTATGATGTGTTGGTTTATTCGCTCGTATTTGAGCCAACCGACACGAGTACTGAATACATAAACATTGTTGAACCTGGTCATTCTGGCTTCAATTTCTACGGTGTTGACATCCGCACACCGATGACTACAAAAGATGAATTGAAGCAACTTTAATCTTAATGCTATGAAGATACAAAAACTGATACTTGCTGCAGCTATAGTTGCACTGGCAGCATGCACCACCGAAAACGGCACACAGACCGTAATTGAAAAGCCTCAAGTGAAGGTTGAAGACGGTCGTTTTACCCCCGAGTTGATGTGGCAACTGGGGCAGTTGACTGAATATGCCATTAGTCCAAGTGGCGAAAAAGTGGTTTATGGCGTGAAATATATAGATATGCAGCAAAATAAGGGTAACGTTGAGCTGTATGTTATGTCAACTACCGGTGGTGAGCCATCAAGACTGACAGTAACAGCTGCGAGCGAGTTCTCGCCAGTGTGGTTGGATGATAATACGATCCTGTTTTGTCGCGACAATAGCATCATGATGATAGGTGCAGATGGTAAGGGCGAACAAGTGGTGGGCGAGTGGGAGCGTGGTTTTGAAGGCTTTAAGCTTTCGCCAGATAAGACGTTGATTGCATATATTTCCACCATACCCGTTGAACACCCCGAACACATTTCTTCTCTGTATCGTGGTTTGGATAAGACCACAGGGCGAATAAACGAAGACCTTATGTATAGACATTGGGATCAGTGGGTTGACGAGATACCACACATATATGTTGCCCCTTTCGATGGCAAGAAAATGGATGTATCAAGAGCTGTAGATATGCTCGAAGGTGAACCTTACGAAGCACCGATGCGTCCATTTGGAGGTACGGAACAGTATTGTTTCAGTCCCGACAGTAAGAAGTTGGCCTATACATGTCGCAAGAAAACAGGCTACGAATACGCTCACTCTACGAATAGCGACATTTACGTTTACGATATAGAGTCGCGCACCGATATGAACATCAGCGAGGGGATAATGGGATATGACCAAAACCCAGTGTTTAGCCCCGATGGTTCAATGATAGCGTGGGAAAGTATGGAACGCGATGGCTATGAAAGCGATAAAAGTCGCCTTATGCTTATGGATATTGCTACTGGCATAAGGACTGACCTAACAACTAATTTCGACTACAGCGTTGGAAACTTGTGTTGGAGCGAAGATGGCAGACAGATAGTTGCTATTGTGCCCTACAGAGGCATGTATGAGGTATTTGCATTTGCAAAAGATGGTAGCACTATACGTCAACTATCGCATGGTTACCACGATGTTAATGGCATTATTCTGAAAGGCAACGACATCTATGCCAAACAGGTTTCGATGCAATATCCGCCAGAAATTTATCATTATGCACTCAACGACGATAAATCGGCAGGTAAGAAGTTGACAACTATCAACGACGAAGTGCTCGCACAGGTCCGTATGGGCAAAGTAGAGGAGTATTGGATAAAGACAGTTGACGGTAAGGAAATGCTAACATGGCTAATTTATCCATACAATTTTGACAGTACCAAAACTTATCCAGCCTTGCTCTTCTGTGAGGGTGGGCCTCAGAGCATGGTGTCGCAATTCTGGAGCACACGCTGGAACTTTGCTGTCATGAGTGGAGCAGAATACTTTGTGATTGCGCCCAACCGACGCGGTTGCCCGGGCTTTGGTACTGACTGGTGCGAACAAATCAGTGGCGATTATGGTGGTTTGTGCATGAAGGATTATATGACAGCCACCGACTTTTTTAAGCAAAACTGTAAGTATATTGACCCCGAAAGGGTGGGTGCCTGTGGCGCTTCGTTTGGGGGCTACAGCATTTACTGGCTGGCAGGACACAATGAAGATCATCGGTTCAAAGCTTTTCTCGCACACAATGGTATGTTCAACTTCGAACAACAATATCTTGAGACGGAGGAAATGTGGTTTGACAACTGGGACATTGGAGGCCCATACTGGGATAAAAGTAATCCGCAAGTGGTAAAATCGTATGCACAATCGCCACATTTGTTTGTCGACAAGTGGAATACCCCAATATGTGTAGTGCATAGTGAACAAGACTTTCGTATCGTGGCGTCCGAGGGTATGGCTGCATACAATGCGGCTCAAATGCAACATATTCCAAGTCGCTATCTTTACTTCCCAGATGAGTGCCACTGGGTTCTAAAACCACAGAATAGTCTGTTGTGGCATCGCAATTTCATTGACTGGTTTGACAAATGGCTTAAGAACAACAAATAACAAAAGGTAAAACTTGTTTACTATGGATATTATCAACGAACTTCAACAAGCAATATCAACTGCACTTAACCTAAACTACAGCATAGAGGTTGCCCCAACCGATGTGGTGTTGCAGGAAACTAAGCGCGAATTTAAGGGCGACTATACACTGGTGGTATTCCCATACGTTAAACAAGCCCGAAAGAATCCTGAGACTTTGGCAAAAGAGATTGGTGAAAGCGTGTGCAAAAGTGTGCAGCATGTACAGGATTTCAATGTCATAAAAGGCTTTCTTAATTTTGAAATATCAGATGTCTACTGGGCTGAATTTATAAATGAAAGGGTAGGAGACATCCATTTCGGATTGAGTAGGGTTAACGAGGCAAGTGATCCTGTTGTGATTGAATATTCCTCTCCCAATACCAACAAGCCTCTACATCTTGGCCACATAAGAAACAACCTCTTGGGATGGTCGGTAAGTCAGTTGCTAACGGCAGCTGGGTTCAATGTAAAGAAGGTGAACCTGGTGAACGACAGAGGTATTCATATATGTAAGAGCATGTTGGCCTGGCAGTTATTTGGTAACGGAGAAACTCCTGAAAGCACAGGCATAAAAGGCGACCATCTTGTTGGGAAATACTACGTTGAGTTCGACAAACACTACAAAGATCAGGTAAAACAGTTGATGGATAGTGGGCACGACGAGGAATCTGCAAAACGCGAAGCTCCACTGATGGTTGAGGCTCAACAAATGTTGAAACGATGGGAAGAGGGAGACGAAGAGGTTCGTACATTGTGGAATAAAATGAATGGATGGGTGTATGCAGGTTTTGACGAGACCTATGCAGCGCTCGGAGTTGGATTTGATAAAGTCTACTATGAGTCGCAGACCTACCTTTTGGGTAAATCGTTGGTTGCACAAGGACTTGAAAAAGGTGTTTTTTACAGAAAAGACGACGGCTCGGTATGGTGCGATTTAACGGCCGACGGTCTGGATCAGAAGCTTTTGTTGAGACGTGATGGCACATCGGTGTATATGACACAAGACCTTGGTACAGCACTTTTACGGCACAACGACTTTGGTGCTAACCAGTTGATCTATGTAGTTGGTAATGAACAAGACTACCATTTCAAAGTTCTTAAACTCATTTTGCAAAAATTGGGATATAACTGGGCTAACAAAGTTTACCATTTGAGCTATGGAATGGTTGAGTTGCCAAATGGAAAGATGAAGTCAAGAGAAGGCACCGTAGTTGATGCCGACGACTTGATTACCGAAATGGAACAGACGGCAGAGAACATGTGCAGAGAACATGGCCGTAATGGAGAACTATCGGAAGAAGAGCAACAAAATCTGTACCATACTTTGGCTCTCGGAGCGTTGAAGTATTTCATACTTAAGGTAGACCCAGCAAAAAACATGCTCTTCAACCCTGCCGAAAGCATAGACTTTAACGGCAACACGGGTCCTTTCATCCAATACACCTATGCACGTATACGTAGTATAATTAGGAAATATGGTAAAGAGCCAGCAAAAGGTAATATCATTGACGGAGTATTGTTTGGAGAAAAGGAACGCAATGTTATAAAAGCCTTATATGCTCTCCCATCCACAATTGCTTCTGCAGCAACAGCATTTAGTCCAGCCGTTATTGCAAACTATGCCTACGACCTGGCCAAATCATTCAACAGTTTTTATCAAGACACTCCCATCTTAAGAGAAGAAAACGAACAAGTTAGGGAGTTCCGAATTGCTCTTTGCGATGTGGTTGGTATAGCCATCAAGAACACGATGAACATTCTCGGCATTGAAGTGCCAGAACAGATGTAGAATCTTTCATTACGCGCGACCCTATGGTTTACACAATGCAGATACAATGTCCATCTTACTTGTGCGATAGTAACGATCTTCTACACACATGGGCAGCCGTCAGACTGTGTCAAGAAGTAACGGAGTATCATGGAAATGTAACAGGAATTGGTTTTGAAGAACTCAAAGCCAAGAATATGGCTTGGGTGATAAGTCGGGCTTACTACGAAGTGTGGCGTCGGCCTCACGCTTTTGAAGAACTGATACTCAGCACATGGTCGCGTGGTAGCAACGGAGTGTTTGGTTTCAGAGATTATTTGATGAAAACCACGAAAGGGGAGACCCTACTTGCCGGAACATCGTATTGGCCACTAATAGACTTTACCACCCGCCATGCGGTAAGGCTTAACAATATCGTAGACAACTATGAAAATCACCCCGAGACTGCATGTAATGTAACCAAAATCAAGCGTCTGAAACCACCCACCGACGCAAAAGCGGTGATGATTGATACAAAGCATGTAGCCAATTCAATGCTCGACCATACCCAACATGTAAATAATTCTGAATATATCCGTTGGGCATTCGATAAATGTGATATACAGCAAGCTGGTAAACCCTATAGCCTTGAGGTAAACTTCAACTTGGAATCCCGCATCGGCGAACAGTTATCACTTTGTGATTATTCATACAATAACAGCCATTTGTTTTGCATAAACAATCCACGTGGCGTTAGCGCACTCATGCAAATTTCTGACATAAACTAATATCAGTTTTTGCACACAAAAAAACTGTCCGAACAAACTCCAATGGAGAAAAAAAAATTTACCAATAAATAGGTTTGATGATGTGCGATATAAATGCAGCATTAGCATTCATCACACTTGAACTAACAAAGCGTGCACGCAAAAAATAGCAAGAATACGCGCACGAAATAATTATCAAACTAAAAAATAGTTCGAGACTTTCTACCGCCAGTAACACAGATGTGCTGTTACTAAAATACACTCTTCGAACAATCGCAACATGACAGATAAAAACATGTCTGTTGCTACCGAATTATATTTACCGCCAAATTTGAAGGAGGAGTGAGGTTCACAATACTCTACTTAACATAACCCCGATATTGTTTGTGAGAAGCCTGTTCTCATCGTAAACCCACTTGTAAACCAACTTGTTGCAAGAAACCTTAACTATACCATTTTAGGTCATAAATTCACACTTCGCAACTCCGCAAATTCATTCTATTTGCTTTCCAAAAAGGAAATCTATCGTTGTAAAGACCTGGTTACTCCCGAAAATCTCGATAAGAGTTTTATAACTGATGTCAGTACTGGCGAACTCTATCCCCTATACATGTATGTCCCTTGCGGTCATTGTGATTGTTGCCATTCGACAAAAGTTAATTCCTTTGTAGAACGTTGTAAACTCGAAAGTTATTCTTATGATTCCTTACCTATTTTCGTAACTTTTACTTATGCTCCCGAACATCTTCCCGATGACGGTGTAAGAGTTAGAGACGTACAATTATTTTTGAAACGTTATCGTTCCGCACTCTCTCGTTCAGGCTATAATGAGCACTTTCGCTATTATATATGTGCCGAATACGGTACAAAGACCCATCGCCCACACTACCACGGCATTTTTTGGAATTTAAAGCCTACAAATACCCATTCTTACTTAGCCTTAATGTCAATGATGCACGATTGTTGGCAACATGGCTTCATTTGGCACCGCTGTGTTGATATGAAAAACGATAAATGCTTCTTTTACACGAGTAAGTACATGGCCAAGCCTCAAGTGCCAGTCGATGGCAAGAACCGTACATTTAGTTGCTCTTCGCGCCGTAACGGTGGTATTGGTGCTACCTGGATAGATAAGCACGCTGATATATTGCGCCGTACCCTCAATACCTCTTACAAGGTCAAAAACCCGTTCAACGGTAAAATCACTGATTTCCAATTTAATAGGTATGCCCTTAATCGCATCTTCCCGTCATTCAGTCGCTCTTGCCCGTATAAATTCCGCCGTTCTGTTAATCGCTTTGCCTTGATATACAACATGTTAGACGCTGTAGACGCTGCCGATGCTAACTTAAAAAGCAGATTTACCGCTGTTTATGAACAATTTAAGGATAAATTACCAATATACCGCTTTGTTACTACCTATCGTGGATGGCAAAAGGTAGGTGATAAAATTGACCCCAACGCCGTAAAGGAATGCCCACTTCTTAACCATATGTATAACGATGAATTAGATAAGTCCTATGAAGTTATCAAAGACCATTGGGACTTCGACTTTGCCAAAGCCGAGAGAGCCCACATGCTACGACAAAAGTTCGTTGACAAACTCACTGCGTTGTTTGCCCCGATAGACCTTAAACACAAGGCCTACTTATTTAGACAGATGTTAAATCGTTCAATTTCATTAGAAGTTACATGACACGTAGAAAATGCGATGAATGTAGGTTTTCGCGCCCTGTCACTTTTGATTGCCCTTTTGGCCCATCTCGAATTGCTATGATACATCATTATTTTACTATGTTTGATACTCCGCCCAGTCCTGACTGGTACTCAACTGGTTTAGGTTATCACTGTGATGTAAAATTTCCTCAATCATTTATCTGTTGGCTTGTTGAGCATTCACAATTGACAATCAATTTCAAATTTAATGAAACATCCAATTAACCAATTAAAAAATAATCTTTATGAACAAAAAAGTTTGGAAAAAAGTAATCGACATTCTAATCGTCGTTCTGAGTGCTATAAGTGGCGCTCTGCTCGAAAACACAACAAGTCTAATCGGTAACCTCATGTAATTATGGCTAATGTATTCAAAGACCAACAAGACTTTACACCCAACGTACAGCGTAATAATTTCGACCTATCTCATACCATTCATGGTACTTACAAAGTAGGTTATAACTACCCTGTCTTAAGATTGCGTGGTAACCCTGGTGATTCATTCCGCATCAACCTGGCATTCGCCCTCAACGGTATGCCTACAGTCTTCCCCATTCAGAGTGGTATGCGCGCTAAAGTTCAGTTATTTAAGGTCTACCATCGACATCTTGTTAAAGACTTCAAAGATTGGATTAGTGGCCATGCCCCCGACGGTTTCGTAATGCCTTACATGAAGCAGCCTGCTGCCTTTTATAAGACTGGTTCGCTTGCAGACCATTTAGGTATTCCCACGACTGCCGTGAGTACTCGTAACTATACACTTCCTTTCTATCCCTTTAGTGATACCCAACAACAAATTCTCACTTCTTATGTAGGTCAATCTGTTAATTTTGATGCATCTGATTTGACATCTCAGACCTCTGATGAGGATAAAATGCTGGATACTACTTTTAGTGGTTCAATCTCTGCTGAAGTACCTACTGGCAATATTGCATCTGAATATCGTTCACGTTATTATTTTGTTTCTCATCCTGCTGAACTTCCTACTAATAATATTCATTTGCAAAGTTTTTATAACTCGCTTTCATTTATAAATTACGATAACTATAATCCTGATAATCCTCTTGTTGCCAGGTATAATACTCCTCTTCCTCTCTCTGCTGTTGGTAATGTTATGAAGACTAATATGACATTTAGTTCTAACATACCTGCTTACTTTTGTATTCATCACTATACAGGTCAAGGCCGTTGGATTGATGCTCCGATTGCTGTGTATAAACGTGCTACATTCTCTGGAAATTCCCTTTTCCTTGAAGATGGAAACACGCTTGAATCTATGATAAATGCTGTCATTAGTTCTGATTCGTATACTGTTAATTCTAAACTCTACTTCTCTGTTTTGATTCATTATGGCAATGGTTTCGATTACAATACTCCTTTAACTCTTGATTTGACTATTGATTCTTCTCAACCTCAAGACATTAGTGAACTTTCTCTCGATGTTTATGACCCCGACAAAGGTGGTCTCGCTATTAGTGCCATCCCATTCCGCGCTTACGAGGCTATTATGAACTGTTATTATCGTAACGATATAAACGACCCGTTCAAAGTTAATGGCAAACCTGTATATAATCGCTTTGTTACAACTGACGATGGAGGTGCTGATACAACACCTTATGAACTCCAACGCCATGATTGGGAACTTGACTTTCTAACCTCCTGCACTCCCAGCCCTCAACAAGGTAATGCCCCTATGGTAGGTGTTTCCGCCCTCGGCGACGTATCTATAGAAGATGAAAATGGTGTAACTACGCTTAAGGCAGATTTTGATGGTCATGGTCATTCTGTTCGTGTTACTCAAACTTCTCCCCTTGCATCTATTACCCATGCACGTACTCTTGCTGATTTGGCAACGTATGGTTTCAATATAAACGACTTCCGAAATGTAAATGCATTCCAACGCTTCCTCGAGGCATCTATTCGTAAAGGATATAAATATATTGACTTTATGAAGTCTCACCATGGCGTATCCCCGAAAGGTGTAGAGTTAGGAATGCCCGAATTCCTTGGTGGTCTCTCGCGTTCAGTCAATTTCACCCCTGTAACTCAGACTTCTGCTTCTCAAGGTGATAACTTGCTTGGTTCTTATGCTGGTCAGTCCTCTGTCTTTGGTAATGCTGATGGTTCGATCGAAGTGTATTGCGACGACTATTGTGAGATTATGGCAATTCTTACAATTGTGCCTACTCCCTCGTATAGCCAACTCTTGAGTAAAGATTATTTTACTGATAATCCTCTTGATTACCAATTCCCCGAGTTTAACAAACTTGGTATGCAGCCTGTAACCTATAAAGAGGTTTGTCCTGTTGAATCTTTTGTACAGTCTCAAACTGATAGTACCCGTAAATTTACCGATACTTTTGGTTATAATCGCCCTGCGTATGATAAGATAAGTCATGTTGACGAGGTACACGGTCAATTCCGTACCACTATGCGTAACTTTCTTGTCTCTCGTGTATTCAAAGGTCGTCCCCAACTTGGTGCCGAATTTCTACACATTGACCCCGAGACTGTTAATGATATATTCCAGGTTACCCAACCCGATGAAGATACATTTGCTGGTCAAATTAAGTTTGATATTTCGGCTAAGCGTCCAATACCTCGTATTGTACTTCCGTCAATCGATTAAAATCCGTATAGTTATGTTAAGAAGTTGCTTAAACCGTTCAAGTAATGTTAAAAGTTGTCTTTATAGTGCTGACGATGTTATTGTACAAAACAATTTGGCAGTTACGCCGTCTGATATGGCAAACATGGTAGCCCAAGGCATCCCAGTTAGTCCCACAAACCTTGGTATGACCTATGATGAGGGTTATTCTAACGTTGATTTTGATATACCTCTCGACCGTAAACGCGGTGTTGATATGGCCATGCTTTATGAGGCGCAACAGGCAATCAAGTCAAAACTTCGTAAAAATAAAGATGCAATTATTAAATCTTTAGACAATGACCCCGATTGATACACCCATGCAAAATATGCTTGCTTTGGCTAACCAGGCACCCCCTATTGGGGGTGCCGCTGGTGCCAGTGCTGCTTTAGGCCCTGCATCTCTACTTCCTCTTGCACTTAATCTCTTAAACAATGTTACTTCTTTTGCTTCTCAGGAGCGTACAAACCGCCAAAATCAGTTGTTGGCTCAGCAACAAAACCAATGGAACATTGACCAGTGGAATCGTGCCAATGCTTATAATACTCCAACTGCTCAGATGGCTCGTCTTAAGGCTGCTGGTATCAATCCTGCTTTGGCTTATGCTAATGGCAATGTTCAAAACCTTGGTACAGATAGTCCAACCGCTGCCGAAGTCCGTTATGACCCGATGCAGATGAGTATGCTTGACCCTCTAACTTTGAGTGAGGTTAAAAAGAATGATGCTGAAACTGAAAGTATATTGCATGAAACTAAGCGTGAAGATGATAAACATGAATTTACGCTTGATAACCTTAAGGCTCAGACTGATAAACTCCGTAAAGAGGTTGACCATATGAGCCATGAGGAACAAATGCAATTTATTAGTGTATCTCTTGATGCAGCGCGTCTTGAACTTGATAATCGGCGTTTAGACGAAGAGGTTAAACTTTGGAACTCTCAGATTGCTAAAAATAACAGTGAATTGGCCTTAAATCAGCAGCAGTATAATAAGGTTTTACTTTTGTTCGATTTTGAATATGAGAATATGCGACTTACAAACGAGGAAATTAAGTCTCGTATGAAAGTTAATGACGAAGAGGTAAAGCGTCTTCGAGAGGCTACTGATTATCTTAAAAAACAGGCAGGTTATTTAGAGCATAAGGATGAATTTGAAAATTCAGAAGATTATCAAAAAGCTGTAAAAAAATCTCTTACATCTGCAGCTGATTTGGCTGATAAGCAGGCTGAATATTGGAAAGATTATAAGGAACATCCAGAAAAATACCGTTCGAAAACTGAAACCACAACTACCAGTTCTTCTGAGAATTTTGGTTATGGTGGTTCTTCTCATGGTACTTCAAAAACCACATCTCATACAGTTACAAATTGATTTTTTATTTAACTTTGCGTTATGGATTTATTATTTTCTTTCGTAAGTCGACTTGTAATTGTATTAGGTCAAATTTTTACACTTTACTTTTTCGTAAAGTATGCACCCTCTTTGTTGCAATCTCTTATAGATTATTTGCAGCATCGTAGTAAATCTTAAAATTATTTCTAAAAAAATTAAACAAGGCGTTGATAACTCGTAGAGTTATCAATGCCTCTTCTTTGTTAACTTGTTGGAAACGCGCAGCGTTTTCAATAAGTTGAACAAAGCCATGGCTGTTAGTCTTGTTGGAAACTCGAAGAGTTTTCAATAAACTAATAGCCCAGTAGGTGAGTTGTGCGAACGTAGATACGAAACCTTGGTTTCGCATACAATTACTTGATATATTTTGTGGCAACTGACACACTTGTTTGGCACGTTGCGATTGTTCGAATAGTGTAAAACTTGTTTTTACTATTTATCTTTATTATTCATCGCGCGCGTTCTATTCATTTCTATGTCGCGTGTGTTAAATAATGTTAAATTCCTTGTAATTAAAATTTAGTTGTATATTTGCAGTGTCAATGAATTCAACTTTACATACCCCCGATATTGTGTCTAATATTGTATCTAAAGAGTAACTTTTTTTTAGGGGTATCTATAATGTCTTATTTTTCAAGTATTTTCTTTAGTATGTCGGTTTCGCTATAGCCGCAATCGGTCTTTAGTTGTCGCACGGTGCCGTGCGATACGAAACAATCTGGAATACCAAGGCATGTGGTGTACGACAATGTCTGTGGACTTGTCTGCGCAAAGTGTTCAACCACAGCCGAGCCAAATCCTCCAATCAACGAACCATCTTCGACGGTGATTATGTGGCGAAAACCAGCGGCTGCTATGTTGTCGAGCAACTGTTTGTCAATGGGTTTTACAAAACGCATATTATATACAGCCACATTCACCCCCTGTTTTTCAGCCTCACTGGCGGCCGTCAGTGCGTCGTTGCCAACATGACCAATCGTCAACACGGCCACATCGGTGCCTTCTTTTATGCACACGCCCTTGCCCACTGGCAGGTCGTGCATGGTGGTGTGCCATTGGGTGTGGACGGCAGTGCCACGCGGATAGCGTATCGCGAATGGGCCATCGGTGTGGTGTGTGGCGGTCAGCATCATGTTACGCAATTCTTGCTCGTCAATTGGTGAGGCAATTGTAAGGTTGGGAATTGGACGCAATGCCGATATGTCAAACGCGCCGTGATGTGTAGCCCCATCCTCACCGACCAACCCAGCTCGGTCAAAACACAGCACCACTGGCAATCGTTGCAACGCCACGTCGTGGATTATTTGGTCGTATGCTCGTTGGGCAAACGATGAGTAGATACAGCAGAAAGGGATCATGCCTTGTGTGGCAAGACCTGCGGCAAATGTTACGGCGTGCTGCTCGGCAATGCCCACGTCAAACACACGTGCAGGAAAGCGGTCTTTCATCAAGTTGAGCGAACTACCGGTGAGCATGGCGGGTGTAATTGCCACTATGTTTGGGTTGTCGCTGGCCAGTTCGGTGAGTGTTTCACCAAATACGTCTTGATAGCGTGGTGGGCAATCGGTGCCGGCATTGGCTAGTCGTCGGCCGGTATTGGCCTCATATTTTCCTGGGGCGTGATAGGTAATCGGGTCGTGTTCGGCTGGGGGAAGTCCCTTGCCTTTAGTGGTAACCACGTGCAGCAGTTTGGGTCCGTTTATTGCTTTCAGCCGTTGCAACATCTCGGTAAGTTGATCAATGTTGTGCCCGTCGATGGGTCCAAAATAGCGAAAACCGAGCGACTCAAATAGGTTGCTCCCACCCAGAAGTGCTGTTTTGGCAAAGAACGTGGCATGTTGCAACAGGCTTATGGTTTTACGATGTGGACGTTGGCCTGGTTTGCGGTTAAGGTTTTGCCACACCTGTTCTTTCAAACGGTTGTAGCGTGGCGAGGCGGTGATGCGCGTCAAATAGTGGCTCAAGCCCCCCACTGCTTTGTCTATCGATATGCCGTTGTCGTTGAGTATCACCAGTATGTTGGCTTTCGACACCCCGGCGTTATTCAGTGCTTCAAAGGCTTGTCCGCCTGTCATCGAGCCGTCGCCAATCACGGCTATGTGTTGTCGCTTTAGGTTGCCTTGCAGTGCCGAGGCTGTGGCCATGCCCAGTGCAGCCGATATCGAGGTGGAACTATGTCCTGTGCCAAAAGCATCGAAAGGGCTTTCATCGCGTTTGGGAAATCCACTCAGGCCTCCGTAGGTGCGCAACGATGCAAAGCGGTCGGCTCGACCCGTCAGCAATTTATGGGCGTAGGCTTGATGGCCAACATCCCATACCAGTTTGTCGTCGGGGGTGTTGAACACGTAGTGCAGAGCCACGGTGAGTTCCACCGTGCCGAGGCTCGATGCCAGATGGCCTGGGTGCGATGAGAGGGTGCTTATTATCGTAGCCCGCACATCGTTGGCCACCTCTTTTAGTTGTTCTGTATTTAGGCTGCGCAGTTGTTCAACAGTGGGTATCATGGCAGTGGAGTCAGTGTTTGTAGGCGGGAGCCGACTTGGGCAGGGGCTCGAAGGGTTTATTCAGTTTCTTGTCGGTTAAGCGTCCATGTGCTCCTTGCCGCTGTTCCCATTTGCCATCTACGAAGGCATAGGCCAGTTCTGTGCCCGACGGCACATAGTATTGGAACATGCCCTCCATGCCAGGCACCTGTGCTTCCACCTCGTCAAACACTATCATCTTCTCTTTGTGCACCGTCTTACGGTCCTCGGTGCGATAGCGGTTTGAGCCTTTCACCTTCACGCGTTCGCGTGTTACCGTCTCCACAAACTGTTCTTCATAGGCCAAATGCACCATGGCGTCGTTGGCATATTCAAGCACAATGCGACGCAGGTTGCGCTCTCGGCGAAACAGCGGTGCTCCAAATTGAGGTGCTCCACCACGTATCATCACTGGCTCAATCACCTTACGGTCGGTCAGATTGTCTACACCACACCACCCCAGCAACGTGTAGTAGGTGTGTCCCGATGCTGTGGTTTGAATTATGTCCTGATATATAGCACCCAACCAACGGTCGGCTTGCAACACCGACTCTTCGCGGTTAATCAGGTCGTCGCTTTTGTCGTGCAAAAGGGCATACTGATACTCCTCCTCACGGTCGTTGTAGTATTGCACAGCCCCAAAACACTCATACACACCGTCGTCGGCCACCACCGCCCACGTAAACACACGTAGCCGCCCGTCGGGCGACGTGAGCACCGAGGCACATTGGGGCAGCGTCCAACGCCAACGCTCCGAGCGCTCTTGCTTCAAAGCCTCTTCAAGCACCTCCACCGCCTGCTCCGAAGCCAGATAGCGACGGTTATCGGTGGTAGCGGTGTCGGCCAGTTGCAGCAATGTGCTCAGCCGCTCCTGCAACTGCGTCATGCGCGTCTTATCTTGTGCCGGGAGGGTTACCACGCACCCCACAAACAGCAACATAGCCAACAATGTCTTACTTTTCATGTACCGAATAACGCCACGGGCGCAGTTGTTATTGTTATTGCAAAAGAAAAATATTGCAGCACACCGTGCAAAATGCAGACGGACACGCTTGCTTTGCTTTTGCAACCACCCTCCTACCCCACTTTTACAATCGGTCTTGAGCGTATTAAGTAAGGCCGTTCTTATGTAGTTATTCAGTTGTTCTTCAGTCAATGACTGAATAACAAGGGAAGAACTACTGAAGAACGGCCGAAGTTGAGCCCTACTTGATACCTGATTGTTGCCGTTTTTCCCCACCCCCTACCCCTCCCAGGAGGGGAAGAGTGTGAGATAACCGCCCCACCCTGGAGGGGAAGATTGTGAGGTGAAAGTTGCAGCCCTCCCCAAAGGGGATGAATTTGATGCGGAACTTACAACCCTCCCCTCCTCGGGAGGGGATAAAGGGGTGGGGCTACACGACAACGTTGCATGCAATTGCATTCGCTTTTCCAACTCGGTTCTCTCTGTTCTTACCCACCCCTAACCCCTCCCAGGAGGGGACGAGTGTGAGATAACCGCCCCACCCAGGAGGGGAAGAGGGTGAGGTGAAAGTTGCAGCCCTCCTCAAGAGGTGATGAATTGTGGCGGAACTTACAACCCTTCCCTCCCCAAAGGGGATGAGTTTGATGTGGAGCTTACAACCCTCCCCTCCTCGGGAGGGGATAAAGGGGTGGGGCCAGGAAGGCCTACATCTTTTTTCAAGACGTTAAGTTAGTGTCAATCGGTGAGCATTTTTGTCGTATCTTTGCCTCCGATTTTTTATCTCTTGCCAAAGATGCCAAACAACGACATTGATAAACTGATTGTGGTGGGCGACCGCGTGTTGATCGACCCCGAAAGTGAACCCAAGCACACTAAAGGAGGATTGCTATTGCCAGCCGGCTACCAAGAAAAAGACGAGGTGCGCAGCGGCTACATCGTTAAATGCGGCCCCGGCTATGCCCTACCCTCGTCGGACGAGGGTGAATCGTGGCAACCAGGCTCGACCGAACCACGCTACCTGCCACTGCAAGTGCGCCCTGGCGACCGTGCTCTCTTTCTACCACGCAATGCCTACGAGGTGAAATATGCCGACAAACGCTACTTCGTGGTGCCACAAAATGCCATACTGATGGTTGAACGAGACGATTTTTGATTCACTGAAATAAAACACACTCACACCGATGACCTCAAAAGAAATACGCAAGGCTTTCCTCGACTTTTTTGCCACTCACGGCCATCACATTGTGCCTTCGGCTCCAATGGTGGTGAAAAACGACCCCACTCTGATGTTCACCAATGCTGGTATGAACCAGTTTAAGGATATATTCCTCGGAAACACCAACCCACCCTACAACCGCGCTGCCGACGCCCAGAAGTGCCTGCGTGTGAGCGGTAAACACAACGACTTGGAGGAGGTGGGACACGACACCTACCATCACACCATGTTCGAAATGCTGGGCAACTGGTCGTTTGGCGACTACTTTAAGCGCGAAGCCATTGCCTATGCATGGCAATTCCTCACCGAAGTGATGGCCATCGACAAAGAAAGCCTCTACGTAACCGTGTTTGGTGGCGACGACAAAGAGGGGCTGCAACTCGATACCGAAGCACTTGAATATTGGAAAGAACACATCGCAGCCGACCGCATACTGCTTGGATCGAAGAAAGACAACTTTTGGGAGATGGGCGAGCAGGGGCCGTGCGGTCCATGCTCGGAGATACACATCGACATTCGTACACCCGAAGAAAAAGCTCAAACACCTGGTCGCGACCTTGTGAACCACGACCATCCTCAAGTCATTGAGATATGGAATCTTGTGTTTATGCAATACAACCGTTTGGCCAATGGCGCCCTTGAGCCACTAAAAGCCAAACATATAGACACAGGTATGGGCTTTGAACGTCTGTGCATGGTGATGCAAGGCAAGCGCAGTAACTACGACACCGATGTGTTTCAACCGCTGATACAAACCCTGGCCACCAAAGCAGGTGTGAGCTATGGTCACGACACTGCCACCGACGTGGCACTGCGCGTGTGCGCCGACCACCTGCGTGCCGTGAGCTTCTCGATAGCCGACGGCCAACTACCATCCAACGCCAAAGCAGGCTACGTTATACGTCGCATACTGCGTCGCGCAGTTCGCTACGGCTACACATTCCTCCACCTCGCCGAACCATTTCTCCATACACTGGTGCCCACATTGGTAGAGCAGATGGGCGACCAGTACACCGAACTGAAAAAGCAGCAAGACCTTGTGCAACGCATCATTCTTGAAGAGGAGCAAGCGTTTTTGCGCACCCTACAAAGTGGCATTAAACGATTTGAGGACTACGTGGCCAAAGGCAGTGCAGACCACACCGTTGACGGTGCCTTTGCTTTCGAATTGTTTGACACCTATGGTTTCCCAATCGACCTCACCCAACTGATGGCCACCGAAAAGGGCTGGCAAGTCGACATGCAGGGCTTTGAGCAAGGCCTCATGGCACAGAAGACACGTAGCCGTGCGGCCGCAGCAGTCGAGAACGACGACTGGCAAGAATTGCTACCCGATGCCGAACAAGAGTTTGTTGGCTACGACACACTTGAGGCCGACGTGCACATTGCTCGCTACCGTCAGGTTAAAACAAAAGATAAGACGTTCTATCAGTTAGTGCTCGACCGCACTCCATTCTACGGCGAAAGTGGCGGACAAGTGGGCGACAGCGGCACACTGACACACGACAGTATAAAGATTGAGATAATCAACACCAAGAAAGAGAACGGACTGACCGTACACATTGTCAATACCTTGCCCGCCGATCTTACGGCTACATTCCACGCCAATGTCGACCCTACACGTCGCTTGGCTACAGCCTGCAACCACACGGCTACCCATCTGATGCACTACGCGTTGCGACAAGTGCTGGGCACACACGTAGAGCAAAAGGGGTCGAGTGTCGACCACGAGCGTCTGCGCTTCGACTTTAGCCACTTTGCCAAACTGTCGCACGATGAAATAAGAGCCGTGGAGAATATTGTCAACACTATGATTCGTTCCTGCATACCACTCGACGAACACCGCGCGATGCCGATAGACGAGGCTCGCAACATGGGAGCCATGGCTCTATTTGGCGAAAAATACGGCGACCATGTACGTGTAGTGCGATACGGCGAAAGTGTGGAACTTTGTGGTGGTACACACGTCGCCAACACCGGCATGATTGGTTCGTTTCGCATCATATCCGAAAGTGCAGTCGCAGCAGGCATGCGCCGCATCGAAGCTGTCACGGCACAAGCAGCCATCATCTACGCCGACCGCATGCAGGAGCAACTGGATACGCTGCGAGAAATGACAAAAAATCCAAAAGACATAGCCACAGCAATAGCCAAACTGCAAGACGACAACACCCAACTAAAGGCCGAGGTGGAGGCACTGAAATCCGAAAAAGCAAACTCGATTGCCCAAAGCATTGCCACACGTCTAACCAAACAAAGCACCATAGTAGAGCGCGTTTCGTTCGACGTAAATCTTGTGAAAGATGCCCTACTAACATTACGATCACAGCATAAAGACATGGCCTTGATGCTGGCAAGCGTAAGTGATGGCAAACCGTCGCTGCTAATCGTACTGGGAGAAGATCGTGTTGCCTCTGGTCTTAACGCTGGCCAGTTGGTACGCACCTTGAGTAAAGAAATACAAGGTGGTGGTGGCGGGCAGCCTCATTTTGCTACAGCCGGTGGTAAAAACCCCGACGGAATAGACCGTGCCATCCAACTTGCAACGGAGATGCTCAAAGCCTAAACGCATCATCTACTTTTTACGTTGTGAATTTTCGCCACTTATGGCATGAAAACAATGTAAAAGCCAGTAGAACAATGGAAATCCCCGAACAAGTCAGAGAGGCCGCAGTCGGCCTCGGTACAGAAATAGCATACCTGCATCAGCGCAAGGGGTACGCCGTCTATAGCGTAGGAATGCCGCATAAGAAAGGAGTATTAACCTGCCCAACAGGACTTCCAACAGTCGTGATATTCAAGGCAGGGAAAGCACGTGCCGTGGCAGGTAGCGAAGTTTTCGACTGGCTATAACTTGAGAAAAACAACTCGTAAAAATCAGTAGGACAATGGAAATACCGAAACAAGTCAGAGAGGCTGCAGTCGGCCTCGGCACAGAGGTTAAATATATCGGCGTGTACCAAGGGGAAAATGTCTATGAGGTGTACACACTCGCCACAGATGGTTGTTGCGTTGAGACAGGCATGCCGATTTTGGCGTTCTTTGACGGCAAGACCACCCGTATTGAAATCAACGATAAGAATTTATCAATACTGACAGCCCTCAACGCTTCTTGATGAGGCGTGAAAACATCCTCCTGTTTATCAACTTGTCATCCATTCTCCTGATACCTATATTGATGGCTTTTTCAAGAAAGTCAACACCATCTTGTGTGAACAACCTGTCGCCCTTTTGCCCTGTTTTTGGGTCGTACCCTACACGAGTGTTAGGAGTGTGCAGGAAGATTGCTTCTCGCGTAAATTTGAGAAAATAACCATCTTTGCGACCGATTATGAAGCATTTGATTAAACAACTCGAACAAGGTGCACTGCAATTTGCGCAACAAGAGATTAGCGACCTCGCCATCGGAGCCAAGTATATTGGCACCGAAGGAGGTACATCGTATTTTGAGCCACAATATAAGCCGTTGCTCGAAAGTTCAACAGGCAATATACACCTGATTACGTTCAGAGGGGGGCAATACGGAGTTACCTATGACCGCAAAGAAATAGAGAGCGTCAATGCCGAGATTTTTTGAATGCTCCAGCAACAGACGGGGTAATCAATTTATCGTCTATCCGCATCAGCCAGCATTGGGATAGTAAAACAGAATTTTGCCACCAGCTATCCCAGCCTTTTTTGCCAGTTTGTGGGTCGTACCCTACACGAGTGTTAGGAGTTTGCAAGAAGATTGCTCCTCACGTAAATTTGAGAAAACAACTCGTAATAAACAATGAGAGAAGAATTTACAACAGCCATGCACAGCGAGATGCTGGAAGGAGAAGAGACACCGAAGGACGTTGCCATTATGGGCGTGTTCGGGGCGATGCGCAGACATCAGTCGCTAAAGAAGGCTCTCCGAGAATACACGGAAGTAACTGCAAAGCAGTTCAAGGATAACGTAGTGAGGGTTATCGAATTTGACTCGTGGGAAGAGTTTGAAGGGCGGTACGGACATTTACTTGATGCCTAAATACCGCTCGAACACCTCTGTCTGTACAACGTCGCGAAGGTTCAACAAACCGTCCCAACCAGTATCAAGGAGCAACTCCTTCGATCACGGATAACCTGTCATAAGGTTCGTTACCCTATCGCGTAAATTTGAGAAAAATAACTCATAAAACGCAGTAAATGATTGACAAAGAACGCTTGAAAAAATGTAGACTGTACACAGGCGAGGATATATGGCCGGAATTGCCTGGGATGCTTGGTTTTTTTTGGGAGGCCGAGGCAAATTGGGCAAACGGGAGACATTTGCCACTCAATGAAGGAGAATCGGCAAAGTCTTTATTGGAAAGACTCGGAACGCTTTCAATAAAACCAGAAGTTCCTCATTCTCTGTTGATTGAGTTATTTATAACATTGCGCAGGGTTCTTGTTGGAAAGGGGTATAACGAAGGTCAAATCGAAATAAAATTTGCATCGTTGTTGAACGACTACATCAAAACCACATCGAAATAATGCACCCCGTGAATTGTCTTGTATCCAGTAATTTTCCACCTCGCTTTTTGGTCGAGGTAACATAGCAGCGGCAATGCGGATGCCAGCCAGTAAACTTGAAGTCCTTCGGGTATTTCCCCTCTAACTCGTCGCAGATGTCGTGGAACTCCCCGTTGGGAACGCCTTTGCAGGTGTGGTTGTTCGACAGATGCACCTCGATACCCACCACGAAATCGAGGTCTTGGTATCGCTCGTAGTCAGCCGTGCGGTAGGCCATATTAGTCTCGGTAGCGGCCAGCCGTCGGGTGTTCATGTACGAGTAGCGGTACACGCCCTGTCTGCGGCAGCTGCTTCGTGTGCTGCCGCCTCATATATAGCCAGCACCTGACGTTCTATAAAGTCGGAAAGTGTTTCTATAAAAAAGCAACCACTACTATGCGTCTGCAACGTATAGAAAAAAACGGCAAAAAAGCTTCTCTGTAATATTTAGACGCTACCCACCATATCAATGCCACATAAAGACGTAGAGATACGCCACCCAAAGGGGGGGGCACTGTCGTACTGATCAAAGCTGGTAAAGGCCGTACAGTGTTCGATAGCAAAGTATTATGTCGGCTATGGATTGATAATTGTGCCTTTTGTCTGGGGGTAGAACTTTGTGAGGGATGTTATTAGCGTTTAGCCATTCTCTCCTTGTTCTGCATGATATGACGAACGCACAAGCGGACCACTGACAGCATGTGTGAAGCCCAACTCAATAGCCTTAACCCGATAGCGAGCAAACTCTTCGGGGGTATAGTAGCGCGCAACGGGTAGGTGGTTGTGTGTAGGTTGCAGGTATTGACCAATGGTAATCCGTCGACACCCCGTAGCACGCACGTCTTTTAGCAGTTGCAATACTTCATCGTCGGTTTCTCCAAGGCCAAGCATAAAGCCCGTTTTGCTGTTGAAGCCACACATTTCGATGTAACTAAGCACGTCAAGACTTTGTTCGTATTTTGCAACACTGCGCACCGACGGAGTCAGCCGAGCCGTGGTTTCCATGTTGTGTCCAACAACATCGGGGGCTGCTTTTAGGATTACGTCTATCAATTCGTGCCGTCCTTGAAAGTCGGGTATTAGTACCTCTACCTTTGTTTTAGGGCACACTTCGCGCACTTTCTGCACAGTATGTGCCCAGTGATTAGCTCCGAGGTCGGGCAAATCGTCGCGATCAACGCTTGTAATAACAGCATAGTGCAACCCCATCAGACGTATGCTTTCTGCAACCCGAGCAGGTTCGTCTGGGTCAAGGGGATGCGGACGACCGGTGAGTGTGTTACAGAATCGGCAACGACGAGTGCATATATCACCTCCTATCATAAAGGTGGCGGTGCTGTTGCGCCAACATTCCGCTCTATTGGGGCAGAGACCACTTTGGCAAATGGTGTGTAAATTGTGTTCGCTAATGATGCGTTTAGTTGTCTGATAGGCTTCGCCTACAGGGGCTTGCATCTTCAGCCACACGGGTTTTCGTTGGGGCGACGAGGGCATTTTTTCGGCAGGAAAAAGCAAATCGAGTAGGCCTTTGAGCGTCAATCCTCGGATAATACTATCCAAACATACGCCTTCCAAAGCGTGAGTAATGGCCTCGCGCGTGAACAGAGAACCTTTCATCGGCGCAAACAGTTCACCATCAATATCACCCAAGAGGAAGTAATCGCCAGTGAAATTTGTTGCCTGCACAGCATTGTTGTGCAACTCGACGCTTGCCTCGATTGTACCAACGCCTTCCAAGCGGGCTTTGCGCACAATGCTGTAGCTGGGATTGCTCCCATATATGAATGCGTCGGATGCTATGTTTTTTTCAATTTCTTTGATTGCCTGTAGTTCGCTGTCTGTGATGCGTCGCGCGGCTTCGCCACACAACACCCGTCGGGCCTCGGCAATATAGGCATTGATTGGCATTGACGTGTGGTCGGCAACATTGCCCACCCTTTGGCTCACCGACACAACCCCTTTGCTTTGCAGTTTGGCTCGCGATGGGGTGATGGCTTGTTGCATAGTGGCAAAATCGGTGCTAAAAAGCAGCGAGTTGTGCATTATCACACGATTGGCACAACGGTATATGGCTGCACCAGCCACTTTCTTTCCATCGACTAAAAGGTCGTTACGTCCAGAAAGAGAGGCATTGATACCTATTGCTTCCAATGTACGAGCCGTGTCGCGCATGTGCCGCTCAAAGGTGCTTGCAACATCACTGGCACGATTGATGTAACTGAACAGGATGCATCCGCTGTCACTATAAATACAGCCACCACCACTCTTACGGCGCGTGATGGCAATATTGTTTTGTCGACAAAAGTCGACATTCACCTCATTATCTATCAACTGGTTACGTCCCACCATGACACAGGGGTCGACCTGCCACATGACGAAATAATCGTCGTCAAGCCAATGCTTGGCCACATACTCCTCAACAGCAAACCAAAAGGGTACGGTGCGGTAGTTTTCTGCACCGCTTATTTCAATGTACTTCATCTTTTATCCAACACTTCCTTCAAGGCTAACACTGAGAAGTTTCTGTGCCTCGACTGCAAATTCCATTGGTAACTTTTTCAACACATCTTTAGCATAGCCGTTGACTATCAAACCGACCGCACTTTCGGGACTGATACCACGTTGCTGACAATAGAAAAGTTGATCTTCACTTATCTTGCTTGTGGTGGCTTCGTGTTCAAGAATGGCTGTGTGATTATTGGCTTTGATATATGGCCATGTGTGAGCACCACACTTGTCGCCAAGCAACAAACTGTCGCACTGCGAGAAATTGCGAGCATTGTCGGCCGCACGGCCTATCTGCACCAAGCCTCGATAACTATTGTGGCTTTGACCTGCACTAATACCCTTACTCATAATGGTGCTATGAGTGTTTTTACCGATGTGTATCATCTTGGTACCGGTGTCGGCCTGTTGGTAATTGTTGGTAACGGCCACGCTGTAGAACTCGGCCGTACTGTTGTCGCCCTGAAGAATACAACTTGGATATTTCCACGTTACGGCGCTGCCGGTCTCAACCTGCGTCCACGAGAGTTTGCTATGCGAACCCTTACAAATACCACGTTTAGTAACAAAGTTGTATATGCCCCCTTTGCCATTTTTATCGCCAGGATACCAGTTTTGCACCGTGCTGTATTTCACTTCGGCATCTTTCATAACCACAATCTCAACAATGGCTGCATGCAACTGGTTCTCATCACGTTGTGGGGCTGTGCACCCCTCCATATAACTAACATACGAACTCTCGTCGGCAACAATCAAAGTGCGTTCAAATTGCCCTGTGCCACGAGCGTTAATACGGAAGTAGCTCGACAATTCCATCGGGCAACGCACCCCTTTAGGTATATAGCAAAACGACCCGTCGCTAAACACTGCGCTGTTCAGTGCAGCAAAGAAATTGTCGGTACTTGGCACTACACTGCCAAGATACTGACGCACCAAGTCGGGGTGTTTCTGAACTGCTTCGCTTATGGGCATAAATATAATACCCTTCTCTTCGAGCACCTTACGACTTGTGGTCTTCACGCTTACTGAATCCATAATGGCATCGTAGGCCACACCAGCCAACGCTTCGCGCTCGCGCAAGGGTATACCAAGCTTATCGAAGGTGGCCAACAGTTCGGGGTCGACCTCGTCCATACTTTTCTTCTTTTCCTGCTTCGGAGCGGCAAAATATATGATGTCCTGATAGTTAGGCGTTTCGTATTCAAGATGTGCCCAGTCGGGTTCTTTCATTCTTTGCCACTGCCTAAAAGCCTCAAGACGAAAGTCGAGCAACCACTGCGGTTCGTTTTTCTTTTGCGAAATAAGCCACACCACCTCTTCGTCAAGACCTTTGCGAATGGTGTCGGTGGCAATATTGGTGGTAAAACCGAACTCATACTCCTTGTTGGTTACCTCCTGAATAATATCATTTTCGTTCATGCTCAATATGGTTCATCAGAAAAACTTATGCAAAAACGCAAGAGTATGCCCTTTATTGCGGGAAATGTCTTTTTTTAATAACACGATCTACTGGTTTTAATAATACGACCTATTGGCAGCCCACAAAAGAGACGATAGCGATCAAAAACCCACGTACTACCACTCATCTCCTGCACCCAAAGGACAAAAGCAGGCGTTGAGTAGGAGTTGATAGGGAGTTGATAAGGAGATGATAGGGAGATGATATTTACAAAGTATTGATAAGCAACAGTTTGTATTTTGTCCTAAATTAGTCCTTTTGTGGCGTCTGTTGAGTGGGGGTAGAGTGCTTCAAGTATCGATTTATCCAAATGGCATATGGCACAGATAAACAAAATGTTAACATATCAGCAACTGCTTGTGCCATCTGTACGCCTTGCAAACCGAGCACTTGCGGTAAAAGAACCACTGCTGGCAAAAAAAACATGCCATTGCGACCTATGCTGAGCAGAGTGGCTGGAGCGGTCATACCGATGTTTTGAAACAGCATGTTGGTACTTGTGCTGAGCGAGATGAGGGGAAACGACACACATTGCCAACGTAGGGTGGCAGCCCCAATGGCCACCAGTGTTGGGTCTTCGGCACGAAACAATGCCACTATCTGCGGCGCAAAAATAAAACCAACTACCGATATTGCCGTAAGGAATAGTGCCGACACTTTAAGCGCATAAAGCCACGATTGTCGCACACGCTCGTATAGACCAGCACCATAATTAAATCCCGCCACAGGCTGAAAGCCCTGACAAAAACCGAGTACTGCGCTGAAGGCAAACATCATAATGCGTGTTACCACCGCAAAGGCAGCCACAGCCGATGCCTCGCTACCAGGTGCAGCATAGAGGGCAGCACAATAGTTGAGCGAAATGGCAGCAGCGCAGTTGAAAAGCTGCCTAAAAAGCGATGGTAAACCACCTCGCAATATCTCACGATAGACGTTAAATGAAGGCTTGAAATTAGAAAATGAAACATGCACGCTTTCAGGTCGAAATGTACCTATAACAAGTATCATCCATGAGCATATTTGGCTCACCGCCGTTGCCAATGATGCTCCACTCACCCCCATGTTTAGAAGAAAGATGAAAATGGGGTCGAGTACGATGTTGAGCACAGCTCCACACACTATGCCAATCATGGCAAAACGGGCGTTGCCCTGCAGACGAAGTTGGTTGTTGAGCGTCAGTGCCGACATCATAAACGGCGTGGCCGCAACAATGTAGCGCAAATAATCGTTGGCGTAGGGCACCACCTCGGTAGGAGCGCCCAACAGTCGACTCAACGTGCTCAGATTGGGCAGACACACAAGTGCTATCAGAAGTCCCAGTATGAGTGGCGAAAAGAAGCCCACGCTGGCCACCACAGCTGCTTGCTGTCCCCTTCGCGCACCAAGAGCCCGCGAGATGTAGTTACCCGAGCCATGTCCGAAAAAAAAGCCAAGGGCTTGGATCACCGTCATGAATGCAAACGACACGCCGATACCTGCCGTACCCTCGGTGGAAAGTGTGCCAACAAATGCCGCATCGACAATGTTATACAAAGCCGTTGTAACCATCGAAATTATGGTTGGGATGGCCAAATGCCACACCAGCCGTGGCACCGATTGGCCTGTCATCTCGTCGAAACGAGCATCGAGACCCCGACTTTGCATCAGCGACTGTTTTGCAAGTTTCACTTGCGGATTATATTAGTGTTTCCCTGTGAGTTGAGTAATGTAACTTGAACTGTTTGTGTATGCCCATTGCGTTCGAAGTCGACCTCAATTACGGAACCTGGATTGAATCGTCCCAGCTCCTCCATCATCTCGGCAAAGGTATTAACTTCGATACCTGCAAGGCGCAACACAATATCGCCCTGTCGCAGCCCAGCACGGTCGGCAGCGCAATCGGTCGACACTTTGGCAATAACCAGGCCCTTGGTCGAACGTGCATTTAGACGCTGCGACAGTTGGGCATTCATCTCGGTTACCTGCACACCGAGGTAGGCTCGCTGCACATATCCATACTGCTGCAAGTCGGCCGCCACCTTAACTGCCAGGTTGGAAGGGATGGCAAAGGAGTAGCCGGTGTAGTAGCCATTGCCCGATGCAATGGCCGTAACTATACCAATGAGTTCGGCACGCGAGTTGACGAGCGCACCACCGCTATTGCCCGAATTTACTGCAGCGTCGGTCTGAATAAACGATTCAATTGGACTTTCCAACCCGCGCTGATTCTCAATAATATTAACATTTCGTGCTTTTGCGCTGATAATGCCCGATGTAACGGTAGATGTGAGGTTAAATGGGTTGCCTATAGCCAACACTGGTTCGCCAATGCGAGCCTGATCGCTGTTGCCAAAAGGGATGTAAGTGAGGCCATCGGCTTCTATCTTCACCACCGCAAGATCGGTGGCTGGGTCGTTGCCTACAAGACGGGCAGGCAACTCGCGGCGATCGTTAAGCGTAACGGTTATGCGCTCTGCGTCTTGCACCACATGATTGTTGGTTAGGATATAGCCGTCGGATGTTACTATCACGCCAGATCCATAGGCATTGTACGTCTTACGTTGCATGCCTTGATTGATGATAAAACCAAAGAACGACTGATAGAGTGGTGTGAGTTGGGTCATCTCGGTCTTTATGTGCACCACCCCGTCAATTGTGGCTTGAGCCACATCGGTAAAGTCGGTAAGGGTGAGTCGCGAAGGCTCTGGCGCTGTTGTTGTGGGTGTTTTAATCTCGGCCACCACTTCGTTGCGTGCCGATTGGCCACAACCTTGCGTAAGTATGCCAGCCAGCGCGACAAGTAAGAAAAAGTGCTTTTTCATACGTAGATGCTTTCATTTTTTTCTGCATAAGTAACCCCGTATGGAAGTTTTTATTGCGCAAGTGTGGCGATAAAATGCGTACACTGCAAACCATTGTCAAGTTTTGCAACGATTTGTAACACTTGCTCTACGCCCATCTACGTGCAAAACGGCTTTGCCGTTAGGGCGAAAAAAACTATCTTTGCATTCTTAATGTTAAACAAATAAAAACACACAAACGATGAGAAAACATATAGTGGCAGGAAACTGGAAGATGAATAAGACCTTTAGCGAGGCTGACGAGTTGCTGAACGACATTATGGAAGGTCTGGAGAAGGTTGAGTTAAATCGCGACACACTTATCGTGGTGTGCCCCCCAATGCCCTATCTGGAGATGGCTACCGACTATGCTAATGACTCGTACTTCACTGTTGGCGCACAAGATGTTAGCGCAAACAATAATGGCGCATTTACTGGTGAGGTTAGTGCCGAGATGCTTCAATCTATAGAGCTGGACTATTGCATTGTGGGACACTCCGAGCGCCGTGCCTACCATCATGAAACTAACAGCATTGTGGCTGCAAAAATAAACCAATTGTTGGCTCACAACATAAGACCTATTATGTGCTGTGGCGAACTGTTGGACGAGCGCGAAGCAGGAAAGCAATTTGAAGTTGTGCAACGCCAGATAGAAGAAGGTCTGTTTCATCTTGATGTCGAAGCCATTAAAAATGTGGTGATTGCGTATGAACCAGTATGGGCAATTGGCACTGGTCGTACGGCCACTCCCGAACAAGCTCAAGAGATGCACCACCACATTCGCACCCTGCTAACAGCAAAATATGGAGCGTCCGTAGCCGACGAAATAAGCCTGTTATACGGCGGCAGTTGCAAGCCTTCTAACGCTAAAGAGCTGTTTGCTCAACCCGATGTTGACGGAGGTTTAATCGGTGGTGCTTCGCTTGTAGCCGACGATTTTATTAAGATTGCCCAATCGTTCTAAATGGGTTTTGAACGTTTTATAGCACGCCACATGACCATGGGGGGAGACAAGGGCGAAGGTTTTTCGCGCTTGCTGACCAGAACTGCCACAGGGGGCATTGCTCTCGGGGTGGTGGTGATGGTTATGGCGGTAACTATACTGCATGGTTTTCAAAAAAATATAACCTCAAAACTGTCGGGTTTCGGTAGCCATATAACTCTGCACGCCTACACCACTGGTAATGGATTTATTCAAGACCCAATAAATCCTACACCGCAACTAATTGACAGACTGAAAACTATAGATGGCGTGCACCACGTGCAACCTTTTGCCGACAAAGGTGGCATGGTGAAAACCGATGAGCAGATACACGGTATTGTGCTTCACGGACTGCCCCAAGGATTCGACTCGTCGTTCTTCAAGCAATATATCGTTAAGGGTAGGTTGCCACAGATGAGCAATGACGCAGAACCAGCAAGTACAGAAGTGCTGATATCACAGACGGTGGCTCGGGCATTGCACCTTGATGTGGGTAGTAAAATGCGTACCTATTTCTGGCAAGGAGACAACTATCGCGCGCGGATGTTCACCATCTGTGGACTTTATAACACCGACTTGGAGGAGATGGATAAACACTACGTGGTGGGCGACTTGCGTCAAGCGCAACGACTAAACGATTGGAACGAACGTCAAGTGGGGGGGATAGAGGTGAATGTTAACGATTTTGACCAATTGGACGATGTAGCCATGCAGGTGGCCTCCACCCTACCCTATGATGTGCAAATGTCAACAATCGTGCAGCAACAACCGACAATGTTTTCTTGGCTTGACCTGCTTAACACCAACATTGCTCTGATTTTAACCATAATGGGTGTGGTGTGTGTTATTGCTACGGTGTCGGCACTGCTGATTATGATATACGAAAAGAGTGCCACAATAGGGGTGTTAAAAGCATTGGGGGCCTCACATGCCTCTATCGGTAAAATATTCATTATTCGAGCCTGGCGAATGGTGGCTTGGGGGGTACTGATTGGCGATGCTATTGCAGTGGCATTGTGTTTACTCCAAGAACGGTTTAAGATAGTGCGCCTTGACCCAGAATCCTACTCAATGCCATACGTACCGATAGACCTTGATGCAACAGTGGTACTGCTTATCAGTGCAATCACTGCCTTGACATGTCTTGTTTCGATGATTGTACCCACTGCTTTGATTTCTCGCATTAGTCCGTCAAGCACCATAAGAACTGAGCATTAAACCGAAAGAGATGAAAAGGCACTTGAAATGGATAGCATTGTTGCTGCTGGTTATAATGGCGGTTGGGGCATTGTGGTATGTTCACCACATGGCTAATCAAATACGCGAGACAGAGGTGGCCAAGATACGCATGTGGGCAAATGCCGTAAGTCAGCGTGCTTCGATTGTTGATGCCAGTCAGCAATTCTTCGAACAAGCTACACTTGACGAGCATAGAAAAATGGAGATTTACACACGCATACTTCAGTCGTTCAACGATCCAGATATGCGTGCCGACATGCAATTCAGCTTGTCGTATGTGAACTATATCGTAGATAGTTCAAAAACTCCACTTATCATTACCACCACGAGTGATTCTATCATCACCGTGCCACAAGAGTTAAGGGGCATGAAGTTGCAGGGCGATTTGCTTGAAGAGTACTCACAGAATCCTCCATTCACCTACTCAATATGGGGCATTCCGTTGACTCTATACTACAAAGAATCGGCCTATCACACCCAATTGCGACAGGTAATTGACGACTTCTCAAGTTCGTTTGTATCAGACATCACCAACAATGCTGTACTGGTGCCTGTGATTGTGGTCGATAGTACCATGCAGAAAATTCTTGCCATGGGCAACATTGACACAGCAAGCGTAGACACTCCGTCAAAATTATCAAGCCGTATACACGATATGGCCAACGATAACGCTCCGATAGAAATAAAGCTGTTTGGCAATAATAAAGCTTTGGTCTTTTATGAAACCACTCCACTGTTGAAGACATTGCAATGGATGCCGTCGGTTTATTTTTTCATCGTTGCGGTATTACTTTTTGTTACATACAACCTGTTTCGCACAACGCGTTCAATGGAACAAAACAGAGTGTGGGTCGGTATGGCCAAGGAGACGGCTCACCAACTGGGGACTCCCATCTCCTCTCTCTTGGCTTGGACACAATATCTGCGTGGCAAAACACTAACTGAAGCTTACTGCGACGAGATGGAAAAAGACTTGCAACGACTTTCAACAATCACTCATCGCTTTTCAAAAATAGGTGCAACACCCGAACTGAAAGAGGAGGATGTTAAAGAGGTAACCATACAATCAGTAACCTACCTGCAAAGTAGAGTATCTAAAAAAGTAAGTTTCTCCGTATCATTTCCTGAAGGCGAATCATTTATTGCTCCACTTAACAGTTACTTGTTTGAGTGGGTAGTGGAAAATTTGTGCAAAAATGCAGTTGATGCTATGGAAGGCGAAGGCAACATAACCATTGTAGGTTCACAAAATGCACGCAATATATTTATAGATGTGAGTGATAACGGCAAAGGCATGTCTACGACTTTACAAAAGCACATCTTCGACTCGGGCTTTACCACAAAAACACGTGGCTGGGGGCTCGGTTTACCCTTGGCGCGACGCATAATAAACCAATACCATAAAGGCCGACTGTATCTGAAATACTCCATTCCTGGGCAAGGCACTATGTTTAGGATTGTATTAAAGAAAAAGCATTAAGAAATGTGTAGCATAAAGTATTTATTTACATTTACATTTACACTTGCATTTGCATGTTGCCTTTTTGTTGCTTGTGGAAAAGATAAAGAAACAGACTGGTTGGCCAATACCACATGGGAAAGTGGTAAGAATAGCGAAAATACCAACGCAGCCATCGCATACGGCGCGATACGCTATGGCGACGGTTCAGCATGTACTGAACTGTTGGAATTTACCGACTATGGCTGCGTGTGGCGTTATCTGCTTTACCACGGCGAAAAAATCAAGTACAATGGCACCCCGTCATACGAACTCAACGGCAATACACTAACTATTGAAAATGACACCACGCACACATATACTCTTGAGGGTAATACAATTGTTGGTTACTATCTATCGGGCGAAAAAGACGGTGTATTTAGTAAGAAATAAGTGACTTAAACACATGTAGCAATAATGAAAGAGCTTATATTTGCGACAAACAATAAACACAAACTTGAGGAGGTTCGAGCGGCATTGGCAGGAAAGATAAAAATCATAAGCCTGCAAGAGGCGGGATTAGAGGGTGAGATACCAGAAACAGCCGACACGCTTGAGGGTAACGCAAAGCAAAAGGCACAATGGGTGTGGCAACGATGCGGAATAGACTGCTTTGCCGACGATACGGGGCTGGAAGTGGAAGCCCTTGGTGGCGCGCCAGGCGTGTATTCAGCTCGCTATGCTGGCGAACATTGTTCGTTTGATGATAATATAAACAAGTTGCTTACAGCCATGGAGGGCAAAAGCAATCGCAACGCAGCATTTAGAACGGTGATTTGCTTAATTGAAGGGGGGAAAGAGACATATTTTATCGGACAGATAGAGGGATCCATCCTGACCGAACGGCATAGCATCGGGGAAGGTTTTGGATACGATCCCATATTCATGCCCAACCGTTTTGCTCTGAGTTTTGCAGAGATGCCACTTGATGTGAAAAATAAAATAAGCCATCGTGGCATTGCAATACAGAAACTTGCAGAATATTTAGGATGAAAGAGTTTATACCATACACGATCCATCAGGGATTTTCATCTAACAGCCACCATGTGTTGATGCTCCTTAACACAGAAAGCAGTTTACAAATACCCATATTCGTTGGCGATGCCGAAGTGAAAAATCTACTCATAGCCAAGGAGGCCATTACAATAAAACGCCCCATGCCCCACAATGTAATAGCCGACATATTGGCCGCAACCCATGCCGATTTGCACCATGTTACTATCGACCGCGTAGTTGATGGGGTGTTTTATGCGTCGTTGCACATATTGTGCACTTACGGAGAGCGTGTGATTGACTGCCGCGTGTCGGATGCCATAGTGTTGGCTCAAATGGAAAACTCACCAATATTTGTAAACGACAACGTAGTTGCAGAGTGTGCATTCAAACAAGAAAATGTAGAAGTGCTCAATGCCAATCTACCACGCACCCTTTCCGACCTCGAAACCATGCTCCGACAATGTGAAGAAGACGAGAACTACGAACAAGCCGAAAAAATACAACAAGAGATTACTCGATTAAAAAAGAAAATGTCATGAACTACCAACAATCAGCCGAATACATCAAACAACGCCTATCGCAAACAGGTCATCCCATACCAGAAATAGCCATAGTGCTTGGCAGCGGACTTGGCAAATTGGCCGACAACATAACCAATCCGTTGGTTATCCCCTACTCCGACATTCCTTTCTTCAAACAATCTACTGCCGTTGGGCATAAGGGAAACTTGATTTTTGGCACACTTGGAGACACACCCGTCATGGCAATGCAAGGACGTTTCCACTACTACGAGGGCTATACAATGCAGGAAGTAACCTACCCCATACGTGTGTTTAGTTTGCTTGGCATAAAACTGCTTATGGTGAGCAATGCCGCTGGAGCCATGAATCCAGACTATAAAGTTGGCGACCTCATGGTTATCACCGACCACATCAACTTTATGCCCAATCCCCTTATAGGGCCCAACCTGGAACAATTTGGTACTCGTTTTCCTGACATGACTGAAGCCTATAGCCACAGAATGTGCCGTCTGGCCGATCAAGCAGCCAGCGAACTTGGCATTACGCTGCAACACGGAGTGTATGTAGCCGAGACTGGCCCAACCTACGAAACGCCAGCCGAATACCGTATGTTCCGCCTCATGGGAGGAGATGCAGTGGGCATGTCAACAGTACCAGAAGTAATCGTGGCACGCCACTGTGGCATTGAAGTTTTTGGGATGAGTGTCATAACCAACCAAGCCAACGACCTTGGCGACGACATTAAGAACGATGGCGACGATGTGGTGCGCGCAGCCGATGCAGCCGCCGACCGCATGACAGCCCTTTTCAAACGCCTTATAGAAACTTCAACTAAGCCTCAATCAACACAGAGTTAAATCAATATGGCCCGACTGCGCCCATTCGTTCTACCAATAGCTATAGTGTTGGGGTTGCTCGCCCACAACCTATGCTCCCGTATGGCCTTTCTCATCCCCTACCTCATCTTCACAATTCTTTTCCTCACATTCACCGCTGTCGACATTCGCAAACTTAAGGTGGGCGGTATCGATTTGTGGTTAATGTTTTTTCAAGTGGTCATTGGCGTAGGTAGTTACTTGACCATACGCTCATTGGGGGGTAACAATATAATAGCCGAAGGTGTGATGATGGGGGCAATGACCCCGGTGGCAGCATCCGTCACCGTGATTAGTTGCCTACTTGGTGCCAACCGCGAAACGGTTACCACCTACACCATCGTGGGTAACCTCATGGTCGCCATAGTAGCACCGGGCATCTTTACAGCCATTGGCGTACACCCAGAACTTTCATTCGCTGCCAGTTTCTTGCTCATCTTTAGGCGTATAGCTTCAACCCTTGCCCTACCTTTCATTACAGCACTGCTACTGCAATGGTTTTGCCCAAAGGTAAATGCGGCCATTGCACAATATAATGGCGTTAGTTTCTATGTATGGGCAGTGGCTTTGCTACTCACTTTGGGGCAAACCATCAACTTCATCTTTTTACATGGAGAAGGTAACTGGGGCAGCATAGCATGGCTTGCAGGATTGTCGCTTGGCATGTGCGCTCTACAATTTGCTGTTGGACGCCTCATCGGCCGCCACTACGGCGATGCCATCGGTGGCGGACAATTGTTGGGACAAAAGAATTCGGCCATTGGCATCTGGATGTCTACCACATTCCTACACCCACTTTCATCGGTATTTATGGCATTCTACAGCATCTACCAAAACCTATTCAACTCTTACCAAATGGCTCATATAAAGAAATGATAGAAGCGGTTTTTTTTGATATTGACGGCACATTGCTCAGTTTCCACACGCATCAAGTCAGTGTCGGCACCATACGTGCAGCAGCTCGTCTTCGCAGCCACGGTATACGTCTGTTCTTATCTACTGGTCGCCCACAAGTACTCATCCCACACATGCCCATCGATTTCGACGGCCTTGTAACAATGAACGGTGCCCTGGTAAAGGTGGCAGACCAAAATGTATATACCAACCCCATCCCCGATACCGACTGTCGCGCATGGGTCGATTTTGCACAACAGAACAACCTGTGCACTATGATTTTCACGGCCGACGGCATGCTTGCCGCACAACTAAACGAGGCAGGGAAAATGCTACGAGATCAGCTCGACTTTCCAATGCCACCAGTCGTTGATATAGAGCAGTTTAGAGGATTGGAAATTTACCAAATCATTGCTCTCATGCCACAACAATTTGATGCCACCGTAGCCAAGGTGCTACCACACTGTCGACTTCCACGATGGCACAACGCATTTACCGACATTGTAGCCAACGGCAATAACAAAGCGCATGGCATGGACGCATTGTGCCAACACTTGGGCATTAACCGCAGTCGCACCGTTGCCTTTGGAGACGGTGCAAACGACATTGAAATGCTTGAATGGGCTGGCATAGGTGTGGCTATGGGCAATGCTGACCCCATCGTAAAGCAACACGCCGACATGATTACAACAGACGTTGATCACGAAGGCATCGAAACAGCCATTAACAAACTACTAACATGAGCAACGCTACCTTATTGACACAACAATTGGCCGATGCTCGGAAAGCACTTGCTGCCTACGAGGACATCTTACTTGCCCAGATTGACGACGATGCCTATATTGCTCGTGGCAACGGATTTTGCGACCACAAATACAGCGACGACTTTATTGACATGCAGCTACAGCGTCTTACACAACGCATATCCGACCTTGAAAACCAATTGCAACAAAAATAATAAACAATGTTTTTTGAGATCCTTTACTTTGCTATAATTGTGAGTACCATTGTCTTCATGATAATGGAAAATCGCAATCCGCAAATATCAATTTTTTGGTTTATGCTGATTGTGATGCTCCCCGTGGTTGGGCTTATACTATTTCTATTCATTGGCAAAGACTATCGCCATTCTCGCGTGATAAGTCAACCCGAACTCGACCAACTGACCGCCCTGCGCAACCAAAGCAATGCCACAACGATTGCGCAACAACCATCAAACGACAAATACACCAAACTGTCGAAAATGATGTGCACCGCCAACGACTCGCCCCTATTCAATGGCAACGAGGTGAACATCTACACCGACTTTAGCAGCATGTTTGAAAACCTTATTGCCGACATTCGTGCAGCTAAACACTTTGTACATATCCAATTCTATATCATCACCGACGATGAAGTGGGGCAACAACTGGGCAACCTGCTCATTGAGAAAGCACGTGAGGGAGTAGACGTGCGTCTAATGTTTGATAGTTGGGCAAACCTTACCATAAGCAAAAAATTCTATAATAAACTGAGTGAAGGTGGCGTAAAGGTGCAATCGTTTCTAAAACTGATACCCTCGTTAATGACACGCGACGTGAACTGTCGCACCCACCGCAAAATAGTGGTCATTGACGGACATACTGGCTACACTGGTGGCATGAACATAGCCAAGCGCTACCGCGATGGTATCAACAACGGGGTGTGGCGCGACACACACATACGCTTGCACGGTCCAGCTGTAAGCCAACTGGAAATTGCTTTGCTGGCCGATTGGCGGTTCTGTGCCAAGGAGTTGCTTGCACAAAGCGTCTACTTCCCTACCATCGAATCTATTGCTCGTGGAGCCCAGTGCCAGGTGGTTACCTCTGGCCCCATGGACGAGTGGAACACCGTGATGCAGGGCATGGTGCAGATTGTGGCACAAAGTCGCACCTATCTTTACTTGCAAACCCCCTACTTCATACCCACACAGCCACTGCTCTTGGCTCTGAAAAACGCCGCATTGGCAGGTGTTGATGTGCGCGTGATGCTACCGGCAAAAAACGACCGCAGTTCTATAATGATTTACGCATCGATGTCGTATTTTCGAGAAGCCATGCAAGCTGGAATTAAATTCTACCTCTACGAAAAAGGATTTCTACATGCCAAGACCATGGTGTGCGACGATGAGTTTGTAACCATCGGTTCCACCAATATTGACAGCCGCAGTTTGGAACAGAACTTTGAGGTAAATGCTTTCATCTACGACTCCACCATTGCAAGCCATCAACGCGACATTTTCATAGCCGACCAATCGGCATGTAGCCATGTGAAACCCGACGAGTGGGAACACCGTCCGATATGGCAACGATTCATCGAGTCGCTATCGCGGCTACTCACCCCCATTTTATAGGTCTCTTTACTTTTCAGCGTCCGCTATTCGGCGCAATATGGCTGTTTTTTATCCCACTTTGTAGGGATATTCGTCCCACTTTTGTTGCTATACAGCGATTGTAGCGACCTTATTTATCAGCAAAAATACAATGCTGCCTCTATCCATCATCTTCGGTACAACTAAGGATCATCTTGCTCTCTACATAGGCCTATGTAGGGCTTAAAATTAGTTAAAAGCCTAACTTGATACTTAGTTGATCCTTAGTTGACCCTTAGTTGATACCTATATGTCCCCTGCATGCAAGGTGTTTTTATGCAAAATAGCCAAAAGGTGCAGGATGGGGGCATTAGTGCCCCATCCTGCACCTTCTGGCTATTCAACGTGGCGCTATAAAGCGCAGTCAATAGTTTGGTTAAGTGGTATACGATAGCGTGTACTCGACTGGCCAAAGTTGTGCACGTAGCCAAATGTCAGCGATAGGATGGCATCGCCAGCCACATTGCCCGACGGGCCTGTACCACCAGCAATACGTGGTGGTATCATTGTGTATCTCAAATCAGCATAAATGTCTCCTACACGATTGATATAACGCCGCACAAATAGGCCTGCATCGGCAGCCATGTCGAAACGCACGTTGTCGTAGCGCCAAATGGGACCTGCTCCAGCATACGGCATGAAGTTCCAACGGTGACCACGGTTAAAGTTGATTACGTGGCTCAAGTTACACATAAGGTCGGCATGCAGATGTGTGAATCGATAGTTTTTGCCAGACTTTTCGTTGAGCGTATCGTAGCTTTCGTGTGCAAAAAGACCAGAAAGTTCAAATCGTAATGTCCAGAAGTTGCTAAAGTTGCGTCCAAAAAACAGCTCTGGCTCAACCGAATACATTGATAGTTTGTTAAAATGTTCAAAGTCAAACGATGAGAAGTTTGGCCCGATGCCAAAGCCTATAAACCAGTCTTCCGTCGTGTTCTTCGACTCATACTCTGTACGACGGTTGTATGGAGAATTAAAGAAACGTTTCGTTACTCCGAGTTTTATTGAGTGCATCATCACGTCGCCACCACCATTATCAAATATTTGTGGCATGAAACGACACTTATATTCTGCAAAAACATCCCACCCTTGAGCAACACGTACTGGTACATAGAGTCCCAAACTGGTATGAAAGTCATTGTCGCGGCCTCCTTCATCGTCATACAGGGCATATGATGTCGAATCACGAAATGTATATCCCAAACCTATCATAGGGTAAGCGTTGACTCGCCAATTACGAATACGATAAAACGTAGACATCACATCCCACATGAATTCCACGTTTAGGTGCACAAAGTCACTTTTCTTTCCCTCGGTATTGATGTTGCTCTGCACTCGCATCCAATCTACACCCACGTTTAGAGCCAACGGACTCAATATCCACTTTCCAACCGACATACCACCTGCAAATCCCGTTGGATTGTCGTTGTTCATGTTGTGATATATAGTCATTCCTCCACCTGCCGACACATACATGTTTACTCCAAAGTCGGAGCCTACCTGTGCCTGTGCCCCTGTAAAAAGCAAGAGCAGCAGTGCGACGAACAGCGTTTTTTTCATAATGGGATTTATTTGATGTTGTTTATGCAAAGCCTTATGATGATGTTACCTTCCAACTGGTTCACGGTAACGCGTTGTGGTATTGCCAAAGTTGCGGATATTGTGGATGTAGCCCACAGTAAGCGAGGGATAACCAACTCCATATATGCTCTCCGATGGACCCGTACCACCACCAATACGAGGTGGTACAATGATGTATCTTAGGTCTATATAAAAATCGCCCATGTTGTCGATGTAACGGCGAGCCATTAGTCCACCATCTGCACACATTGAGAAATAGGTATTATCGTATCTCCACACTGGGCCAGCACCTATATAAGGTAGAAAGTTCCACCTTTTACCACGCGTGAACGATGTAAGGTGGCTTAAGTTAAACATAAAGTCGAAGTTGAAACATGAGAATTTGTAAGGCCTACCAGGACGATCCAGGTCGCTATTGTATCGCTCGCGTGCAAATAAGCCAGAAAGTTCGGCACGTACCGTCCAAAAGTTACTAAAATTGCGTCCAAACATTATCTCGGGAGTTATATTCCACAGACGTGCAGACAGGTTGCCAATATTTTCAAACTCAAACGACGAGAAAATGAGTCCTAATCCATAGCCCATAAACCAATCATCTCTTGTAGTACGACTTTCATATTGTGTATGACGGTGGAAAGGACGGTCGTACATGCGATAGGTGAACCCAAGGCTAAATGTATGGAAGAAATTATCACCACGTGAGCCATCAAACAATTGTGGCAATAAGGCTGCGTTGTATTCAAAGAATAGATCCCAATGAGAGCCTATTTGTAGCGGGAAATGAGCACCAACCGACATCTGGAAGTCGCGGTCGCCCTTTTCCTCTCCAGGTTCGTCGCTTACACTTGGACGATACAATAGTCCCATGCCGATGGTGGGATAGAACGGTATAGGATAAAGATAGCGGCGGTTGTAAACATGAAAGAAAGTTGCATTAACATCCCAAAGGAAAGATGCGCTTGCCATGAAATAGGGGGTCTGCGCTGATGCATCGTCACTGATCGGGCTGTGCGACATAAGCATCTCGCCCTTAAGTTGAAATGCCAAGGGTTTCATAATCCACCGTCCAGCATGTACACTGACGTATGGCATGGCAGGATCTGATGTGCCAAAATGCCTATACACACCGCCACCCGCATTTACCGACATGAAGAATGTATTTGGATTATACGGAGCCACAGATTGTGCACTTGCTGACAACACAGCAATGAGAAAGAAGAGAACTGTTATGGTTAACTTTTTCATCTATATGGTTGCAACAACGTAATTATAATGAAAAAAGGGCGTAAAGGTAAGTTTTTCTTTGCTTTCCTTTACGCCCACGGTTACTCTTATGCTTTTGCAAGTTCTTCAAATTCCTTGACCGATACCTTGACAGTTTCGGGCTTGATTTGCTCTTTTAGCACCTTTGCCAAGTTTTCAGCATACAGACGGTCAATAATGCCTCGGATATTCTGTCGGTCTGCCGCAATGGAGCGTGCCGAATTTTCAAGACGTTGCTCTTTTTGTTCGTCGGTTTCACCCTCTACCGCACGGTCATTTGTACGTAACACACTCTTTATATAGTCCACTATTTGGTTTTGTGTAGGCTCAATAGGCTGAATTTTTTCCAATTTAGACTCGATAAGTTCCCACTTCAATGAGGGCAGGTATTCGCTTTCCCAACGTGCCTCAATTGTCTCCATGGTCAAGTCTTTCTCGCCACGAGAAGCAAACCATCTTTTGAGAAATGCCTCGGGTAGTGTTGCCGTAAAGTTATCCACAAGTGATTTTCTCACTTGATTGACAAACAGGTAGTCGCTCTGCAGGTCATTGGCCTTCTCAATTTCGGTATGCAATGCTTTGCGGAAAGCCTTCTCGTCTGCGATTTTCTCTTCAGGAAACACAAGTTTGAACAATTCTTCGTCAATTGCGTGAGGAATAATGCGCGATATGCCAGAGATGGTGAGTTCTACGTCGGATTTGAACTTTTTAGCGGTAGCGGTATCCATTCTTAAGGCGCGTTCTATATCGGCCGTTGGGAATGTCTTTGCAACATTGAATACGACTTTATCCTCGTTCTTTTTGCCCTCGAAAATCGACACCAGTTCCTCGTCTTTGATGTTTTTCAAGTTAAAGGAAGCGAATGTGGTAAGTCCATCTTCTTTGGGTTGCTGATCTTTACCTAACTCTACTAACTTGCCATAAATAGTATCGCCTGCATTCACCGTTTCGGGTGCTTCAAACTTACCATGACGAGTGGTCATTTCGTTGAGCTCATTATCAACATCTTTGGCCGTAACTTTGATTTGGTTGTATTTAATGCCAACGTTATTCCAATCAATGTCAAACTCGGGAGCCAATGCCATGTCGAAATAGAACGTGAAAGTGTTTTGCTTGTCGAAATCTATCTGGCCTGTTTTTTCATCGTTTGACATAGGCATACCGAGAATGTTAAGTTTTTCATCATCGATATACTTAAACAATGAAGAGTTGAGCGTGTTCTGAACTGCATCCGAAACCACGGCCGACTTGTACATACGCTTAATCAAATCCATTGGGGCGTTGCCCTTGCGGAAACCTGGGACGACAGCTTTTTTCTGGTAGTCTTTCAGTTGTTTGGTAACAGTTTCGCCATAGTCCTTCTCTTCAATGTCGATTTTGACACAGAGTTCCAAATCGCTCAAATTCTCCCTTGAGATATTCATCTGATAGTTTATTTAATTGATTTATAGATACTTTTGTTTTATGTTAATTTCTGCAAATTTATATAATATATTTGATTTAGAGACAGATTGCTGCTAAAAACATACTATTTTAGTTCATGTTGATACCTAAATTTTTCAAGTGATAGTACAATCCAACGTTACGTGTTAGCGAGGAATCGGAAGCGAAATGACGATATACGTGGGTACTGCGTGCAGCAAAAATCCCCAATCCGCCAGTAACGTTAGTGTATATTTGCTTTGACTGATCTGCATCTGTGCGATTTTCCATAGAAATCATATAGGCATTGAGGTCTTCGTTACAGACTAAAAGATATATGTCTACACTTTTAAGATATTTTTTTGCTGCTGGATTTGACTCAAGAGCTCCTTTCAAGTCGGTCAAAAACGTTTCTCGCGAATAGTTTGTTGACTGAGTAGTAGCCGAAAGAGACTGTGTTCTTACACGTCCACACATGAGATCGATCGACAGGGTATCGTTGTTCACACCGTAATAGAAACGCACACGTGGTTGATAGACACGTGCATTTTTATAGGTGTACCATTCGATATGGCACGAACTATTATCGGAACCCGAGCGGTCGTAGAAGCCAAATACTTGACGATTGTGGTTATCACCGATGTCGCGAATGATGGGAGAACGGTCGGGAGGAATGACGGGAAGTGTGGCAGCTTCGGCCATCAGTTCACGTCCAGCATCGGTATTCTTATACAGTTTGAGTTGATACGACTCGGCATTTGTAAGCCTGCCTGTGGTAACGGCATAGAACATTGGCTGATTGGAAGCCGCAAATTGACCGTCGTCAATGTCTTTTTCTATATAAGTAAATGGAATGGTATCGATGATGTTGTTGGTATGATACACGTCTAACCTAACTGATATACTACCCTGTGGATAGTTGGTTGAGTCTGAAATGCGTGCTGGAGTGTAAATATCACCATCTTCAAGATAACATCGTTGTACCCGTACCCACGAAGTGTCGTCATCTTGGTCAAGTACGCAATATATCACTGGGACATCCTTCCACTGCGCATTGGGCGAAAACTCAACGTCGCACGATGCTAAACAAAGCAGCACGCATGGTAATGCTAATGACCGTATAATGTGCAAGAATTTCATTATCTATAGTTTTGGGGTTGTTCTACTATCTTTAGTTCATCTATCATCAACCATGGTTTTAAGCCTTTAGCTTTGTGCCATGAAGGTATTTGAGCTATAGGATGAATCTTGAATGTGAGATATTTTGCACTTTGTCCACTAAAATGAATAATAAAGGGGCTTACTCGGGGTGATGAGTTGACTTCATCGGATGGATTAAATTGGTTCCGCCACCCCGTGGTAGCCGTGCTCACATTACTATCATCAATAAGTGTCACGCTGACAGAATCGGGTGAAAATGCCCATCGAGTTGGGTTGTGAGCAAATCTAATTTCAACGTGATCAACATCAACTTGTTTTGATAGCTCCACTCTGATAGTAAGTTCCCCGCCAGAAAAACCCAGCCACCCGTTGTCAAGGTCATCGGCAGTTGATGTGGCACCATCAAAGAGTATAGAGTCAGTTCCTTGATTGTATGGAGTGTTTGGATGGCGAGAAAAGGTTGTGGACTTTATATAGTTGTAACTGAAGAAACGCGTTGAAACAAACGATGGAGTCTGGCCATCAAATATGCAACAAGCTTTAACAATAGTGGAAGAATCTATTACAAAAGGAGAGTTGTATATAGCAGACTGCAGTGTTGGAGTTGAGCCATCGGTAGTGTACCTAACGATTGCATTGTCTTTAGAGGTAATGGATATGGTCATGGGTGCCGTAAACTTCTCCGATGATGATTTTATAACTGGAGGTAACAAGGGTTTTAACTGTTGACTACGGTATTCATATCCATATAAACTATCTGGTATATCTACAACGGAACCGATATTTAAGTGGTAATTATACGTAGTTACGAAAGAGTCAATTATTGGCATCAACTCCATATGCATGGCTCTATCAGACAACAGTGTGTATGAGAAAGGTGTTGCGACTTGCGACACATATATTCTGTTATCTGCACATTGCGCGGACAGCCAACGTGTCCCTGTCGCAGAAAATGATGATTTTGTAGGTACCTTGTACACGTTAGGTATACCGTTCAACTTGTCATTATGCTCGTTGCCAAACCACTTAATAGTATCAAGGGGAGAATTAAAGGAAATATTTTGAGTAACTGACGCTGATTGTTCTACGATGGTATTCAGCATTTGGTACTGATTCACAATATCGCCCGTAGCGTATACCGTCGTAACTTCTCGAATTTGCATGTCTGCAACGCCATCCGCTTCTCCATGTAGCATAGTCTCAACTGTCACGGAATGTTTATCGTTCTGTTTCAAAAATAAACTGTCACAGTTGACACTACCACTTGTAAATGTTGGCAACGGAACTCGGCAAATAATATTCTGCGATGTGTCGATTGCATTCAGCCGCCCATTATAGTATCTAACAGTCAGATTTTCAAGCATTATATCAACAGTATCACCACTCTTTCTAATACCTTTAATTTCTTTTGAAGTAGTAGATAAAAATGGTTTTTCCACACCTACATTCAATGGATAAGCACACTGAAGAACTTTTTCTTTCTCACCTCCATTCATCGTTGCTACACTTAACTTGATAAAGAATTCTTCTCCAATCAGTGGTTTTAGTGGCGGTAATTTGACTTTTATCCGTTCTGAGTTCTGACGTTTAATGTTAATCATCAACTGTCCCGACACTATATCTGGTTGTTTGTTGGAATAGAGTGTATAGTCAACCTGTGTAGTGTGGTCCACAAAATCGGAATTATTATTTATCGAAAACGCGACATTCTCCATTCCAACCACTACATCACTTATTTTTATAGGACAAAATATCTGGCGTAGCACATTACCACGTGAACCTTCATTCGTAACGGCATTCAGAAATATGCCACCACAATTGGGTGTATTTGCACTTTCTCTGAAAAACGAGTCAATCACTGTAGCATCATTATCTTTATTCAAGAATACAGAAAATGGTACACGCTTATCGCCCACAAGAGCACTATTATTTCTGTGAAAATAATCTTCGTCAACTAAATAAATATCGGATAAAGATGCAGCCTGGTCCCCAATCCCGAATAGGATTCTACCTTTATCCAACTTCCTTACAGCCGCTAATGCCGCCTGAGTGCATATCCCATTGTCATTTACATCACCAATTGTCCAGCCAATAACCGACGGATGATTCTTATATGCATTAACCATACTGGTCACTCTTGACTCAAACAATGGTATATATTTCTTGTCTGACGAGACCGAGAGGTGCATATTCGAAACAGGCTTCACATCAGCTGTACCTATTACATATATTCCGTATTTATCACACAATCTGAAAAACGTTTCGTCCATACTTGGTGCATGACGAAAAAAAATTGCATTTACATTGTTATATTTCAGCTGCTTAATGGTAATCTCTATATCACTTCTTGAAGTGGCATCATCCAATAATTGTTTACCATAGATCACCCCTTTCATAAAAGTTCGTATACCATTCAATAAAATTCCGCCATTTTTAGCCGTAAAACTTCTGAATGCAATATTACGTCCCACAATCTCCTCAATATTCATGTTCTCATCCCTCAATTTCAACACAAGTGTATAATACGATGGATTATCCGCATTCCATGAATTTATATTCTTCCATGAACGTGTGATCTGGACATTCTTAATATCATTTTTTTCTACAATAATCCACTGGCCAACTCTGTCAAACTCTTTACCGTCAATGTCGTATATCAGAACGTCTATATAGTATTTACCTTTTTGTCTTACACTAGCCACACTTACATCCAAAGACAATGTCCCCCCCCCCTCATCACTATACTCTGTCGATACATTATATTCACAAACATGAACAAATCCCTTGAATATTAGATACGGTGTTCCAATAAGACCAACACCTGTTTCAGGATCGGAAATAACGTCAAAAGGCGATGTTTTAAGAGCCTCAATGGTTAGCACATTCGCCTTACCATATTTCAATAAATTTGTCAGATTAGCCGTATGAAGAGGGTAATAATCATCGTATGAGGCTATAATCGTGCCATTTAACTTAACTATTGACTTCTTTGAACATCTAAAATTTAGAAGAATAGCATAATCTTTCCAAGTCTTTTCTGGCTCTACAAGTCTCGTATATACCACAGATGTATCGGTTATTACCTTTCGCCAACCATCTTGGAGCGCATAAAAATAGGGCGATTGTTCATATAAATCGTCCCTAACCATCCCTTCGTTTTCATACGGGATGACATCCTCATAATAAGTTTTATCTTTCAGAAAATCAGATTGAGGAAATACTGCTTTGCCTGTGAAAAGCAAAAACAATATAAGAATGTAATACTTCCTCATTCCTCAAGACAACCGTGATAAACTAAAAATGTAAACTAATACCAAAATCAAGAACATTCAATTGTGCCACTTCTTTTACAGCATCAACGTTCTGTGCATCTCGCCTCACAATTTCTGTCGATTGTAAGGCTTTGAAACCGACATGAATGCCAATGGCAAAAGACCTTTCTATGGCAAATCTTGCCCCCAATTCCGCTCCAAAATACACACCGCCCGATTCTATTTTCGTAACAGGAGGTTCACTTCTTTCAGTACCCATAGGAATACAATACCCCAGTTGAAAAGCGCTATACGGTGTAATCCTACTATTTAAGTAATGGCTTCTTAGTTCTATAAAAAAAGGCATTTGAGTGAAGCCATCCTTTGTGTCGGCAAAATATGTAACACCGACACCAACTCCTGCTTCTTTTCTGAATTGATATCCAGCCACAAAGGAAAGCATGTTTGCAGTAATCGTGTCTACGCTTCTATTAACATTAAAACCATGTGAATAATCCAAAACCGAATAAAAGCCATGCCACTTAAATGCCACTCTCGACTGCGCCATCACAGCACTTGCAGAAATGATGGTAAAGAGCAAAACAACAATTATCTTTTTCATGGGTGGTATCATTATAAATCAGACAAATTAGGAGAATGCTCAATCTGTCCCCGACTGTGCATTCTCCTTTTTTAGATATGTTTTATTCCATGCTTTTCAGATTGTCACTAACAATCAGAGTTGCCTCTGTCGCAGCCTGTACCTGTTCCACAGTGAAAGCAGGATTTATTTCTGTCAACACAATACCTTTGGGGGTAATTTCCATCACACCCATCTCGGTTATTATCATATTTACTTGGCCCTTTGCTGTAAGGGGCAGAGTGCATTTTTTTAATATCTTTGGATTACCTTTTGCCGTATGTTCCATGGCCAAGATAACTTTCTTCGCCCCAACAAGCAAATCCATTGCGCCTCCCATACCTGGCGTTTTCTTTCCTGGAATCATCCAGTTAGCGAGATCTCCCTCTTCATCAACCTGCATAGCACCAAGGATGCTCACGTCCACATGACCACCCCTTATTATACCAAACGATGTGGCACTATCGAAAGTACTTGCACCTGGTGTTGATGTGATATATCCACCACCTGCATTTATCATCCATGGATCTTCCTTCCCCTCTTCTGGTGTTGGTCCCATTCCTATCATACCGTTTTCAGATTGTAGTATAACATGCACATCTGACGGTAAAAAATTGGGGATTGCTGTGGGTAAACCTATACCCAAATTAACTACATCTCCATCGTGCAATTCTTTAGCAGCACGACTTGCGATGATGTTTCTAATCTCGTTTTTATCCATTTTTTGAATACTTTTTATTGTCAGTCTATTTCTTCTGTCGGTTAACCATTTCCTGTGCTATGAACGATGCTACATCATCGCCATAAGTATTTGCCCCGAAGCCTGCATCATAACCAAGTTCCTTGGCCAATTCATGGCTGATGCGAGGTCCGCCACACACGAGTATCACCTTATCCCTCAATCCTTCAGCCTCAAGCATTTCAACCAATTCTGTCAAATTCTTGATATGTACATCTTTTTGCGTAACAGTCTGCGATACACACAGGGCATCAGCATGCAACTCCACAGCCTTTGCAATGAAGTCTTCGTTTGGTACCTGCGAGCCGAGATTGTAGGCGTCAATCATGTCATAACGTTCCAATCCATAATGGCCTGCATATCCTTTCATATTCATAATGGCATCTATACCAACAGTATGAGCGTCGGTACCCGTTGATGCACCTATCACAACTATCTTTCTGCCAATATTTTCGCGTATATACTCGTCGCATTCTTTCATTTCCATTGTGGTACTTTCCACTTTTGGAACATGAATGTTGGTATAATCAACGGTGTGTGTAAGCGAACCATAACAGTTCATGAAACAGAAACCCTCTGTAAGCTCCTTTTGGAAAACCACCAATGGGTTCTCAAAACCCATTTTCTTCAGTAACTGTTTAGCCGCCTCTTCAGCTTCTGCACCGGCAGGAACGGGCAAAGTGAAACTTAACTGCACCTTTCCATCGTTCATAGTGTCGCCGTATGGCTTTATCTTGGTGAGGTCAAGGGTTTTGTCATAATCCTTTGCCTCCATCGAGTACAAACCTTCGCTCATATCTCTTTTATTTCTTTCCTTTCATCAAATCAATAAACGGGTTGAAATAATGCTCGCCTTTCAAAGCCACGCCATCCAATCCTTTACCACCATTTTTGGGGCGTTTTACATTGGCGAAAATGCCCTTTTCAAGGGCCGTGAACAAGCCCTCGTTTTCCATAGCCTCAAGCAGTTGAGTAGCATCATGCAATACCTTTTGCGCACGTTGGCGAATTATACCACCCTCCTTAAACTCTACCTCTTCGCCAATATCTTTCATGTTGTTGAAGATATATTTAGCATTCTCTATAGAGAGGTAACGGTCGCTCATAAATGGTGTGTGAATAGCCTCGGTTGGCATACCCAACAACTGCAAACCCTGGTGAGTCCATTGACCAATGATATTAAACAGAGCATCTTGAATATGACCGCGGAATATATTACCCGTCATAAACTTGGTAGGAGGCATATATTTCAACGGGGCTTTCGGGAATATTTCACGTATCATTTGAGCTTGAGCCAACTCGTATAAGAAACCATTTGTCAACGAAGGATCCATCTCAAATGCGTGCCCCAATCCCTGCTGTTCTTCGGGCAGCCCCGCCATCAGAGCCAGTTGCTCGTTGATGAGATCCGATGCCAAAACGGTGTGAGCCTCTTCATAAGCATCCGCTGTAGTAAGGTAATTATCCTCACCGGTATTGATAATAACACCAGCAAAACCATTGATAATTCTGCTGAAATATTGGTCAATCAACGTGCGTTGCATGTTAATATCGCGGAAAAGAATACCATACAAAGCATCATTGAGCATCACATCCAAACCTTCCAGTGCACCCATGGCCGCTATTTCGGGCATACACAAACCCGAGCAGTAGTTACACAGACGAATGTAGCGACCCACTTCTTCTCCCACCTCATCCAGAGCTTTCCGCATTATTCGGAAGTTTTCTTGCGTAGCAAACGTACCGCCAAATCCTTCGGTGGTTGCGCCGTATGGCACATAGTCTAACAAACTTTGCCCAGTGGTGCGAATCACGGCTATGATGTCAGCACCTTGACGGGCACCAGCCTGTGCCTGAACTACGTCCTCGTAGATATTACCCGTGGCAACGATAATGTACAAATAAGGCTTACTTCCCTCTCCTATCGTCCTAATATAGTTTTCGCGACGCAATCTATTTCCACGAACCTTCTCAATTGTGGAAGAAATAACAGGATTCAAAGCCTTGTCTATTTCAGTTTGCGTGTGCATCGGCAACTGAGCAATATCGAGTTTTCCCGAGCTAATTGCCTCGGCAATCTGTTGCGGATTCATCCCCGTCTCCACCATTGCATTACCCACATAGAACATCACGCCCTGACCAAGCAAACCCTTGCTCTTCAGCTCTTCCACCACAACATTAGGCATGGGTACCTCATTGGCATCCACTCCATCAATACCCAAAAAACGGCACAGCGTGCGCTCTACAGCCACGGTGGTATAGTCCTCCACAAAGTCTTGCACTTGCCCTGCTATCTTACGAGCCACAGAACGAGCGTGCTCAACTTCTGTAAAGTCAAGTCCTACCTTACTTTTTTGCATTTTTAGTCTTATTGGTTACAGCTTAATGCTTTCAGCAAATTAAAGTACAAAAATACTACTTTTTCTGAATAAAATAAAAAAAGAGCCTATTACAAACATAAAACTTTGCTCATCAGGCTCTCAATCAGTATCATCATTATCGTCTAAAAGTTATTTCTTTGGCGTTGCTGAAACCTTTTTGGGCTTGGGAATCTTGATGTCAGAAAGTGTATGATTGCGGTGTAACCTGCTAATATCCACATTACCAGCAATGCCAGGAATATGACCTTTTTCGGTGTATTGCCACAACGTAAAGCGCGTGTTGGGATAACTCTGATAGTTGGCAATGAAAATATGATACTTGCTATACTTCTTGCCACTGAAATGAATGCGGTACAGGCGTTCACTTGTATAGATTATCGGCCTTACACCATACTCCTTTTGCATCAGTTCGAGTAATTTATCAACACGCTCCATATTAAGTCTGTGCACATGATGACCTTCAATATCAAGCACTGGCACAAGGTCTTGCTCTTTTTTCTTTACAACCTTCTTAAAATTGGCAAACTGCTGATAAGCAGTTGTCTTACTGCTATAGAGGTGATAACTACCCACCAATAGCCCCGCTTTCTTGGCCTGTGTCAGGTTGGTGCGATAACGTGGATCCTGTATTGATGTACCCTCGGTGGCCTTCACATAAACAAACTTTATTGACGAGTCTTTTGCCACTCGCGCCCAATTTATAGTCCCCTGGTATTTCGACACATCAATGCCACGTGTACGCACCTGCGACACTGCCAGCAATGGCAGCAGCAACAGCAGCGACATAGCCAATGTTCTACAACTCAATCTCATCACCATTTGAGTGGTAAAATTTGTATTCCAAAAGACCTAAACTCTCCGACTGCTTCACATCAAGTTTCAAACGATATGCCCTTGACCACTTTCGTTTTATGCTCTTCAACCACCCCTTGGTCAAGTACGCGTAGATATACGGATGCGTAACAAGTGTAAGACGGCGCTCGTTTTGCGAATTCTGTAAGTATTTCAAGTTCGACTCTATTTCATCGACCACAACCATACTCTGTTTTATCTTGCCCGTACCATCGCACAAGGGGCACTTTTCCTGCACATCTATCACCATTGCCGGACGCACACGTTGTCGCGTGATTTGCATCAAGCCAAACTTGCTCAGTGGCAGTATCGTGTGGCGTGCTTTATCGCGCCGCATCTCTTCGGTCATCACATCAAACAAAGCCTTTCTATTTTCGGCTTTATTCATGTCAATGAAATCAATTATCACTATGCCACCCATGTCGCGCAAACGCAACTGTCGGGCAATTTCCTTGGCGCTCTCAATGTTCACCTGCAAAGCAGTGTCCTCCTGCCCCTCGCCAGCCTTGATATGATTGCCGCTATTCACATCAATTACGTGCATAGCTTCGGTATGTTCAACATACAGGTAAACGCCCGATCTAATGGTAACAATGCGTCCAAACGATCGTCTAATATCACGTTGCACTCCAAACTGCTCAAAGATTGGAGTTTCAAGCTTATAATGTTTTACAATATCATCCTTACCAGGGGCAATACTGGCCACGTAGGCTTTCACCTCGTCAAAAAGGGCAGCATTATCAACATACACCGCACTAAAATCGTCAGTCAACACATCACGCAACAAAGCGGTTGTTGTATCAAGTTCGGCGTGTACCTTACATGGAGCCGAAACGCGGCGCAATTGCAAGGTCATTTTCTGCCAACGGTCAAGGAGTTGGTGTAAATCGGTGTCGAGTTCGGCGACTGAACGTCCCTCGGCCACCGTTCGCACAATCAAACCAAACCCATCGGGACGAATGCTTTGCACCAATCGTCGCAATCGACCACGCTCTTCAGAACCTTTTATCTTCTGCGAAATAGATATTCTGTCGTTAAACGGAGTAAGCACCAGATAATGGCCTGCCAACGAAAGGTCGCCTGTAAGCTTTGGTCCTTTGGTCGATATGGGCTCTTTAGTAACCTGAACGAGCAGTGGCTGCCCAACTTTCAACACATTGTCGAAGTTGCCCACTTTAGGCAACACAGGCTCGGTCTCAAAGCCGTTGAGAGTGGCCGCCGAGGCATTTCCACCCATAGCCAGCCGTAGATATTTGTCGCTCGAAAGGTAGTCTGGGCCGAGGTCAAGGTAATGCATAAAGCCCTCTTTGTCGCCCCCGACATCAATAAAAGCAGCATTCAACCCCGACATTATCTTCTTCACTTTTCCGAAATATATGTCACCCACCATATAGGGCGAGCTTTTTACTTCGCTGTGCAGTTCAACAAGGCGCTTATCCTCGGTCAGAGCAATCTTTACACCCTCTGGGGTTGATGATATAATGAGTTCTTTTTCCAATTACAAATGGTCTATATATTGAAGCACGAATAAAACAACAAAAAAACAAACTACAATCCCTGCATCTACATAGATGCTGGCTTGTAATTTGTTTTAGCAAATGTTTTGAGAAGTATACCCCTACCCTTTTGTCTACGCACAAATCCTCTTGGGGGCACTTCGCAGTTTGTCCCGAAAAACTGCGCGCTTACTTCTTCTTATGTCTGTTCTTACGCAGGCGTTTTTTACGTTTGTGTGTGGCCATCTTGTGGCGTTTGTGTTTCTTTCCGTTAGGCATAACTTATTGTTTTTTTTAGTTTCTGTTATTCAATGCACGATTATTACTTGACGTTTTTCTTAACGTCCTGCATGAAAGTCTTGGCAGGTTTGAAAGACGGAATAAAGTGAGCCGGGATAATGATGGTAGTATTTTTGCTTATGTTACGGCCGGTCTTTTCTGCGCGTTTTTTCACAGTGAAGCTCCCAAAGCCACGCAGGTAGACGTTCTCGCCCTCAGCAAGACTTTCCTTAATCACAGTCATAAACTCTTCAACAGTGGCTTGGATGGCCACTTTCTCGATACCGGTCTTCTGTGCTATTTCAGCTACGATTTCTGCCTTTGTCATTGTGTATTGATTTTTTTACGTGTTGTATTTCTGTCTATTGTGTCGTAAAACTGGGGTGCAAAATTATATATTTTTTTCTTTTTTCCACTCTTTTTTTGCCAAAACTGGCAACTTTTTTCGTTCAAAACAACGTATCACATTGTTTATCTGCACATTGCGCACACGATAAGTCCATACCTATGCGTTGGCATTGTCGTTATTTATCGAGGGCGACATGTGGGCGTTTGGTCTCATTGTCAACATTTTTCAGAAAATAGATCCACATCAGTGCACCAGCAGCAAGCAAACAACACAGCGTCGGCAACAAGGCCAACTGCCACGAAGCCTCTGGGTCAAAGTCTATCACCCCTCCTGCCGACAGATTGTAAAGCAATACGATGGTGGCATTATTTATAAAGTGTGCCAACATATTGGGCACCACTGACGACGAGCCAACAAACAAGTAGCCCAACACCGCCCCCATCACAAAGCGTGGCAAAAAGGCAAACAGCTCAAAGTGCGCCAAACTAAACACAGCCGCCGTAACCCACACTGCCACATGCACATTACCTGTCCAACGTTGCAAAATGCCCTGTATACCCACACGGAAAAACAGTTCCTCGCACACCGCTGGTATCAACGCTATAACTATAAGATTGGCAATCAATGGCCCCACTCCTGGACGCATACAAATGTCGTCAACAACTTTTTCCGACATTTCGCTCAAACTGCGCAAAGTTTGCTCCAACTGTTGCCACGCTCCACTCCAATGCCATCCATCGTTCCACACCGTCAGCCAATCAATTGCTGGCAGCAGCAGCAACATCACCACTATGCCCACCAAACCAAGTAGCCACTTGCCTCGCCCAAAGTCGAACTGCAAAAAAGCACCCTTTTCGTCGCCATAAAACCAGTGCGCAACAAGAAACACAGGTAATGCCATGCCGACAATCTGACTTAAAGCTTGCGTCCACATCGTAAATCCGACACCACCCAAATCGCCACCACCTATAAATTGGACCACACCAAACACCACAGCCACCAACACTTCAGCAGCCAAAAGCAGCACAAAAAGCAACAACAGTCGCACAAAAGGATGGATATTCTTTTTCATCAAGGACGGGGATAATACAAAAAGACGCTTTGACAACCGACGCCACCCCCTCCAACAACGGAAGAGATGTGCCTACATTGGTGACCCCGGCGGGATTCAAACCCACGACTTTCGGAACCGGAATCCGACGTTCTATTCAGCTGAACTACGGGGCCATGTTGTTTCACACAACAAATAGAGAACACATTTTGCAGAACTTTATTGTACTGCAAAACGAAAAAAATCAAAAAAAATAATCGAAAAAGTCCCATTAAATATCGAATTGCGCCCAATACTACTGATAGACAGCCATTTGCCACATCGCATCACTCTCACGTATAATATAGCATCATCCACATATCAACTCCCTATCAAGTCCCTATCAACTCCCTATCATCTCCTGCAGTTCTTCAGTCAAAACAGGAGAAAACAGGGTTTACGTAGGTCGACAATCAGAACCACATAATTTGATCAATTATTCCTCATGCAAAATGCGTTTTCCACAACCTGTTGAAAAAAAAGATGAAAGAGACTAAAAGTTTTGAAAAATTAACCTAATTTTGCAAGCGGTCGAAAAAGGACTCTCCAGAAAGCAAAACTATTAAGAATAAACAATTTAATAATAAAACACATCATGAAAAACGAGAAATTCCGTACTGAAAGCGACCTTCTCGGGTCGAAACAAATCCCTTCAGAAGCCTACTATGGCGTACAAACCCTCCGCGCCATTGAGAACTTTCACATCAGCGGCAATGTGTTGAGCAGCTACCCCAACTTTATCAAGGGATTGGCTATCACCAAGAAAGGTGCAGCACGCGCTAACGTTGAGGTCGGAATGATTACCCCCGAAGTAGGCGAAGCCTTGGAATGGGCATGCGACCAACTGCTTGAAGGCAAATACCACGACCAATTTCCCGTTGACATGATTCAAGGCGGTGCTGGCACCAGCACCAACATGAACGCCAACGAAGTGTTGGCCAACATAGCCCTTGAGCACATGGGACACAAGAAAGGCGAATACAAATACTGCGACTCGCACGATGCGGCCAATGCCTCACAGAGCACTAACGACGCCTACCCCTGCGCCATCCACATGGCTATGTATTTGGAACACCTCGAACTGGTGAAACACATCGAACAATTCATCGCCAGCCTTGAAAAGAAGAGCAAAAAATTTGCCAAAGTGATAAAAATGGGTCGCACCCAGTTGCAAGATGCAGTGCCCATGACCCTCGGACAAACCTTTGGTGGATTTGCAGCAGCAATGCGCCTTGAGATAGAGAACTTGAACTTAGCCGCTCGCGAATTCCTCGTGGTCAACATGGGTGCCACCGCTATCGGAACTGGCATCTGCTCGAAACCTGGCTACAGCAAAGCCTGTGTCAAAGCCCTGCGCGACATCACTGGTTGGGACATCACCTTAGCCGACAACCTCATCGAGGCTACCTCGTCGACCGCATGCTTGGTAGGCTATTCCTCGGCCTTGAAGCGTTTGGCCATCCGCACCAACAAAATCTGCAACGACTTGCGCCTTATGGGTTCTGGTCCTCGTTGTGGTCTGCACGAAGTGCATCTGCCCGAGCGTCAACCTGGTAGCAGCATCATGCCTGGTAAGGTCAACCCCGTCATTCCCGAAGTGATGAACCAAGTGTGCTACAAAGTTATTGGCAACGACCTCTGCATCAGCATCGCCAGCGACAATGCACAACTTGAGCTCAACGTCATGGAGCCCGTCATGGCCTACTCGCTCTTCGAGAGCCTGCACCTGCTCATGAACGGCTACGACACCCTGCGCACATTCTGCATTGATGGTATTGTGGCCGACGAGAAACGTTGCCGCCAGCTTGTTGAAGGTTCAATTGGAATCGTAACCGTGCTCAACCCCATCATCGGCTACGATGCTTCGACCGAGATAGCCAAAGAGGCCAGCGAAACAGGTCGCGGAGTATACGAATTGGTGCTTGAACACAAACTGCTCACCAAGAAACAACTCGACACCATCCTCAAACCCGAGAATATGCTCGAACCCGTTGACCTTAAGATAAAGAAATAAAGGTTGCTAAACAGGGCGGCTTTATGACGACACCTCGTCAAGCCGCCCTATTTCTTTTATAAATCACATAATGGATATCAAAATAAAGAAAGGACTGGATTTGCCGCTCGACGGAGCAGCCGAACGGCAAGTCATTGACGCCCGTAGCATTATGCGCTATGCCGTCAAGCCAACCGACATCGTTGGACTCTCGCCACGACTGGTGGTAGAAGAGGGCAACAACGTCACGGCCGGGCAGCCCCTTGTGTGCGACAAAAACGACCCTCGCAAGTGTCTCACCTCGCCTATCAACGGCACAGTAGAACAGATAGTGCGTGGCGAAAAACGCAAACTACTTGCCGTAGTGGTAAAAAAACAGCCACAAGCATCGCACACCGTTGCCCCAACAATGCCAACCGATGCACAGCAAGCCATTCAAATGTTGATTGATAACGGCATGTGGTGGATGCTACGACAACGCCCATTTGGCACAATGGCCAACCCCGACGTTTTGCCCAAAGGCATATTCATAAGCCTGTTCGACAGCGCACCACTTGCTCCCGACATACCCTTTACTCTTAAGGGTCGCGAGCATCAGTTTGAAAGTGGCATCAACCTGCTCGGTTTGATCGCCCCGGTGCACATAAGCCTAAACGCAAAAACTCCACAGGCCAACAAGCCATTCACCACGATGCACCTTGCAAATGCCACCATCCACACATTTGAAGGTCCCCACCCTGCTGGTAACATCGGCACGCAAATAGCAGCCATTAGCCCAATAAACAAAGGTGAGGTGGTGTGGACGATAGACGCACAAGACGTGGCTACCGTTGGCAACTTTATGCAAACAGGCACCTACGCCCCCGAACGCATCATAGCAGTGGCTGGCCCAGCAGCAAAAAGTCCTCACTACTATCACATTACATGTGGCGCAGACGTGAGCGAAATTGTCAACGGACAGACCCTTTCAACCAACTATCCAGAACTTGTGGTGCAAAGTAATACTCGCGCAATTAGTGGAAATGCCCTTTGTGGCACCACAATAGACAACGTGGCATTCCTTGGCACCTACCACAACATGATAACCATGTTGCCCGAAGGCAACCACTACGACTTTATGGGGTGGCTTATGCCTGGACTGAAAAAACATAGTTTTAGCCGTACATTCCTGTCAGGATTCCTACGCCCGTTTGAAAAATATTTGCCATCGCAACCAGCCTACGACTTCAACACCAATACCCATGGCTCGGTGCGCCCATTCCTCTTCACAGGCAACTTTGAGCGAATATTCCCATTTGAGATCTATCCACTGCAACTCATTAAAGCCTGTATCGTAGGCGACCTTGAGTTGATGGAACAACTTGGCATATATGAAGTTGAGCCCGAAGACTTTGCTCTGTGCGAGTATATAGACCCCTCAAAAACAGAAATACAGGCCATCGTACGACAAGCCCTTGAAACACTGAGAAAGGAGGCCACAGCATGAACATGAAATGGTTAGAAAAATGGTTCGACAAGATTGAACCCACATTCAGCCAAGGAGGAAAATTATCGTGGCTCGGAAGCACGTTTGAAGCATTCCACACCTTTGCATTCACCCCCAAAACCGTCACGCGCACAGGTAGCCACATTCGCGATGCCGTTGACATGAAACGAAGCATAATCATACTCGTCATTGCCTTGATTCCGGCATTACTCTTCGGCATGTGGAACATTGGCTACCAAACATCAATCGCCACAATGGCCAATTGGGGCTTTTGGTACTGCTTTTGGTTTGGGCTCATTCGCATGTTACCACTGATAGTGGTGAGCTATGTGGTTGGCCTGTTCATAGAATTTATGTTTGCTCAAATACGCCACCACGAAGTAAACGAAGGGTTCCTTGCCACTGGCCTAATAATACCCATGATTGTCCCCGTTACAACACCTCTATGGCAACTGGCTCTTGCTGTGGCTTTCGCTGTCATAATAGGTAAAGAGGTATTTGGTGGTAGCGGTATGAACTTCCTCAACCCGGCACTCGTTGCTCGTGCGTTCCTCTTCTTCAGTTATCCCACCCACATGTCGGGCGACAAAGTGTGGATAGCTGCCAAGATGTGGGGTAACGACGCATTGGCAGGAGCCACCCCCATGGGCGAATTGGCAACAGGTATCAATCCCTCTGCATCTGCCCTCGACATGTTCCTTGGCATCATTCCAGGTTCGACATGTGAAACATCGTTTGTGGCCATTGCACTTGGAGCAATACTTCTCTTGTTCACTGGAATTGCCTCTTGGCGCATCATGTTGAGCGTTTTTATAGGCGGTGGACTTATGGGTATACTCTTCAACATCATAGGCTATAACGCCTACATGCAACTCCCATTCTATTACCACTTCCTAATGGGTGGCTTTGCATTCGGCGCCGTATTTATGGCTACCGACCCTGTTACAGCGGCACAGACCAATTGTGGCAAGTGGATTTACGGACTGTTAATAGGTGCTTTTGCCGTTCTGCTGCGCGTGTGCAACCCAGCCTATCCAGAAGGCATGATGCTCAGCATCCTCTTCATGAACTGCATGGCTCCGCTCATTGACCACTGCGTGGTTAGCCGTAACATTAAAATGCGCGAAAGGAGGGCTGTAAAATGAAGAAGACATTCAGCAACACCTACATATTCATCTATTCAGCTGTGCTTGTTATTGTGGCTGCATTGATACTGACAGTAGTAAGTGTCAGCCTAAAGCCTATGCAGGAAAAGAATAAAAAGGCCGAAACAAAACAAATGATATTGAAGACCATCGGCATCGCTGCAACACGTGATAATGCAGAACAGCTTTATGCACAATACATCACAGAGAAGAATATTGGCGAGACTACATATTTTGCATACGACAACGGTGTGATACTGCCAATGCGTGGCACTGGCTTGTGGGGACCCATTTGGGGCTACATAGCACTCGACAACGACCATACGGTTGTGGGTGCTATATTCGACCACAGCGGAGAAACTCCCGGATTGGGTGGCGAAATATCAAGCGACAAGTTTGCACAACGCTTTGTTGGTAAAAAAATGGATACCGAGCCGATACACCTAAAAAAGAATGCCGACAAAGGTAATCCCTACGAAGTTGATGCCATTAGCGGAGGTACCATGACAAGTAATGGTGTAACCGCCATGTTAGCATCGTGTTACGAACAATTTGAATCTCTACTGCAATGAAGAATACTGACCTTATAAAACTTCCCTTTAGCAAGAATAATCCCATTCTGGTGCAAGTATTGGGAGTGTGTTCTTGCCTTGCTGTAACAGCACAGTTGAAGCCAGCATTAGTGATGGCCATATCAGTAACCGTCGTTGTAGCGTTGGCAAACCTCATCATCTCACTATTGCGCAATACCATTCCACCACGTATACGCATCATAGTGCAGCTGGTGGTAGTCAGTACGTTGGTAGTGCTTGTAGACCAAGTGTTGAAAGCCTACATGTACGATGTGAGCAAGCAACTATCGGTGTTCGTTGGTTTGATAATAACCAACTGTATTGTCATGGGTAGACTTGAGGCTTTCGCAATGGTACAAAAGCCCTGGCCGTCGCTACTTGATGGTATTGGTAACGGTTTGGGCTATAGTGTGATACTGATTGTTCTTGGAGCTGTCAGAGAACTATTTGGCAGCGGTAGCCTATTAGGTTACCCCATTGTTGAGAAACTCGGCATATACAACATTGGTTACGAGAACAATGGGTTGATGATCATGCCACCTATGGCATTAATCCTTGTTGGGTTAATAATATGGGCACATCGCAGTAAAAACAAAGAACTAATCGAGAACGTTTGATTATCGATATGGACTACATTAACATTTTTATAAAGTCGATATTTGTCGACAACATGATTTTCGCCTTCTTCCTCGGCATGTGTTCCTACCTTGCCGTGAGCAAGACGGTGAAGACATCGGCAGGTCTCGGAATTGCAGTTACCTTTGTGCTGCTCATCACCGTACCAATAAACTACCTGCTCAACAAGTATTTTCTTGCTCCTGGAGCCCTGGTATGGTTGTCGCCTTCTTTATCCGAGGTTGACCTATCATTCCTCAGTCTCATCATGTTCATTGCAGTTATTGCAGCCATTGTGCAAATGGTCGAAATGATAGTGGAAAAATTCAGCCCGAGCCTATACAACTCGCTTGGTATTTTTCTGCCATTGATAGCGGTGAACTGCGCCGTGATGAGTGGCTCATTATTCATGCAAGAGCGCGGATACGCCAACATTGGCGAAGCTACAGTGTTTGCACTGGGTAGCGGTATTGGGTGGTTCTTGGCAATAGTGGCCATAGCCGCCATACGCGAAAAACTGCGTTATTCACACATCCCACCGGCACTACGCGGCGTTGGCATCACATTCATCATCACCGGCCTGATGGGGTTAGCATTTATGTCGTTTATGGGATTTAAACTTTGAGCCATGACCAAAACACTGATTACTGCCATATTGATTATACTGATAGTCGTACTGCTGCTTGTGGCGCTACTCTTAGTGCTGCGAGCCAAGTTGATACCTCAGGGTAAGGTCAAGATAACTATCAACAACGACAAAGAGATGGACGTGACAACCGGTGGCACACTCATCTCGACTTTAGGCGAACAAGGCATCCACCTGCCATCGGCTTGTGGTGGAAAAGGTTCGTGTGGGCAATGCAAATGTCGTGTGCTTAAGGGTGGTGGAAGCATCTTACCCACAGAAAAAGGCTTCTTCAACCGCAAACAGCAGCAAGACGGGTGGCGACTGGGATGCCAAGTAAAGGTGAAAGAAAACCTTGAACTGGCACTGCCACAGAGCATCCTCAGCATCAAAGAATATGAATGCACGGTGGTGAGCAACAGCAACGTCGCCACATTCATCAAAGAATTTAAGGTGCAATTGCCAGCTGGCGAACACATGGACTTTGTGCCAGGTAGTTATGCACAAATAAAGATACCCACATTCCGCATTAAATACTCCGACTTCGACCGCTCGCTGATTGGTGAAGAATACCTACCCTCATGGGAGAAATTCAAAATGTTCGACCTTGAGTGCGTGAACACCGAGCCCACAGTGCGCGCCTACTCAATGGCCAACTATCCAGCCGAAGGCAACGTATTTATGCTAACCGTTCGCATTGCCACACCTCCATTCACTGCCGACCGTAGTGGTTTCCAAAATGTCAACCCAGGCATTGCATCGAGCTACATCTTCTCGCTGAAACCTGGCGACAAAGTAATCATGTCGGGTCCCTATGGCGAATTCCATGTCAACGAGGAGAGCAAAGCCGAGATGATATGGGTTGGTGGCGGCGCTGGTATGGCACCCCTACGTGCACAAATCATGCACCTTACACGCACACTGCATACCACCGACCGCAAGATGAGTTACTTCTACGGAGCCCGAGCCCTAAACGAGGTGTTCTATCTGAACGACTTCCTGCAACTGGAGAAAGACTATCCCAACTTCAGTTTCCATTTGGCACTCGACCGTCCAGACCCGGTGGCCGATGCCGCAGGAGTGAAATACACACCAGGATTCGTACACAACGTGATGTACGAGAACTACCTAAAAGACCATCGTGCCCCCGAAGATATAGAATACTACATGTGCGGTCCTGGCCCGATGAGCAAAGCCGTGGTCGGCATGCTGGACAACCTTGGCGTTGCCCCAGAGAACATTGCCTACGACGACTTTGGAGGTTGAAGCTAACATCCACTCCACCCAAAGGATAAAGGCGGCGCAAAGAATTTGCGCCGCCTTTATCTCTTTATACATACCTTTATCCCATTACGTTTAACTTCCTACATTGAAAGTAGAAGGATTGTCGGCAACAGGTATCTCTCCTCTTCTACAGTTCCTATCTCTGTATGGGGGAATTGTCGGCAACAGGTATCTCTCCTCTTCTACAGTTCCTATCCCTGTATGGGGGGATTGTCGGCAACAGGTATCTTTCCTCTTCCCCTCTTCCCAGTCCTAATGGGACTATTGCCTTGACCACCTCGGACATCTGCCAGCGGAGGTCATCGTAGCCTGCCACCGCACAATTGCCCCTACCGTAGCCCAAATACCATTCGTTAACTGAATTAGAACTCTATACTATAGGGCTGACATTGGCATAATGGCACAAAATAAAAGTCTGCCACAGCGTGGCAGACTTTTATTTTGTTGTATAAAACTAAAAACTCATCACTGCGACAACTGGCGATAGCGCTCAACCTCGTTCTCAACACCACGCACAGCACCCTCTTTCTCACTGGCAGTGTTGCGGGCATCACGCAGTTTATCGTTGTAGCGGTCAATCTCGGATTGTAGCGACTGATTGTCTTTCTGAAGATCCTTAATCTTGGACTGAAGCTTTTCAATTTCTTTCCTATTGTCCTCGATCTTCTTGGTATTCTTGTCGATGTCCTTTTCCAACGAAGCTACAGCCTTATTAGCCGACGACAATTCCTTGTTGGCTTTTTTAAGGTTCGCCTCCTCTTGCTTCATGTTTTGCGCCGCTTCGTATTTAACAACATATTGTGCCAAGTAGGTGGTAAATGCTTGCACACCTGGCAAAATAGCTGCTTGAGCAGCCACATTGTTGTTGTCTATGGCACATACATCCAACTGTGCCGTTTTGTTTTTGCCTTTTCCTTGAGGAGTAATGCGAGTGTAGAGATTGACCGTCGAAGCCGACACCTGCGGAACCACCTGTGCCAAACTTGCCACATAGCCCTCCTGCTTTTTTGTGTTCAGTTTTGCCTCTTTGAAGTAGGCATTGACTGCATCCTGCACCAACGATGGCGATTTTTCAATCGATACAGTGAAACCTGGCACCGACAGACTACCCACTTTGAGAGTTGTCGGCATAGCCGTTTGTGCCATCGCCATTGCTGCCATAGCCAGCATCATGGCAAAAGAAAAGAATTGTTTTTTCATAATAATGTCATTTACAGTGTTTAATAGTTATTAACAACGCATTGCGCAGCGCAAAGATACAGAAAAAGAGCAGAAGTACAAACCCATTTTATGGGTATCACATAGGGCACAAGTAAGGCCGTTCTTCAGTAGTTCTTCAGTTGTTCTTCAGTCAATGACTGAAGAACAACTGAAGAACTACTGAAGAACGGCCTTACTTGTGCCGAAGTTGACTCTATGCCATCTTTAACTCTTCCCCTACTGGCAAGGGGTGTTTTTTTTACTTTCTGATCCCCAACCGCCGTTAACTCTTCCCCCTTTGGGGAGGGGTTAGGGGTGGGTATTCCAATTACTGGACGGCGGTTTTTCCACACCCCTCTGTCCCCTCCCTCGGAGGGGATGCTTTTTCGCTTCATAATCCTCCTGCCACCAGTAACTCTTCCCCTCTGGGGTGGGGTTAGGGGTGGGTCTTTCATTTGCTGGACGGCGGTTTTTCCCCACCCCTCTATCCCCTCCCACGGAGGGGATGCTTTTTCGCTTCATAATCCTCCTGCCTCCAGTAACTCTTCCACTCTTGGGAGGGGTTAGGGGTGGGTCTTTCATTTACTGGATGGCGGTTTTTCCCCACCCCTCGGTCCCCTCCCTCGGAGGAGATGTTTTTTCGCATCTTGCATAATTATAATGTTGAATATCAGCAATATAAATAAATAAATAAATAAAAGATTTGCTTTTTCGATTATAGAAAATTATCTTTGCACAGATAACTTTATTCTAACAATAAAACCAAAACACCATGAAAAAATTAAAAGTTATATGCCTTTTTGCTGTGGCGTGCATGCTGGCAGCAGGGTGTTTTCAGAGTAAGTACACTATGGTGCGTTATTGCATTCCGACCAAGAAGAGCCACAAGGCTATTGACAAGCGGAGCGACTACACTGTGCTGAAAGCCAGCGATATTAAACGAATGCTTGTTGACGACACCGAACACTATAAGGTTGCCATTGTTTACTCGGCATGCAACGGTTTTGGCATTAGGCAACCCAAGAAAGACTACATGGAGTTTATACGCAGCCTTGACACAAACAAATGCAAAGTTTATTTCATCCTTAACGATTGCTCAACGGTGGCCTGGAACGACGAAGTGCTGAACGAAATTGGGGTGAAGACACGATACATTTTCCACGACAACGACGAGCGATACATCGACCTAAAAGATACAAAAGAAGGCCACGAGCACTGGATAAACCTCGTTAACGACCTCTTCCACCCACAATATGCCGACATCGATGCCCAGACGGTGCCTATGGTGTTGTTTGTCAATCCACAGGGACAACTGAAATGGGCAAAACACATCAATCAGAATGGCACAACCTATCGCCCATACGACCCCGTTGAGGCCAACGGCGATCTGAAGGCCGACCCCACAACGCTCGACTACAATAGATTGGAGGTTGTAGACCACACAAAGTAAAGCATAGCTGGAGGGAAAGACTTAGACTTTGAGGTAGCGGCAGGCTTGCCTGCCGCTACCTCATTTTTTTATTCTCACCATCGCCTCTAACCATTTGTGGTGAGTTTTTTTTCAAAAAAAAGAAAAAGCATGACTTCTGAAACACAAAATACGTAAATTTGCAACCATACAACTTTACATTGAAAATCGTAACAAGTTAAAAGACATGAACTTACCAAAAATTCACTCGATCACAAAGAAAATGTTTGTGGGGGCAGTGGGAGCATTTCTGCTGCTGTTCTTGTTGTTTCACATGTGTGCCAACCTGTGCATACTGCGCCACGACGATGGAGCATGGTATTCGGCATTTTGCCACTTTATGGGGACCAACTGGATTGTGAAAGTATTTGAAGTGGTGTTGCTTGGAGTTATCGCTTTGCACATACTGCTCACCCTGTGGCTGGTGGTTACCAACCGTATGGCTCGCCCACAACGCTACCACGAACGTCCACGCACAAAGACCCACACAAACTCGCGCTTTATGGCCTTGACAGGCATACTGATTTTTGTGTTGCTAATAGTCCACTTCTGCGACTTCTACTTTGTGAAACTCGGTTGGGTAAAAGGCGAATACATGGTGAAGACCGAAAAGTTGATTAACGACGATAGCGGCGAACTGCTGCAACTAATGCAATATGCCGACCGTAACGGTTTTGACGGTGCAGCCCTGGTGGCCAACATTGAGAGCCAAGCTGAAGAATTTGGTTTCCAACCCAACAGCGAAGAGCTGCAGCTATTTATTGAAAATATCCGCAACAAAGCCAGTGTCATTGACATCATACTTCGAGCCGAAAAAGAGCAGAACTTTAGCCAAGACCACAAATGGGTACGACATCTGACCTACGACGAGCGTAACACCCTGCGTCGTGTGATGCCCGAAAGCGACCCCGAGCCCGACTTCTACTTCATGGCTCGCGAAAAATTCAAGCACGCCTACATGGTCATCATGTACCTCATTTTCTTTGTTGTTGTGTTTCTCCACATCAGCCACGCATTCCCATCGGTATTCCAAACCTTTGGTCTGAACAACTACAAGTACAACGGCTTCATTGAGGTGCTCGGCAAAATATACTCATGGGTGATACTGATTGGTTTCTCTGCCGTGCCATTACTGGTATTCTTTGGCCTGTAACACACCGCCATTGGCTATCATCACCCCACGTAAACGACATGAATAAAACAAAAGCATCATGACATTAGATTCCAAAATACCCGAAGGTCCGTTGAGTGAAAAGTGGACTAATTACAAGGCATCGCAAAAACTGGTAAACCCTGCCAACAAGCGTAAGCTTGACATCATAGTGGTAGGCACCGGATTGGCAGGTGCTTCGGCAGCAGCATCGCTTGGAGCATTGGGCTTCAACGTTGACATATTCTGCATACAAGACTCGCCTCGTCGGGCTCACAGCATAGCAGCGCAGGGTGGTATAAACGCATCTAAAAACTATCAAAACGATGGCGACAGCGTGGAACGCCTTTTCAAAGACACCATCAAGGGTGGCGACTACCGCGCTCGCGAAGCCAACGTCTACCGTCTGGCCGAGGTCAGCGGCGACATCATTGACCAGTGCGTAGCACAAGGTGTTCCATTTGCTCGCGACTATAGTGGTCTGCTCGACAACCGCTCATTTGGTGGAGCACAGGTGAGCCGCACATTCTATGCTCGTGGTCAAACCGGTCAACAATTGCTGCTTGGTGCTTACGGAGCATTGAGTCGCGAAATTGCACGTGGCACGGTGCATCTGCATGAACGCCATGAAATGATGGATCTTGTGGTGGTTGACGGACGTGCCCGTGGCATCATAGCTCGCAACCTCACAACAGGCGAGATAGAACGCTATGCGGCCCATGCTGTGGTGCTGGCCAGCGGTGGCTACGGCAACATCTACTACCTATCCACCAATGCCATGAACAGCAACGGCAGTGCGGCATGGGTGTGCCACCGTCGTGGTGCAGCCTTTGCCAATCCATGCTATGTTCAAATACACCCCACCTGCATCCCCGTGCACGGCGACTATCAGTCGAAACTGACCCTTATGAGTGAGAGCTTGCGCAACGATGGTCGTATATGGGTGCCCAAGAAGAAAGAGGATGCCGAGGCCATTCGTGCAGGACAAAAAGGGCCTAACGATATTCCAGAAGAGGAGCGCGACTACTATCTTGAGCGTCGCTACCCAGCCTTTGGCAACCTGGTGCCACGCGACGTTGCTTCGCGTGCGGCGAAGGAACGCTGCGATGCAGGATATGGTGTTGGTAGCACTGGACTGGCCGTCTACCTTGACTTTGCATCGGCCATTCAACGCTTGGGTAAAGATGTCATCGCACAACGCTATGGCAACCTGTTCCAAATGTATCAGAAAATCACCGATCAGAACCCCTACGAAGTGCCAATGATGATATACCCCGCCATTCACTACACAATGGGTGGCCTATGGGTTGACTACGAGTTGCAAACCACCGTTCAAGGATTGTTTGCAGCGGGAGAAGCCAACTTCTCCGATCACGGTGCTAACCGCTTGGGTGCCTCGGCTCTGATGCAAGGTTTGGCCGACGGGTACTTTGTGTTGCCATACACTTTGCAGAACTACCTTGCCGACCAAATTTATGTTGGCAAAATCAAAGCTGAAGGCCCAGAGTTTGACCAAGCAGAACAGGCAGTGAAAGAACGCATTGATAACCTAATGAATATAAAGGGAACAAACAGCGTTGACCACTACCACAAAGCCCTCGGACGCATTATGTGGGAATACTGCGGTATGGCTCGTAGCAAAGAAAGTTTGGCAACAGCCGAAAAAGAAATTGCAGCGCTGGAGGCCGATTTCTATAAAAATGTTACCATCCCAGGCAAGACCACAGAGATGAATCCCGAGCTGGAAAAGGCTTACCGTTTGGTGGACTACTTTGAATTGGCACGTCTGATAGTGGCCGATGCGTCGCACCGCGAAGAATCGTGTGGCGGTCATTTCCGCGTAGAGCATCAGACCGAAGACGGCGAGACACTTCGTGACGACCAAAACTTCATGTATGTGGCCGCATGGGAATATCAAGGCCATGACAAGCCCGAGGTGATGCACAAAGAGCCACTCAACTACGAGCACATCCAGATAGTTAAACGTAATTACAAATAAAGAATCACCATGCATTTCACCCTTCATATATGGCGTCAAGAAAACCGCCATGCCAAAGGCCATTTCGAGACCTACGAGATTGACAACATCTCGACCGAGTGCTCGTTCCTGGAAATGCTTGACCAGTTGAACGAAAAGTTAATCAACGACCATATCGCCCACCCCGTTTGCTTCGATAACGATTGTCGCGAAGGTATATGTGGCATGTGTGGCCTGTATATCAACGGTCGCCCTCACGGCAACGACGACGGCGTAACCACATGCCAATTGCACATGCGTCGTTTCAACGATGGCGACGATATATGGATTGAACCATGGCGCGCAAAGCCTTTCCCCGTGATACGCGACCTTGTGGTGGATCGCACCGCATTCGACAAAATTATACAATCGGGTGGCTATATCAGTGCTACAACAGGTGGAGTGCCCGATGCCAACAACATACTCATACCCAAGCACAAAGCCGACCAAGCAATGGATGCAGCTGAATGCATAGGCTGTGGTGCTTGCGTGGCCGCATGCAAAAACGCATCGGCAATGCTGTTTGTCAGTGCCAAAGTGTCGCACCTTGCCCTGTTGCCCCAGGGACAACCCGAAGCAATGGATAGGGTACACAACATGGTATGTAAAATGGACGAGTTGGGATTCGGCGCATGTACCAATACTTACGCCTGCGAAGCAGAATGTCCTAAACAGATCAAAAGACAAAACATTGCTCGTTTGAACAGGCAATGGATTGCTCAAGCATTTGGACGCGACAGAAAGAAGTAGGCCAGCCTCGTACTAACAAAAAACACAGTCCCTAATACCACATTTGATATTAGGGGCTTTATTTTTTACAGAAAGGAGCTCACAAATAAAGGTATAAAGGTCAGCTTTTCAAGATGATAATCAAAAATATAAAAAAAACTTTTTGTTAATATTGAAAAAGAGTGTACCTTTGCATACGATTTCAGAAGAGTGTTGGCGGGATAGCTCAGCTGGTTAGAGCGCTGGATTCATAACCCGGAGGTCATCAGTTCAAGTCTGATTCCCGCTACAAAGAAAACAGAGGTCTCGGAGTATAGTTACAAGAGACTTCTGTTTTTTGTTGAATTGTCTTGAGAAATAGCAATGCTATATATTCACATACCATTCTGTAAACGAAAATGCGCCTACTGCGCCTTTTATTCTGTAGCATCTACAGCAAAAGTTGATGACTATATAACAGCATTGGTAACCGAGATTAAAAGTAGAGCAAACGAACAGCAAGGTCCACTAAAGACACTCTATATTGGTGGTGGAACCCCTTCGTTGCTTGCACCACATCATATTGAGCGTATAATTCAGGCTGTTGAGCAAAACTTTGACACATCGCAGTTGCTTGAGTGCACCATAGAATGCAATCCAGAAGACCTCTCACAAGAATATGTACAATGGTTACACGACACTGGTTTATTCAATCGCATTAGCATCGGTGTGCAAAGTTTTGACGACAACGCTCTAAAAAGATTGAATCGTCGCCACACAGGACAACAAGCCATTGATGCCGTATGGAACGCCTATCGAAATGGTTTTGATAATATCTCGATTGACCTGATTTATGGCTTGCCTCAAATGTCAAACGAACAGTGGACTGATACACTGCACAACGCCTTATCACTGCCAATAAACCATATATCGGCATACAGCCTTTCCATTGATGAGGGAACTATATTTAATGTACTCTTAAAACAAGGCAAACTGTTTTTGCCGACAGAAGACGATGTGTTGGAACAATACGACACACTGATTGATCAAACCGCAAAATATGGCTTTACACAATACGAGATATCTAATTTTGCAAAAAGTGGCTGTGAATCGATTCACAATAGTAGGTACTGGCGCCATACCCCATATATTGGCATCGGAGCAGCCGCACATAGTTTTAGCGGTCGAATAAGGCGGTGGAATGTCGCAAACATTGACACTTACATAGATAAATTTGCCTTCGAAGAAGAATCGCTTACAGATGTTGACATCTGTAATGAAACCATCATGTTAGGGCTGAGAACCAATCGGGGAATATGCATTAAAGATATTCCTGTGGATTGGCGAAAATACGTCTTACAAAAAGTTGAAAGATTTATAGATAGCGGACTACTTGAAAAATCGGTAGACTTTATAAAACCCAGTCGGATGGGTTTACTTCAAGCCGATGGCATAGCTCGAGATTTATTCGTCTCCTGACGTTTCATCGTCAGGGGCATAATCAACCAATACTGGCGGTTCAGCATAAATATTGTCGCGCACAATATAGCCCTTGTACTCATCCTTTATTTCTTGAAGATACGCATACGCTTCGAGACGAGTGCGGAAATCACCTATCTTGACCTTAAAATTTGGCTCATCAAAAACGACATAGGCTCCTACCCCATCATGGCTTGCCAAAAAGCTGTCTCGCAGTGAGAATGAATTGTTTTTGGAATTGGCACCAGAAAAAGAAGCAATCTGTAAACGAAAACCAGGTATGGTCTTTACTCTACTATTTAACTCAACATGTTTCCTAACCATACCACTAACGGCAGTATCTCCTTCAATAGAAAAAGACTGTGCCTCAACACCTCCCAATGAGGTTATAATAAGCAACAGAAAGCAAAAAAAATAGCGTTTCATCATACTAAGGTATATGTTGTTAAACATTTGCAAATGTACAAAAAAACGTCTTGATATGGAGTCGAAAACAAAATACCCAATATTGGTTAGAAAGTGTGCATAAACGTGTGCAAAAAAAAATTTCACTGATAAAACTATTGTACGTACCTTTGCAAGTGTCCAAAACGTAGAAAGTCAAAGCGTTTTTGGCCATAATAGTTTGAATAACAAAGCATAAATCAGCCCCAATGGGCTGCATTATTGGTTTATAAAGAGAACTGAAAAGAACTAAAAATATCCTAAAACAAATCAAAACATGAATCCAGAACCGATGTCGACCTCTACAGCCATTCTGATTGCCCTTGCTGTATTGGGTTTGATCGGAGCCGTTTTCTCGGTGGTTCTTTACATCGTGGCTCAGAAATTCAAGGTCGAAGAAGATCCGATGATTGACGAGGTTGCCGAAGCTCTGCCAGGAGCCAATTGTGGCGGATGTGGTAAGGCTGGCTGTCGTGCATTTGCAGAAGCCTGTGTGGCACAGAAAAATCTTGATGGTCTACGCTGTGCACCTGGTGGCGATGCTGTGGCTCAAAAAATTGCAACAATACTTGGTTGCACATCAGAACAAAGCGAACCTCAAGTTGCTGTGGTGCGTTGCTGCCCCAGCCACAAAGGAGACAACAGATGCTCAAACTATGACGGTCTACGCAGTTGTGCCTTTGCCAACAGCGTATATGTTGGAGAAAGTGGATGCGCTTTTGGTTGCTTAGGATGTGGCGACTGTGTTGCAGCATGCCAATTCGATGCAATTAAAATGAACGACAACGGAGTTCCTGAAGTTGATGAGGATAAATGTACTGCATGTGGGGCTTGCGCAAAAGCTTGTCCTCGCGGTATCATTGAGTTGCGCAACAAGGGGAGAATGAACCGCAGAGTATATGTTAGATGCGTCAACAAAGAAAAAGGTGCGAATGCCCGTAAGACATGCGATAATGCATGTATTGGATGTGGTAAATGCGAAAAAGTATGTCCGTTTGATGCAGTTCACGTAACCGATAATGTCGCCTACATTGACTACACCAAATGTAAGGCTTGTCGCAAGTGCGTAACTGAATGTCCGACAGGTGCAATCACCGATGTGAACTTCCCAGCACCTGCCAAAAAGCCAGTTGTTCCAGCAGCACCAGTGGCAACGACAACTGCACCTACTGCACAGGCAGAGCCAGTGGTATCAGAAAACAACACTAAAACAACCGAGGATAAGTGATGATGAAAACATTCAACATGGGTGGTGTTCACCCGGAAGAAAACAAAATATCTAACGATGCCGCGATTGAAGTGATGCCGGTGTCGAAGCAGATGGTAGTATTGATGAACCAACATCTTGGAGCCCCTGCAACCCCCATAGTGAACAAAGGCGACAAAGTAAAGGTAGGACAACTCATTGGCGAAGCCAATGCTTTTATGTGCGCAAATGTTCACTCACCGGTGAGTGGCACAGTGCTGAAGATCGATACGTGCAAAGACGCTTTTGGTACTATAAAACCTGCCGTGTACATAAACGTGGAAGGTGATGAGTGGGATGAAAGCATTGACCGTACACCAGAGATAAAAAGGGAGTGCAACCTCACCCCTGCCGAAGTCATTGCTAAGTTGAAAGAAAAAGGCATTGTGGGACTTGGCGGAGCTACCTTCCCTACACACATAAAATATAGTATTCCCGAAGGCAAAAAGGCAGAGTACCTCATAATAAACGCTGCTGAATGTGAACCATATCTTACCAGCGACTACCGCGTTATGGTTGAACATCCAGAGGAGGTTTGTATTGGAGTAACCATACTTAAAAATGCCTTGGGTGTCCCTACCGCTCACATCGGCATAGAGAGCAATAAGCCCCAAGCTATAAGCATAATGCAAGAGATGGCAAAAAAATACCCTGGGGTGATAGTTGAGCCATTGCGTGTTAAGTATCCACAAGGTGCGGAGAAGCAACTTATAAAAGCCATTACTGGACGCAGTGTCCCAAGTGGGAAATTGCCTATTGACGTTGGATGTGTTGTTTCCAACCTTGGCACATCTTTTGCTGTATACGAAGCCATCCAGAAGAACAAGCCTCTTATTGAAAACATCCTAACTGTTACTGGTAAAGATTTACCATCGCAGCACAACTACATTGTCAGAATAGGAACCACTTACAACGACATTATTAAACATGCCATGGGCGAGTTGCCAGAGACTACAGGCAAGGTAATTAGTGGAGGCACGATGATGGGTAAGGCCGTTGTTAACCTTGATGCTCCAACAGTAAAGGGGAATTCGAGTGTACTTGTTATGACAGAACAGGAAGCACGTAGGAAACCCGAGAGCGCCTGTATTAGGTGTGGAAAATGCATGCATGCATGTCCAATGGGATTAGAACCATACTTATTCTCTCAAGTAGTTAAGAATTCCAAGTTTGACATGGCAAAAGAGCACAACATACTTGATTGTATCGAGTGCGGATGTTGCTACTTTAGTTGTCCCGCAAACAAGCCATTACTTGATGAAATAAGGCTCGGCAAAAACAAAGTACGTGCCATGATGGCTGCCAAAAAATAATCAATACAAAACAACAAACATGAAACTGCTAAATATTTCTGGTTCGCCTCACGTACATAGTGACGAGTCAACACGAAAAATAATGTGGCGTGTCAACTTGGCGATGATGCCCATGTTGCTTGTTGCCATTGCATATTTTGGCATCAATGCCCTCTTAATCAGCCTTATTTCCGTTGCAGCCTGCGTGCTGTTTCAATGGTTGATTGAAAAATTTATCATGAAAGTACCCACAACAGTAGGTGATGGCTCTGCTATAGTAACTGGTCTGCTTTTAGCTTTCAACGTGCCATCAACTCCCTCGATGATGTGGATTGTGATAATTGGAGCATTGGTAGCCATTGCCATCGGCAAAATGTCGTTTGGCGGTTTAGGGAAAAACCCATTTAATCCTGCACTTGTGGGACGCGTATTTCTTCTGATTTCTTTCCCTGTACAAATGACAACCTGGCCCAAAGTTGGAGGATTATTTCCCATGAACTTTGACGTTGAAACTGGAGCAACTCCTCTCGGAGCATTCAAGATGGGGACATTGTCTTCAGATGTAACTCTGTGGGATGCATTTTTAGGGCACATTGGTGGATCGCTTGGCGAGGTCTCGGCCATTGCTGTACTCATTGGTGCAATATATATGCTATGTCGCAGAATAATCAGTTGGCACATCCCCGTAGCATTCATTGGTACAGCTTTTATTTTCAGTGGTATTCTTTGGCTTGTAGACCCAAATCAATACATGAATCCCGTAATGACAATTTTAACGGGAGGATTAATGCTTGGCGCCTGCTTTATGGCAACAGATATGGTTACCACACCAATGGCTAAAAGTGGTCAACTCCTGTTCGGATTTGGCTGTGGACTACTTACCATCATAATCAGAAACTGGGGTGCATACCCCGAAGGTGTGTCGTTTGCCATTCTTCTGATGAACAGCGTCACCCCCTTGATAAACAGATGGTGCAAACCACGTCGTTTTGCTTGTTAAATCTGACTTAAAGAAAGAATTATTATGGCAAAGAAAGCAAAATCAACCCTCCTCAATATGTTCCTGTCTCTGACAGTAATAGCGTTGGTGGCTGCATTCGCACTTGCATCGTTGAATAAGGCGACCGAAGAGCCAATAGAAAAAGCCAAGAAAGCAAAAATTGAGAGCGCAATAAAAGAAGTTCTAAAACAAGAGGATGCCGAGATAGCATTTGACAGAACCGCAGATACTGTTATTTACTTTGGAGAAAGAAACGAAAAAGGCAGCTATAAAGACAGCGCCGTATGCCACATTGCATACGCCAACGATGAGATGGCTGGTATGGCAATAGAGGTGGCTGACTTCAATGCCTTTGGCGGTACACTTAAAACCATGGTGGGGCTTGATGCAGAAGGTAAAATATACGGGTACCAGATCATCGAGACACACGAAACACCTGGTCTTGGGGCAAAAGCCGACACATGGTTCCAAGCAGGTGGCAAAGGCGACATCATCAATCGCCATGGTTCAGAAAACCTAAAGGTAAAGAAAGACCAAGGCGATGTTGATGCCATTAGTGGCTCGACAATCACCTCTCGTGCATTCCTCCGCACGATAAACAAAGCCTACGAAAGTTTTGAAAAAATAAACAAGTAAAGGTAACTTAGCATGAAAGCATCAGAAATAATCAAAAACGGACTGATAAAAGAGAACCCAACGTGGGTGCTTATATTGGGCATGTGCCCGACGTTGGCAACCACTACGTCGGCCATAAACGGCTTAAGCATGGGTTTAGCAACAACGTTTGTGTTGATGATGTCAAACATCGTTATATCTCTTCTTAAGAGTGTCATCCCAGATAAAGTCAGAATTCCTGCATTCATAGTTATTATAGCCACATTTGTAACTATGGTTGAAATGGTGATGAAAGCCTACCTACCTGGCTTATATGATAGCCTTGGCCTGTTCATATCGCTGATTGTCGTGAACTGTATCGTATTGGGACGCGCGGAAGCTTTTGCTTCAAAAAACAACATTGGCAGTTCATTCCTTGACGGACTGTTCATGGGACTTGGTTTCACTTGGGCTCTTACCTTGCTTGGCATAGTACGTGAACTGCTTGGCACGGGATGTTTCTTTGGGCACTCGCTCATTGGTGGAGCCGATGGTATGCTGATGATGATTCTGCCTCCGGGAGGATTCCTTTGTCTCGGTCTACTGATGGCATTGATTAACCATATCAGGAGAAGCAAAAAAGCGTGAATCTAAAACACATCGAATTATAACAGAGGAGACTATTTTGGTTTCAAAAAGAAGTCAAAATAGTCTCTTTTTTTTGTTAAAAAAGATAAACGGCAACTCAGATGCCGTCAAAACTGAAAAAAAACACACCTATGAAGCGTTGGTTTATAGCCACTTTAGTGGCATTTGCAGCGACAAGTGCTAATGCACAAAACTGTGAAGATATTGTGGCTGCATACTACGACTATAATTACGATGTAGTTTACCAAATGCCACCAGAAAAACTTGACTTGCGTTGCATGTATGCAAAACATGCTCTATATGAGAGTGATGTTGTGCCAACCGATGCAGTTCAACACAATCTAACAGACGTTGTGAATAGGCAGACCAACGAGCATCTCTCGGCCAACCAAATCATCAATTTGCAGCAGTTGACCTACTATGCTTACAATTTCCGTGAGCATCAATTCCAATATCCAAGTCCCGATGTAGTCATATACTTTGAAACACCTGGTTCAAGACACCGTTATCTTGTGCTACGTTCGCTCAATCAGATAGACAAACTGGCCAATGAAGAGTGGAATAATAAGTATATGCAATAAGCACACTTCACACTGGTCAACATTTATATACGCAAACAACACACAGACATGAATACAAGACTAATACGCACTCTTGCCTTTGTCGTGGGGCTACTGGCAACAACAAACGTCGGAGCTCAGATAACGATACAAGAAGTGGTAATAGACGCAACCACCCACGGCACGGTAGTAGACATTGATAGTGCTGGACAAACAGTGGCATACGATGATGGTGGAGGCAATGGCATATATTCACGCAACAAAGACTACTATGTGACATTCACAGGTACATGCGATAGTTCTGTGTTCTCCGTAACCATTCAAAACGTTGACATACATCGTTCCGACACCCTCTTCATATATGATGGTCAAGGCACAGGTGGCCGATTGCGTGCAAAGATCAATAGTGCTAATGGGAATTGGCTGGGAAAAAGAATATTTATCACCCCAGGTACAACGCCCAACATGATGACTTTGCGGTTCAAAACCGATGGTGCATTCGAGGGAGAGGGCTTTTCTGTTGATATATCCTGCGGCCAACCCTGCGAACAAACAAGACCTCACATAGCCGACATATTCTATCGTACACGCAATGGCGAGATCTACGACTCGGCTACTCTTAAGGCAGTCCCCTATTTTGATTCTGTTTACGACACCATCTACGTGGTGAATGGCGACGGCGATTCAGTACATCCGCTTTTGCGCATAGACACAGGCTACTTCATTGGCGCCAACCTCTGCGTGGGCGATGGCGTGCTGTTTCGTGGCTACGGCGAGTACACCACCGAGCACGGTTACTATACCCCACGCGACGAAACTTCGCTATTTCACTGGGAAAGTGGCATAGCTGGAGACTCACTTGTTGGTATCAACGAAACGTTCTTTTCCTACGACGGATACCAATCAAACGGCTGTTTCGACCTTGTGCTCAGCATCACCGACAGTTTTGGATGCTCAAGCACATACCTTGAAACCGTTAAAGTGCGTACATCCGAAAACCCAATCAAAACGGTGTTCACCCTAATGGATATATGCAACCGTGACTCATTAAGAGTAAATCTGGGTTACGACGGGGACAATGCCACGATCACACTTAAGCCAATTGAAACGTCACAAGCGGTGTCGAAAGTGAACGATATACGAACATTCCTCCCAGATGGTAGTTGTCCCAATCGCGTTCCTCCCCCACCCGACCCTCGTTGCTACGAAGCTCCAGTTACATTTACCGAATTTCCAGCCAACCGTCGTGTAGAGTCTAAAGAAGATATCTGTTCTATCTGCATCAACATGGAGCACTCTTTCATTGGCGACGTTACTGTCACCATAATATGTCCCACCGGACAAGAAGCCGTATTCTGGTTGAGTGCCAACGATGCGGCACGCCGCAACGCCTTGCAAGCACTCTATCCAGGAGCAGGTGGGCTGCAATCGGGTGGTGGAACCTACCTTGGCATAGCCCTCGACGGACATGGATGGGACTCGGGCGACAAGTGCGACTCCATAACCAACCCCTTTGGCATAGGCTGGGATTATTGTTTCTCGCGCAACAGCCAGTACACCCTTGTTACGGGCGACAACGCCTCCATATCAGGACATCCCGTTGGCGACTACTACATTGTTAGCAACGGAGTTTATCGCACCAACGGTTCCATTGCCACCCCTCCGTGCCCCTATCCATCCTATTTCTCAGTCGCTTGTCCTACGGTGGCAAACTACACCGTAACCAGTAAAATACCAAGCAATCGCGAAGCCAAGACCGACTATTACCTACCATTCACCGACTTCTCCGAGCTTGTGGGTTGCCCACTTAATGGAGAGTGGAAGATAAATGTGTGCGACCTATGGGGAGCCGACAACGGATGGTTGTTCAGTTGGACTATGGATATATGCAACGTAACGCTTGATAAAGACTGTAAATACACCGTTGAGATTGACTCATTAGTGCTCTCACCCAGTTCCGACCCACGCTATTTCGATTACGAACTGGGGCACTATCGTGGACTTGAGGTGCACCGCGAGGGACACGACGTGAGCAACGTGCTTACTCCCGACACCGCAGGTTCATTCCCTGTAAATGTGCACATCTACGACGATTTTGGTTGCCGTTGGGACACCGTTACCCGACTAACCTCTTACTGGACCCCACAGCCCAGCCTCGGTCCCGACACCAGCCTGTGCGGTGTCGACCATATCACACTTGATGCCAGCGATTCTCACACGTCAACACAAAACTACTCCTTTATTTGGGAGCCCTTTGGTCAAAGCACCGACACCATCGAGACTGCCACATGGCAGAACGGAGAAATGCTATACGTGGCACAGGTAACCAACACTCAAAAGAACACCCGTTGCACCACGCGCGACACCATAGTGATCAACATGCTCAAACAGCCCATACCTGGCTATCTGCCAAGCGTGATGCCCCTGGAAGGATGTGCTCCGCTGACGGTCTATTTCGAGAACCTTTCGCGCGAAGGCCATACATATTTATGGGACTTTGGCGATGGCATAACCAGCGAACGAGAATCGCCCACCCACACCTACGATGCAGGCATATACGACTTCCGCTACATAGTAACCTCGTCCGACGGATGTGTAGACTCGTTGGTGTATAAAGAACAAATAGCAGTATACGAAACCCCCAAACCAGCTTTCTCGTGGGATCCTATCTACCCCTCTGTGTTGCACCCAACGGTAACCCTCAACAACCAGACAAAACCCGACAACGACAACATCGACTACTTCTGGGAGGTGCAGTACAACCGCAACAACTTCCGCTCGGTCGAGACACTTCTTGAGAAAAACCCGACCTACACCTTTACCAACGACGAGGAAGACGGCGACATATCGGGCAACTACTCGCTCCGTCTCATTGCACGCACCAAGAACCTTGCCCCCACCGGCAATTTGATATACTGTCGCGATACGGTCGAAAATTCAATATTGGTGGTAAACGACTTCATTCAATTCCCCAACGTGGTGAGTCCGAATGGCGACGGTATAAACGACCGTTTTGAGATACGAAATCTCATTGAGGGTGGCGGCTACCCCACCAACTCGCTTTACATCTACAACAAATGGGGTACGTTGGTGTACCATAAAGACAACATATCAACTGCCGAGGACTTTTGGGACCCATCCAACATGCCCGTGGGCACCTACTTCTACCGATTCACAGCCAAAGGCTATAATGGTAACATTGAGCACAACGGAGTGATAGAGGTGATAAAGTAAACCGTCGATTGACACCCTAAAGATACGGGGCGGCTCTTTGCAGAGCCGCCCCGTATCTTTTTATACTCCACACAACCATCCACACAAACGCCCCCTATAACATTCATGTAATCGCCCTATCAACTCCTGCCAAAATGGCATTAAAGCAGGTGTTGATAGGGAGTTGATCAGGACTTGATAGGGCGATGATACTGACAAGATGTCAGTATGGTACTAAAAATGTACGGTAAAAATTGGCTCTTTGCACAGCAATTTCATGTGCAATTCCGAAACACGGTACGATGATGAAACACTCAAGTCGGCATCAACCCACATCTGTAGTGCAGCAATTGAATGAGCAAATAAGCAACACGGCACAACAACGAAACACTCAAGTCGGCATTAACTCACATCTGTCGTAAGTGCACGATGCCGTAGGTGCACAGCCATGCCTTAGGCGTTACATGGCGGGTGTTGATGCATAAAAAAGAGGTGCCGCCCATTGGGGAAAAAGCGTATCTTTGCACAACGACTATGATAGACCACGAAACAGTTCAACGCATACTGGACACCGCTCGGATTGAGGAGGTGATAGGCGAATTTGTGTCGCTAAAAAAACGCGGTGCCAACCACATTGGGTGTTGTCCGTTTCACAATGAGAAGACCCCCTCGTTCTACGTATCGCCCAGCAAGGGCATATACAAGTGTTTTGGTTGTGGCGAGGCTGGCGATGTGGTAACCTTTCTGCGTAAGCACGAGCACTACACCTACCCCGAGGCTCTGCAGTATTTGGCGAAAAAATACAACATTGAAATTCGCGAAACGGAGCAGACCGAGGAGCAGAAAACCATGCAAGCCGAGCGCGATGCCCTGTTTCATGTGTCGGCCTTTGCGCAAAAGACGTTTGCCGACTGGCTGTTCAACAACGATATGGGGCGCACCGTAGGGCTGTCGTATTTTCGCAGTCGCGGTATGAGCGAGGCGGTTATTCGCAACTTTGGTCTGGGCTACAGCCTTGACGAGTGGACGGCTTTTACCGACCATGCCGTGGCCAACGGCTACAGCAATGAGGTGCTTGAGAAGAGCGGTCTGACCATTGTGGGCAGCGAAAATGGCAAACGCTACGACCGTTTCCGCGGACGTGTGATGTTTCCAATATACAGCATCTCAGGACGTGTGTTGGGTTTCAGCGGTCGCATATTGAGCAGTGGTAAGCAGACGGCCAAGTATGTGAACTCGCCCGATAGCGAGATTTACAACAAGAGTCGCACGCTTTATGGCTTGTATCAGGCTCGGGGTGCCATATCGAAACAAAACAAGTGCTATTTGGTTGAGGGAAATATTGACGTTATATCGATGCACCAGTCGGGCATTGAGAACACGGTGGCCTCGTGTGGCACATCGCTTACCACCGAGCAGATACGCCTCATAAAACGCTACACCACTAATGTTACGGTGCTCTACGACGGCGATTCGGCTGGCATCAAGGCTACGCTCCGCGCCGTTAATCTGCTCTTTGCCGAGGAGATGCACGTGCGCATGGTGCTTTTCCCCGATGGCGAAGACCCCGACAGTTATGCTCAAAAATACGGCTCAACCCGCTTGCAGGAGTATCTTGACAGTCATGAAGACAACTTCATCATGTTCAAGACCCGCGTGCAACTGGACGAAGCCAAGACCGACCCCATACGCAAAGCAGCCCTGCTGAGCGACACCGCAGCCACCATTGCCCTGGTCAACGACCCCTTGGAGCGTGCCACTTACATACAAGAGTGCGCCCACCTGCTGCAAACCAGCGAAGAGGCGCTGACAGCGGCCGTAGCAAAAGCACGCCGACAGGCTGCACAAAAGCGGCGTGAAGAGGCCGCAACGTCATCGGCTACCGAACAAGAAGCGGCTGATAGCGCCGAAAATGCCACAGACGTTGCCATCGAGGTGCAGACTGCTGCTCCACAAGCAGCCCTGCCCTCTCCTGCCCCAGCCACCGAACGCCACCTCATTGAGTTGCTACTCAACTATGGCAATCACCCCATTACGCAAACTTTTACCATCGACGACAACACCACCGAAGAGCGCAAGTACAGCATTGCACAAATCATCACTTCCGAGTTAGAGGCTGATGGCATGACGTTCAGCAGTCCGGTGTGTCAGCGCATACTGAAGAAATGCTGCGATATGGTTGCCAACGACGGCACAATAGACCCCTCTGCCATCAGCACCACCAACGACAACGAGGAGCGAACGTTCGCCATTGGGCTGATGCTTGGAGGCTACGAAATAAGCAGTAGTTGGCACGATGTGAAAAAGATATATGTGCCAACCATTGAGAGCAACCTGCGTCGCGACCTTGAAGAGAGCCTCTTCGCATTCAAAAAAGAATACCTCAATGCGCAATTGGTTGAAAAACGACAAGAACTACTTACAGCTAACGCCGAAAGACAGATGGTGCTGCTGAGAGAGATAATGGACCTTGAAAAGATACAAAAAAGGCTTGGAACAGAACTGCACCAAGTAATTACCCCCCATTCACGATAGCCCTCATTAGACAATGGATATACAAACCATAAAACTACGCTACGGCATAGTGGGCAACGACCCCAAACTGATGCTGGCCCTAAACAAAGCTATACAAGTGGCACCCACCGACCTCTCTATACTCATCACTGGCGAAAGTGGCGTGGGGAAAGACGTGTTTTCAAAAATAATCCACGACAACAGCCTGCGCAAACACACCCGTCAGGGCAACGGTCTGATTTCGGTCAACTGCGGAGCCATACCCGAAGGCACTATCGAGAGCGAACTGTTTGGGCACGTGAAAGGTGCATTCACCGGAGCAGACAAGAATAGGAAAGGCTATTTTGAAGAAGCCGATGGGGGTACGATATTCCTCGACGAGATTGGCGAGTTGCCGTTGGCAATGCAGGTTAAGTTGTTGCGCGTGCTTGAGAACGGTGAGATAATGCCAGTTGGATCGTCGACGGCTCAAAAAATAAATGTTCGGGTGGTGGCCGCTACGAACATAGACATACAACAAGCCATACATCAGGGACGCTTCAGAGAAGACCTCTACTATCGTCTGAATCAAATATCAATTGCCATTCCTCCTCTGCGTGAGCGAAAAGAAGACATTCCGCTGCTGTTTCGCAAGTTTTCGTCCGACGTTGCCGAACGCTATCACATGCCCCCCATAATGCTCTCCGACAATGCTCGGCGCATGATGATGGACTATCCATGGTATGGAAATGTACGCGAATTGAAGAACATAACCGAGCAAATATCGGTTATAGAAACCGAGCGAAACATAACCCCGGCAATACTTGAAAACTATCTTTCGTTTTCGACAGACGATAAGATGCCCACCGTGATAGACAACACCCCCTCATCGTCTATCACCGATCGCGAGTTGCTGCTTAAAGCCCTCTCCATGGGGCAGATGATATCTGAGATGCGTAAAGAGATTAACGACCTGCGTCAAGCCGTTACCCAACTCACACAAACTGGTATCGCCGTGCAGCACGACCAGCCAACAATCTACCTGCCAAGTACATCGCACCACGACGACAATTCGGCCGACGACAACTACGTCCTCACGCCAGAGATAATAGAAGACGAGGCCCTATCGCTTGAAGATCGTGAACGCCACGCAATAGTAAAAGCCCTTGAAAAATATCAAGGCAACCGCAAACAGGCTGCAGCGAGCCTTAGTATCTCGGAACGCACACTTTATCGGAAAATAAAAGAATACAACCTTAACTGATGGACACCAACGACACGCGCATCACCCTGCCTGCCTCAAAGAGCATGAGCAACAGGTGGTTGATACTGAACCACCTGCTTGGAGGAAAGTTGCATGTCTCTCACCTGTCGTCGTCCAACGATACTCGACTATTGCGCACACTGCTACAACAACTTGAGAAGGGCATTGACCACCATTTTTATTGCGACAATGCAGGCTCGGTTGCTCGCTTTCTTATGCCTCTGCTGGCCATAACCAATGGAGAACACATCCTTGACGGCAATCAACGGCTGCGCCAACGGCCGATGGGGCCTCTCATTGATGCACTGCTACAAATGGGATTGCGCATAGAATGTCTTGAAGAAAAAGGCTTTCTGCCAGTAAGAATAAAGGGTAGCATACCCACCCACCGCACCATTAGCATCGACCCAACACTGAGCAGCCAGTTTGTCAGCGCACTGCTTATGATAGCCCCACGGCTTGAAAATGGCATGTCTATAACCATGACAGGGCGCCCAACATCGCGCCCATATATAGAAATGACATGCGACGCCCTGCGACAAATAGGGGTCGACGTGCGGCGCTCGTCAAACGGTCGTTCCTACTACGTTCAACCTTTCCCCACCCACACTAAGAATATCAGCGTAACGATAGAGCGCGACTGGTCGTCGGCATCCTACTTCTACACCATGGCATTGATGCGTCCTAACCTAAAAATGCGCCTCATAGGGCTGCAATTGCAATCATGTCAGGGCGATAGCGCAGCGCACGAATTCTTTAGTCAACTGGGTATAGAGTCGACAGAGGTGCGCACCCCCTATCGCACATCGTCGCGAAGCATAACCCTTCGCAATACCGGTGAATACAAAAAACAGGTGCAGTTCAACTGCATAGATTGTCCCGACCTTGTGCCCACATTTGCCGTTGCTGCGGCCATTGCAGGCGTAAAAGCCACACTTAAAGGGGTGAGTAACATTGCACTAAAGGAATCTGACCGTATGCTTGCCATAACAGAAGAACTACTATCGCTGGGCATACACACCGAACACAACGACAATATACTGACCATACTTCCATCCACCATTGTCCCTACTCGCCCCATTCACACCTACAACGACCACCGCATTGCCATGGCATTTGCCCCCTTAACCATGATGTTCCCCTCTTTGGTAATAGAAAATCCCGAAGTTGTAAATAAGTCGTTCCCCGAATTTTGGCAACAATTTGAGTTGGTACAACGCGGATGAAACGACTAATAATCATCGGTGGCGCAACAGCTGTTGGAAAAACTGCCTTTGCTATATCGTTGGCAAAACAACTCAACACCGAAATAATATCGTGTGATTCACGTCAGTTCTACAGCGAACTGAACATAGGTGTGGCGCGTCCCTCCGAAGAAGAACTTGCAGTAGTAAGGCATCACTTTATTGCATGTCGCTCTGTGATGACTCCATATAACATATATGACTATGGCGAAGATGCTCAAACAACCATAGAACAACTATTTGAAAAGCATGAAACGGTCGTTGCCGTAGGTGGAAGTGGACTATATATTGATGCACTTAGGCAGACATCGGTCAAAATTCCCAACCCATCTGCCGAGTTGCGGACACAGTTACAACAAATGCCACTTTCTGATAAACAACAACTCTTATCAGAACTTGACCCAGAATATTTTAAGCGCGTAGACCGCAATAACTCGGCAAGACTGCAACGAGCATTGGAAGTGTGTTTGACTGTGGGACAACCATATAGCACGGTTATAGCAGAACAAAAACAAACACCACGCCCCTATCATACCGAAATTCACATCGTTTCGACCGATAACTATACGCTCCGACAGCGTATTAACACCCGAGTAGATTCGATGATTGCACAAGGATTGGTCGACGAGGTAGCCAGTCTTCTACCAATGTGCCACTTGAATACTTTGCATACAGTGGGCTACACTGAACTCTTTCCAGTGTGCGAAGGCAAGCAATCGTTGGCTCTTGCCGTGGAACAAATAAAGATGAACACGTGGCATTATGCACGTAAACAACTCACATGGTTCAGACGATATAAGGATGCTACGGTAGAATAAAAGGGGCTTCATCCATATGAAGCCCCTTTGTTATCCAGTCTGTGTTAATATCAATATTTGTAGAACCCTTCGCCTGTTTTGCGGCCAAGCAGACCAGCACGCACCATTTTTCTTAACAAGGGGTGAGGACGATATTTAGGATCGCCAAATTCTTTATAAAGCACCTCCATAATTGCCAAATTGACATCATTGCCAATCAAGTCGGCAAGAGCCAGTGGCCCCATGGGGTGATTTGCACCAAGTTGCATGCATTTATCAATATCCTCGGCAGTTGCAATGCCATCGGCCAAAATACCCACCGCCTCATTTATCATGGGGATAAGTATGCGGTTGACAACAAAGCCTGGAGCTTCTTTTACCTCAACCGGGTCTTTATCAATCGATTTTGAAAGATCAACAATGGTGCGACAGACCTCATCGCTGGTCAACTGGCCACGAATTACCTCGACCAAAGCCATACGATCGGCCGGATTGAAGAAGTGCATGCCAATAAACTGTGCAGGACGCTGAGTACTGGCTGCTATCTCGGTGATACTAAGACTACTGCTGTTTGTAGCAAAGATAGTTTCTGGTTTGCACATTGTATCAAGTTGCCCAAACACTTCTTTCTTCAACTGCATGTCTTCTACAGCGGCCTCTATGACCAAATCGGCATCGGCAAATGAAGCATAGTCGGTGGTTGTAGTAATATTAGCAAGCAAAGCATCAACAGCCTCTTGCGTTATCTTGCCTTTTTCTATAAGCTTTACATACGATTTTGAAATCGAAGCCATTGCCTTATCAAGGCTTGCCTGGGTGCGACTCTTCATGGTTACGGGCATTTTTGCAGCAAAAGCCTTAACAATACCTTTTGCCATGGTGCCTGTACCTATAATGCAAATTTTCATATTTTATGGATTTTTAGATTATTCAACTAATTGGTATTAACATTCACTCTCCACGATACTCGTACTTACCCTTTTGCAAAAAGGCTTTCATACCCTCTTTTTGGTCGTTTGTAGCAAAGCACTGCCCAAACTCTTTATTCTCAAAGTCAATGCCCTTATCGGCATCAAGGTCGAATTCTGCGTTGATGCAACGTTTTGCTGCCGCAACAGCTATTGGGGCATTTGCAGCAATGCGGTTGGCAATGCGCAAGGCCTCTTCCATCAACTGTTCACGCGAAACAATGGCATTGACCAGTCCAATGCGCAAGGCCTCATCCGCCTTAATTGTCTCTGCACTGTAAATCAACTGTTTGGCCATACCCATTCCGACCACTCGCGGAAGGCGCATAGTGCCACTAAAACCAGGGATAATACCCAAGCCAACTTCGGGTTGGCCAAACTTGGCATTATCGCTACAGATGCGAATATCGCACGCCAAAGCCAGTTCACAGCCACCACCCAGCGCATATCCGCCCACAGCGGCAATAACAGGAATGGGCAGTGTTTCTATTTTGCGAAACACATCGGCACCTCTTCTTCCGAAGGCCATACCACCTGCAGGGTCGAGTGTAGACATTTCACTAATATCGGCACCTGCAACAAACGATTTCTCGCCGTCGCCAGTGATTATCATACAGCGAAAACGCTTGCAGTCAACAGTATCAATAAACTGCCCCATCTCGGTCAGCACCGCACTATTCAGGGCGTTAAGACTCTTCGGCACGCTGATGGTCATCACAACAACGTTGCCTTTTTCTTCTATTTTCAAATGTTGGTACATATTGCTTGATATTGGATGTTAATGAACCAAGTGCAAAGATACACCTTTTTTCACATCAAACATCAAAGAATACACCCCTATTTGGAATGTCCCACACATTCATGCTCATGGCAACAACTGCCAGGTGTTTCAAATTCGAGAGTGCTATGATTGATGCCCATATCGCAGAGTATGTGTTTCAATCGTTGGGTCGTTTCGTCAAGCTGCAACGCATCATGTATAACCACGTGTGCTGTTAGGGCTGTTTCAGTGGTTGAAATTGACCATATATGGACGTGATGAACATCTTCAACACCAACATCTTTCTTAATCTCTTCAACCACATTATCAATATCATAATCCTCTGGAACTGCATCAATACTTAAACGTAAACTCTCCGACAGCAGACTCCAAGTAGATATTAGTATCACGACGGCTATTACAAGGCCAATAATAGGGTCTACAACCGTCCAACCGGTGTACTTAATTACCAACCCCGAAACCACCACACCAACGCTTACCAGCGTGTCGGCCAACATGTGAAGAAAAGCCCCACGGGTGTTGATATCGTGATGTTGCTGACGACCAAGAACATAGGCAGTTAAACCATTTACCACAATACCCACACCAGCAGTCCATGCAATGAGGCTACCATCGACACTTACAGGATTAAAGAATTTGTGTACACTCTCAACCATAATGGCGCCAACGGCTACAAGCAAAATGATGGCATTTAGGAGCGAAATGAGTACCGAACTTTTTCGAAGGCCATAGGTGAAGCGTTTACTTGCACGCGAGGTCGTAAGACGCAACGCAATCATGGCAAGCAAGAGCGAAAAAACATCGCTCAAATTATGCCCAGCGTCGCTCAACAAACCCACAGAGTGGCCAATCAGTCCAGCAATAGCCTCAACAACAACGAAGAGTAGGTTAAGTGCCACAGCCACAATATATATGGCCGAAAGATGCGTTACGTTGTGCTCGTGATGATGGGAATGATGGTGATGATGAGAATCGTGATGATGCATAACAGATTGTGTTTAATGTTTTTGTTTTGCAAAAATACCTGCTTCGAGCCAATCTGCAATCTCATCATTTATGGTGAGTGTTGCAAGAACAAGTCTCATTATTAAAATATTGTAAATTGTTTACAAACACCATATTACACAAATCTATTAAAGCAAAACAACACATTAAGGCAACTCACTATAGTCAACCACCGATGTGACGAATCACAGCAAAAGGCCACATATCGAGCCTCCACAACTGTCGCACATCGCTCCAGTAACCGATGCCAGTGTATTATTGCGACCCACGTAGCGAAAGTAACCCAAAAAGGCAAATATCAATGCCTCTTTATAATTCACCGTTAACGCATCTGGCACAACGACTTGCACACCTTGCAACTCATCAACTATGCACTGCATCAAAAAATCATTGAACGCTCCACCGCCCGTTACCAGCATAGAGTCAATATGCTCATTTTTTACCACCCGGGCAATTTGTCCTACAATGTGCACACACAGGGTGCGGAGCAAGTTGCATGGGCTATCATCCGCCAGCATCACCTTTGGCCAGAAACTGGATATAAACCATTCCTTGCCAAGTGATTTTGGATAGCTTTCACCATAGTAATCAATACTATCCAATATTTTATTCAACCTTTCATTGAATATACCACCTCGTGCCAAGGCCCCATCGCGATCGAACGACTGACCGCACATATTTGCAACACGGTTGAGGGCCATGTTGCACGGACAGATGTCGAAGGCCACTCTTTGGCCAGCGTGCCTAAACGATATGTTGGCAATTCCGCCCAGGTTGAGGCAAGCGTCGTAGTCGGCAAACAGCAACTCGTCGCCAAGGGGTACCAGCGGAGCTCCCTGCCCACCAAGCGACACATCGAGCATACGGAAATCGCACACCACCGGTAGGCGCGTAAGCGCGGCTATTGCCTGCCCATTGCCAATCTGCGTGGTCAGCCCGCGCTGTGGCTGGTGAAATACGGTGTGCCCATGCGATGCCACAAGGTCTACCTTATCATCGCCTTGAGCAATAAAGCGTTTTATCTCGGAAGCAAAGAAATGGCCAAGATCGACATCGGTTTGAGCATAGTCAAGCGCAGTGCCATTCTCGATGCCTGCAAGACGGCCACGCCACTGCTCGTCGTAGGGTACGGTGGTAGCGCGCACAATGTGCGCGCTACCACCATCCACACGGCACAAAGCCAAGTCAAGTCCATCGAGCGAAGTGCCCGACATCAGTCCCAACACATTCACTTTTCCCGACGCAGCTATTTTACAAATGTAAAGTTCTCTTTACCTGCAACCAATTCGAAGTGGCACTTGACAATGCCGCAGTCAAGTTTCAGGTATGCCCCAAGCAATGGAGTTTTCACCTCAACCCCCTTGTCCGAAAGCACAAATTTGAACTTTTGTTGGTTCATGGCTGTGGGAGCAAGCATCGCAGCCTCGACTCCACGAATAAACCACTGGGGCGAATTGGCAGTTGCATTGCTCACCTGCTGCATCGTCTTGCTGCGCCTTGCCGTCCCTTGAGACACGCCGTAGCCCAAAGCAATAACTATAGTCTCACGCTCGCCATCGGCAACCACAGCATGACTCTTGCCATGCGTCAGTGCCACCCAGCAGGTATTCAACCCCAACTCCTGGGCTTTAAGCACCATCAACTCGCCATAATAGCCACAAAGCTCGTCGAGGTCGGCCGACTTGCGACCAACCAACGATATATAGTTGCGTGCATTTTCGAAACGGCCATAGTGTGCCAAGCGCGTGCCAAAACATTCGGGTTCATCGTAAACCACCTGCATGTGCAGTCCACTACTGGCATTAAGTTCGGCTGCATAAGCGTCCAACTGCTGACGCACCTCGGGTGCAATTGCCTTTTCTTGAAATTGTCGCACCGAGTGCCTGCTTTTCATCAATTCAAAAATATCCATACTACTAATAGTTTATCAGAGCTGCAAAGTTACATTTTTTCCACATCAAAACCTGACAAAATGGCAGATAATAGGGAGTTGATCAGGAGTTGATAGGGACTTGGTCAGGAGTTGATAGGGCGATGGTGTCAGTTTGAGACTGACATCAGGCTTAAAAAACAGCATTGGGGCAATTTTTTTCTTGCGATGTTGTTATTGTGAATTATGGCAACGATAGAAAAAGCTATACTGAACCGTACAGAGTTGCTTGTTGGCAGCAAGGCTCTGCAACACATTGCGCAGGCAAGAGTGATACTGTTTGGCGTGGGAGGCGTGGGCAGTTGGTGTGCCGAGGGACTGGTACGCAGCGGCATTCGCCATCTGACCATTGTCGACAGCGACCGCGTGTGCGTTACCAACATCAATCGCCAGGTTATGGCCACCACCGCCACCATTGGGCAGGTGAAAGTCGACGCACTGCGCAATCGGCTACTCGAAATCAATCCCACAGCCGAAATAACCTCCATGCAGGAGATTTATAGCCAAGACACTGCACCGTCTTTCAATCTTTCGACCTACGACTATGTGGTGGATGCCATAGATAGTCTGTCGTGCAAAACCGACCTCCTCGTACGTGCATCGCAGCGAGATTGTACGGCTATGTTGGTTAGCTCGATGGGAGCATCGTTGAAGATGGACCCCACACAAATACGTGTATCAGAGTTTTGGGACGTGAATGGATGCCCACTTGCACGAGCAGTGCGTCGCAGAATGAAGCGCCTGAAACAGTTCCCCCAACGAAAATTCCAATGCGTATGGAGCCCCGAGGTGCTACCCAACCGTGGTGCAGGAGTGTCGGCCTGTGGCAGTAGCGCCTGCATGTGCCCAAAGACGACTTGTCCCTCGTCGCGCGCCGACCTGGAGAACCACGAATGGTGCAGTAGCAAAGCCCAAATCAATGGCACTATGGCTCACATCACCGCCATAATGGGTTTCACCCTGTCTGGCCTAATTCTGCAACACCTTTATCAAACTTCCGACAGGTAAATGACGCAGAAACATCGTCATCCATTCTCATAAGGCTGCAAAAACCAATTAAGCCTATCGCAACCGACAGCCCTACCCTACAACACTTTTTTAAGACAATCGGCACGCGAAAGGTCGGTGGGATTTGACCCATCAATGCCCTCGGGCACAGCCATGTGCAGCCGTCGAAAGTGCTTGCGCCAATAGCGTGGCATCCGTCCCCGAGCATCCCTAAACCGCATAGGCTTATTGGTAAAAAGCTGATGTCCGTCGGTATCTTTATAACACTCCACAATCAGCTCCGAGCAATAATAAGCATCGTTGTTTGGCAGAAAACGAAAATCGTATGGTTTGCCAACAAGACTCCGTGCCTTCGACAGCGTAGCAAGGGTATCAAACGGTATGTCTACCCTATACACCCCCACCCTGCCATCCACCTCAAGCCTACGACGTGCAACCCCGTGCGCCGTCGAGGCATCTATCATATACACCTCGTTGCCAACCCTCTCAACCATAGCCACATGGGTATACTGCCCTGTCGACTGCCTCACAGCACCACCCATCCCCGTTGTATCTTCGAAAAACAGCAAGTCGCCACTCATAAGTAGCGTTGTCAACAAAACCAAAAGTGAGTCTACCATAGCATAAAAGAAAAAGTTGCGGCGGCACGGGTACCGTGCCGCCGCAACCATTATTTACTCTTTGTGCATACTTCTTATTTCTGCATGCTCTTCAAACGCTCGGTCAACATGGGAACAATCTTGTGCAAATCGCCAACAATGCCCAAGTCTGCCACACTGAAAATAGGAGCATACTTGTCTTTATTGATAGCAATAATCAAATCGCTCTCCTCCATGCCAGCCAAGTGTTGAATAGCGCCACTGATGCCACATGCCATATACAAAGCAGGACGCACCGTCTTACCAGTTTGTCCGACCTGACGACTCTGCTCCATAACACCAGCATCGACCATAGCACGGCTGCTACTCACTTCGCCACCAAGTTCTTTTGCCAAAGCCTCAAGCTTGGCAAAGCCCTCTTTATTGCCTACGCCACGACCACCCGACACCAGCACTTTTGCCTCGCTAATATCGGTCACCGTCTTCTCTTCCTTAACGGTCTTCACCAACTTCACGCGAGCAATCTTCTCGGTGTCAAACTTCACATCCACACAGATCACTTCGCCTTTACGGTTAGCATCGGCCGTCAGCTTCTGCATCACACCAGGACGCACTGTCGACATCTGTGGACGAGTGTTCTTACACAGAATAGTAGCCATCAAGTTGCCTCCAAAAGCCGGACGTGTCATTCTGAATTCATGAGCCTCATCATCACTAATTTCCAACTTCGTAGCATCAGCCGTCAAACCAGTGCGATTGCGAGCACTCACGCGCGGACCCAAATCACGTCCGATAGTTGTGGCACCGATGAGCATAATACTCGGTTTGTACTCCTTAATAATGTGAGTAATAGCCTCGGTATAGGGTTCTGTCAGATAGTCTTTCAACAAATCGTTGTCAACCACCATCACCTTATCTGCACCATGGGCAATCAACGTTTGAGCCAAAGGCTTAACATCCTTGCCAAGCAACATTGCCACCACATTCTCATTGTTGGCATCGGCCAACTCGCGAGCTTTGCCAAGCAACTCCAATGCCACATTCTGCAATTTGCCGTCGCGCTGCTCGGCAAACACATATACATCTTTATATTCAGCTAAATTCATGGCTTTCAAATTATGTGTTTTTCTTTCAATTTGTTCACAATCAACTCAACAGCTTCCTCTGCACCAACTTCAAATGTCTGACCCGCAGGTTTCAATTGCTTCGGGAACGACTTGTAAACGTTAGTCGGCGAACCGGCCTTACCTATATGCTCATCTGGCACATTGATGCGGTCTGCACCCCAAACTTCCACTTCCTTATTCCAAGCTTCAACGATGCCGTTTACAGTCATGTAGCGCGGTTGCACCGCACTTGCCAATGCCGTCACAACACACGGGGCCTGCATCTGTAGCACTTGGTAACCATCTTCAAGTTGCTTACGAATGGTAAAGGTCTTCGAAGCTTCATCGTACTGCAGATCCTCCATGTACGACACTTGAGGCAGGTCAAGATGTTCGGCTATCTGAGGTCCAACCTGTGCGGTGTCGCCATCTATGGCTTGACGTCCGGTGATGACCAGGTCAAAGTCCATTGTGCGCAAGGCACCAGCAATGGCACTACTGGTTGCTAAGGTGTCGGCACCACCCAGTTTACGGTCGGTAAGCAAGATGGCACGGTCTACACCCATGGCAAGGGCTTCGCGAAGTATAGCTTCGGCTTGGGGAAGTCCCATGGTGATGACTGTGACGTGTGCGCCAAATTTGTCTTTAAGCTGAAGAGCAAATTCGAGACCTCCTTTGTCGTCGGGGTTCATAATTGAGGGTACTCCCTCGCGGATGAGTGTGCCAGTGACGGGGTTTATCTTAACCTCGGTAGTGTTGGGCACTTGTTTTATGCAAACTACTATATTCATATGTGTCTTGTATTTCGATTGTTGCTGTGAGAATCAGTTGCTGAACGGGTGTTTTATTTTTTGTTTAATAGCGTCGCCTATAATGTTTCGGGCTTCGGTTATGACCTCTGCGGCACGAGTTTCGTCCCAACCTAAACGTTGTGCAACCTCTTTTGCAATAGTGTCTTGCTCGTTTTTAAGAAAGAAAGGACTATCTTCAAGTATGCTAACTATGGTCGAAGCTTCGTTCTCGGCACAGCCACTGGTTTGAACCAATTTGCTTATTAAACTATTTTTGTCCACAACTGTTTCTTGTTTTACTTGAACAGTTTACCTGCAATAACCATGCGTTGCACTTCGCTTGTGCCTTCGTAGATTTCGGTAATCTTGGCATCACGCATCATGCGTTCAACTGGGTATTCGCGAGTGTAGCCATAGCCACCGTGGAACTGGACGGCTTTGGTGGTAACTTCCATTGCTGTTTCGGCAGCAAAGAGTTTAGCCATTGCAGCGTCGGCGCTGTATGGCAGTCCCATGTCTTTCTTGTAGTGGGCTGCACGGACGAGCAAACGGGCGGCTTGAACTTTGGTTTCAAGGTCGGCCATTTGGAATTGTGTGTTTTGGAATTTGCTCAACGGACGACCAAATTGTTTACGCTCTTTGGTGTATTTTACGGTTTCGTCCATTGCACCTTGGGCAATACCCAGGGCTTGGCTGGCTATACCGATACGTCCTCCGTCGAGGGTTTTCATGGCTATTGAGAAGCCTTTACCCAATTGACCAAGTTGACGATCTTTGGGTATGCGGCAGTCTTCGAATATAAGTTCGGTGGTGGCAGAACCACGGATGCCCAGTTTTTTCTCTTTCTTACCAATGGAGAAGCCCGGGTCGCCCTGCTCGACGATGAAGGCGCTGATGCCTTTTGTGCCGAGGCTCTTATCGGTCATGGCAAAGATGACATAGACGTGAGCATAGCCACCGTTGGTGATGAATATTTTGCTGCCATTGAGCACCCACTCTTCGCCCTCAAGGACGGCTTGCGTTTGTTGACCAGCGGCATCGGTACCGGCATTGGGTTCGGTCAGGCCGAAGGCGCCAATCCATTCTCCACTTGCCAGTTTGGGCAGGTATTTCATTTTTTGTTCTTCGGTGCCGTGCTCAAGAATGGGGGCGCAGCAGAGGGATGTGTGAGCCGAGAGGACCACGCCTGTGGTGGCGCAATGACGGCTGAGCTCTTCAACGGCCATGCCGTACATGATGTTGGTGCCGCCAGCACCGCCGTATTGGGTAGGGATGGGTATGCCCATGAGACCTATTTTACCCATTTTTTTAACGGTCTCGACGGGGAAGCGCTCCTCTTCGTCGATTTCAGCGGCAAGGGGTTTCACCTCTTTCTCCGCGAACTCTCTAATCATTTGCAGGAAGAGTTCTTCCTGTTTGGTGTAACTGAAATCCATTATTTATAGTTGTTTTTGTTTTGTTTTCAAGATAGGGGTAATCACTCTGCGGTGTGTTATTTCACGGCGATGGTCTCAATTTCGACCATTGCGCCCAGTGGCAGTGCCTGCACGGCAAAGGCAGCGCGAGCAGGGCTGTCGGTGGGATAGTATTTGGCGTAGACTTCGTTCATGGGCTTGAAGTAATCCATCGAAGCAAGCAGACAGGTGCTCTTCACCACGTCGGCAAAGGTGTAGCCCGCCTCATCGAGGATTGCTTTTATGTTTTTCATCACCTGTTCGGTCTGTTCGGTTATGCCACCTTCAACCACTTTGCCAGTGGCAGGGTCGACTGGCACTTGACCCGAGATGTAGAGTGTGCCTCCCACTTCAACTGCTTGGCTATATGGACCTATTGCAGCCGGGGCTTTGGGGGTGTTGATGATTCGTTTCATAGGTTGCGAGTTGTTATTTTCTCTTAAAGGTTTTGAAAGTGCAAATTTACATTTTTTTTCAGAATAGTCATGCTTTGCTTCTCTTTTTTTCAACACATGCAGTTAAGTTGTTGAATTAAAGGTAGTTTCCACCAACGATGCTTATTGGCACACCCTGCCCACCATAGGCTGTTCTAACAGTGATCATGAGGGCATGCGATATGCCCCAATTGTGGGGGCTGTCGGTTTTGGGGGTGCCTGTTGTGTGTTCAACAGACCGTGGTGCAGCTGTTTTAGGCGGGTGGTTGAGGTGGTTTTTCGCTGTAGATGGTCGGTGTCTGTCTATGTTGCGTCAGTGCTTGGCGTAGTGTGGGTGGTATGCTGCTATGGTGGTGCGAAGGGTTTCGCGCGAGAGGTGGGTGTATATTTCTGTTGTTGCAATCGACTCGTGTCCCAACATCTCTTGCACGGCACGCAGGTCGGCTCCATGCTCAACCAGTTCGGTAGCAAAGCTGTGTCGCAACGAGTGTGGACTCACCGTCTTTTGTATACCAGCGTCGCGCACGGCCTGCTGCAGGAACATGAATACAAACTGTCGTGAAAGGGGGGTACCAAGGCGGTTGAGGAATACATATTTCTCGCATCCCGGTCGAGGACGACCCGCCGAACGCACGGTGTGAATATAGGTTTCAAGCAGTTGCATTGCTCTGTCGTTGACCGGCACCCAACGTTCTTTATTGCCCTTGCCAATCACCTGTAGCCACATTTCCTCGGCATAAATGTTTGACAGACGAAGGTTTACCAATTCCGATACGCGCAAACCACACCCATACAGCACCTCGACAATCACGTAGTTGCGATACATGTCGGGTCTACTCAAATCGAATGTTTGCTGAATTGCTTCGACCTCGGCATCGGTGAGCACATCGGGCAGGTGCAGTGCTCGCTCTGGCAAATCCAGACGCGAGGCGGGATTGTCGATCATCTTGTCGGTAATCACCATCATGCGGTAGAATGTGCGCCAGCCTACAATCATGCGTCGTTGCGACGATGGGGACACTCCGACATCGGTCAGCAAAGCCACCAAAGCGCGCAAATGTTCCAGCTTGACCTGCGTAGGCGAAAGGTCATGCTGCTGCGCATAACTTGACAGGTGGGCAAAATCGTTCAGATAGGCCTCGATGCTATTGTCGGCCATGGCTCGCTCAAGGCGCAGATGAAGTTCAAATTCACGCCGCGAAGCAGCCCATTGTGCAGCCAATGTGTCCCTTTTTGCCATTTGGAAAAACGCTGCAAAGATAACAAGAAAAACGCCCACAACGCCCCTAATCTCGACACAGTTTGGGTGGAGCAACACAACGTCGAGGTGGCTTTGACGTAGCAAGTAGGGATCATGTAAGGCCGTTCTTCAGTTGTTCTTCAGTTGTTCTTCAGTCAATGACTGAAGAACAACTGAAGAACAACTGAAGAACGGCCGAAGTTGATGCTTAGTTGATGCCTAATTGTCCCTCCGGTGAGCCGAGTCAGTGAGCGCAACTTTGTGCAGTTTATTCCCTGCTATAGAGTGGTTTGAATGGAGGTGCAGGGGCGATAGCATTTAATCATGCGCCACATCATTGTGCCATTAAAAAAGATTGTCATTTGAAAAAAGGTGTATCTTTGCAGGCATAAACTCAACAAACAACACATTACAAAACATTAAAAAACACAATATTATGGTAAAAGTAGCCATCAACGGCTTCGGCCGTATCGGAAGGATGTCGTTCCGTGCTATCCTTGACCACCCAGAATTGGAAGTGGTGGCAATAAACGATTTGACCAATGCCGACACGCTGGCCTACCTATTCAAATACGATTCGGTTCACACAAACTTCTGTGGCGAAGTGCATGCTGAAGGCGACAGCATAGTGGTGAACGGCAAAAAGGTGCGCATCTACGCCGAACGCGACCCCCAAAACCTGCCATGGAAAGAGCTCGGAGTCGACATTGTGGTGGAATCGACCGGGCTGTTTAAGAAACGTGAACAGATGATGAAACACATCAATGCTGGTGCCAAGAAAGTGATACTGACCGTGCCAGCCGCCAAAGCCGATGACGTGGATGCCACCGTGGTGCTTGGTGTTAACGACGATGTGCTGACAAAAGACGTACAACTGGTGTCGAATGCCAGCTGCACCACCAACTGTTTGAGCCCTGTGGCCAAAGTGCTCAACGATAAATTTGGCATTCGTCGCGGTTTGATGAACACCGTTCACAGCTACACCAACGACCAGAAAATTCTCGACCAACCCCACAGCGACCTGCGTCGCGCCCGTGCAGCCGCCGTCAGCATCATACCGACCAGCAGCGGTGCTGCCAAAGCCGTGGGCTTGGTAATTCCCGAACTTAAGGGCAAACTCGATGGCTTTGCCATGCGTGTTCCCACCCCCGACGGCAGTGTCGTCGACCTCACAGTTGAATTGGAGCGCAACGTAACCAAAGAAGAGATCAACGCCGCCATAAGAGAAGCCGCCGAAGGCAAGATGAAAGGCATACTGCAATATGTAGAAGAGCCCATCGTGAGCGTTGACATCATCGACAACACCCACAGCTCCATCTTCGATGCCCTGCTCACTCAGGTCATGGATGGCAACTTTGTGAAAGTGGTGTCGTGGTACGACAACGAAAAAGGCTACAGCACTCGCATTGGCGACCTCACCGCTCGTATGGCCACACTGCTGTAAACCCTCACACATCCAACCCATAAAACAGCAACATCGGGGGACGGCTCGTCGCCGTTCCCCTTTTGCATAAACATGTTTCAAACAAACCATGCTTCTTCAGAACAAAACAGCAATCATAACAGGAGCCACACGTGGCATAGGTAAAGCCATTGCCGAACGGTTTGCAAAAGAGGGATGCAACATAGCATTCTGTGGACGCACAAGGTCGGATCAAATGGTCGAGGTGGAGCAATCGCTATGCAAAATGGGAATTAAGGCTAAAGGCTATGCGGCCAACGTAGCCAACATGGACGAGGCTCAACAGTTTGTAAACAATGCAATAGCCGACTTCGGACAGGTAGACATATTGATAAACAACGCCGGAATAACCGACGATGCAGCCATGAAACGCATGACAGAACAGCAGTTCGACAGCGTGGTTAACACAAATCTAAAGTCGGTGTTCTGCATGACCAAAGCCATACAACCACACATGTGGCGTCGCGGCGGCGGAGCAATCGTAAACATCAGTTCGGTGGTGGGCATAGCAGGCAACTATAATCAAGCCAACTATGCCGCATCAAAAGCCGGAGTAATAGGGTTCAGCAAAAGTTGCGCCAAAGAGTTTGCAGCCCGCAACATAAGAGTAAACGTGGTGTGCCCTGGCTTTATAGAAACAGAAATGACATCTCAAGTGTCGGCCGAACTATTGTCCGTGTGGTGTCAACGCATACCCATGAAGCGCCCAGGTACGCCTGACGAAGTAGCACAAGCCTGCGTCTTCTTGGCAAGCGACATGTCAACCTACATCACAAGCCTTGTAATGCCAATATGCGGAGGAATGGAAGATGCGTAGAATAGGTCTACTTCTTATATCTCTGCTATTTTTTTCATGCGTCAATAACAACACGCCCGTAGTGGAAACGGTAGTGGTAACCGACGACTATGGACGTAACACCGCCGTACCAAAACGGCCACAAAGGGTGGTGTCGTTATCGCCATCGGTGACAGAAATAATGTATGCCATCGGGGCCGACAGCCTACTTGTGGGGCGCACCGACTTTTGCACCTTCCCACCACAGTGTCAAACAATCCCATCAATCGGGGGCATCTCAAACCTTAACGTCGAACAAGTGGCTGCACAAAAGCCCGACTTGATTATCAGTGGGTCGATGGTAAACAAGAAAAACAGCGAACAATTCGACGAGTTGGGAATACCCATCGTGTTTGTTATTGAGAAGCCTGTATTTACAGCCATTTACGACAACATATCTACCATAGGCCAATTAGTCGGACACGAACAACAGGCCGACAGTCTGAACCGCCTACTAAAAAGCCACGTAGATAGTCTGCCACACACACATTCAGAGCAACACACGTGCTACTATGTAGTAGGCTACGGGCCCGGAGGCAATTTCACGGCTGGAGGAAATACCTATATAAACGATATATTGAATATGGCAGGATGCCGAAATATTGCTGACGGAGTTGAAGGATGGAGCTACAGTCTTGAGGCTTTGATGCAAGCCGATCCTGAATACATCATCATACGGCGGCAAGATTCGGCTGGTTTTGTCAACACTCGCCCCTACTCATCGCTCACAGCAGTAAAAGAAGGCAAGGTGATAGGCATGGAAAGCAGTACGATTGACCTTCAAGTGCCACGCAATATTGATGCAATAAAGACTCTACGCAAGCGTATATCGCAAACCGCCATAAGGTAGACAGAATGACAGAGGGGCGGGGCCCCCGCCCCGCCCCCC
>JAFVBC010000011.1 GCA_017480185.1 Bacteroidales bacterium
AACTGAAGAACGGCCCTACTTGACACCTACCAACTACCTCCATGTTCACCTCTTTTTTCTTCAAAAAAAAAGCAACCACGCATTTGTAATGAAAAAAGTTACTAACTTTGCATTTTGCAGAGCAAAGAGCCCTTCTCCCCCTTGAGTGAGCAAATGTGCCTTTAATCAGCATCATAGGTGTCGGCATCGACGCCACACAACACAGAATAAAACAACAAAACATACCTCAAGCAAAATGAAGAAAATATTATTGAGTCTGTTTCTGATTGCTTCCTGCACAACCATGATGTTTGGACAAAACATTGACTCGCGCACCATCATCACCCTCGACACTACCGTGTGTGGCTCGTACAAATGGATGGACAGCGTAACATACACAGCAGATGCCGTGGAGACCTACTTGCAGGGCGACACAATCTACGTGCTCAGCCTCACTGTGTTAGACAACATCAAAGACACAATTGTCCCAATAGTCGACTCGGCCAACTGCAAACTGGTCATCAACGGCAAGACGTATCTGACCAGTGGCACCTACTTCGACACCATTTCAGTAGCCGGTGCGTGCGACACCGTGCGCAAACTGCAGCTAACCTTGCGTGGCGGTGCAGACGACACCATTGTGGCTTCGGCATGCGGCTACTACCTGTTTGAAGGCGACACCTTGCGCCAATCGCGCGTATTCGACACCGTGCTTGTTGAAAGCGGATGCAGCGAGAACATACACGTTGACCTAACAATCAACCCCGTATACGTTGACCCCTTGGTGCACGACACCGCCCTATGCAGCTATCGCTGGATCGACACCACCATCACCGACACCAACATCTACCAGCGCGTGTTGCGTACGGTGAGCGGTTGCGACAGCATTGTCAGCCTGCAAATCACCAGTTTCAGCATGCACCAGACCGACACCCTCAACGCCTTGACACGCTGCTTGCAGTATGTGTGGCATCGCGACACACTGAGCACCTCGGGCGAACACACTTTCGACACCGTGGTTGATGGTTGCACACGCACATACGTACTTCCACTCACCATCCGCACCACAACATTCGACTCTATCGACACCACCGCGTGCGACATATTCTACTGGAGCTATAACGACACCTACTACACCAACTCCATCGAACTTAAAAACCTGCACTTCACTGGCGAAAATGGTTGCGACTCGGCAGGCTACCTCCATCTCACCATCATTCCCTCGCCCACCGTTCACATTGATGGCCAACTAAACATACAGATCGGTACAAGCACCACACTGACCGCCGTCAGCGACGACTCAACACTGGTCTACGAATGGTATGTCGGCAACAGCACCACCCCCACCACACTTGACAGCGTAACACTGGAGAACGTTACCAGCAACACCGACGTGCGTCTGGTATCGACAGCCACCAATGGTTGCAGCAGCACCAACTGGGTCGTCGTAACGGCCAACAATCTGGGCATAGACAACACTGTCGCCACAAACGTAAGCATCTATCCCAACCCCACAAGCCACGTCCTCAACGTGCGCTCGGCTTCAGTAATCAGCGAAATTACGCTCTACAATGCCATCGGACAAAAAGTCATGATACAAACCAATTGTGGCAACAACACAAGCCTCAACCTCGACAATATGCCCAACGGCAACTATATCATCACCACGACAACGGCCGATGGCGCACAAACAAGTCATAAAATAATAGTCAACAAGTAAATGCTTAAGCATAAAACCAATAAAAGCCAACGACATCACACAGTCGTTGGCTTTTTAATTCTGAGCATCGTTGTCGCTGCCATCGCCTCAAGTTGCACATCCCCTGTAGCACGAATTAACGGCACAGCCCAAGGCACCTACTACACCATAAGCTATATAGACCCTAAAAATCGAGACCTGCAACCAGCCATCGACTCCATCTTAACAGCCTTCGACAGCACAGCCTCGCTGTGGGTAGAGGGGTCGCTTCTGCGCCGTGTGAATGCTAACCTCACCGATAGTCTAAACCCACTTTTGGCCGACATGATAACTAAATCGCTCCAAATGGCCGACTATACACAAGGAGCTTTCGATATTCGCGTGGGGCGACTGGTACAGGCTTGGGGATTCAGTTTTCGCGAGCAGCAGCAACTCTCCGACATCGCTATAGACAGCCTGCTACACTATGCCCAAGGCGACGTTGTGGTTAATGGGCTAAAACTAATCAAACAATACCCCGAAACCGAACTTGACTTGAACGCCATCGCCCAAGGTTACTCGGTCGACCTACTGGCACAATGGTTCGACAGCATCGGCATACACAATTATCTCATTGATGTGGGCGGCGAAGTGATTGCCAAAGGTAAAAAAGGGCACAACATGCCATGGCGAGTGGGTATAGAACAACCAGCCGACAACGCCGAAAGCATGCCAATAATCCACACTGCAATACCTCTTATCAACGCCTCGGTCGTTACCTCGGGCAACTATAGAAAATACTATGAAAAAGACGGCATCAAATACTCCCACACCATCGACCCTACAACCGGCCGTCCTGTCACCCACTCACTTCTCAGTGCATCTGTCATAGCGCCAACCGCATGGCAAGCCGATGCCATGGCTACAGCCTATATGGTCATGGGCGTCGACCGAGCAAAAACATTCATTAGTCAACATAAAGGCCAACTTGGCACATCGGCCGTACTGCTCATATACGATAGCCTCGGCACTATGAAGACCTATTCAACCCCCGAATTTGATAAATTGCAACAACAATAAAACCCACCTCCATCATGAAATCGATGACTGGATACGCCAAGACGCAAGTATCTATTGGCGAAAAAAACATAAACATTGAGCTTAAAACCCTCAACAGCAAGCAACTCGATCTCAACACAAAGGTACCCACATCCATTCGTAGCAAAGAGATTGCAATTCGCACAATGCTTAATAGCCTCGAACGTGGCAAGATAGACCTCTATATCTACGAGGAGCAGACTTCGCGCGTTGCAAGCCTCGATGCCGACCTCCTATCAGCTCGTGCATCAGCTTTGGCCAATATTGCGAACCAACTAAACATGAGCAGCAACCACGTTGTTGAGACCATTGCCACCATGTCCGACCTATGGAATGCCCCATCGAACAACGACATCTCTGATGCCGAATGGGCACTGCTACGGCCAGCCATAGAAGAAACAATTGCCCAATGTGATGCTTTCCGCAGCCAAGAGGGTGAGATTCTTGAAAAAGACATTGTAAAACATCTGGACTGCATTGAAAAAAAACTCCAAGAAATACCAACATTTGAGCAAGAAAGAATAGACACCGCTCGTACAAGGATAAACAAATACCTTGCCGAATGGAACGTTAAGGAAGTAGATACCAATCGTCTTGAACAAGAGATGATTTACTATCTTGAGAAACTTGATATAACAGAAGAAAAAGTTCGTCTACAGAAACACATTGACTATTTCCGCAACACCCTCAAAGAAGAACCTTCCTGTGGCAAAAAACTATCATTCATAACCCAAGAAATGGGACGAGAAATCAACACCACAGGTTCTAAAGCCAATCACGCAGAAATACAAAAAATTGTCGTTGAGATGAAAGATGAACTCGAAAAAATAAAGGAACAGCTTGGGAACATTCTATAAAGCCACACCAGCACTTCCTTTTTCAAAAAACTAACACTACGCACATCAAAACCACACACGTTTAGAACATACTCTATACTCTACACTCTACACTCTACACTCTACACTCTACACTCTATACTCTATACTCTACATTCTATACTCTATACCCTATACTCCATACTCTATACATACTCTACACTCTATACCCTACACTCTATACCATATACCCTATACCCTACACTCTATACTCTATACTCTATACTCTATACTCTATACTCTATACTCTATACTCTATACTCTACACTCTATACCCTACACTCTATACCATATACCCTATACCCTACACTCTATACCCTATACCCTACACGCTATACTCCATACATACTCTATACTCCATACTCCATACTCTACACTCTCTACACTCTCTGCCCTCTCATACCATAATTTTCCTCATATATTCCAAACACGCGACCACAATACTATACATTCACTCGGCCAACACCCTCCAATATATATACACTCACAATATACCACTCAATATATAGTTCCGCACATTCCATAAGACTTTGCCTCATTGAGGAAGTTCTTTGCCTGCACCTCACTCTCGCAACGCACAAATATCATATTGATATTATATAGCCTCATCGCCCCCCCCTCTACAAACACACCTTTCCACACCTTTCATTCTATCCACATGTCCTATCCAAACACATGTCCAGTCCATTGCCTGTGTAACATCACGATAATTTACAGGATTTCAAGATTTACCTAAAACATAAAATACCTATACCAACAAATATTGCCTTTTTTACATAACTAAACAGAAAAGCGAGGGGTTGCACTTTTGTGCAACCCCTCGCTTTGTTACAATATATCTTTCAGATATTAGCGAACAATGAGTTTCTCGACTTTGCTGAACTGATCGTTGGTAACACGCACAAAGTAGGCACCAGCGGGGATGTTCTTAAGGTCAATAGTCTGCATTGTCTCGGCGTTGATATTTTCAGCGCGAACAACACGGCCACTCATATCAATGATGCTGCAGTTAACCATGCCCGAAACACCTTTAATATCAATCTTGACTTGCGAGGTAGCAGGGTTGGGGAACAGAGCCATCTGAATATTGTCAGCCACTTGACTTATGCTGTTGTGGAGAACAGCGTGAGCGCGGACAACATGGTTAGCATTGATGTTGGTGAAAGTGTATTTGTAGATATAGCGCATGAAGAGGACAGTGCTGTCGACTGGGTCGTAGACGTTTTCTTCGGTAACGGTGAGGTTACGGTCGCCAGTTTCGGTAATTTCATCGTAAGGAGTAACGTTCACACCGTCAATAATGATGCTATCAAACTCATTGTTGCCTTGAGCATAGAAGTAGATAACAGGAGAAGTACCCTCGGTAACCTCAATATCCTCATCGCAATGATAGTAGTTGATGAAAGCAATCTTATACTCGTCAGCGCAGATTGTGGTGATGGTATCTTTCGGAAGGGCAATTTCCGGACCAACAAGCATACGCACCATAGGAGCAACTATACCATAGCTACCAGCCCAGAGATTGTTGCTCTGGTCGGTGACCTGAACGTCGTAGATTGAGCCAGGTTTGAACTGATAGTAGTAGTCTTTCAAAACGCTATCTTGACGATAGTAGGTGTAGTTGTAGGTAGTATCGGTGGCACGGCTGTTAGCATAGCCATAGACGGTCGAAGCAAGAGCAAAGTCAGCCTCACCATCGAGCGAGTAACCCAAACGGTAAGAAGTGTTGGGAAGGAGCGCAGGCTGCTCGGGGAAGAAGATGTCAATTGACTTGTAGTTCTGACCGGGAGCGATGACACCAAGTTCAAGATCATTAGCATCGTCAGTACCACTTACTGTATAGGAGACCTCGTTCACACCAGTATTGACAGCGGTGAAAGTAACGGTGTTACCACTGTAGGTGTCTTGAGTAAGAACAGGGATAATCTGAGCACCATCAACGTCCTCAGGATCTGCATAATTGGTAGCAACGATGTATTCAACACCGAGGATGCGCCAACCTGCAGGAATTTCAGCACCAGTGGTGTAGCGGACCGTGGCACGGTAGCCAGGCTGTGTGTAATGGCCATCGCTGGTGACGAAGTGCTGACCTTGGTCGTTGTAGTCGGTGAAGCCATAGTGGAAAGCTGACTGTGAGGGGATGACACCGTTGTCACGAGCCCAAATGTAAACATTGCTCAAGTTTGTACCACGGTCAACAGGAGTAGACACACGGTAAGCTATGGTGTCGAAAGTGTGAGTGTGAGAAGCGCTCTCGATAGTGGTTGCAACAAAGTTCAAACCAGCGACATCGGTGGGAAGACCACGTTTTTGGAATTGAGCTGGGAGAGTAGCAAGACCGTAGTTGGGTGTGTAACCGTACCAACCTTGACGATCATAGTCAAGAGTGTCAATCCACAAACCTTGTTCGTCAACGATGAGAGTGTTCATCACTGAAGGATCGCCAGCAGCGACATCGTTTTGCTCAACAGAGAGAATCAAAGAATCAGCAACTTTGTTGGCATCGAGGTGGTTCACTTTCACTTTCACACTGGTTTGAGCGATACGGCCAGTGTTGGCAACATTGGTGTACCAGGTGAGAGGCAGTTGCATACCTTGAGGGATGGTACCATAGCCACCACCAGCATAGTTCTCGTCATAAACACTCCAACGGTCGCTTTCGGCCAAATAAAGAGTTACGTGGTCGATAGCCCAGAAGTAACCATAGGCATTACCACGGCTACCATCGGAGAAGTAGCGGAAACGAATATCAATGTTAGGTTCAGCAGCCAACTCGAAAGGCATAGTGAAGCGCACCTTGCCAATATTGTTGCCATTAACTTCTACGTCAATACCCGTAACGTTGATTTCGCGTGATTTCCATTTGCCACCCACTTTGTAATCAATGTAGGTGTAGTCGTAATATTTACGGTAAACCTGCTGGAATTCGATGTCAATAACATCATCGCTTGTTGCCATATTGGGGATTTGGGGCAATTGAACATAGGCATTGAATGTACCCGTTCCCATTGAGCTCTGATCCCACATTGACATCAAGAAGAAACCATCATTGGTTCCATTTTCCGTATAGCGGGGTCCCATATAAACGCGGAAGTAAGCAGCAAAACCGCTCGTTGACAAACGTGGGAAACGACTACGAAAATCGTTACCAGCGATTTCGTTTGTGTCTTTAATCCAGTTCCAAGTAGCGAAGTTGTCGCCCTGGTTGTGGGCATTGGTCGGTCCAACAACCTGGTTGTCGATACTGTCGCTGTAGAGCACGCGACCATTGTTGCCGAAACGCATAGAAGCAGTATCGGAGACACGGAATTGGAAAGTGTAGAAAGGAACATCAGGCTTACTGAAAATAGAAGCCTTGTAGTCGACAGTCGGAGTGGCTGCAATTTGCATCGTGGCCGACTGAGCATCCTGTTGCACGCTGGTGCAACTGATGTTGTTGGTTTGCGCAAATGCGAACGAAGCACACATGGCAAAACCCATAACCGTTAATGCTTTTTTCATTTGTGTTTTGTTTTGGTTTGTTTGTTTTTCTTCCTATTATTTCGACATATACCACACAATAACAACCTCTTGCAATTGTATTGTGTGTATGTTTGTTTTTACCCTTTTCGATGCAAATATATGTATTTTTTCAAAATCAGCATTTTTTTTTGATTTTTTATGATTATTGGGCGTATTTGGCATGTATTGGGTATTTTTCGTTCTCAAGTTAGAAGTACCCATGAATAGGGAGGCCCTTGCATAAAACAAGGTATTATCTACGCCGACTTTTTGCACCGCAACACACAATAATAACCTTAAAAAAAAGTTATGATGGGGATGATGAATATAAGCCATATAAAAATATGTATAACAATACTGCTAACTGCATCCGTATTCACGGGTTGCAGCAACAGTAAAAAGATGTTGGATGACGGGAATAAAATCGTACGCAAACCCATCACCGAAGTAGCTGAATCCGAACTAAAACAAGACAACCGCTTAATTGATGCCCTAATGTTGCAACAAACTGGACGCAACGACGAGGCATTAGAAGCCTACGCTGCTATTGCGTCTGACAATAATCAGTGCGCCACGGCATGGTATGGCATGGCGCGGCTTTTAATACAACAGCGTTGGCTTGACAGTGCGCAACACTGCGCAGAAAGAGCTGTAGGTATTGATGGGGAGAACATATGGTACAGACAGACATTGGTGGGAATAAATAAGATGCGGGGTGATGCCAAGGGAGCTGCCTCACAACTGGAGGCCATTGTAAAGTTGCAACCCAATGTATTGGAACATTATTACGACCTTTCCAATACTTACCTCGAATCCAACGACATCGTTGCTGCTGTAGAGGTACTTGACCGCGTTGAGCATCGCATTGGAATAACCGAGCCAATATCAATGCAGAAACAGCGTCTATGGGCGGCTGCTGGAGAGACTGTCAAAGCGCAAAAAGAAATGGAGAGGTTGGCCGAAGCCATGCCTCAAGAAAAACGCTTTCAGGCGATTCTCGCTGAGATGAACATGAAACGCGGAAACCTTAAGAAGGCTAAGGAATACTACGACCGCATTGCACAGAATCATCCCGACGATGAGTATATACACCTTCAGTTAGCCGAATTCTACAAGCAGAATCGCCAACCTGAACAGGCTGACCACGAACTGCTGTTAGCCTTTGACAATCCCAAACTGGAATGCAAAACGAAGCTACAGTTTCTGACCTCATTCTACACACCAGAAGAGTTTTACAACAGTCATGGCAAAACGGTATTACAATTACTTGACAAAGTTGAGCAAACGTGTAATGACAGTATTGAATATGCCCTATTAAAGGGCGATGTATTGATGCATCAAGACCGTTATGCAGAAGCTGCCAAATGGTTGGAACGAGGATTGATAGCCGATAGCAGTCGTTTTGTGGTGTGGGAAGGTTTGTTGATATGCTTAAGTCAATTACCAGAAAGAAATGCAGACCTACAAAATGCGGCATCTCGCGCCGAACGTCTGTTCCCCATGCATACTCTGCCCTACTACTTGCAAGCGGTGACATTGGTAGAGAAAAAAGAGTATGCCTTGGCACTAAAAAAGCTTGAGTCTGCCTCTCGCTGGGGATTTCATAAAGGATATCTGGAGTTTGAAACATTGTCAATAATGGCAGAATGCTACTATCGTTTAGGAATTTACGAAAAGGCATGGTCTGCATTTGAACAGTGCTTACGACTGAAGCCCAATGATGCAATGCTGCTCAATAACTACGCCTACTACCTTTCAGAACGAGGCCAAGACTTAACACGAGCTGAGCAAATGTCGGCTAAAAGCCTGGAAATAGAGCCAGACGATGCGAACAGTCTGGACACATATGCATGGATATTGCATCTAACTGGACGCGATAAAGAAGCTATGCCATACATGGAACGTGCCATTGACAGTGATCCACAGAGCGAAACTCTGCAACACCATATGGCAGAGATAAAGAAAGCATTGCAAAAATGAGTCGCCGTATTACAACTACCACCTTCATACTATGCCTTTTATGCGCAATAATGGCATCGTGCCACAGTACCAAAAAGACATCAAAAAGTAGCGATAGTTCTAATCATCAACCACCCACCACAAGCACAAAAGTACATGCAGATTATAGCGTTGCCACATTCATCGCCGAAGCAGATGGCACAAGCATTAGCGGACAAATGCGCATTGCTACTGATAGTCTGCTATGGATGAACATATCAAAGGTGATTGAGTTGGCACGTGCCGAGGCCACACCAGACTCGGTGAAGATATATAGTGTGGTATTGGGTAAAAAATTTTTAGGTAATTACGCTGATCTGAAGAGACAATTCGGCATAAGTACATCATTTGTCGAACTACAGAGAATAGCCCTCTCTAACAATGCAGAAGCAAGTATTACACGTATGGCACAAGCAATGGGATACAATATTCAACTGAAAATCACCAAGCGCGAAACTGTTGACAGGTTGTCGTTCCCCTTCCAAATGCCGGTCTACAGATGAGAAAGTTTCTATATACTGCACCTACCACCATATTCTTTCTGCTGATGCAAATACCTGTCATCGCACAAAATGCATCAGCAAAGATTGATAGTGCCGTAGCTGTGATAGAACGATTCCAACGTATGATGAGTTTGGAGGGGATTGCCTCCGACAGCATTCTACTTGCCCAAACCACCATCGTAATGACCAATCCTGCCGATACGTTCGTAATGCGCCGATGGTGGGCTACGGGTGGAAGACTTCGCATAGAGGTTATGCACAACGACACCCTACAGACAGCCTACCATAGCGATGGTAAAACACTGTACCGTAAATACTACCCGAGAATGCACAATTGGGTTGATATCGGGCAGACGAACTTTATTGAGCAAACAATGCCCTACGAATTGCGAGGGCCATTGCACAATTGGCAAGCACAAAATGCTCGGGTAGATTATCGCGGAATGGCTGAAATTGAAGGCCTACATTTCGATATGGTCCACGTTGAGTTACCCGACAACTTCAGCCGAAACTACTTTTTCGACATAACGAGCGGTCTGCTGACATTAGTAATGGAATTAAACGATGTTGACGGTGTAGCCGTAGCCGATACCATAGAACACACACGATGGAAAGCATATCACGAATACATGCCTATTGGGGAATCACTACTCCCATCTCAAGAGTCGTTTTTGCGAGGCAATACTCTCCACACTCAATTTACCACATATGGTATTATTCCGTCCAGCAATGACATTTTTACCGACGATCAATGACGACCGACAACGCGAACGACACTGAATACATGCGCCTCGCTCTTAAGGAAGCGCAGGAAGCATACGACGCCGACGAAATACCGATCGGCGCAGTAATCGTGAGTGAAGGTACTGTAATAGCGCGGGCACACAATCTAACAGAAACATTGCACGATGTAACTGCACACGCCGAAATGCTGGCTTTTACATCAGCATCAGAATATCTTGGCGCAAAATATCTAACAGGTTGCACTCTCTATGTTACCATCGAACCCTGTTTTATGTGTGCCGGAGCTGCAGGTTGGACACAAATAGACCGTATAGTATATGGCGGATGTGATCCACGCAGAGGATTTGAACAGTGTGGGAACATACTTCTTCACCCCAAAACTAATGTGACCAAAGGGGTACTTAAAGACGAATGTGAGCAACTAATGAAGCTCTTTTTCAAGAATAAAAGATAAAAAAGAGCAGGAGGCAATACTTTTTTTTGCCTCCTGCTCCTTTTTGCAACGTGGTACCTTATTCGGTTACCTCAAAATCATCCTTACCCACACCACACAATGGGCACACCCAATCGGCTGGCAAATCTTCAAATGCAGTGCCAGGAGCGATACCGCTATCTGGATCGCCAACCATTGGATCATACACATAACCACACACTTTGCAAACGTACTTCTTCATATCTTTCAAAAAAATTAAATAGTGAAAATGACAATTAACCCCGCAAAAGTAGCAAAAAAAATGTCGTCTCAAAAAAAATGTAACTTTGCACAATTAAATGAAAACGATATGAAACCAACGTTACTGGTACTCGCAGCAGGTATGGGAAGCCGCTACGGAGGGCTAAAACAGCTTGACAATGTCGGTCCAAATGGCGAAATAATAATGGACTACAGTATAACCGATGCCATTCGGGCAGGATTCGGGAAGGTGGTATTTGTTATACGCCACTCGTTTGAAAACGCATTTAAGGCAACAATAAATGCGGATCACTTCAACAATGCCATTGAAGTAGAATATGTTTTTCAGGAACTTGATTCTTTACCACAAGGATTCAAACCTCCGCAAAATCGAGAGAAGCCATGGGGAACCAATCACGCTATTCTCATGGCAAAAGATGTTATACACGAACCTTTTGCCATAATCAATGCCGACGACTTTTATGGTCGTGAAGCCTTTGCTGTGATGGCGGAACATCTTCAATCGCTCAAAGACACAAAAGGTCAGTACTGCATGGTGGGTTATCGACTTGAAAATACATTGAGTGAGAACGGCAGTGTAAGCCGCGGTGTATGTCAGACCGACAGCAATGGTTATCTTACAGGTATGACTGAGCGGACTTCAATATCCCGTACACAAGAAGGAATAATGTACACCGATACAGATGGTTCAAAGAAACACCTTCCTGCCGATGCGACTGTTTCAATGAACTTATTCGGCTTCACCCCTGATTATTTTGCAGAAAGCGAGCTCATGTTTGTCGATTTTCTGAACGAGCACGGTCATGAACTTAAATCAGAATACTACATACCCTTTGCTGTCAACACTCTTATTGCCAATGGGTATGCTACTATGAAAGTGTTAAAAACAGATTCTCAATGGTTCGGCGTAACCTACAAGGAAGACCGACCAATGGTTGTAACTCGGTTAAAAAGACTGCATGAGGAGGGGGTGTATTGATTGACGAAGAGGCAATTGCCTTTGCATGGCAACATCGCGATGAAGATATTGCCGAGTTTTCTCTTTCAAAACATCTTGGCAAACACCGTATAGCAATCCTTCAGCAACTGGAAGGGTTGCACATTGCACGAACAAAATGGGGATATTTGCTTGATTACCCACACTTTGCCTACCCTCCAAAACTAAACTGCGAGCAAAGTTCATCTTCAGTTACGGCCAACTATAAAGCGCAACTTGTAGGTAAATCTAAATCAATAGTAGACCTTACTGGCGGAATGGGCGTTGACACTCTATCGTTCAGTAATGTAGCCGAGAGGGTAGACTATGTTGAATTTAATACCGATTTATTTGAACTCACAAAACGCAACTTTGCCATTTTGGGCAAGAAGAACATCTTTTGCCACAACTGCGACTGTACGAACTGGCTAAATAATCATACACAAACCTTTGACATAATCTACATAGACCCTGCAAGGAGAAATGCGTTTGGTAAAAAGATGGTGGGGTTTTCGTCATGCCAACCTAATATTTTGGAAATTATAGATTTCCTTGTTGAGCGAAGCAATCTTGTCGTAATAAAGGCATCTCCAATGATAGACCTAAAAATTGCGACACAGCAACTTGGGTATGCAACTGACATTCATATCGTAGCCGTGAACAACGAATGTCGTGAAATATTGTTTCTCTGCAGAAAAAAAACTGAAGATAACCCTCTTCAAATACATTGTGCAGACATACATTTTGGTGCCATACACACCATCTCTTTTACGGCTACAGGAGAACAAGCAACAACTCTGCTTACTGCAAATGAGGTATCACAATATCTCTATGAGCCCAACGCCTCAATAATGAAGAGCGGTTGTTTCAAACAATTGTCAACACAAACAGGCTTACCCCAACTGGGAAGGAATAGCCACTTATATACTTCAACCGAACTTTTACCAAACTTTCCTGGACGCACATTCAAAGTCATCGCACAATCTCCGCTAACAGTCAAAGCCATAAAAAAGCAATTACCCAGCATGAAAGCGCACGTTATAAGTCGCAACTACCCCATAAAAGCAACACAATTACAGCAACAACTTAGAATAGCCGAAGGGGGAGACAGCTACGTTATTGCAACAACTGTAGGAAAAATCAAAACTGGAATAATTGCAACAAGGATTAACTAAAAACAAAAAAAGGAACCACAAATACGGGGTTCCTCATATCATGCCACTACTGGCTTCGACAAGCACGTACTCTAATTAGCGCTCGTCAGAGACCGTCAGTCTCTTTCTACCTTTTCTACGACGAGCTGCCAACACCTTACGACCGTTGGCGGTTGACATTCTTTTGCGAAAACCGTGCTTATTCGCTCTTTTTCTCAATGAAGGTTGAAACGTTCTTTTCATATTGGTATCCTTTTTCTCTATTTTATTCTCACTATCTCAGGCACAGAATGCCCGCTCAAATGGCAAATTTCGAATTGCAAAGGTAGATATTTTTTTTCAGATAGAAGAAAAAAAAGTAATCATTGAAAAAATACACAATCTACACATTGAATATCAACATTATATTCATGCAATATATTTTTTATCAGCACGATTTCCTAAAAAAGTGATTACCTTTGCACATTACTTTGACGACAAGATAGGCTTGCTATGAACACAAAAAGATTTTCGCAGATAGTGGAGCGCCCAACGCTGTTCACGTCTCAAGACAGAGGGTGGCTTCGTGCAATGTCCGACAAGTATCCTCACTCTTCAATAGTCAACCTCATGGCACTTGTGGCCGACTGCGCCTATGGTTTCGATACGTCCGAACGCCGTCGCGAGGTGGAGATAACACTGTGTAATGCCGACCATTTGAAAAACATGCTTGAGAACAGTCGCGCCATTGCCAGTAAAGACGAGCCCAAAACTGACATATTCAGCGAAATTAATAGTTATCAAGAGACATCATTCAAAACAGCACCAAAGAGTGTAATACTTACCGAATTTTTACAACTTACCCCTACTGAAGTTAAAGCAAAAACGTCCATACCAACTGAAGAAACATCTTTCGACGGTAAAAAAAGCGTAATGCCCAACGAGGGTATTTATACTGAAACGCTTGCAGTTGTACTTGAAAATCAAGGCAAATACGCACAAGCGCTTGCCATCTACCGTAAATTATTGACCGATAATCCATCTAAAATTAGTACCTTTGCGCCTCGTATTGAGCGCTTGGAGTCGCTCCTAAAAAGGAACTAAAAAATATAAAACCGAAAGAGATGTATAAAATCATCGTTATTCTGATTGTTATAGTGTGTGTGCTGTTAGCACTTGTGGTGCTGGTTCAGAACTCGAAAGGTGGTGGACTGGCTGCCAATTTCTCAGCTCCAACCCAAGTGCTCGGCGCACGACAAACGGCCGACTTTATGGAAAAAGCCACATGGTGGCTGGCCATTATACTACTGGTGCTGTGTCTTGCAGCATCCGTAGCGGTACCTCGCCAGCACACGATAGACGAAAATCAAGAGGTCACCCCAGTAGAGCAAACCGACAACGGCAACTCTACAATGCCCGTTCAAGCCGACGAGCAATAAGCATTAATGGCTGTGCCGTCTGTAGAAGACAGCGTTACAAGACTTATTCTATCACGTTTCCCGTACGCACCAACCAACGGGCAACGTGCTGCTTGCGCCGCAATGGCGCATTTTTTATTTAATCAAAATCCACGATCCTTATTTCTACTGAAAGGCTATGCTGGCACCGGAAAAACCTCGATAGTATCGGCTTTAATACAAAGCCTTGAATACATGCGAGTAAAGCCATTATTAATGGCACCTACGGGGCGTGCTGCAAAGGTACTCTCTAATTACTCCGCTCATGTGGCCCATACAATTCATAAGCGCATATACGTAACCATGCGTGATGCCACTGGACGACTACACACAGCACGAGCTGTGAACAAACACACCCACACACTTTTCATTGTTGACGAAGCATCAATGATAGGCCTTGAAAATGAGACATCACGCCACAGTCTACTTGACGACCTAATAAACTACGTCTATAGTGGCCAACACTGCCGATTGATGCTTATTGGCGACAGCGCTCAACTTCCTCCTGTAGGTCAAAGCGAAAGTGCAGCCCTTGACGAAACTTACCTTCAATCCGCCTTTGAAGTGGAAGTCACATCGCATGAACTAACAGAGGTGGTGCGTCAGCACAAAACATCGGGTATACTGTACAATGCCACCGCTCTTCGGAATCAAATTGCCACGATGCATGTCTCCGACGAAGCTACAATGCCTCTTTTTCACACCGGTGGGTTCACCGACATTCGTTCTATTAGCGGCAGTGAGTTAAGCGAAGTGTTATACGACGAGTATAGCCGTTGTACCCCTGACGAAGTTGCCATCGTATGCCGCTCCAACAAACGTGCTAATCTTTTCAACCAAGGCATACGTAACACCATCTTATTCCGCGAACAAGAAGTAAACGCAGGCGACAACCTAATGGTAGTAAAAAACAACTACTACTGGCTTGACGAAAAAAGCACTATAGGTTTTGTTGCCAACGGCGACATCGTAGAGGTGCAAAGCGTACGCAACGTTGAAGAGCTGTATGGATTTCGCTTCGCCGATGCCACACTCCGATTTGTAGACTATACAGACGAACCACCTCTCGACTGCAAACTACTGCTCTATACCCTTACTGCCGAAGCACCTGCTCTAACAGCCGAACAAAGCAACACCCTTTTCAACAACATAATGCAAGACTATGCAGAGATCAGTAGCCAGGCCGAACGAATGAACGAGATGCGCCGCAATCCCTACTTCAACGCCTTACAAGTGAAGTTTTCTTACGCATTAACCTGTCATAAAACTCAAGGTGGACAGTGGCGGAGCATTGTGATAGACCAAGGTTATATCCCCGACCTCATTTATGACCGCGACTACCTACGTTGGCTCTACACCGCTGTAACACGAGCCACCGAGCATGTTTATCTACTCGATTTTACTCCCGATACTCTCGCAGAGTAGAAAGCCTCCAAAACTCATAGTTTGTTGGCTCCAACTTCACAAGTGCGTTCTTCATAGCATAGTCTATCAACAAGGAAAAAACTATACAACAGCTCAATCATCTCCTGCGAAAGTAGGTGACAGTAACCTGCTGTTCGAGATCAAATGCTTGTGTCCGAAAACAATACTTTCGGTGGGCACAAGTAAAGATTTTTTATATATCACGGAAAAAACTTACTTTAGCAAAGTAAATACCACACGGCCATTACAACGCAATACGCGGACAATGAGCCGTTTAAGCCGTAATACAACCTCCTAAAGGAAAAAGAAAAAAACAAGCATGAGACGACTAAAGGAAAGCCTACTGCTGTTTGCGACAGTCCTGCTGCTGACTATGGGAGCGTCGGCACAGACAAAAAGCCTGGCTCAAAAGGCCGACGACCTTTTCGACCAGAACCGCTTTGTTGAGGCGTTGACGCAATACCAAAAAGTGTACGAGAAGATTAAAGACAACAAGGCAGAAAAAAACCGAGTATACTTCCAAATGGCCGAATGCTATCGGTTGATGTACGATTATACTCATGCTGAGCGCATCTACAAACGTTTGGCAAATGACGGCTATGCTAATTCTGAGCGCAAACTATACTTCACTTTGGCCGAAATGTGTCGTTTTAACGAAGAATTTGACGAGGCTGATGAATACTACGACAAATATCTGGCCATGGAGCCTAACGACAGTTACGCTCGCAAACGTAAAAACTCTCTTATTTACGTCAACCAATTATCAAACAACCGTACCCGACACGAGATAAGCAAAATGGACGACTGGTGCACCGACTATAACGATTGGGCACCTCACTTCTTAGGTAACGACACCAGCAAAGTAGTGTTCACCACAAGCCGTTTTGGTACGGGCGACGAGGCTGGACATGATGCTTGGACAGGCCAAGCTTTCTCCGAATTATACTACGTATTTCAAGATCGCAATGGTCAATGGGTTTCTACTCCCGAACCGTGGGATAAGAGTGGCAAGATCAACACCCCCGTCAACGAAGGTGAAGCCGCCTTCTCTCCCGATGGCAACACCGTTTACTTCAGTCGATGCGACATCCGTCCACACGAAACTTTGGGGTGCAGCATCTACATGTCTACCCGTACACCCGAAAGCACTGACAAGAAGAAAAAGAAGACCTCTGTTCCAGCCAAGAATACACAGAAAAACAAAAAAGGGAATGGCAAGCAAGAGACAAATAGCAAGGCAGAGCCTGCTCCAGGAGAATGGAGCGAACCTGTACGTATAAATTTAGGCGACACTGCATACAACTACCTATACCCCGCCATATCAAGCGATGGTCTGACGCTTTACTTCTCAAGCGATATGCCAGGTGGCTTTGGCGACTACGACCTTTGGAAGAGCACACGAAAATCGGTCAACGATGACTTTAGTCACCCTATAAACTTAACATCAATTATCAATACTGCCGGGCGCGAGGTCTACCCTATGCTACGCACCGATTCTCTGCTTTATTTCTCAAGCGACGGTCTACCTGGCGTGGGCGGTCAAGACATCTTCTACTCAAACCTTCAAAGAAATGGGAAGTGGACAACTCCCACCAACCTCGGCATACCCATCAACTCGTCCTATGACGAGATGTCGATTATATTCTATCCCACAACCGATAACGGTAGCATCGTTGAGCGAGGCTACTTTTCGTCCAACCGCCCGTTTGCCGATCCACACAACCGTCGCATTGACAACAAGGGTAAGCAAACACCCCCAATCAACGATGATATATTCTACTTTCAACTACCCGCACTCAACTACACCATTGAGGGTACTGTACGCGACGAGAAGTCAATGCAACTTATAAACGGCGCACGCATACGTCTTGTGGGGTCAGACGGTAGTGAAGCAGAGACAACAACCAACAAAAAAGGTTTTTACCGTTTTGACAATGCGGTAATAAAGCGCGATATTGTCTATAAAATGTACGTCTCTAAACAGGATTACTATAGCATTGAAGGAACAGAAAGTACACGAGGCTATACCACCGATAAAGATCTTGTTCATGATTTTCGTATGGAGCCCGTCCCTTCACAGCCAATTACCCTACCAGAAATACAATTTGATTTAGGTAAAGCCGATCTCAAAGGCGAATTTATGGACTCGCTGATGGACCTCTATCTCGTCATGGTCAACCATCCTAACGTAGTAGTTGAGATACGCTCTCACACCGATTGCCAACCCTATATCGGTCTCACCAACGACACCCTGTCGCAACGTCGCGCTCAAACGGTGGTTGACTACCTTGTGTCGCGTGGTATAGAGCGCGAAAGGCTTGTTGCCAAAGGTTACGGCGACCGCATACCTCGCACATTGGTTGACGATGTGGTGGTGAATTACAATGGTCAGTCATACATTTTCTCGGCTGGTAGCGTAATGGAATGCGATTACATTGCCACCTTAAGTGGCGACCGCCAGCAAGCAGCCCATTCGCTTAACCGTCGCATAGAGTTTCTTGTGTTGCGCACCGACTATGTCTCACGCCGCTTGGTCGACAACATGGCCATTAGTCAGAACCCCAATGGCAAAAATGCCGACGGGAAAGTGGTCGATCTTGTGGAAAATGCCTCCGACGACAACGATTCAAATCCTAAACCCATCATAGTCCACGATGAAAGCACCATTCCTGTGGCAATGGTCAACTCTACACGTGGTGAAATTAAGGCTATTGTCAATGGTTCACAAGTGCCTATGCTCATCGACGAGCGGTTCCAAGAGCCAGTGGCCATATCTTGGGAAGAAGCCATGAATTTCCTCTATCAACGACGCATCACCAAGGAAGATTTCCCTCTGCGCGATCAATCATTCGATCCCGAAGGTAACATCCTCGATAAAGCCACCCTTGTTTTCAAAGAAATGCAAATAGGTGAGCAGCATGTTAAGAACATAGAGGTAGTGGTGGTAAAAGGCATTGATTACAAATTCGTCATCAATCGTGTCGGACTGGCACAATTCGGAGAGTACGAGTTCGACAAACAACGGTCGAAACTGATATTCTTCGACGAGTGAGTACTCCTACACTAATCACCATACTCGGACCTACCGCAAGTGGCAAAACCTCATTGGCCACAACGCTTGCTTCGCACGTTAACGGCGAAATTATAAGCGCCGACTCGCGTCAGGTATTCCGTGGCATGGATATCGGAACGGGGAAAGACCTGTCGGAGTATCGTATCAACGGGGTCAGTATACCTTATCATCTCATTGACATCTGCGACCCTCGTACCGACGAATACAATGCCTACCGTTTTGTAAATGACTTTATTGATGCGTTCAACGGCATCATAGCACGGGGCAAACAACCAATCCTTTGCGGTGGTACGGGGCTATATATTGATGCCATCGTGCGTCAATACAAACTCCCCGATGCACCCATTGACCCCATATTTAGGGAAAGTATTGCCGAATGCTCCGACGGCGAACTAACACAACGACTTGCCAGCTACGTTCCTTTGCATAACCACACCGACACCGACGAACGTCAACGACTAATACGAGCATTGGAGATACAAGAGTATCGTCAACTTAACCCCGATTCCTACACTCATATTCCACCGATGCAGCACAGCATTTTTGGACTGACATTTCCTCGCCAAGACATAATTGCGCGCATCGAAACACGTCTTGACCAACGCCTTGAAGCAGGCATGATTGACGAAGTGCAACGACTAATGGAAAACGGAGTAAGCCCCGAACGTTTGCAAAAATTTGGTCTCGAATACCGTCATATAACCCAATTTCTACTACACCAAACCACATTCAACGAAATGCGGGAACGACTTTTCACCGACATTCGCCGTTTTGCTAAACGACAAATGACGTGGTTCCGTCGTATGCAACGCAATGGGGTGCAAATTGACTGGATAGATGGCTCAATACCACTATCCGAGAAGGTATCAAAAATAATCACAAAAACAATACAACAACAATGAACAGCACAGTAATAATCATCCTTGCGGTAGCTATTCTCATTCTATTCATCATCTTAATATCCTACATCAAGGCACCACCATCGGTGGCCTACATAGTATCCGGGTTGAATAAAAAGCCAAGAATATACATAGGTAAAGGAGGTTTACGAGTTCCACTAATGGAGCGTCTTGACAAGGTCTTCCTCGGCCAAGTAACAGCCGATATTCGCACCAGTCGCACTGTCCCTACCAACGACTTTATAAACGTCAACGTCGATGCCGTAGCAAAAATACAAGTAATCCCCGACATTGAGGGGGTAAGGCTTGCTGCAAAAAACTTTCTCAACATGTCGGGCACCGACATCTCAAAACAGGTACAGGACTCGCTTGAGGGTAACATGCGCGAAGTGATAGGTTCTCTATCCCTACGTGACATTAACATCAACCGCGACAAATTCTCCGATGAAATCATGTCGAAAGCACAAAAAGACATGGAAGCCTTGGGCTTAAGAATTATTTCCTGTAACATTCAAAACGTTACCGACGAAAAAAACCTCATCGAAGACCTTGGTGCAGACAACACTTGGACCATTCGCAAACAGGCAAAAATAAACAAAGCCAACGCCGAAAGGGATATTGCACGCGCCGAAGCCGAAGCTCAAAAAGAGGCCAACGACGCACAAGTCGACTCTCAAACGCAGATAGCCATCCGCCAAAACGAGTTGGCCGTTAAGCGTAGCGAATTGACAATAATCGAACAAACCAAGAAGGCTGATGCTGATGCTGCCTACGAAATACAGCGTCAAGAGCAGCAGAAAACCATAAACACCAAGACCGTTGATGCTCAAATCGAGCAAACGATGAGGGAACAGGTACTGACAGCCGAGCGGATTAAGATACGCGAAAACGAACTTCAGGCTGAGGTTATGAAACAAAGCGATGCCGACAAGTACCAGATCGAGTTGCGTGCAGCTGCCGACCTTGAGCAAAGTAAGCGTGAGGCCGAAGCTCAAGCCTACCGTGCAGAGCAGCAGGCTCGTGCACAGATAGCACTTGCCGAAGCCAAGAAGCAAGCCATGATGCTCGAAGCAGAGGGTATAAAAGCCAATGGCGAAGCCGAAGCCTACAAGATACAAAAAGCGGGCGAGGCCGAAGCAATTGCCATCGAGAAGAAAGGTCTCGCAGAAGCAGAGGCCATGCAGAAAAAAGCCGAAGCATACGAACGCTACGGACAAGCCGCTATTCTTGATATGATTGTAAAGATAATACCCGAAGTGGCGCAACACGTATCTCAACCCATCAGCGCAATAAAGAACCTGAATGTTTATGGCACATCGGGACAAGATGCAGCAAGCATCAGCGGAGTAGTACCCTCTGTTATCAAACAAAGCTTTGACGTCATCGAAAGTGCCACTGGTGTTAACATGAGCAACATCGTTAAAGCCAACACCATCGAAGCAAAAACAACCCGCAACGTTACCGTTGATTCCGACAGCAAGGTTGACCTTAAACCCAACAAAAACAACAGATAGTAGTGCAGCGCACCACCATATCAAAAGCCAAACTGAAAGAGTTGGCAGCATACAAACAAGCCAAACACTGCGACGAGGACAACCTGTTTGTGGTGGAAGGCGAAAAAATGGCTGCCGAAGCGTTGCACAGTAAGGTATCTATCCTTGCTATCTGTGCCACCTCAGAGTGGCTCGATGCCAACACTCAACTACCACATTGCAACGTATTTGAGGTAGATAAACCGCAATTGGAGCGTTTAAGTCTTATGAGAACGCCCAACAAAGTATGGATGCTCATTGATCGCAACCTCCCCCCGTTTCATTCCACAAGCACACTATCTCTTGCACTCGACCACATCCAAGATCCGGGCAACATGGGTACACTGCTACGCACGGCCGACTGGTTTGGGGTGCGTCAGGTGGTGTGCAGTGCCGACACTGTAAGCGTGTTCAATCCCAAAGTCGTACAAGCCTCAATGGGAGCCATATTTCGCACCAAAGTTGAGTACACCGACCTCCCCCAATGGCTCGACTCTTGTGGCAAAGACATCTACGGGGCAGTACTCAACGGGCAGACCGAGTGTCGGTGTTCAACACGTCCCTCGGTACTCGTCATCGGCAACGAATCGCGAGGCATAAGTGCAGAAGTGTTGGCCAAAATCACACACCGCATCACCATTCCAAACATAGGAGGCACCGCCGAGAGCCTCAATGCTGCCGTCGCAGCAGGCATACTAATGCATCACCTTACATCCAAACTCTGAAAACATCAGCATTATGGAGGAACTGCAATATCAAGAGGGTCGAACCGAAATAAACCACATTGGAAAGGAAGCCCTTGTCAACCTACTGACCGAACCATTCAAAAAACGCAACAAGACCACTACTTCTACCATAGGCGACGATGCCGCCATCATTGGCACAGGGCGTCTGCGCCGTGTTGTATCCACCCAGACGATGGTTGAGGGCATACACTTCGACATGATGTACACGCCACTAAAACACCTTGGCTACAAGGCCGTAGCGGTGGCACTTAGCAACATAGCCGCCATGAATGCAACTGCCCGACAGGTGCTGGTGAGCATAGCAGTGAGCAATCGCTACTCGGTAGAGGCGCTGCAAGAACTTTATCAAGGCATCTACCTTTGCTGCGACCGCTACGATGTTGACCTCATCGGTGGAGAAACCACCCTTTGTCCTGCTGGAATGACCATTACCACAACAGCCATCGGCGAAGTTGAAACCGAAAAAATCACCTACCGTAACGGTGCTCAAACCCACGATCTGATATTCGTCAGTGGCGACTTGGGCAGTGCCTACAGCGGTCTGCTGGTGCTTGAACGCGAGAAAGTTACCTACATGGCCAATCCCAACTTCCAACCAGACCTTGCCAGCTTCGACTATGTGCTGGAACGTTTTCTAAAACCCGAGCCTCGCTTCGACATTATCAAAATGCTTGCCGACAAAGGCGTGGTGCCAACATCAATGATTGACATTAGCACAGGCTTGGCGGGAGAAGCCCTGCACCTTTGCAAATCCTCGGGATGTGGCTGCGAAATATATGAAGACAAATTGCCCATCGACTACCAAACCACACGTGTTTGCTCGGAGATGAGCCAAAACATGTTGCCCACCAGTTGTGCTCTCAATGGTGGTGGCGACTATGAACTATTGTTTACCATAAAACAGAGCGACTACGACAAACTGAAAGACCTTTCAGAAATACATGTCGTTGGGCACATCACAGCCCCTGGCAGCGCGGCAGTTATGGTAACGCCACAAAACACAACCATCGAGCTTCGAGCTCAAGCTTTCAGCCACGCAGAATGAAAGAGACCACACCCATTGACACCTTCCGCCATGTGGGATTGAGGCAGAAGATGTGTGCCAACCTGCAAAAAAATGGCATCACCGACCAACGCGTACTCAACGCCATGCAAAGCGTGCCCCGACACTGGTTTATCGACACCATGCTCGACAACCAAGCCTATCAAGACCGCGCAATAAACATAGACTGCGATCAAACCATTTCGCGGCCATCGACCGTGGCCAAACAAAGCCAACTGCTCGACACAGCCGAAGGAATGCAAGTGCTTGAAATTGGCACCGGTAGTGGTTACCAGGCAGCAGTGCTCTACCGCATGGGACTTAAAGTGTTTAGCATCGAACGGCAAAAACAACTTTTCGAGCAAACTCGCCGCCGACTGAACGACTGGGGGTTTAGGGTAAAATGCTTCTTGGGCGACGGCTATCAGGGACTTACCGAGGGCGACTATGGCCTTTTCGACCGCATCATCATCACCTGCGGAGCATCCGAAGTGCCACACACCCTAATGGGACAACTAAAAATTGGAGGTCGGATGGTGATACCTGTGGGCAACGAAGGACAACAAATGCTGCGCATCACCAAACACGGCGACGAGCAAGAGCAATGGGAGATTGAAGAATTTGGCCAGTACAATTTCGTGCCCATGCTAAAAGGGCGCAACTTCAACTAACGCAACACAAAATGCTGCTTCGACAAGTGCTGGTTGTGAACCGCGATGCCATAATTCCAAAAATCGAGCGTAGCCTGCCAATAACCGTCGTGCATAAGGCGTTGCCACGCCGTTTCACGCCAGTGCGGATGGTCGACCACCAGAAACTCTACATCATTGACTTTAACCGCCACCCCATCGTCGACCACACAAGGCTCTGCACCATAGTGATGAGCCAGTCGCCACACCACACGTCCAGCCCTGCCTCGACCAGCCTCACTCGGCACCCGACAACGCGAATACAGCACCTCGGTGTATAAGTTGTACACAAACGGCGAATGGATACCATAGGCCGTTTTGGCACGCAAAAAATAGCCAATCCAGTTCACGCCACAAAAATACGAAAAAAAACAAGCAATGACCCACCACAAAACCATAATCATCGTTGCCGCAACGTTGCTCATCGCGGTGGCCTTCCCCTCCTGTAAACGCCACACCCCCACCCCAAAACCGCAGGCCTACCTGCGCATAGACACACCGCAGGCCTCGTACCACGTGTGCGACAGCGCATACCTGCCCTTCACATTCGAACAAAACACCATCAGTGCAATTGAGCTGAAAAAGCAGACCCCGCGCGACGTTTGGGTCGACCTAAAATACGACACTTGGGACGGAGTGGTGTTTTTAAGTTATAAACGGATGCAGTCGGAGGCCGACCTTCGAGGCCAAACCGACACCTCGATGCGTCTAATGGAGGCACACTATCAATTTACCAACGGCGTTGAAGAGCAACACTACGAAGACCCCGAGCGCAAAGTCTACGGCTCGGCCTACCGTCTGCGAGGCACACGCGTGGCTTCGACCTATCAGTTTTGGGTTACCGACAGCTCACGCCACTTCCTGCGCGGAGCGATCTACCTTAACCAGGCCCCCAACAACGACTCGTTGGCCCCCGTTATATCCTACCTTCAGGCCGACGTCGACCACCTAATCGAGACCCTCCGCTGGCGGTAAAGATCAAGAAAGTTCTTCATTTCCCCACCTCGTTTACAACCCTCTTCTTGAGGGCTGTAGGCTTATATCGTGGTTGGTAGGCAGGCTGTTTTGCGTGGCGTACAAGCGCTCCTTGAATGAAATTGAGGGCAAATCTTTGGAAAAAGAGACTAACAACCAACCATCATTGATGCATCAAGCAGGTATTAAGTAAGGCCGTTCTTCAGTTGTTCTTCAGTCAATAACTGAAGAACAACTGAAGAACGGCCGAAGTTGATACCTACTTGATACCTACTTGATGCCTTGTTTGGCCATTGATACAAATCTCGTTAACTTTTTGAAAAATGAAGCAATAACGACGCTAAATCATCGTTATAGATGACCTATGCAGGAACTTCCATCCATCTTCTACGACCTTGCAGTAATTTTAATCACGGCAGGTGTTACCACCGTAATTTTCAAATGGCTTAAACAGCCCCTTGTGTTGGGCTACATTTTGGCTGGTTTCTTCATCGGGCCTTACTTTCCCTGGTTTCCGGCCGTAACCGACGATGCCAATGTACATGTGTGGAGCGACATTGGCATCGTGTTTTTGATGTTTGCCCTGGGTTTGGAGTTCAGTCTGCGCCGACTGCGCAAAGTGGGTGCAACGGGAGCAATCACTGCCCTTACCGAATTGGCTGCCATGTTCTTGATTGGCAGTTCGGTGGGACGCATGTTGGGGTTTGGCTCGATGGAGTGCGTGTTTCTGGGGGCAATGCTTTCCATTTCATCCACTACCATCATCATTAAAAGTTTCGACGATTTGAAACTAAAGCAGCAAAAGTTCACCGGTACGGTAACTGCTGTGCTGGTTGTGGAAGACCTAATTGCCGTGGTGTTGATAGTGGTGCTGTCGACAATGAGCGTCAGTAAAAGCGTCGATGGAGGGGCCGTGGTATTCAGCATTCTTAAACTGATATTCTTCCTCATTGCATGGTTTATCTTTGGCATCTACCTCATACCCACTTTTTTGCGCTGGATGCGTCGCTACATGACCGAGGAGACCCTCTTGGTGGTGGCTGTGGGACTGTGCTTTGGCATGGTGGTGCTGGCCGACAAGGCTGGTTTCTCGACCGCTCTGGGGGCATTTGTCATGGGAGCAATACTGGCCGAGACCATTGAGGTTGAGGTAATTCACAACTTGATAACTCCATTAAAAAACCTTTTTGGGGCAGTTTTCTTCGTGTCGGTAGGCATGTTGGTAAATCCCTCGGTGTTGGTGAAATACATTGTACCTATACTGGTTATAGCCCTGACGGTGATACTTTTCAAAAGCACGTCGGCCACATTGGGCGTGTTGCTCAGCGGTAGGCCACTGAAAACAGCCATTCAAAGTGGGTTCTGTTTCTGTCAGATTGGCGAATTTTCGTTTATCATTGCCGGACTGGGATTGAGTTTTGGAGTAATACGCCCAGAGCTCTACCCGATAATAGTCAGCGTATCAATACTCACCACTTTTGTTACCCCATACATGATCAAAGGGGCGTTGCCCTTCTATAACTTCATCGAGCCCCGTCTGCCCAAGGTTATTAAGAAACATCTTGAGAGTTACAGCGAACACTCGCGCAGCACCGAGACCGACAGCGTGGGCATAGCCAACTTCATTCGCCGTCAGCTGACCAATATTGTGGTTTACGGCGTGATTCTTGCCACCATTGCCATCCTGTCGCGTCTGCTGTTGCGCCCCACGCTGAATCATCTGTTTTCCGAAGCCGACATTCCGCAAATATGGAGCCGACTTCTGGGGTTGATAATCACGCTAACGCTGATGGCACCATTTCTTTGGGCGGTAGCCGTAAAGAATGTAAGCGCAAAGAAGATAAAAGAGATGTTCGACACCTACCGCTTCTCTCAAGTGGTGGTCATACCGCTACTGGTGTTGCGCTACTTCACAGCCATATTGTTTGTGGGCATAGCCGTCAGCACATATATCAACATGGCCGTAGGCTTTTTGGGGGTGATTGGTGTGAGCGTGGTGTTGGGCATACTGTATACCCGTAGGTCGAGCCATTTCTACTCCCAAATTGAAGAGCGCTTCAAGCAGAATTTCAACTCGCGTCAGGCACAAAACGCCTTCCGTCTGCCCCCCGGAATGGAAAACGATTTTGCCATGGAGCGGTTGCATTTGTCGCCCTACTCGCCATTGGCAGGTAAACGGCTGCACGACATTCGTCTGCGCGAGACTTACGGAGTTAACATCGTAACCATTGAAAGGGGCGAAAATGTTATAGACCTACCCACCAAAGAAGACCTACTGCTACCCACCGACACACTGACTGTGATTGGCACCGACGAACAGATAACACGCATGCGAACCGATGTTGAGGTGGCTCCAGAAATGCTCATACACGACCGCTCCGACCACGAGATGCACATGTATCGCTACCATGTAGAAGAAGGCGGCCCTCTGTGTGGATTGGAAATATATGACTCCGAATTCAACCAACGCCACCATGCTCTGATTATAGCCATAGAACGCAACGGAGAAAAAATATTCAACCCCGACCACAACATAATATTTCAACATGACGACCTACTATGGTTCGTCTCGCCCGACAAGCAAACCATAACTGGTTTTGAAAAGAAGATGATAGAGGTGTAAAGCCCCAGATAATTGCTCCACAGCACAATAAAAGCATCAAAAATGGGGTTATTAGCCTTGATAAGCATAAAAAAGGATGACAAAGAAAGTCGCATCAACGCTGCTAACGCTTGCCCTGCTTGCAGTTTGCAACATAAAAGCCCAGACCGATCGCAGTTTTGAAATTGCCAAAAACCTGGAGATATTTTCGTCGGTATACAAAAATCTGAACTTGAACTATGTCGACGACATAGACCCAGGCAAGACCATCAAAGTGGCCATAGATGCCATGCTGGCCTCGCTCGACCCCTACACCAACTACTATGCTGAAAGTCAGATGGAGGACGTGAAGCTACAACTGCTGGGCGAATATGGGGGCATAGGATCGCTTATAATGCAGCGTGGCGACTCGATACTTATCTCGGAAGCCTATCAAGGGTTGCCTGCCGACCAAGCAGGACTGAAAGCAGGCGACCGCATAACCAGCGTCGATGGCGTGAGCACACATGGAAAAACCACATCGGATGTGAGCGCAGCCATGCGCGGACAAGCCGGCACCACAGTAACCCTCGGCATTGAACGCGCTGGTAAGACCTTTGAAACCAAAATCACCCGTCGAGAAATTAAGTTGCCCAACGTACCCTACTACGGCTATGTGGCTGGAAACATTGGATATATAAAACTCGACGAGTTTACCACCGATGCTGCAAAAAACGTCAGAGAGGCCTTTGTGAACTTGAAAAAAGACATGCCAAACATGAAAGGCATAATACTTGACCTGCGTGGCAATGGAGGTGGACTGATGAATGAGGCCGTCGACATAGTAAACATCTGGGTGCCCAAAGGCACTCTTGTGGTGGAGACGAAAGGGAAAGTGGCCTCGAAAAACATGAAGAGCTACACTCGTATGCAGCCTGTTGACACAGAAATACCACTGGCCGTAGTGATAGATGGTAACAGTGCATCGGCAAGCGAGATTGTGAGCGGCAGCCTGCAAGACCTCGACCGCGCCGTAATTGTTGGCCAACGCAGCTATGGTAAGGGGTTGGTTCAAAACATCCTGCCCATGGCCTACAATAGCCAAATGAAAGTTACCGTATCGAAATACTACATTCCAAGCGGACGTTGCATTCAAGCAATAGACTACACTCACCGCGATGCCAACGGCCGAGCCACCAAAGTGCCCGACTCGTTGAAGACCGCATTCAAAACCAAAGCAGGACGCACGGTGTATGATGGATTTGGCATCGAGCCCGACGTGGAGGTAAAACCCCAGTACATGTCGAATATCGCAATAGCCCTTTCTCAGAAATTCATCATATTCGACTACGCCACAAACTACTATCGCACCCACCAAGCGATTGCTCCTGCCGAGCAATTTGAAGTAAGCGATAGCCTCTACGATGGCCTTTGCAACTTCATTAAAGAGCGCAATTTGAGTTATCAAACGCTTACCGAACGTATGCTAACCCAGTTGCGAGAAGTTGCGGAAAACGAAAAATACGACAGCGCAATAAGCCAAAACATAAAAGAGCTTGAGAAATTGCTCGATGCTGAAAAAGCCAACGACCTGCAACGCCACCGTACAGAAATAAGCGAAATGCTTAAAGCCGAATTGCTGACACGCTACTACTACGACCGCGGAAGAATAGTAGGAGCCTTGAAAGACGACAAGACCATTGAGCGTGCCATCAACGAACTGCAGAAATAGTGTTCTCTAAACGAACTCATCGAAACATTTATCTTGCACTTGTGGCTGCACTTGGTGTGTGCATGCTCACCTCGGTGTGGCTCACAAATCTTGTGTGGGTGCTGATGGCTGCCAATTGGGTGGCAGAGTGGAACTGGCGCGAGAAACTGAATAACGCGCGTCAAAGTCGACTGCTGCACCTGTTTTTGGCAATATACATGCTGTATACCCTCTCACTTATATGGACGAGCAACCTGCCCGAAGGTCTACATGTGTTGCAGGTAAAACTACCCATGTTGGTCATACCTCTGGTGATGCTCACTTCACCCTCGATAGAAGGCGTGGCGCGAAGAAACATTTTAACTATCTACGTACTGGCGGTAATTGTTGTCTCGGTCGTTAGTGTGATACGCCTATCAACTCTTCCAAGCATGAACTATCGCGAGGCTGTCCCATTCATGTCGCACATACGTTTTGCTTTGAACTGCTGCATGGCTATATGTCTTAGTCTGTATGCTTTTGCCCAAAGCGATAGTTGGATTCAGAAAACGTTTAGCATTATCGTAGTTATATGGCTTGCTATATTTCTGCTACTTATACGGTCTCTTACATCGGTGGGTATTTTGCTCGTAGTTTCAACCATATTTGTAGTTTATTACAGCAAGAAGGCAATGTCGGTTCGCAGACGAATATGCCTATATACTGTGTGGATAGCACTGTTTGGAGGTATAGCTGCTTTAGTGTTGACCGCAGTCAACGACTATTACAAACTAAAACCGATAGCGACTTCATCTCTAAAAGAAACGACCATCAGCGGCAACAAATACGAACATGCCTACGATGGCCTGATAGAAAGTGGCAACTATGTGAACAACTATGTGTGCAGGATAGAGTTGGAACAGGAGTGGAGTAAACGTAGCACAGTAGGCATTGATGAGTCAATTCCCAACGGCTACACGGTCTATCCCACCCTTGTGCGATACCTTAACGCCATAGGAGAAACGAAAGATAGCAGTGGTATCTCTCACTTAACGACGGAGCAGATAAAGGAAATAGAACAAGGCATAGCCAATCCTGTATACATTCATGGTACGGCCATTCAGCGCATGGTAAGCACAGCGCTGTTTGAATATGAGAGCCATCGGCGTACAAATCGCGTGAGAGATTTCTCCATGATAGAGCGCACCGAATTATGGAAAGCCACAGTGCAAGTGATAAAAAAACACGCAATTATTGGTGTGGGCTGTGGCGACGAGGTGGATGAAATGCACACAGAATTGCGTAATATCGGTTCAGAAATATCTGATACAGGGAAAACAACCCACAACCAATACCTCACCCTTTTAGCCTCGTTGGGCATACTGGGTGCAGCAGTGGTACTCTTGTTTATCTTTAGGGCGTTGCTTGGTGCAAGAAAGCAACCCATTTGGATAGTGGCATGGGCTGTGATAGTCGCCATGTCGTGCCTGACTGAAGATACCACAATAACACTTGCAGGGATCACATTCTGCACTTTCTTTTTAGCTTTCATTGAAAAACAATGTACCGATACCACACACTTGACAACGGAGTGAAGGTGATACTCAGTCCGTCGGACTCAAAAGTTACCTATTCTGGCGTTTACATCAACGTTGGTGCTCGCGACGAACAAGGACTTGACGAGGGCATAGCTCACTTTATAGAACACTCCATTTTCAAAGGTACAACACACCGAAAGGCCTACCACATACTTAATCGCATTGACGGTGTGGGTGGCGAACTGAATGCGTTTACCACAAAAGAAGAGACCTGCATTTACGCATCGTCGCTATCGCAACATCTTGAACGGTGTATTGAACTTTTCTCCGACATACTATTCTATTCCACTTTCCCCGACAAAGAGATAGAAAAGGAGCAAGACGTAGTGTTGGAGGAGATTAACAGCTATAGCGACAGTCCCTCAGAACTAATCTACGACCAGTATGAAGAGCTGGCCTTTGCAGGGCATTCCTTATCACACAACATATTAGGCAGCAAACGCAATGTGCGCCATTTCACGCCACAACAAATTCGGCGTTTTATGGCGGGGCGATATGTACCACAGAGAATGGTAGTGTCGGTGGTGGGCAATATCAATTTCGACGACCTTGTAAAGATGTGTGAAAAGCACTTCGGCCACCATGAGCAACAGGCATCGGTTATTGATCGCAGCACACATCCTCAATTTCAAATCTTTGACAAACAGGTTAATCGACACACCCATCAGGCTCACCTACTTACGGGATGTGAGGCTCCAAACATATACAGCAATCAACGGGCAGCCTTTTCTCTTATCAACAACATACTTGGTGGACCAGCCATGAACTCGTGGCTCAACGTGTCAATACGCGAGCGATACGGCTTTTGCTACACAATTGAATCGCAGTATGTACCCTTCTCCGACACTGGTTTGTTTTACATTTATGCTGGTATAGACCATGAATCGGTTGATAAAACTCGCATGTTAGTGGCAGAACAATTGCGCCGCATTGCCGAAACACCTCTCACCCCCACACAATTGCGCCAAGCAAAGCTGCAAATGATAGGCCAAATGGCAATAACCAACGACACTGGTCTTAACGAGATGCAATCTATTGGCAAAGCCTACCTAAACTACGACAAGGTAGACTCGTTGGAAGAGATGGCTACCGATATCAACTCTTTAAGCGCATCCGACATACAGAATGTGGCACAACAATATTTCAGTCCAGCATTGTTTAGCACCCTCACCTACACACATTAGCGATGAGTATAGGCTATCCGTGGTACAGCATAGTGGTGTGTCTGCTGATTGCAGCAGCCTACGCCATCCTGCACTATTGGCATCGCCAGCAGTCGTGGAGTCGCGCTGCACGAGGGCTACTGGCCTTGATGCGTGGCATGGTGGTGTTTGCACTGTGCCTATTATTGCTACGCCCCACAGTGCATCGCACCGTTACCGAGCGACACGAGCCTTGCATTGTACTCTTGCAAGATACCTCAACGTCGGTCAAGCAAGGTACAGACTCGGCATTTAGCATTGAGCCATTAGCGGCAATGCTTGCTCCACGAGCAAACACAATCATCGAATACTTTGGCGACCACCACAGCACCAACATTGCCTCGGCCATAGCTGGGCACCCCGAGGCCACGGCCATAGTCATGGCCTCCGATGGTCTGCACAATCGCGGAGCATCGCCACTTGCTGCAGCCGAGCGACTCACCGTGCCCCTTTACACCATTGCCTTGGGCGACAGCAGCACTCGTCGCGATGCTATGCTGTGCAACTCACGCACCAACAAAGTGTGCATACTGGGTAGCGAATTGCCGATAGAGGTAGGGGTAAAAGCCACACAACTGGCAGGAGCCTCTGCAAAACTCACCATTAGCCAGGGTAATAAGGAACTACATAGCAGCACCATTTCATACAACGACAACCATTTCTATACTACCATCACCGCAACCGTGGTGCCAACCGAGGCAGGCATGCAGACATTTAACATTGACCTGCAGGTCGTAAACGGTGAAGCAACATCAACCAACAACCACATATCGCTACACACCGAGGTAGTAGACAACCGCAAAAAGATACTACTTCTTTACAACTCACCTCATCCCGATATAAGTGCATTGAAACAGGCTATAGAGAGCAACGCCAACTTCAGTGTGGAGGCAAAAGCTGCCGACAAGGTGCAAGGAGCATCCTCGGCCGACACATCCAACTATGCTGCCGTGGTGTTTCACAACCTACCCTCGACCTCATATCCCGACCAAAGCCACTACTCTTATCTTCCGCAACTTTACGTCATCGGCCTACAGACCGACCTTGCTCGTTTCAACCAGTTGCACACAGGCCTTGAAATAAAGGCATCAACCAATCATACCAATAGCGTTACAGCCATTTATCAACAGTCTTTCTCTCTGTTCAATGCCGATGCAACCGACGCTGCACAAATCGAAGCCATGCCACCGCTCGATGCTCCATTCGGACAGGCCTCTGTTTCGCCACTGATGCAAACCCTGTTCACCGCCCGCTTGGGCAACATTGACACCCGCCAACCCTTGATTGCCGCCACCACGCAAGGCGACAAACGTCGTGCATTTGTGTGGGGCGAGGGACTGTGGCGATGGCGAATGGCCGATTATCGCGCCAATAACACACACTCTCATTTCGACAAACTGGTGGCGCAATTGGCCGCTTTCATTGCCACCCATGAGCCCAACAGCCTGCTACAAGTAGATGCCGAGAAACACTACGACATAGCCGAACCGATACAACTGCGAGCTAAACTATTCAATAAAAACCTTGAGGCCATCAACAACGTCGAAATGTTACTGCAGTTGCATGGGCCAACAGGCACCGCAACCTACCGTTTCAGCCCCGAAGCCGACGGCTACCAACTCTCTTTAACGGCTCAACAAGAAGGCATTTACCGATACGTCGCCACGGCCACCTACGACGGCACAACCCACGAAGCATCGGGCACATTCGCTGTCGACCAAACCTCGGTCGAGACTTCAACACTCCAAGCCAACCACCAATTGCTGCAAGCCATGAGTCAAACCACCGGCGGTCGCACTATCACGCCCGATCAAACCGACAGTCTGTCGCAGTGGCTCAACATGCAAAAACCCACCATCTCGCAGCACATACAAAACCAAAGTCTGCTCAACCAGTGGTGGGTACTGGCATTGATACTGCTGCTGATGTGTGCAGAATGGGCGCTACGCAAAGCCAACGGCCGCACCTAACCACAACCGTTATATGAGTACACAGCCACAGAAAACGCTGCTAAACGAGATTGCCACACTGCTTTCGGGCAAAGCAGTGGCGCAAATTGTGGCTCTTTTGGCATACCTTGCTCTGACGCGACTCTACTCGCCAGACGATTTTGGACTTTTCAACCTTTTCTATTCGCCCATCGAACTGCTCATCATCATTTCCACCTGCAAACTGGAACTCTCTATCATAGCAGCCCATACCGACCCACAGGCCCACGATCTTGCACGCCTTGCTCTACGCATCAACACCGCTGTCAGCCTCGTGCTGCTTGCTGCAGTGGGAGGCATGGTGGTTTGCAATGCCCTACCGGGTCAATTCTCGGCCCTCGGTCTTGTGGCTCTCATCATCCCCCCATTTGTTTTTTTCTGTGGCACATCTCGCGTATACGCAGCCCTATTCAACCGACAGAGGCAGTACCGCCCTATGGCATGGTCGGAGACCATCAACTCCGTTACAGCAGCCGTGGCCAAGATAGGTCTTGCCCTGGTACCACTATCGCGGTCGGGCATGCCACTGGGCGCACTGGCTGGACAGATGGCCTCAAACCTCAACCTAATACACAGGCTCCGACGCACCACCAACTTCTTTGGCACCCGCTCGTCCCGTGCTCAACTGAAAGCAGCCGCTCGCAGTGCTCGCAACTACCCCCTTTTCGTGGCCACCAAAGACATAGTGAGCACACTCTCGGCCAACCTGCCTTTTTTGGCAGCCGCATTGCCGTTGGCCACAACTGCCACCACCTTGACTACCACCCAACTGGGACTGCTTGGGTTGGCACTAACCCTCACCGCCCGACCACTCAACCTCTTTGCCGGGGCATGTGAACGGGTGCTTTTTGCACGTACAGCCCAATTGCAACGAAGCGGTCAACCCATTGGCAAACTTGTGTGGCGTTATCTGACCGTGAGCTACGCCATAGCATCAGTCCTATGCATAGTGGCCTACTTTGTGGCCGAACCAGCATGCGTGTTGTGTTTTGGCGACCGCTGGAGTGGCAGCGGAGCCTACATACGCATCCTTTTGCCCTGGGTGGTGCTTCGCGTCGGCTCATTGCCCTTGACATTTGTTGCCAACCTCTTCTCCACCCAACGCACCGAGTTGCTATTCTACATTGCACAACTGGCACTAAGCACAGCTGCCATAGCCATTGGCCTGTGGCAAGGCAGCCTACTGCTCGGCATGCGTCTTTTTGCGATGTGTGGGTGCATAATAGCCGTAGCCATCACATTGTGGTACATGATGCAGGTGCATCGCTACGACCATCAAATCCACTCCTAAACCGACCTCACACCCTACCATCACCCACCACCGTAGGAGCATATAAGGAGATGAGTAGGAGTTGATCAGGACTTGATAGGGAGATGGTCCTTACATGTATCATACTATCAACCACTTACACATTCACCTACTGCAGTCCCAGTGCAAAAAGATAACAGATTGAAAATCAGTAATATTATAAAACGTAACAAAAACGTAACCGTGGGAAAACATCGATGAGCTTAACTTTGTGTTTGAATAAAACCATGATAATATGCTCACTTTTACCGACATCGTACTGATACTCATTAACTTGGCTGGAGCAATGGCCGTTTTTTTGTTTGCCATGAAGTTGATGAGCGAAGGTCTTCAGAAATATGCTGGCAGCCGCATGAGGCACGTTTTGAGCAAGATAACCGATAAGCCCTTGAGTGGCATACTCTCGGGTGCAGCTGTTACGGCCGCCATACAGAGTTCGACTGCCACCACGGTGATGGTTGTTGGCTTTGCCGGAGCGGGGTTGATGTCGCTGTCGGGGGCGGTGGCTGTGGTGATGGGAGCCAACATTGGTACCACCATAACTGCTTGGATTATTGCTCTATTTGGTCTTGGCGGTCATGCCGAGGGCGCCGTTGCTTTCTCGCTGCCAATGCTTTTGGCTACGATAAGTCTGTTTTTTATCTTCTCGAAGAAGAACAAAATGCAGTCGTTGGGACAGACCATTATTGGTTTGGCGTTGCTGCTAATAGGTATGGAGTTGCTCGAACAAGCCATCCCGATGTTAAGCGAAGACACAGTTCACGCCATATCTACGTGGAGTCATTGGGGATTGTGGTCGGTGCTGCTGTTTATAATAATCGGAGCAATACTCACCATCATATTGCAAACGTCTGCCGCTATGACAGCCGTGGTGCTACTCATGGCCAGTCAAGGGTGGATTGAGTTTCCGATGGCGTTGGCCTTGGTGATGGGGCAAAACCTGGGCACCACGCTCACAGCGCAGGTGGTGGCCATGACAACAGGCACCACTGGTAAACGCGCCGCTCGTGCACATCTGGTATTCAATGTGGCTGGCGTGCTCTTGTGCCTATTGTTGTTCACCCCAATATGCAATGGCATTATGGCAGTGACAGGAATAACCGACGAGCTAACTTCGCCTCTAAACAAGGAGCGCTATCCGCTGGCCATCACCGTATTCCACACCCTATTCAATGTTGCGACCACCGTCGTTTTAGCTTTATTCATACCACAAATAGTACGCATCGTGGAATGGATGGTGCCCGACAAGAGCGAGAAAGGAGAAGAGGAGTTCAGACTGACATACATTGAACCGGCCATGCTCTCAACCGCCGAGTTGAACTTGCAGAGTGCCAAAGACGAGATTGTGGAGTTTTCGAAACGCGTATTGCGAATGTACACCTTCTTGCCAGCGCTACGTACCCCAAAAGATGAAGAAGACTTTGAGGCCACCATGCAGCGCATCACGAAATATGAAAACATCACCGACCGTATGGAACTGGAGATAACCAAGTTTCTTACCCGAGTGGGAGGGGGCGATGTGAGCCAACACACCTCTGAACGTGTCAGTTCGATGTTGCGCATAATAGATAATCTGGAGAGTATAGGCGACACGATATTCCAAATTGCCATTACACGCAAAAATAAACGAGAGGCCGCTGTGCACTTTGATGCAGGGTTGAATGCCAACCTTGATCACATGTCTGAACTGGTGCAGAAAGCTCTTGACACGATGGATGCCAACCTAAAAGACTATGACCACGTGAACCTGGATGCTGCCTACGACATAGAACATCAAATAAACGCCTATCGCGACCGCCTACGAACCCAGCATTTTGATGCCCTGAAACTTGGAGTATACGACTATTCGATAGGCAACGCTTACTCCAGTCTGTATGCCCTATATGAGAAGTTGGGAGACTATATCATCAACGTATCTGAGGCTATAGACGGCAGCCGTCGCCACTCCGACTAATAAACCTAACACTCATCATGCTTGTAAAAACATTTGGATGCGCAATAACTGGCATCAATGCCATCACTGTTACCACCGAAGTTAATATAACCACAGGTGTGGGATTGAGCATTGTGGGGTTGCCAGATAATGCTGTAAAAGAGAGTTTTCACCGAATATCATCGGCCTTTGAACAGAGTGGAAAACGGTTTCCGGGAAAACGCGTCATTGTCAACCTCGCACCTGCCGACATCCGAAAGGAGGGCACAGCCTATGATCTGACCATAGCGATAGGTATATTAGGGGCCAATGGCGACATTGAGAGTAGCAGTATAGACCGCTATGTCATAATGGGAGAACTGGGGCTGGACGGCACTCTGCGCCCCATAAAGGGGGTTCTACCCATAGCAATAGAGGCTCGAAGACAGAAATTTAAGGGAATAATCCTGCCAGAAAGCAATGCAAGAGAGGCTGCCATTGTCAACGACCTTGAAGTTTATGGAGCTTCAAGTCTGAAACAGGTGGTGGATTTCTTCAATCAAGAAGGAACACTGTCTCTGACTACGGTCGACACGCGCGCAGAATTTGCACGCACACTGCAAAAGTATGACTACGACTTTGCCGATGTCAAAGGGCAAGAAAGTGTCAAGCGCGCCCTGGAGATTGCCGCAGCAGGAGGGCACAATGCCATAATGATAGGGCCTCCAGGAAGTGGTAAAACGATGCTTGCCAAACGCATACCAGGCATTCTTCCACCGCTCACACTCGCCGAGAGCCTTGAAACAACGCAAATACACTCCGTTGCTGGTAAGATGAGGAAAGAAGACTCTTTGATTGCCATCCGACCATTCCGCTCGCCACACCACACTATAAGCGATGTGGCTCTTGTCGGTGGAGGCTCCACTCCGCAACCTGGTGAGATAAGCCTTGCCCACAACGGCGTACTGTTCCTTGATGAGTTACCAGAATTTAAGCGCTCCGTACTGGAGGTGCTCCGTCAACCCATCGAGGAACGTCGCGTAACAATAAGTCGTGCCAAAACTACAATAGACTATCCCGCATCGTTCATGCTCATTGCTGCAATGAATCCATGTCCTTGTGGATACTACAACCATCCATCAATAGAATGTACTTGTGCTCCTGGAGCTGTGCGACGTTACCTGGGAAAAATAAGCGGGCCTCTGCTCGACCGAATAGATCTTCACATAGAAGTAACCCCTGTAAGCATAAGTCAACTATCAGAAAACACACCAAGCGAGAGTAGCACTACCATACGATCAAGAGTAATCGCCGCTCGCAACATACAGACAAACCGTTTCCAAAACCACACCAATATTCATTGCAATGCGCAGATGACTTCAAAACTCACACGCGAACATTGTAGACTTGATGAAAAGGGGCAGGAGATATTAAAAACAGCTATGGAACGACTCGGTTTATCGGCAAGGGCGTATGATCGTATACTTCGTGTTGGTAGAACGATAGCCGACCTTGAAGGATCTATAAACATTGAGCCAAAACATCTTCAAGAAGCCATCATGTATAGAAGCCTCGACAGGGATGGTTGGGGTAAATAATGGTCTAATCTTGGTCGTAACTGAATAGCACATTGCGGTTATCCACTACGCAATTCACCCCATATACCGTCATAATGTTTTCAGGTGTAATACCTTTATCGACCGAGCCTTGGTATAATACCTGTCCGTTGTGAATGAGTAGTAGATTATCGGAAAAACGCAAGGCGAGGTTAACATCGTGCAATACAACTATTATAGTTGTATTGGATGCTTTGCGTAAAAGAGACATAATGTCTATCTGATGAGCAATATCGAGACTTGATACGGGCTCGTCCAGAAGGAGGATTGAAGGTTGCTGAGCCAGAGCACGTGCTATCATAACTCGCTGCAACTCACCACCACTCAATTGCGAAGGATATACATCACGTAAATGCCAAGTGTTGGTTTTTATCATACAATCCTTAACTATCTCGTGGTCAAGAAGGCTCTCATTTTGAAGTGGGCGGAGGTAAGGATTGCGCCCCATAGTAACAACTTGGCGAGCAGTAAAATCCACGTCTGCATTTGCATGCTGAGTCACAAAAGCCATTTGACGTGCAAGCAAAGACGGCTTTAGAGTTGAAATATCGTTATCATTAAGAAAGACACTTCCACCTGATGGTTTAAGTAGACCGGCCAAACAACGCAAGAGCGTGGTTTTACCACATCCGTTCGACCCCATCACGGCTGTAATTTTCCCTTCGGCAAATCCAATATCAATGCCACGAAGCACTTGCTTTTTCCCAAACGAGACGCGAAGATTATGTGTTTGCAGCATGATTTACTATCGACGTTGTTTGTTTTTCAGGAGCAAATAGAGGAATAGCGGTGCACCAATAATTGAAGTGATGCTACCAACTGGTAACTCACTCGGTCGGACTATGGTGCGAGCCACGGTATCGCACAATAACACAAACAAGGCACCGATGATGGCCGAATATGGCACAACACGACGATTGTCGGCACCAGCTACTATTCTAACCGCATGTGGTACTATCAATCCCACAAAACCAATCACTCCTGTTACGCTTACAGCAAAAGCCACCATAAGCGATGTTACCACAAGCAGCACCACTTTAAGCCTTTCAACATCAACTCCCATGCTGCGAGCCTCATCGCCCCCAACAGCCAATAGGTTTAGTTCCCGACTGTGAACAGCAACAATTACTATGCCTACCAATGCCACTGGCAACACCACTGTCAAGTCGACCCACGATGCGCTACTGAAGCTTCCCATTGTCCAAAACACGATACTTTCCATCTTATCGTGATGGAGGGTCATGAGAAAAGAAATAATTGCCGAGATAAGTAGGGTAAGACAAACGCCCGTAAGTAGCAACGTTGTATTGTGAATACGATTGTTAACAGTGGCCATACGGTAGATAAGTCCCACCGTGAACAAAGCCGAACAAAGGGCTGCCCCACTAACGCCCCACACCGCTGCCTGCCAACCAAGCAATATGGCTACCACAGCCCCTAACGACGCTCCCGACGAAACCCCAAGCACATAGGGATCGGTGAGGGGGTTGCGAAATACCGATTGGTAGACTGCACCACATACCGATAATACTGCCCCAACTACACAAGCAAGCAAAACCCTCGGCAGACGTAATCGCCAAAAAATGGGAGATTGCAGTATTTCCTGTGGACTAAAGCTAACAGCACCTACCAAGCACGCTAAAACGATGCCAACAATAAGCAGCACCGACAGCAATGCAACAGCCACCGCACTTACTTTGCCCGAGGCTCGGCTCATGCCAAGAGGTCTTTCATAGTGAAAAAGCCTGTCTTTCCAATCAAAAACTCGGCTGCAAGAAGAGCCCCTTTGGCCAATCCACTGCGGTTTTTAGCACTATGTGTGAGGGTGATTGTATCGGCAGCACTGTCATACTCCACGGTATGAATACCTGCTATTTCGCCTTCACGCTTCGATGTTATCTCTATCTCGCCCGACTGTCCGTACTGCTTAATCTGATTACTCAACGTTATGGCTGTGCCACTTGGAGCATCAAGCTTATGTACATGGTGTGTTTCACTGATACTCACCTTGTACTCTGGATGCCCTTTCATGAGGGTTGCCAAGCGCTCATTGAGCATAAACACAATATTCATACCGATGCTGAAATTGGAGGCAACAAAAAGAGATTGTCCCTCACGTAGGCAACGTGAACTCACGTCCTCAAGGTGATCATACCACCCTGTTGTACCAACCACAACAGGCAGATGGCGCAAAAAGCACTGTTCAACATTGGCAAGCACCGTCGAGGGTGTAGAGAACTCTATAGCCACATCGGCATCATCAGGCACTGATGCCCAATCGGAGGCGTTATCAACAATGCCCACCACAACATGGCCAGCCGTCTGTGTCATCTGCTCAACAGCACGTCCCATCTTGCCGTGCCCAACAATCAGTATTTTCATAAACTATCAAAAAAAAGACTCTCACTTGAGAGCCTAAAGGGTGGAGTATATCGGACTCGAACCGATTACCTTTTGATTGCGAACCAAATGCTCTACCAGATGAGCTAATACCCCAACAAAAGTGTTTTTTATTAAAAAAGGGTCGTCTCTCTTCGACCCTTTCCGTGGAGTATATCGGAATCGAACCGATTACCTTTTGACTGCCAGTCAAACGCTCTAGCCAAGTGAGCTAATACCCCAACTGATTTTCTCTGAAATCCAGATGCAAAGATATGCAGTTTTTTACTATACAACAAAAACTTTTTTCATATTTTTCATAACATCCACTTTTTCAGTCGGTCCACTTAAAATCCTTGAATGGATCACACCGATCAAAGCCTTCTGTCTGACTCATAATCTGCATTCTCTTTATGCGTTTAAGTCCCCAACGCCACATTCTTATGTCAAAAACAATAAACAGCACCGATAGCAATCCCGAGAAAGCCATGGCCTCTACAGACGTCGAAACAAGTCTTTCCGACACCATAAGCAACGAGTCATAAGTGCCGTGCAGCAGGACGGGATAGACCAACGCCAATAGCAGGTGCATTGCACGTTGTTTGGAAGAGAACTTTGCCAACGACAGGTGGTAGCCCATAGCAACAGCAAACAGGAAGTGAGCTGGCACAGCCAGCAATCCACGCATAAAAGCGGTGGCTTGAGCATCTGGCGATGAGAGCACATAACCGACGTTTTCTATGCAAGCAAAACCCATTGAAACAAACACAGCATAGACAATACCGTCAAAGTGTTCATCAAAATGGCGGCTACGCCACACCACCAGCATCAATAGCACCAACTTGCACAATTCCTCACTCAACCCAGCCACTACATAACCCTCAAACAGGCCTCCCAGCACAGCATCGTTCGGTGCAAATGGCATTAGCCACTGCTCCATAATTGACGCAGGCAAGCACGAAAAGCAACCAACCAAAAAAGCCAACACAAGCATACTTAATGGCTCTGGAGAACGCCTATCTTTAGAGTAGACGTAGTACAACAGCAGTAGCACCGGAAGTACGGCTAAAAACATAATCATCATAAATCGGACTATATGATTATCCCAATCAAAACAATATTTTTTAACAGAACGCACTCAATTAACTGTTATTGTGTACGTTACACAATTTATTTTACAATAAACTCATTACCAATACATTATCGCACCATCTCCCTATCATCTCCCTATCATCTCCTACAATTGTGGGAGATGATAGGGAGTTGATCGGGACTTTGGTAGGAGATGATAGCATAATAACTATTCCTCGGTCTTTCCATACAATCGCCCCTGTCTGGAACCCCGCCGTGAAAGTTCGATGTTTACCAGTCGTGGTATATCCTCGTTGCGCAACAACGAGCCATCTGGTCGGCGAAAACTGCGTTCTTGGAACGCTTGATAGCGTGGTGGCACTTCTCCTGCCAAGCGTTCTATTGCCAGATCGGGACGCAGGCGTTCAACGATGTCGCATACCAATGCCACGTAGCTGTCTATGTCGAAATGTAGCATTGATGTCTCAAATTGGGGCTCCGACAGGCACTGACGATGAAGTGTTGTGCCTTTAAGTACCTGCAATTGATGGAACTTGATGCTTGTAAGTGGCATGGCATTGATGGCATCAACTTGGCTGACCAGCATTTCTCGGCTCTCGCCTGGCAAACCCAAAATAAAGTGTCCTCCCACGGGCAGACCTCGGTCGACCGTTAATTGTACAGCCCTTATTGCATCGTTGAATGTGTGGCCACGGTTAATACGGTGCAGCGTAGCATCGTAACAACTCTCTATGCCATATTCCACTGCCACAAAATGCTTGGTTGATATTTCAGTCAAGAGGGCAAGTACATCATCGTCAACGCAATCGGGGCGAGTGCCAATGACCAATCCAACGACTCCAGGGCACGACAACGCCTCGGCGTATTTGCGTTGCAGTTCAGACAATGAGGCATAGGTGTTGCTGAACGTCTGGAAGTAGGCTAAATATTTTGAGGCCTTACGATAGCGGTTGCGATGAAAGGCCATCCCCTCTTCTATCTGTTCTTTGATTGTTGCCACACGGCGACAATATGAAGGATTGAAAGCCTCATTAAGGCAAAAAGTGCACCCACCTGTACCGACCCTACCGTCGCGATTGGGGCATGTGAAGCCTGCATCGACAGAAAGCTTCTGCACACGCCCACCAAATAATCGACGCATGTGGTCGGCATAGGTCAGGAAACGACTACCATTGTCGGGCAATATTTGCTCCTTGCTATTCGCCATTTCTCACTTCGCTACCCCACATAAGTTTTGACCGTATGGCCGAGAAGAAACTTTGATTGTTCATGCGTATAAGGCGAACGGTGAACGGAGCCTTACAAAGAGTAAGCGATGTACCTCCATCAAGCATAAAACGGTGCGAGTCGACGCCAAGCGTGAAACGATTATCGGGATCGCACTCCAGGCGTAAATGCACCGTGTCGGGCACAATGATGGGACGCAGGGTGAGCGTGTGTGCTCCAATGGGGGTGATTACAAAACAGCCAGAATCGGGAGTAAGGATAGGTCCACCGCAACTGAGAGAGTAGGCTGTAGACCCTGTTGGCGTAGCTACTATCACACCATCGCCTGCATACGTAGCCACAAACATGTCGTCGACAAACACTTGAGTTCGAATAACCGACGACGAGTCGGTTCGATGCACAAACATTTCATTAAGGGCGTAAGGGGGTGTCTGGGACGACAGCTCGGTGGAGAGGCTTAAAAGGGTGCGTTTTTCTGTTGTATACCGACCAGCCAACAAGTCGGCAACCAGTATATCAACGCTATCGCGTCCGACAGAGGTAAGAAAGCCCAAATGCCCAAAATTAACTCCAAGTATGGGCGGTAGCGCCTCGGGCGACGACGCATGCACAAACTGTACCGAGGCCAACAGCGTACCATCGCCACCTATAGTCAACATGCAGTCAAAACCGTCTACATTATCTCCATCGTTTATAAAGCGAGTTGTTGCACCATTAGCCTCAAGACTGCTCACAAGTGAGTTGAGCAAAGGTTGCAACGAAGGCGAAATGCTGCGCAAATAAAGGGCTATATTCATCGGGAATGCTATTTTATTACGTTCACTGTGCCAACAAATGTCTTCACCCGTCCATCTATCAAACGCAGACGCAACCGATAGGTGTATGTCCCTTGCGGTTGGCCAATAGGGTTCCACGGTATATCGGGGGTCTCGGCACTAAACACACGATTGCCACGACGGTTGTATATCTCCAATTCATACAGATCTCCACTCCATCCTCGCACCACGGGGCGAAACACAGAGTTGTCGCTACCATCATTAAGCAAAGCGTTAGGGAACCACACCACAGGCTCATCGGGCTGTGGCAAAGTGAGGCAAAGCGTATCGGAACGTTTCTCGTTCATGCCACAGGCATCTTTTACGGAGACTACGTAGCAACACTGTCTGTCGTAGGGGCGAACATCGCGGTCGATGTACCTGCCACTAAGGTTAGGTGTGAGCACGTCTAACATTTGCCACGGCTGGCCATTCTTGCTGCGCCATAGAATGTAGGGGGCTTGAATATATGAGGTGTCGGCAACATAGTTGAGTTTGATGCTGGATATTAGGCTATCGGTTTCGGCACAGCATAAACTTGTCTGATGCGCCGTATCGGCCGTACGACGTATGACATCAACAATGTTTGAATAAGAAACGACCATAGGGCTATGGCCAGTAATCTTTACCCTGAATCTAACACGCGATACGTTGTAGGGTAGTGTAAGGGTGCGAGCAAACTGACCGCCATCAGGGCTTGTATAAATGGTTCGGAACAGACTGTCGTTTGGCAAAAACAAGGCTTGCAGTTCGTAGGACTCGACGTGTCCGGGCATGCCTTGATAGGCGTTCCACTCGACACTCACGCTACTATCACACACCGAGTAGTCGGCCCGTAGTACGACATTACCAAAAAAAGGGGTGAGCGCACTTGCATTGTAGGCAGAATCAAACACATGCAGACAATAAAGATGGGGCTCGGTAACAGAATGGTCGGAACAGAAGAGAGATGTACTAAAGCGCCCAAAGACACTGACGTAGTCGGTACAGGGTGTTCCGGTGCAAATGTGGTAACCCATGGTTTGTTCAGTAGTGCTGGGTTCCCACTGCAACTGTATTTGCTGCGTTACACTATCCACCGTAGCCCACCATGCAGAAGAGAGGTTGACCTCTCCTTGAGACACTGCGCACATGGGAGGCAACATCAATGCTGAAAGGATGAGCATGCGAGGAGACATGGGTCATGCTATGGTCTGCAGTTTTATCAATTCGTGGTATTTTCCTTGCTGCTGCATAAGCTGCAAGTGTGTACCTTGTTCGACGATGTGTCCTCCGTCGAGCACAATTATATTGTCGGCATTGCGCACTGTGGTCAGACGATGTGCAATGACTATAGCCGTGCGGTGCAGAAGAATGGTATCAAGGGTTTGCTGCAATTGCCGCTCGGCTTCTGTATCAAGTGCTGATGTTGCCTCATCAAGTAGCAACAATTGCGGATTGCACAGTAATGCACGAGCGATACAGATGCGCTGTCGCTGTCCCCCCGACAAACGGCAGCCCCCCTCGCCAATGGAGGTGTCGTACCCCTGTGGCATTTGCATTATAAAATCGTGTGCTTGTGCGGCCTTTGCCACCTGTATAACTTGCTCAACGGGGACATCAGGGTTGCCAAATAATATGTTTTCCTTGACCGTTCCATTAAACAATTGCGACTCTTGCGCCACAACTCCTATCATGCCTCGCAATTGGCCAAGCGAACAATCTCTAACATCTATGCCGTTAACGAGTACTTGACCTCGTTCTACCTCGTAGAAATGACACAGCAAAGATGCAATGGTGGTCTTGCCACTACCCGACCCTCCGACTATTGCCCACGTCTGCCCACGAGGCACGCTAAAACTCACATTTTCAAGCACAGTCTTACCCTCCGCGTAGGCAAAACTGACATTTCTGAACTCTATAACTGGGGCAGACGGATCTAACGCAATAGGCACTCCATTGGGACTTCCGTACCGTTCTTCGGGTTCATCAACCAGTGCTTTAATCCTATCAACACAGGCACGTCCTTTCTTAATTTGCGACACTGCTGTTGAAAGGTCTTTTGCAGGAGGTATCATCAATACAAAAAGCATGATGTAGGAGATGAAAAGATCGGCCGTGAGTCCCTGATCTCCACCGATAATGAGTGATGCACCAACAAGGAGGATACTGACAACTATTGTGTTACCTAAAAAATCGCTAACAGGAGACGCGAGATCCACCCGTCTATACATAGCTGTGCGCTTACGAGTATAGTCGGCGTTAATTTTACGAAAGCGACTGTTAGAAAAATCTATGGCGGTGTAGGCCTTTATTATTTTCTGCCCGATAATAGCCTCATCGGTAAGCGACACAAGATAAGCATTGCGTTCTTGCACTTCTTTCGAATTGCGTTTGAGGCGACGTGATATGCCAGAGATAACAACTGCAATAATAGGCAACATGCATAGTACAAACAATGTCATCTTAACATTGAGATAAAAGAGCATTGCCAAATAGAGAATGATGCTCACAACTGCCGTCATAAACATCTGAATGGAGTTCATCACACTTTCCTCAAGTTCTACCATGTCCGTCCCCAAACGTGACAAGATGTCGCCTTTGCGGTGGCGGTCGAAATAGCGCATTGGCAAATGGAGAACCCGTCGCATCATATCACTTCGCAAGTCGGCAACAAGCAAAGTCTTTATTTGTGCCATCTGAACGGCTGAAAGATAGGAAAAAAGATTTTTCAACCCATATAACACAAACACTAATAAAGAGAATAAGAGCAACGCGTTGAGTTTACCAAAAGAAATGAGCCATACGTAAAGCTCATTAAGCCACTGAGCAATAACATTGGGAGAAGAGGCAAGCGACGCCTCGTCAGTGCCAAAAAGGATTTTAAGGAAATCTGCCACCGAGAGGGCCGTAGCCATAACAAATACCACACTCAACACCACCCAAAGCACATAACGAGCACTTTGTGTGCCGTAAGGCTTCAGTCGATGCAGAATGAATTTCATAGACTATAGCCTATATAGTTGTGAGGAGATAGCTTGCGCAAACGGTCCTTAATTTCAGGTGCCACATCAAGAGTATCGACAAAACTTTCAATAGTTTTGGCTGTGACCTTTTCGTTGGTTCTTGTAAGCTGCTTGAGAGCCTCGTAGGGGTTGGGATAACCCACACTGCGAAGAATGGTCTGTATGGCCTCTGCTACCACAGCCCAATTGTTGTCAAGGTCTCGCGCAACGGCCTTTTCATTCAGCAAAAGCTTACCCATTCCCTTCTCAATAGAATTCAACGCAATTAGTGTGTGTGCTATAGGAATACCAATATTGCGACTAACGGTTGAATCCGTGAGGTCTCGCTGCATACGCGAAATTGGAAGTTTTGTACTCAAATGCGTAAAAATTGCATTGGCAAGTCCCAAGTTGCCTTCACCGTTCTCAAAATCTATAGGGTTAACCTTATGTGGCATGGCCGATGAGCCGACCTCACCCTCTTTTATCTTTTGCTTAAAGTATTCCATTGAGACGTAAGTCCACACGTCGCGACAGAAGTCTATGAGAATAACGTTCAGCCTTCTACAGCAATCGAAATAGGCGGCCATATAGTCGTAGTTCTCAATTTGAGTAGTAAGTTGCTGGCGCTGCAAACCAAGTGCCTCACTAACAAAACGATTACCAAACTCACGCCAATCACACTCGGGGAAAGCTGCAAGATGCGCGTTGTAGTTACCAGTAGCGCCACCAAATTTGGCTGTAAACGGTATGTTTTTGAAAGAAGCCAACTGATTTCTTAACCTATATGCATAAACTCCCATTTCTTTACCAAGGGTAGTGGGAGAAGCAGGCTGGCCGTGCGTGTGTGCCAACATGGGAACACTGCACCACTCTTCTGCACGCTGTTCTATCAGTGTTGCTATTCTCTCATAAGTCGGCAGTAAAACCTCTTCATGACATTCGCGCATACTTAACGGCACAGAGGTATTGTTTATGTCTTGCGATGTAAGGCCAAAATGAATAAACTCCTTGACCGATGACAATCCCAATTCATCAAACTTACCCTTAAGGAAGTATTCGACAGCCTTGACATCGTGATTTGTAATCTTTTCAATATCCTTGATGGCGGCAGCTTCCTGCAAAGAAAAATTGCGGTAAATATCGCGCAGAGCCTCAGTTTTTTCGCATACAAGAGCCAGCGAGGGTCTCTGCGACTTTAGGAACGATGCAAGCATAATAATGTACTCCACCTCTACCCTTACGCGATAACGTATTAAAGCGCCTTCGGAAAAAAAGTCTGCCAAAGGTTCGCATTTACTTCTGTATCGTCCATCGATAGGTGATATTGCCTCCAAAGTGTTCATTTTGTGCCTATAAGGTTTTATTGAGAAATTCGTGTTGTTCCAATATTTTCCATACCTTTCTATCATGGCTCACATTCCTCAACGCCTCGGCGTATAAGACATTGTGAGTGTCTGTGCCAAGAAACTCTGCCCACCCGCGGTCGATTATTTCGTAAGCTCGCTTCATCGCTTCCTTGCCATAAAAGCCTCCCAAAGACAAAACATTAGGCTGGAAAAACACTCCCTGCTCCTTCAACTGCTCCATACGTTGATCGTGTATACCAAGATATGGATAACGTTCGGGGTGTGCAAGTATCAGTTCAAAGCCTTTCATCTGCAGATCAAATATCATTTCGTCTACGCCCATCATTGCATGATGCAAAGAGAATTCGACTAATACATATTTGTTTGCTACTTTTAAGAATCTCGGAGATTCAATACGTTTAGAAAAACCGGTATCTATGCGGTATTCTCCCCCTATTCCTGCCAGTTCTATTTTTACTCCGGCATCAGCGACCTCCTTTTTGAGGTTATAAAAGCGTTCGGTTATATCGTCCTCGTCATTCTCAAATCTTGGAGTCTGAAAATGGGGAGTAATGTACACTCTTTTGTAGCCAACAGCGTTTAGCATGTTTAGACATTCCACCGTCTCCTCAAGGCATTTAGAACCATCGTCTACATTGGGCACCAAATGGCAGTGCATATCCACCTCTAATGCCTCAAATATTGGGTTTGGTTGCAGAACACGTTTTCTAAACAGTCCCATAACTATCTTATTCTCCTTTCAACTGTCAATGCGGCGAATCATCGCACCAAGTTTTTGCAATCGCTGGTCTATGTACTGATAGCCCCGGTCTATCTGTTCAATATTGTCTATATGACTTGTTCCCGTTGCGCTTAGGGCGGCTATAAGCAAAGCAACGCCGGCACGTATATCTGGCGAAGCCATCCTCACACCTCGCAACCTATATTCATGATCAAGCCCAATGACTGTGGCACGATGAGGGTCGCATAGTATTATCTGTGCCCCCATGTCTATCAGTTTATCAACAAAAAACAACCTACTCTCAAACATCTTTTGGTGGATGAGGACACTACCTCTTGCCTGAATTGCAACCACCAGAGCAATGCTTATCAAATCTGGAGAAAAACCTGGCCACGGAGCATCGGCAATGGTCATTATAGAGCCGTCCATAAATCGCTCTATCTCATAGTGATCTTGCTCAGGTACATATAGGTCATCCTCTTTCTGCCATATCTCAACCCCAAGTCTTCTAAACACTTGAGGTATCAGGCCAAGATGCTTCACGTTAGCGTTTCTTATCACTATATCACCTTGAGTCATTGCGGCCATACCTATAAAACTACCAACCTCTATCATATCTGGTAGAAGACGATGGTTGCAACCAGTAAGCGCCGAAACGCCCTCTATCGTGAGCAGATTAGAGCCAACACCAGATATTTTTGCCCCCATACTATTGAGCATGTGGCACAATTGATATACATATGGGTCACAAGCAGCATTCATAATGGTGGTCACGCCACTGGCCATAACCGCTGCCATCACTATATTTGCAGTACCTGTCACCGAAGCCTCATCAAGCAACATATATGTGCCCTCCAAGCGCTGCGCTCTCAAAATACACCCTCCTCTTCTATACTCCACCTTAGCACCGAGGCGTTCCATACCATCAAAGTGGGTATCCAATCTTCGACGACCAATCTTGTCGCCACCAGGTTGTGGCATCACTGCCCGTCCAAACCGAGCCAGCAACGGGCCTACCGTCATTATACTTCCTCTTAACTCGGTAGCTTTCTTTAGATACTCTTGAGTTTCAAGAACAGATAAATCCACCTCATCAGCCTGAAATTCAAACGTTCTACCACTTTCAGATGTAGCTAATACTTCCTGATGCACTTTTACACCAAGCATACGCAACATATCAATCAAGTGGTTCACATCCCTGATATTAGGAACATCCGAGATAACAACCTTTTCAGAAGTGAGCAACACAGCACAAAGCACCTGCAAAGCCTCATTCTTTGATCCTTGTGGCACTATTTCGCCTCTTAGCTTATGTCCGCCCTCTATTTCGAAACTACTCACTTCTTCTTTCTTTGGCGTTTCTTTTTATTCCCGTTCCCACTCCCATTATCTCTTTTTGCAGTTCCAGCTTGCATATTCTGCATATAGAACTGATCATCGTTGAATTTGAAATCATTCGGGAGAGCCAACCTATTATGAGACAATTGTGCCAACTGCTCCGCAATGACACCATCGTCAACCGAATCCCTATTCCACAACAAGTACTGCTTCTTCATCAAGTGTGCAACATCCGATAGTAACTGCTGTTTCTCATCGCCATCTGGCATCTCCGACACAATTGCAATCATATCTTCAAGGGTTTTACCATAATGACGAAAATGTATGTTGTGGCTGCTATACGATAAACGATGAGGTGGCTTAGATACTTCTACTTGCGCGACAATCGGATATGGGCATTCTACATCCAATTTATAATCAGAAAGTGCCATAAGATGATTCCACAAGGTTCGCTTGTAATCAGCGCGCTCTCTGCATTTGGGATTGACCAATGCCATAATCTCCACAATCAAGTATGCCATACGCGTGCGTTTTTCACGGTCATCTATTTCCATAGCATACTCTATCAACTTGGCCACATTACGGCCATAGTCGGTTATCGGAAGCTTTTCGCGCTGTGTGTTGTATTCCATCCGTTAAACCACGAATAGGTTATATTCACTCTATTTCAGATGCAAAGTGTGTCCCATACGCTCTTGCTTTGTGCGCAGGTAGCGTTCGTTATATTTGTTTGGGGCAATCTCTAACGGCACTGTCTCCGTTATTTGTAGGCCATATCCCTCCAATCCAGTACGTTTCACTGGATTATTTGTAATCAAACGCATTTTGCCGACATTCTGATCTCGAAGTATTTGTGCCCCGATACCATAATCACGCTCGTCTGCCTTAAAGCCAAGTTTAAGGTTAGCGTCGACCGTATCAAAACCTTGCTCCTGCAGATGATATGCTTTCAACTTATTTACAAGGCCTATACCACGACCCTCCTGACTCATATAAACTACCAAGCCTTTACCTTCCTGTTCAATCATCTCCATTGCGCGATGCAACTGGTCGCCACAATCACACTTGCAACTACCAAATATGTCGCCCGTTGCGCAACTTGAATGAACCCTTACCAAAACTGGTTCTTCGGCGCTCCATTCCCCCTTTTTCAAAACCATGTGGGTATTACCATTGTTAAGTTGCGTATAGGCAATCAGCTGAAAATCACCCCAGCGAGTGGGCAGAAACACCTCTTCCTCCTTACGAATAAGCGTCTCGTGAGCCACACGATAGGCAATAAGGTCTTTAATAGCAATAATTTTTAGGCCAAATTTTTTAGCGACTTCCTGTAGTTGAGGCATGCGTGCCATTGTGCCATCTTCATTGATAATTTCTATCAAAGCACCAGCAGGATGCAACCCAGCCAATCGTGCCAAATCAACGGCCGCCTCCGTATGCCCTGCACGTTCAAGCACCCCACCATCGCGAGCGCGTAGCGGGTTGATATGTCCAGGACGTCCCAAATCGTTTGGCTTTATACTATCGTCGGCCAACGCTCTAATTGTCATAGCACGATCATGCATAGAAACCCCCGTTGTACAACCATTACCCAAAAGGTCGACCGTTACTGTAAACGGGGTTCCGAGCAGAGAAGTGTTATCGTGCACTTGCATGTCAAGATTAAGCTCCTTGCAACGCTGTTCGGTTATAGGGGCACAGAGCACTCCACGACCATTATGAAGCATGAAATTTACATGTTCTGGAGTAATCTTTTCAGCAGCCATTATAAAGTCGCCCTCATTCTCCCTATCTTCATCATCAACCACGATAACGAATTTTCCTTGACGAAAATCCTCTATAGCCTCTTCTATTGTATTGAGTTTGAAATCCATATTATATTACGTCATTACATTTATCAAATGCAAATTTACAAAAAATAAAGCACACCCTGCGAGCCTATATAACACGCAGGGTGGCAATAATTATATTTTCACCTTAAATTTTTATCTATCAATCAAATGAAAACCATTTAGAATCTGTATCCCATGTACAGACTTATGAAATGTTGCACGAAAGTTCCTGGATCTGTGGGTACCACCTCATAAGCATCATCATATTCATTGTAAACGGAGGTGGGTTTTCTACCGTTTCCAAACGTATTCAATCTCATTCCCAACGTTAATTTTTCTGCCAATTCAAAACCTGTTCCAGCCTGGAAAGCAAACGTATATCCTCTATCACGGAAGTAGGTGTCGTCCTCGGGATTATCTTCCAATATTCCATATTTGACATAGCGATAGTTTACACCCGCTCCTAAATCATAGAACAGCCCTACTACGTCTGAAACCTGCCACACATATTTAACGCCCAATATTCCCGGCACAAACACATAATCCGCAACGTTGAGCGAAGGAGCCACAAATCGATAAGAATTGGCAAATTGTTCTATGGCGACGTCCTGTCCTGCGGCCATCAAGCCTGTGTTGAGCATCAAATAGAAACGCTCACTCGAAGGTATTTGCCATAGTAAATCTGCCGACAAAAACACTCCGGTTTGTACTCCAACTCCAGGATAACTCACAATTCCGTCGGCATTCATCAATCGAGTGGTATATAATCCTGTGCGTTGCACTGTAGGTAGAGAGATACCCACGTTAAGATCAAGATGAATCTGGGCAGATACCGTTGCCACAAACCCAGCACAGGCAACAAGCAGCAGAAGTGTCTTTTTCATAGCATTAGCGTTGTTTGATTTTTACAATGCAAAATTACAGCATCAACTATGTAGAAAAATCCTAACAATTCAATATTTTTCTCTTTCAGTTGTCACATTGTGTAAAACACAGCATGTTCTATTCAGCCGACAGCAACTTCAGTCCCACCACCGACGAAATGAGTGTAGTTAGGAAAAACAGACGCCAGAATGTTACTGGCTCCTTGAACAAGAATATGCCAACCAGCACAGCCCCAGCAGCACCTATGCCCGTCCATATTGGGTATGCAGTGCCCATTGGTATGGTTTGAGTGGCCTTCGATAGAAGAAGAAAACTTGCCAAGTAAAGCACTATTGAGCCTCCCATCCACTCCCAATACACCAAGCCCGACAAGCCCTTGGTTTTCCCCAAACACAATGTAAAGCCCACTTCACACAGGCTTGCCGCAAATAAAATAATCCAATTCATAACAGCTCTACGCCCTTATGCCACTACTTCTCCACAATAGTCATTTCGTCAATCAAATGTCTTGCTTCAGCAAACTTATCAATTATGAAAAGACAATAGCGAATATCAAGGCTTATATTACGACAGTAGTTAGGGTCAAACAGAAGGTCGCTCATCGTACCCTCCCAACAGCGGTCAAAATTTATTCCCACCAACCTACCGTCGGCATTCAACACCGGACTGCCGCTATTGCCTCCCGTGGTATGGTTGGTGGCTATAAATGCTACAGGCATCTCGCCTTTTGCGTTTGCATACTGGCCATAATTCTTCACCTCATAAAGGTGCTTCAAGTGGGGCTCTACTCTGTAATCGTACACATACGGATTTTCTTTTTCCATGATACCCTCAATGGTTGAATATGGGGTATAATAGATTGCATCCTTGGGCCTAAAACCTTTCACATGACCATAGGCCACACGAAGTGTAAGATTAGCATCGGGGAAGAAATTCGAGTCTGGATACTGTTCCATCATTCCTTTCACGTATTTACGCATCAAGCGTTGAATTTCAGCATTGGCCTGACGATACATGTCGTTTTTCTCACGGGTATACACTCTGCGATAGGCATTGTCAAATAGTTGAACAGCGGGGTCTTTCTTTAATGCCGCCCTAATTTTCTTGGCGTTACTGCTCATCAGCTTATTGAACTTCTTTTCGTTGTTCAACACCGACTTATCGTAGATACCGACAAGTGCCGAAGTTACATCCGAGGCATCACTCTGCGTCATAAAAGGGGCATATCCATGTTCCCACATATATAGAAAAGTCTCTACAAAGATGCGACTATCTACCTCGCTATGCTGTTCAAAATCGGCAAAATAGGTTTCGGCAGCAGTTCGCAGCCGACCAGCCTCCTGCAACAAGCGCTCATCGTCGGTAATTGTATCCAAACGCCACAATGCAAACGTCCTATTCATAAAATCGGAGGCCATCATCGCTTCCGTGAAGTAAACACGCTCCACCTCGGTCCTGCGCAACACATCATATTGTTTTCCAAGCTCGGCAAGCACTCCTTTATATTCATGGTGAGTCTGTGCCCACTTTTCAAAACGTTCCTCTTGTTCCATTTTTTGCTGCACACCACGCAGGCGCTCAATACCCAAGCTCTCGCCCTGCCATTTTTTCCAACCATTGGCAATGCCAGCCACTCGCGAGGCATACTTCAAGCGCTGTGCTGCCGACTGGCGCATAGCGGCATTATAGTGCCCCAGTCTTATGTCGCGCAAAGCTATGCGTATTGGATTTTCCACATTGGCAGCAAGGTCAACAGCATCATGGGTTACGTATCGACGCGTAGTTCCAGGATAACCAAAAACGAACGTAAAGTCGCCTTCCTCCACTCCAGCAAGCGATATTTCAAGATATTTCAGTGGGCGATAGGGTTTGTTATCCTTGCTGTAGGGGGCTGGCCTATTGTCGGCATCAGCATAGACACGGAACATTGAAAAATCGCCCGTATGTCGCGGCCACATCCAGTTGTCGGTATCGCCACCAAATTTGCCAATATTCGAAGGGGGTGCCCCAACCATGCGAACATCAGTAAACTCCTCATTTACATACAAGAAATACTGGTTGCCATAAAACAGAGGTTTTATCATGGCCTTATAGTGTGTGCCTTGTTCGGCTTTGCGACACACCTTCTCGTGGTTTGTGGCAATTATTCTATCACGCTCCGCCTCGCTCATATTGTCGTTTACCCCCTCTAGCACCTGCGCCGTAACATCGTCCATTCTCACCAGTCGCACCACCTTCAAGCCCGGACAAGGAATCTCCTCGTCGCGAGTCATTGCCCAAAAGCCCTTGGTAAGATAGTCGTGTGCAACGGTCGAGTTACGCACAATATACGAATATCCACAATGGTGATTAGTTAGCAGCAGACCTTCGTCAGAGACATACTCGCCCGTGCAACCGCCAGCAAACAGTACCACCGCATCCTTCAGTGAGGCATGGTTAACGTCGTATATGTCCTGTGCGGTTATCCGCATACCTGCAGCTTGCATGGCAGCTTGGTTGCGCCCAAGCAATGTTGGAATCCACATACCCTCATCGGCACGCGCCGACATTGACATCACAACAGCAGCAATTGCGAGCAAAAAAGTCTTTTTCATCTTTAGGAATAGTTTTTTGCAAAGTTAGTGTTTTTTCTCAACCCAAGTCTACCCAACAAACAACACGCTAACATATAATAAATTATGAGGGCGAGGCCACAAAGCCTCGCCCCCTATCAACATGTGTCAAACGACGTTTACTTTTTGATGAACTTATAGTCCTTGCCAAGATAATAGGCTTGGTCGCCCAGTTCTTCCTCAATGCGCAGCAATTGATTGTATTTGCACATGCGGTCGGTGCGACTTGCGCTCCCAGTCTTAATCAGACCCGCATTCATAGCCACAACGAGGTCGGCAATTGTGGTGTCCTCTGTCTCGCCACTGCGATGACTGATAATGGCAGTGTAACTATTACGCATGGCCAAATTCACGGCATCAATCGTCTCGCTCAATGAGCCAATCTGGTTCAACTTCACAAGTATCGAGTTGGCCACCTTACGATCAAGACCCATCTTCAAACGTTCAACGTTGGTAACAAACAGATCGTCGCCAACCAACTGACAACGGTCGCCAATGGCATCGGTATGCATGCGCCAACCTTCCCAGTCGTCTTCGGCCATACCATCTTCAATCGAAATGATGGGATAGCGGCTCACCCAGTCGCGCCAAAAGTCGCTCATCTGAGAGCGGGTCAACTTCTCACCACTACTCCATTTCAAGTGATAGGCACCCTCTTCGGGCAAGTAAAACTCCGATGCAGCCGCATCAAGGGCAATATACACATCCTCGCCCGGACGATAACCAGCGCGTTCAATGGCCTGCAAGATACAGGTAAGAGCCTCTTCATTGCTACCCAGGTTGGGGGCAAATCCGCCCTCGTCGCCCACATTGGTACTCATCCCTTTCTCTTTCAACACCGAACGCAAGTTATGAAACACCTCAGCACCCATGCGCAGAGCCTCTGCAAAAGTGGGGGCACCCACGGGCATAATCATAAACTCTTGGAAATCGATGCTATTGTCGGCATGACTACCACCGTTCAATATGTTCATCATCGGGATGGGCAACGTGTGGGCACCCACGCCGCCAAGGTAGCGATAAAGCATCTGGCCACTCTCCTGTGCCGCAGCCTTTGCGCATGCCAACGACACACCAAGAATAGCATTAGCGCCCAAACGCGACTTATTCTCCGTACCATCCAGCGCAATCATCTTGCTGTCGATAGCCTTCTGATCGCTCACATACATGCCTTGCAACTCCTCGTTGAGCACATTGTTGACATTATTCACAGCCTGAAGCACACTCTTGCCCAAGAACTGGCTCTTATCACCATCGCGCAACTCGCAAGCCTCATGCACACCTGTCGATGCACCACTCGGCACAGCAGCTCTACCCATTGCCCCTTGATCGGTATACACATCGACTTCAACGGTGGGATTGCCGCGACTGTCGAGAATCTGACGGCCCCTGACTCCTATAATCTGACCCATAACTTTTTGTTTTTTTGGTTTATACTAAATGTTACTTTTCACACAAAACGGGCAAAGTTACACAACAAAAGCCACCCATACAAATATTTTTTACGCCTCGCCACAAACATCACAACCATGTATCACGCAAGTATCAACTAAGTATCAGGGAGGTATCAAGTAAGGGTCAAAAAGCGATTACCATAGGGCATTGGATATGTTAATAACCCTTAAAGTACCTACTTGATACTTAGTTGATCCTTAGTTGATCCCTACTTGATCCCCACATATCCCTAATCTCACGACTATGCTCATGCCACCAACGCCAGTAAAAAAAATTGTGCCAGCGCAATATCATCCCCCCCCCACGTTAGGTGGTCGAAAAAAACAATGAAACACGAAAACATTATGACTATGAAGAAAAAACTTACCCTTTTGGTAGGCACAATGCTGCTTGTCGGCGCAATGGCCAACGCACTACTACTGCAAAGCATCACCCCTAACGGCGACACCATACACTGGTATATCTATCCCGACAGCACCTCAGCCACTATTTACAGCATTCTTCCGCCACCCGCAGGTTCGTTCACCATCCCCGATAGCCTGGTGTGGCACGACACGGCGTCTGAGGTTAAGCGGCTTGCCGCTGCATTTGAAGGGTGCACAAACCTGGTTGATGTCAACATCTCCAGCAGCGTTGAGGCTTTTAGTTTAACCGGAACTTTCTGTGGTTGCACAAGTCTTGTAGTACCAAGTACATATTGGTAAATGTCATATGTTTTTGTAAACTAAAAGCATAGAGAAACATTAGTTGGGAAATATTTGCTAAAACGCAGAGAAAGAACGATGTGTTGCTGTAGACACATTTGGTTCTTGTCGCGTTGTCAATTCTATTATGCGGAAACCAAGTGCCATTGTATATAATACATATAGACTTGGTTTCCGTGGGGAGCAATACGGTTTTGTTATTCCCATTCTATTGTGATATACCTAATATAGAAAAAACGGAAACCTAATATAGTCACAACTTGTCAGAAATTCAAAATTTTGGCATAGAAAAACATCTGACAAATTAAACAATATGGAAGACAATGTGACAAGGGAAGAGTTTTCCCGTATGATTGCAACCGGCAGTCACCGGCTGCGTGAAGTCCTCAACTCCAGAATCGAATTGATGACGGACAATGTAATACAGGATGTCGCCGCAAGGCTGGATTTGAAAGCAAAGACCGACTCTTCAAATGTGGAGATATGTTTAAAGATGCTTGATGACGCTTGTCATTCCGCCGTGCCGTTAGGGGCGCTCCTGTCCCTGATACAGATTTCACTGGTGTTGCACGACATGAAGTATCCGATGGATGACAGCAACCGGACACCAGCCTTGGTTTTGGAACACGCGAAGATACAGACCGTCTTGTGCCCGGTCCATTACCTGCTTCACGATTGTGTGGAAAGAGTGAAAGGAAGATTCGACCAAAACGGCTTTACTCCAGGGCGTACTCATGGCCTGATGCAGAGAAGAACCACAAATAGCCTGCTCAATAGCTTTGGTGAATTGCCGTTCATCCGCGACGTGGCGCTATCCTGCGAATCGTTCATACAGGACACACGTATCGCCGTGGCGGATACCTCGTGGCTGTTGTCGACGGTCTATGACTATATTGACATTGCCAGATAGAGTCTGACCGCCGAAACACTGGTGCTCTATACCGCTGCGGTTGTCACCATCAACCATATGCTTTCCGAGGCAAGGAACCTTATAGACAACTTCGATGAAAACGCACTGCTGGACTATGACGACAATACAACAAATAATCATAGCAATATGAAGACTTTTCTGTTTTCAGCAACAGACATAAACGGCGAGACCTCCATAAACAAGCGTACCCAGAAAGAGATGTTTGTGGAACTGATGATGATGGGCGCCCCTGCCACCAGACCCAACGGCAAGACAGCCTATATGCAAGTCGAAAAGATGGATGTCGGACAGACAATAACCCCGAAGATTATGAGAGACAATGAGGTTTTGTGGCTGCTGGAGATAACGCGCCTGACCTGATCATCCGAACGGCCTCAATCTTCCATATAAACCAATCGCATATGTGTGGATACGCATGTACGACGATTTTTTTACGACACCACATATTCATGAAAATGTAACACTCCAAGGATTATTCGTTCATCTTTCTGTTCCATTACGATTGCCGTTCGTTCTTTTTTTTGTATATTTACATTTCAAGAAAAAGCATGACAAGATGTATAGAAACGTTATAAACCAGCTTGTTGAATGGAAAAGCTCCAACGAAAGAAAGCCGCTTATTCTGCTTGGGGCCAGGCAGGTCGGTAAAACTTATAGCCTGCTTGCGTTTGGAAAACAGCATTACAAGCATGTCGCATATATCAACTGCGACGACAACGACCAAGTCTCGGGGCTATTCGTGCAGAACTTCAATATGGATAGAGTCCTGTTGGCAATTGCGGCCATCACGGGAGTGCCTGTAGTCCCGGGTGAGACGCTTATTATTCTTGATGAAATCCAAGAACTGCCAAGAGGTTTGGCATCGTTGAAATACTTCTGCGAAAACGCACCGGAGTATCACGTATGCGTTGCAGGCTCGCTGCTTGGCATCACCCTGCGTCATGGAGAGTCGTTCCCAGTCGGGAAAGTCGATATTATAAGGATGTTCCCCATGACTTTTGACGAGTTCTTGATTGCCAGGGGCAAAGATTTGATGGTAGAACAGCTTCGGAAAAAAGACTGGTCTGTTTTGACAAGCCTGCACCAGACACTCGTTCAGATGCTGCGAGAGTACTATCTGGTCGGAGGTATGCCTGAAGTGGTCAAGGCGTATCTGAAAACAAACGATCCAAACACGATAAGGAAAATCCAAAACAAGATATTGCTCGCATACCGCAACGACATTGCCAAACACACCACATCTGATGAAGCGAAACGTATAGCAATGGTTTGGAACTCTATGCCGTCCCAACTGTCGAAGGAGAATAAAAAGTTCATTTACGGTGTGGCAAAAAAAGGAGGCAGGGCGAAAGAGTTTGAAGTGGCAATCCAGTGGCTCATCGATGCAGGGTTGATCATCAAGGTAGGGAGAGTGAGCAATCCCCAAATGCCGTTGAAGATATATGAAGACTTGTCCGCCTTCAAGCTCTATCTGTTAGATGTTGGCCTACTCGGGGCGATGGCGGAGATATCCCCAGCCACTTTGATTCTTCCCAACAATATGAAAGAAGGCAAGGGTATGTTTACCGAGAACTTCGTCTGTTCCCATCTTGCAGCGAGCCGCGAGCAATCCATATTCTACTATAGCAAAGAAAACAGCCCATTGGAGATTGATTTCATCATCCAGAATGGTTCAAGGATTGTACCGATAGAGGTCAAGGCTGAGGAAAACCTGAAATCAAAGTCACTCAGCACCTTTCTGCAACAGCACGACGAAATGCACGGCATACGCTTCTCCATGAGTCCGTATAGGGAGCAGGAGAGGATGACCAACGTACCATTATATGGCGCCGGCGTTTTCTTCGCATAAACCGTTCAATGCAACAGACAGGAAAAACACTTGGATTTTTGAAAATTGAATTTGTATCGCACACACTCCCATGTATGTGCGATTTTTTCTTGCTAAACTTTGCTAATACCTTGAATTCTCCATGTTTGCTGCTATATTATGATGTAACCATAAAACGACATTAGAAATGGAGATGCCAACCTCAACGACAGCGTTCAAAAAACAGGCGTGTTCAAAAAACCTTGCAGGAATACCTGAATACGTTGAAAAAGCGTGTTCAAAAAAAGCAAAGGATAAAATGGATGCAGAAAACAACAATACAACTGTGATTTACGCCAGGGTCTCTTCCATCGGCGACAGGCAGAACACAGAACGTCAAGTGTCGGACATCACGGCGTTCTCCTCCCGAATGGGGCTCACCCCCGAAAAGGTGTATGAAGAGCATGTCTCCGGTGCCAAGAAGAACGCCGAGCGCCCCATATTGACGGAATGCCTGGACTACTGCAAAAGCCGGCATATCGGGATGCTGCTCGTTTCAGAGTTGAGTCGCCTGGGAAGAAACACCTTGAGTTCTTCGCACCCACGTTTTCTCGCCTCAGCAAAGTGCAAACACTTCGTGATTTGCCCTCTGCATTCGGCTTATCGAAAACGTTCGATGTGCTTTCTACAGTGAAAGACCTGATGGACTGCGGCATCAACGTCTATTTCCAGAAAGAGCAGATGACCCTGCTTGACGAGAGCGGCAGATTAGGCATGTTCACTCCGATACTCATTGCCACTCTGGGCACCTGTGCCGAGATGGAACGGGAGAATATCAGATTCCGTCTCAATTCAGGACTCGCCAACTACAAAGCCAAGGGCGGCCGTGTAGGGAGAAAGGCCGGTTCCGTCAAGAGCGATGAGACAAAGAAGGAAGAATACCGTGATGTAATCGTCCTACTAAAACGGGGCTACTCCGTCAGGAACACGGCCAAGCTGACTGGCAAGGGTATCTCGACAGTCCAGAGGGTGAAGAATGACTTTGTGAACTAACAGGACTGGTGTTTTCCCTCGATGCATTCCTTTAGTTTTCGTGTGATTGGTTTCATAGTCGGTCTGCAAACCTTCTTGCCTGTCAATCTGCATTTCGTATAGGTGCCAATATTGCCTAATCTGGTCTTGCCATTAGCGACTGTTTTTATGTCTGTTTGAGTACTCATGCAACTGGTTTTGATATATATATATGTTTTATAAGTTTTACCTCTGTGTAAAAATAGAATTTGTTTGCGTATTATTGGCCTGAATGACGATATTTTAGCAAACTTTAGCAAAGTTTTTTGTTGTTGTCAATCCACTGTTTTCTCATATTTACCTTTGAGCCTTATCTTTTTGGGCATCGGCATCGAAAATAATGCGTATATTTGCACCCGAAAATCGACGCGCGTGATGTCGAGATGCGAGAAAAAGCATTTGTATAGGTCCGACTATTAAAGTTCGCCAAATTTTAACCTAAGGACTATGATACTGATGCCTTTTGCTTGTCAATATGTGGTATTCGGAAGTCATCCCTATGCCGTCAGCATATTGAGGGCATAGGATAAGGTTCAAAAAGGTTTTACTTAGGGAAGGCGTTTGGCGATGCCTAATAGTCGTAGAACTGAAGCAACACGAGTTCTATGCTTTTTTTATTTGCCGTAAACTGGGAACTCAGAGCGGTGATGAAAAATTATAAATATGGAAGCGAACAACACAAATGTATTAGGGAGATTAATGGTGACATTGAAAAGGAGGCTAAAGTTCTTATGGAGAATAAACCTATCAAAAAACAAGATATTGATATGCTTGTTCAGTGTTGTCAAAAGAGAATTGATGCCACCAAATGTACGACAGGTTCTTTGTATGATTTAGTGAAAGCATATGTGACTTCTGGCGAAAACAACAAGCCGCGCAAGCCTGTATTATTATCTATTGCAGAATTATACAAACAGTATGAAGCAGAGCTTTCTGCCGAAGAGCAATCGTTAAACAGGTTCGTTATGGTAAATGAGCCAATCATACTTTCTTCTACTTCAAATGAAGAGATGTCGAGACAAGTCAATCCACTCTCCCAATGTGTCATATTATTGTATAGAATAATCCAAATGTGCGATAAGGTGACAGATAAACTAATAGAGGTGATAAATGCACAGAATGACACGATAAACAAATTGTGCAAGAATCAATAGTTTTCACGACAACGTAATAAGTAATAGTAGAATGCCGAAATCCTTAAAAGAGTAGGCATAATTAAAAACCTTATAAAAGATGAAGAAATCATTAAAAGCTTCAGTTGCATTTATTGCAATCTTTGCCTGTGTCGTGGCAAATGTGAATGCACAGTCTTTCACCGATACAGCCACCAACGGTATTCCTCTGATCTATACCGTGAACGGATCTGGTACTGTGTCCTTGACAGGCCATGGATTGTCATGCAGCGGAGCATTGATCATACCGGATAGTGTTTCGTATAATGGCTTTTCATACAACGTCATCCGCATCGGGAATAGTGCCTTCGATGGCTGTAGCGGACTGACCTCCGTCACCATCCCCAACTCGGTCAGCAGCATCGAAGAATTTGCCTTCAGACGCTGCAGCGGCCTGACGTCGGTCGTGTTCAATGCTACAAACTGCACCTATACGGGAACAGGCGACCCTGTATTTGTAGGCTGTACAAACCTTGTAACACTGACTATCGGTGATAATGTAACAAATATTCCAGACCACGCATTCGAATACTGCAGCGGCCTGACCTCGGTCACCATCCCCAACTCAGTCACCAGCATCGGAGAACTTGCCTTCGGAGACTGCAGCGGCCTGACCTCTGTCACCATCCCCAACTCGGTCACCAGTATCGGAAGATATGCCTTCTCTGGCTGCAGCGGCATGACCTCTGTCACCATCCCCAACTCGGTCACCAGCATCGGAGAACTTGCCTTCAGAGGCTGCAGCGACCTTACCTCGGTCGTGTTCAATGCTACAAACTGCACCTATATGGGATCAGCGTCCGCCCCTGTATTTGAAGGTTGTACAAACCTTGCAACACTGACTATCGGTGATAATGTAACAAATATTCCAAGCTATGCCTTCAGAGGCTGCAGCGGCCTGACATCCATCACCATCCCCAACTCAGTCACCAATATCGGAAGCAGCGCTTTCCAAAACTGTCGTGGCTTGACTGACATTTCTATTGGCAGTGGCGTAAGCTCCATAGCGGAATATGCCTTTGCAGGATGCGACCATCTTATGCAAATGACATGTTCTGCTGCCATGCCGCCCACGGTGGCCGAGGTCAATGCTTTCGACGATATCTATCGCGCCATACCCATTTATGTTCCCACCGCATCGGTGAGCCTTTATCAGGTGGCCTACGGATGGTGCGAGTTCACAAACTATATAGGTGTCGGCACATATACCGTCACAGCACAGAGCGCCAATGCAACGATGGGCACGGTGAGTGGTGGCGGCAGCTATGTCGAGGGATCTGTTGCAACCCTGACTGCCAATGCCAACGCAGGCTACCACTTTGTGCACTGGCAGGACGGCAACACGGACAACCCGCGCGTGGTGACGGTTACGGGCGACACCACTTTCTCAGCCTTCTTTGCAGAAAACGGCAATAGCAGTATAGACGAGATTACCTCATCTGACATACACATCTCCGTTTCCGATGGACGTATAATAATTCAGTCTAATAGCCTAAATAGCCTCCACGTTGATGTTTACGACATAATGGGGCGACACATAAGCTCATTCACTACAACAGGGCACTCACACTCCACCAAATTGCCAAGTGGCATCTACATAGTTCGCATCAACAATCAATACACCCAGAAAGTGGTACTAACACGCTAACCATCTATAGTCGACTAAAAACAATTGTTTGACATAATCATCCGCACTCCCTCCTTGTGTGGGGGGGGCTATTCTGTGATATGTGAATATTGATAATTTGTTAATGTTTAGTACTCCTCCCATTCTGAGATGGTTTGAGATAGAGCACTCTATGGTCTGTTGATAGCGGTATTTTATTAATGTTTGGGACACCTCTCATTCTGAGATGAGTTTGAGATAGACCACTCTACGATCTGTGGATAGCGGTAATTTATTAATGTTTGGAACTCCTTTCCTCCCACTTCTGGGAGGGCTTTAGTCAACTTTTCGCGGAGAGTTTATGCTTTTCATCTACCCAATGTATCTCCACAGGAGGAGTTTTTTTCATGAGATTTTGCTAAAGACAATATAGTTTGAGAAAGTAATAAGTTTTACGCACATATTGCAGCGCTATATGTCGCAGATGAATCATCCGAGGATAAAATTTCCCAATCCAGTACTCGGGGGGCTTGATTACCCTAATTTTGGCAACGTGTATGTTAAGGCGTCGCGTTGGTTCGGATTTAATTATTCTTATTATTGATATGGAGAGTTTTTTTTATGGCGGCTTTGGCTGCCATGTGCATGCTGCGCATGTCGGCGAGCGAGAAGGTTATACAATTGATGTATACACGAATGATGCCTTTGTGTTCCGTAATTGTAGCCCCCAAAAGCAAACGTTTATCCTCACATTTTAATAGGTGACATATTTACATCAGTGATATACTCTGCGAGAATTGTCAAAAAAATGGGAGCGACCAATGCGTTAAGCATTGATCGCTCCCATTAATCAACTTTCTTCAGAACTATTCAGCTTTTGCCTCTTCAGCAACTGGTTCTACAGTGGCTTCTGGTGCTACCGTCTCAGCTTTCTTACCACGCGAACGACGTGTGGTCTTGGTTTTCTTGACTGCAGCTTCCTTAAGCATGTTTTCGTTGTAGTCTACAAGTTCTATAATTGCCATTTCTGAGTTATCTCCATGACGTATTCCAGTTTTCAAAATACGCGTGTATCCACCAGGACGTGTGGCAACTTTCTGCGACACCTCACGGAAGAGCTCGTTGACAGCCTCTTTGTTGTGCAGGTAACTGAACACTATACGACGATTGTGTGTGGTATCGTTCTTTGAACGATTTATAAGAGGCTCTACATACACTCGCAACGCTTTAGCTTTAGCCACCGTGGTCTCTATACGTTTATGGATTATCAGCGACGAAGCCATGTTTGACAGCATAGCCAATCGGTGGGCATGGGTTCTTGACAAATGATTTACTTTGCAACCGTGTCTCATATCTTTTCTTATTCTTTATCTAATTTATACTTGGCAACATTCATCCCGAATTCCAGGTTCTTTGAAGCCACAAGATTCTCCAACTCAGTGAGCGACTTCTTACCAAAATTGCGGAACTTCAATAAATCAGCCTTGTTGAAAGCCACCAACTCACCAAGTGTGTCAACCTCAGCTGCTTTCAAGCAATTGAGAGCACGAACAGACAAGTCTAAATCAACAAGCTTAGTCTTCAGCAGTTGGCGGATGTGTGCCGTACTTTCGTCAAACTCTTCCTGTGCCGGTTTTGTCTCAACCTCAAGGGTTATCCTCTCATCCGAGAAGAGCATAAAATGCTGAATCAATATGGTTGCAGCCTCTTTAAGTGCCTCTTTCGGATGGATAGACCCATCGGTTTCTATCTCTATGGTCAACTTCTCGTAGTCGGTTCTCTGTTCCACACGATAATCGTCCACAGAGTATTTCACGTTCTTGATAGGTGTGTGTATCGAATCTATCGCTATGACTCCAATAACATCGGTCGGACGTTTATTTTCCTCAGCGGGAACATAACCTCTACCTTTATCAATAGTCATGTTGATGTGCAATTCAACCGACGACTCCATATGACAAATCTCCAATTCGGGATTGAGCACTTGAAAACCGTTCAAATAGTTGTTCAAATCGCCGGCCTTGAACGTTGTCTGACCTTTTATTACAAATGAGAGTTTTTCATGAGTGGTGTCTTCGAGTTGGCGCCTAAAACGTACCTGTTTCAATCGAAGTATGATATCGGTCATATCCTCCACCACACCATCAAGCGACGCGAACTCATGATCAACTCCATCTATCTGTACCGATGTGATAGCATATCCCTCAAGAGAGGACAGAAGTACCCGACGCAACGCATTCCCGATGGTGATGCCATATCCAGGCTCCAACGGACGGAATTCAAAGACTCCGTGCTGTTCATTAGCCTCTAACATGACCACCATGTCGGGTTTCTGGAATGATAATATTGCCATTGTTATTTTTTTGTTAGATTTATTTTCCGTCCACTACTTAACAATTAATCATCAATCATTACTTCGAGTAAAGATCAACTATCAACTGCTCATTTATAGTTTCAGGAATATCGCTGCGCTGAGGATAGTTTACAAACTTGCCACTCATACTGTTGCCATCCCACTCAAGCCAGGGATAGTTGTTTGCACGCGATGCCAAAGCATCGGTAATCACCTCAAGCGATTTGCTACGTTCTCTGACGGATACCACATCACCCTCTCTCAACGAGTACGACGGGATATTGACTACATTGCCATTAACTGAAATATGGCAGTGAGACACCAATTGACGTGCCTGTGCACGGCTACGGGCCATACCAAGACGGTAGACAACATTGTCCAGACGAGCCTCAATGAGTTTCATCAACTCTTCACCGGTCACGCCGCCACGACGTGAAGCCTCAGCATAGAGCTTTCTGAACTGACGTTCAAGTATACCGTAGGTGTACTTTGCCTTTTGTTTTTCTTGCAACTGAATACCATATTCTGAGGTCTTACTACGACGACGATTTTGCCCATGCATACCAGGAGCATACGGTTTCTTCTCGTAGTTCTTATCCGGGCCATAAATAGGCTCGTGGAACTTTCTTGCTATCTTTGTTTTAGGTCCAGTATATCTTGCCATTGTTTTTTTGTTTCTGGGTTAATAATTACACACGACGACGTTTGGGGGGACGGCAACCATTATGTGGTAAAGGTGTGATGTCAGTAATCTCCGTCACCTCAATACCACAAGTATTGATAGCCCTTATTGCAGATTCTCGTCCTTGACCAGGTCCTTTAACAAAGACTTTTACTTTTCTTAGGCCCAAATCATAAGCAACTTTACCGCAATCTTCCGCTGCCATTTGTGCTGCATACGGAGTGTTTTTCTTCGATCCGCGGAAGCCCATTTTTCCAGCTGACGACCAAGAAATCACTTGTCCGGCATTATTTGTCAATGAAATAATGACATTGTTGAAAGAAGCAAAAATACATGCTCTTCCTTGAGGTTCAACTTTTACGACTCTTTTCTTTGTCGGTTTTGAAGTTTTTGCCATTTTATTTTTACTTGCTTGATTCTACATTAGGCTGCTTCTAACTCAACATCTACTCCGCAACCTTTTCTTTTAATTCTTATTTATTTGGTAGCTTTCTTCTTATTAGCTATCGTTTTCTTCTTACCCTTACGAGTGCGAGCGTTATTCTTGGTACTTTGTCCACGAAGAGGAAGGCCTAAACGGTGACGGATGCCACGATAACATCCAATATCCATGAGTCTCTTAATGTTCATCTGAACCTCTGAACGCAAAGCACCTTCCACTTTATACTCATCGTTGATAATATTACGAAGGGTATTCTGCTCATCGTCAGTCCAATCTTGAACCTTCTTGCCTTCGTCAATCCCTGCTTTTGCAAGAATTTCTTTAGCTGTGCTTCTACCTATACCATAAATATAGGTCAATCCAATCTCACCTCTCTTGTTCTTGGGTAAATCGATACCTGCAATACGTGCCATAAAAAATCTTTAGTTGTTTTGATTTTTCAACCCTGTCTCTGTTTGAATTTTGGGTTTTTCTTGTTGATTACATAGACCACCCCATGTCTACGAACGACTTTACATTCTGGCGATCTCTTTTTTACAGAAACTCTAACTTTCATCTTTGTAATTATTAACCATTCTACGTGTTTACTTATACCTATATGTGATTCGACCTTTGGTCAAATCATACGGAGACATTTCGATTTGTACTTTATCCCCGGGAAGAATCTTAATATAGTGCATTCTCATCTTTCCCGATATGTGAGCAATTATCTGATGCTCATTCTCAAGCTCTACACGGAACATTGCATTGCCCAATGATTCTACAACCGTACCGTCCAACTGTATCGCAGCCTGTTTTGCCATTATAATGTTTCGTTATTCTCGTTCTCGATAAAATCAAAAGTCGTTAGAATATCTGGACCATTCTCCGTTATAGCGACCGTATGCTCAAAATGTGCGGCTGGCTTTCCATCCTTTGTACGACAGGTCCAACCATCAGCATCGGAGATTTTTATGTTCTTCGATCCCATACACACCATCGGTTCGACAGCAATAACCATTCCCTCTTTCAACAAGGGTCCTGTTCCTCGTACTCCAAAGTTTGGTACGTTAGGAGATTCGTGCATCTTAAATCCTACTCCATGTCCGCATAACTCTCTGACAACAGAATAGCCATTCTTCTCACAGTGCATCTGTATAACTTGACTGATGTCGCCGACTCTATTACCTGCCTTGCACTGATCCAGTCCAATGAACAAAGCCTCTTTGGTTACCTTGAGCAATCTTTGCACTGACTCGTTCACGCAACCCACAACAAAGGTATAGGCTGAATCTGATACATAGCCGTTCAAATCGATCACACAATCCAGTGTTACGTTATCTCCCTCCTTCAAAAAATCATCATTCGGAATACCATGAACGACAACATCATTAACAGAGGTACAAAAAGCCGAAGGAAAACCTTCATATCCCTTACACAAAGGTATGCCACCATTATCACGGATAAACTGTTCACCAATGCTATCTAAAAATCTAGTTGTAACACCTGGTCGAATATGTTTACCCACCTCTGCCAAAGTCCTACTCAAGAGTTTAGCAGACTCTCTGATAAATTCAATCTCCTCCTTTGTCTTCAGTACAATCATCAAATCAAAATTAGGCTTGTACCGACATTGAGGTGCGACCTTTTATACGCCCGGTCTTCGTCAGACCATCATAATGCCTCATCAACAAATGGCTCTCTATTTGCTGCAAAGTATCTAAAATGACACCCACAAGTATTAATAAGGACGTTCCACCATAGAACTGTGCAAATTGAGTATTTACACCAAATAATCTGATTATTGCAGGTAGGATGGCGACAATGGCCAAAAATATTGATCCTGGTAATGTAATCTTGGAAAGTATTCCTTCAAGATACTCGGCAGTCTTCTTACCTGGCTTTACTCCAGGGATAAAACCGCCATTCTTTTTCATATCATCAGCCATCTGATTGGGATTGATAGCAATAGCTGTGTAAAAGAATGTGAAGAGTATCACAAGCACTGCAAAAACTAAATTGTACCAAAAACCATTGTAATCCGCAAATGCACTCCAGAAAGAAGAAACGCCTTCGTTCGAGAATCCCATTATCGTTATCGGGAGAAACATTATAGCTTGGGCAAAAATAATTGGCATGACGCCCGCAGCATTAACCTTTATTGGAATAAACTGGCGTACGCCACCGTATTGCTTGTTGCCGACTATACGTTTTGCATATTGCACAGGAATTCTTCTCGTCCCTTGAACAAGAAGAATCACCAACAATATAACTGCCAACAATATGACTAACTCCAAAACGAACATTACCAAGCCACCATTTCCTGTCAAACGAGATCCAAACTCTGCAAATAAGGCAAACGGGAGGCGGGCGATTATACCAACCATGATAAGTAGAGAAATACCATTACCGACCCCCTTCTCTGTAATTCTTTCTCCTAACCACATAACGAAAAGGGTTCCACAAACAAGAATGATGATACTTGTCACCCAAAAGAAAACTGTAGGTTCACTACCATCAAACGGATATATGGCAGTAGGTGATTCCCTCAACTGGAATTTCATGTTTTGGATATATGCAGGAGCCTGGGCGACTGTCACTATAACTGTAAGCCAGCGGGTGATTTGATTCATCTTCCGACGTCCACTTTCTCCCTCTCTCTGCATCTTTTGGAAATAAGGGATAACCATCACCAGCAACTGAATTATAATTGATGCAGTGATATATGGCATTATTCCAAGAGCGAAAATAGAAGCGTTAGAGAAAGCTCCTCCCGAAAACATGTTGAGAAGACCCATCAGACCCTCGCTACCTTGAGTTTGAAGGTCTGACAACTTCGTGGGATCCACACCGGGCAAAGCAATGTACGACCCTATTCTATAAATTAATACTAACCCAATAGTATATAGTATTCTCTTACGTAAGTCTTCTATCGACCAAATATTTTTCAGTGTCTGAACTAAACGCTTCATTAAGATTTTCTGTTTTAGTCAATAACTATAGCACTTCCCCCCTTTTCTTCAATAGCTTTCTTTGCAGAGGAAGAGAACGAATGGGCACTAACTTTAATGGACTTATTTATCTCTCCACGACCAAGTATTTTCACAAGTTTATTTCCCGACACAAGACCATTGTCTTTCAATACATCAAGAGTAAACTCTGTAATACTCTTTGCCGTGGAAAGTTCTTCCAACGTATCCAGATTTATACCAACGTACTCAACGCGGTTCAAATTTCTAAAACCGAATTTAGGAACCCTACGATACAAAGGCATCTGACCTCCCTCAAAACCGACTTTCTGATGATAACCAGAACGGGCTTTTGCTCCCTTATTACCACGGGTCGACGTACCACCTTTTCCCGAACCTGTACCACGGCCCACTCGTTTTGAATGCTTTACAGACCCTTCTGCGGGTTTAAGACTATTTAAGTTCATAGCAAATTTCCTCTTTTAAATTTCCTCAACAGATAGAAGGTGCTTAACACTTTCTACCATACCAATTATTTGTGGTGTAGCAACAATCTCACGTGTACTATTGATGCGACGCAAGCCCAATGCTTCCATGGTTCTTTTCTGAACTGCAGGACGACCAATAATGCTTCGAACTTGTTTAATTCTCAACTTCTTTTCTGTCATAACAAATCCTTTTTTAGCCGTTGAAAACTTTATCCAAACTAATACCCCTCAACTGTGATACCATATAGGGATCTTTCATTTGTAAAAGAGCATTTATGGTTGCTTTAACAACACTATGAGGGTTTGAAGAACCTTTGCACTTCGCAAGAACATCCTTCACGCCAACACTTTCCAAGACAGCGCGCATGGCACCTCCGGCTATGACACCTGTACCGGGAGCTGCAGGTTTCAAAAAGACCTTCGCACCACTATATTTGCCACATTGCTCATGAGGAATAGTTCCTTTCAACACAGGAACTCTATAGAGGTTTTTCTTTGCGTCATCCACACCCTTCTGTACCGCAGCCTGAACTTCTTTTGCTTTTCCAAGGCCATATCCGACAACCCCATTCTCGTTGCCAATCACAACAATAGCAGCAAAGGTGAACGTCCTACCTCCTTTAGTGACTTTTGTCACTCTGTTTATCGCAACCAAACGATCCTTAAATTCAATCTCGCTTGATTTTACTTTCTTAACATTTATTTCTGCCATCTCTTATCAAAATTTTAAACCACCTTCACGTGCACCTTCTGCCAAACACTTAACTCTTCCATGATACAAATAGCCATTTCTATCAAAAACAACAGTATTTATACCTGCGGAGAGTGCCCTTTCGGCAACAAGTCTTCCGACCTTCGTTGCCACCTCACTCTTTGTACCGACCTTTTCAAAGTCTTTTTCTTTTGAAGAGGCTGCAGTTAAAGTGACACCGTTAACATCGTCTATCACTTGTGCATAAATCTCTTTATTACTTCTAAAGACACTCAATCGTGGCATTGACGAAGTTCCACTTACCTTGTGTCTAATATGAAGTTTAATTTTATTTCTTCTTATATCTTTTTTTGTAGGCATAAAAATACTCCTCTAAAACTTTCCTAATGATTTATTATTTAGCAGCAGCTTTACCAGCCTTTCTTCTAATCTCTTCACCCTGGAATCTTATACCTTTACCCTTGTAAGGCTCTGGCCTCCGCAGAGATCTGATTTTTGCAGCTGCTTGGCCAAGAATCTGCTTATCACAGCAAGTCATAGTGATAATTGGATTCTTTCCTTTCTCCGTCACCGTCTCTACCTTAATTTCAGGAGCCAATTCGAGAAAGACTTTATGAGAATAGCCCAAATCCATTTCCAGTACATTTCCCGTAGCCTGTACCTTATAACCAACTCCAATAACCTCCTGCACTGTCTTAAAGCCTTCACTAACGCCTTTTACCATATTAGCAGTTAAAGCCCTATATAGCCCGTGCATAGCCTTCGTCTCTTTTTCATCATTAGGACGCGAGAAAACTATTTTCCCTTCTTCTACCGACACTTTAATCATCGGATTCACCACCTGCTTCATTTCCCCAAGAGGTCCCTTGACGACTAATTCCTCTCCATTGACCTTAACATCAACATTCTGAGGGATATGTATAGGTAACTTTCCTATTCTTGACATACTGTTATTCTCCTTTCTTAACTTACATAACATAGAACCTCGCCACCCACATTCAAAGTACGAGCTTCTTTATCTGTCATCAACCCTTTGGATGTTGACACAATTGCAATACCGAGACCATTGAGTACTCGAGGCAACTCATCAACAGAAACATACTTACGCAAACCTGGACTCGAAATCCTCTTCAAGTCAGAAATCGCCGACTGTTTCGTTACGGGATGGTACTTTAATGCAATCTTAATCTTTTGATTCGATTGACCGTCATTTTCAAACTTATAATTCAGAATATACCCTTTTTCAAAGAGAATCTTAGTAATTTCCCTCTTCAACTTTGAACCAGGTACTTCCACAACACGGTGTTTTGCTGAAATAGCGTTCCTCATCCGTGTCAAATAATCTGCTATAGGATCTGTTACCATTATTTATTAAGTTTTGTAGTATTGGTTAATTCCAACTTGCAAATCTATTATCTCTTACCAACTTGCTTTCTTTACACCAGGAATTAAGCCAGCAACAGCCATCTCCCTAAAATTAATTCTTGATATACCAAACTGACGCATATATCCTTTAGGGCGACCTGTCAACTGACAACGATTATGTTTTCTGATCGGGCAAGCATTCTTCGGTAATTTTTGAAGGGCTACTATTGCTTTTTCAACATCTTCAGGCTCACCCGTTCTGACAATCTCTTTCAAAGCAGCTCGCTTGGCAGCATACTTCTGAACCATTTGAGCTCTTTTGCGCTCCCTTGCCTTTATTGATTCTTTTGCCATTATTTAAATTATTTTTGTTGATTCTTAAAAGGCAACCCAAACTCTTTGAGCAAAGACATTGCCTCCTTGTCTGTATGAGCCGAAGTAACAAAGGTGATGTCCATACCCTGAATTCTATCAATCTTATCAATATCGATTTCAGGGAAAATTATCTGTTCGGCAATTCCAAAAGTATAATTGCCCTTTCCATCAAATCCCTTATCATTGATACCTCTAAAATCTCTTATTCTCGGTATAGAAGCCGTAACTAACCTTTCCAAAAATTCATACATGCGCTCCCCCCTCAAAGTCACACGCACGCCTATTGGCATACCTCTACGCAACTTGAAATTTGAAATATCTTTACGAGACTTGGTAGCAACAGCTCTCTGACCTGCTATCGCCGTCATTTCTTCGATACCTTTATCAATTACTTTTTTATCAGCAATTGCAGCCTTACCTAAACCCTGATTCAGCGTGATTTTAAGGAGGCGTGGACATTGCATAACTGTCTTATAGCCATATTCCTTCATCAAAGAATCGACTATTTCTTTCTTATATTTTTCTTTTAACGCGGGAATATAAGCCATTATCTAACCTCCTCTCCTGTTTTTTTTGAAAAACGCACCAACTTTCCTGTCTTTTCATCTATCTTTCTTCCTATTCTTGATGGGGTCTTGTCAACCACAAGCATAAGATTCGACAAATGAATAGATGCCTCCTGTTCAACTATGCCACCTTGGGTGTTACGGGCATTCGGTTTTGTATGTTTCTTATTTACATTAACACCTTCAACGATGGCGCGGTTTGTTTCGGGGAAAACTTTTAAGACTTTTGCGATCTTACCTTTGTCATCACCAGCAATGACTTTCACCATATCCCCTTTTTTCACATGTAATTTCATTGTTCTAACTTTTTAGGATTAAAGAACTTCTGGGGCTAGCGAAACTATCTTCATAAACTGCTTTTCACGCAATTCTCGTCCAACCGGTCCAAAAATACGAGTTCCCCTCAACTCATCAGAAGCAGTCAATAAAACACATGCATTATCGTCGAAACGAATATAAGAACCATCATTTCTACGAATTTCTTTCTTCGTTCTAACAACAACCGCTTTAGATACACTCCCCTTCTTTACATTCCCCGATGGAATTGCGTCTTTTATGGCGACAACTATTGTATCCCCAATGGTTGCATAACGCTTCTTTGTGCCTCCCAAAACACGTATACACAACGCGCTTTTAGCACCGCTATTATCTGCAACCGTCATTCTTGTCTCTTGCTGTATCATTTCTTATTCTCTTTCAACATTATGTAGATACAAACACTATTTAGCCTTTTCGACTATTTCGACCAATCTCCAGCATTTATTTTTGCTTAAGGGTCTTGTCTCCATAATACGAACGGTATCACCCATATTGGCCTCATTTTTTTCATCGTGAGCCATAAATTTGGAAGACTTCTTCACAAATTTACCATATTTGGGGTGTTTCACCTTCCTCTCAACAAGAATAAGGATAGACTTATCCATCTTGTTGCTCACTACTACTCCGATTCTTTCTTTTCTTAAATTTCTTTCCATTTCGAAAATCATTTCAAAATTGCCATGTTATTTATTCTCTGCCAATTCACGCAGACGGAGTTCTGTTAAACAGCGGGCAATATTCTTTCTACTATTCTTTAACTTATTTGGGTTTTCGAGAGGAGAAACTGCATGATTCATCTTTAATTTCAAGTACAGTTGTTTCTCATTATCCAACCTTTCTTTCAACTCGGAAGTCGAGAGCTCTTTTAACACAATCTCATTTTTCATAACTCAACCAATAACTTTTATTCTTCAATGTAATCTCTCTTAACAACGAACTTCGTCGAAATGGGAAGTTTTTGTGCAGCTAAACGAAGAGCCTCTTTTGCGACATCCATGGGCACCCCTTCACACTCAAAAAGAATTGTACCAGGCATAACACGTGCTACAAAATATTCTGGAGCACCCTTACCTTTACCCATACGGACTTCATTAGGTTTCTTAGTGATGGGTTTGTCAGGGAATATTCTAATCCAGATCTGACCCTCACGTTTCATGTAACGAGTAACTGCCTGACGGGCTGCCTCAATCTGACGACCTGTTATAAAACTGGTTTCGAGAGACTTGATACCAAATGCGCCAAAAGCCAACTCATGACCACGAAAGGCATTACCTTTGATCTTACCTTTCTGCTGCTTTCTGTATCTTGTTTTCTTAGGCTGTAGCATTTATTCTTCTTTTTAATTGTTCGACACTAAAAACAGACTTCAAGAAATTACTTTGCAGATGGCCTGCTGGTGCGGCGACGATCACCTCCTTGTCTGCGGCCACCGCCCATACCACCTCTAAAGTCTTTCTGTTGTCCCCCAAGTGTAGAAGGAACCAATTCTGGACGACCGTAAACGATACCACGGCAAATCCACACCTTAATGCCGATTCTTCCGTACGTGGTATGAGCTTCTGCATTGGCATAGTCAATATCAGCACGAAGTGTATGTAGAGGTGTTCTACCCTCTTTGAAATGCTCACTTCTCGCGATTTCAGCACCACCAATACGCCCAGCTATGGAAACTTTTATTCCTTCAGCACCAGAACGCATAGTCGATGTAATAGCATTTTTGATAGCACGACGATACTGGATTCTTCCCTCAATCTGTTTCGCAATATTTTGTGCAACGAGAACAGCATCCATCTCTGGACGTTTCACTTCACTGATGTTAATCTGGACATCTTTACCAGTGAGTTTCTTGAGTTCTTCTCTCAACTTATCAACCTCAGAACCAGCCTTGCCAATAATCAAACCCGGCCGGGCTGAATTGATTGTCACGGTGAGCATTTTGAGAGTTCTCTCAATATAAATTTTAGATATACCTGCTTTAGACAGACGGGCGTTGAGGTACTTACGAATCTTATCATCCTCAACCAACTTCTGCTCAAATCTCCTACCTCCAAACCAGTTAGAATCCCATCCGCGGATGATTCCTAATCTGTTTCCAATTGGGTTAGTTTTTTGTCCCATTGTTGAGTCTTCTTATGTTTACTTACTTTGTTTCTTCTTTTACCGTTGCTTCTTCACTAACAACCGAATCCAAACGACTGCCCAAGACCATCGTTATATGATTGCTACGTTTGCGAATTCTATAGCCACGTCCTTGAGGGGCGGTGCGCATACGCTTCATTGTTCTGCCCTCATCAACCTTAATCTCTTTCACATAGAGATGGGCATCTTCCATTCTAACGCCCTCATTTTTAGCCTGCCAATTAGCAATAGCCGAAAGAAGAAGTTTACGTATCTTCGGAGCAGATTCCCTTGGGGAATATTGCAAGATACCTAAAGCCTTTTCGACCTCGACACCGCGAACCATATCGGCAACCAAACGGGTCTTACGGGGAGAGGTAGGATTATTCATCAGCTTTGCGACATACAAAGTCTTGTTAGCTTCCTTACGGGCTTCAGCACTATTATGTTTTCTACGTCCCATTTTCTAACTGAAATTTACTTTTTACCTTTATCTTTTGACCCGGCATGACCACGGAAAATACGCGTCGGAGCAAACTCACCCAACTTATGTCCAACCATGTTTTCAGTTACATAAACAGGGATAAACTTGTTTCCATTATGCACCGCTATCGTTTGACCAACAAAATCGGGCGATATCATCGAAGCTCTTGACCAGGTTTTAATTGTAACCTTCTTATTTGATTGTTGAGCCTCAATAACTCTTTTTTCCAACTTATGGAAAATATATGGACCTTTCTTTAATGAACGACTCATTTCTTCTTCATTTTACAGAGTTACTTCTTTCTTCTTTCGACGATATACTTACTCGACTGCTTCTTTGGAGCGCGTGTCTTGTAGCCCTTCGCAGGAATACCCTTACGAGAACGTGGATGACCACCCGTTTGACGACCTTCACCACCGCCCATGGGGTGATCAACCGGATTCATGACAACACCACGGTTTCGCGGACGTCGACCGAGCCATCTACTACGGCCAGCCTTACCACCAACCTCAAGGTTGTGTTCAGGGTTACTAACCACACCGACGGTTGCACGACATGCTTGGAGAACCATTCGCATCTCGCCGCTCGGCATTTTGATGATAGCATATTTATCATCACGAGACATCAGTTGAGCATATGCGCCAGCTGAACGTACCATCTTAGCACCTTGCCCTGGGCGCAACTCAATATTGTGAATAAGCGTACCAAAAGGTATCTCCGACAAGAGCAGAGTATTTCCAATTTCAGGAGCGACACCAGCACCCGACATCACAGTCTGTCCAACTTGAAGTCCCTGCGGACAGAGAATATAACTCTTCTCACCATCAGCATAGGATATCAAGGCAATACGAGAACTGCGGTTAGGGTCATATTCTATCGTTTTCACCACAGCAGGCACGCCGTCCTTATTTCTCTTAAAGTCTACAAAACGATACAATTTTTTATGACCACCGCCAATGTAGCGCATAGTCATCTTACCTTGGTTGTTACGTCCTCCACTTTTTCTCACTCCAAACACCAACGATTTCTCAGGCTTAGAAGCGGTAATGTCATCGTTGGAAACAATCAACTTGTGACGCTGACCAGGTGTTGTTGGTTTAATCTTTTTTAATGCCATTTCTTCTTTTTTTAGTCTTTTATCAGCAGACTTTTGCTATAAAAAAATCTATTACACTCCAGCATAGAAATCAATTGCATCACCATGGGCCAAGGTAACAATAGCTTTCTTAAAAGCATTGGTTCTACCCGTCAAAAAACCAGCCTTAGTATAGCGAGACTTTACTTTGCCAGAATAATTCATCGTGTTTACATCCACGACCTTCACATTATAGAATTGCTCAACAGCACTCTTAATTTGGATTTTATTGGCGCGTCTGTCGACAATAAAACCATAACGATTTTGTGCAGGGGCAACACTAATATTTTTATTTCGCTGAATACGAGTCTGTACAGGATTGGCAGACTTTTCTGTCAGTCTTGTCATTTTCTCGCTAATCAGCGGCTTTACCAATATATTCATATCTGTTAAACTTTCTTAAAGTATTAAAATTCAACCTTGTTTTGCGGACAAAACTCGGTTAATTTCACCCATTGACCCTTCACAAATAACCAAACTCGAAGCGTTCATAATGTCGTAAGTGTTTAACTGAGAAGCATTTACCACGCGAACTCTTTGCAAGTTTCTGGCTGACAAAAATACGAAATTATTTTGATTTTCAAGTACAAAAAGTGCTTTTTTGTCAGAGAGGTTAAGGTTTTTCAGAACCTCTTTCATTTGCTTGGTTTTAGGGGCATCAAACGAGAAGTTCTCAACAACCATAAGGGCATTGTCCTTTACCTTATAGGTCAAAGCACTGCGACGTGCAAGTCTCTTAACCTTTACGTTCAATTTAAAACGATAATCACGAGGTTTGGGACCGAAAATGCGACCACCACCCACGAAAACTGGGCTTTTCAAGTCGCCCGAACGAGCACCACCCGTACCTTTCTGACGTTTCAGTTTACGAGTGCTATGAGCATTTTCTGAACGTTCTTTACTCTTATGCGTACCCTGACGATTGTCTGCCAAATATTGCTTGCAGTCAAGATAGATGGCATGATCGTTGGGCTCAATAGCGAAGATAGAATCGTCAAGGTTAATGGTTCTACCGGTTTCGCTTCCGTTGACATTATAGATTTTTAACTCCATCTTTCAAGTTTTAATATTGATCCTTTGGGTCCCGGTACAGAACCTTTAACTAACAACAAATTCTTCTCGGCAATAATTTTGACAACTTGAAGGTTTTGCACCTTAACACGGTGGTTACCCGTTTGTCCTGCCATACGCATACCCTTGAAGATACGTGAAGGATAGGACGATGCACCTATCGAACCAGGAGCACGTAAACGGTCGTGCTGACCATGGGTTTTGTCGCCGACACCACCGAAGCCATGTCTTGTGACAACGCCCTGGAAACCTTTACCTTTTGATGTTCCGACAACATCGACAAACTCACCCTCTTGAAATACGTCAACGGTAAGCACCTCGCCATATTTCTTCTTATGACCTTCCTCAAAACGAGAGAACTCCGCCAAATAGCGTTTCGGGGTTGTATTTGCTTTAGCAAAATGGCCACGCATAGGTTTCGTAGTGTGGCTTTCTTTCTTCTCGCAAAAACCCAACTGGATGGCCTCGTAACCATCGTTCTCAATTGTCTTAACTTGTGTAACAACACAAGGACCAGCTTCTATCACTGTGCACGGAATCTGACGTCCGTCGGCATCAAAAAGACTGGTCATCCCAATTTTTTTCCCAAGTAATCCTGACATTTTCTTGTTTGGATTTTATTAAACAATTCAGCTTATCTCAAAGACATTGGCTGATTTTTCTCACACCTTAATTTCAACTTCAACGCCGCTGGGCAACTCAAGTTTCATCAACGCATCAATAGTTTTAGCGCGATCGTTAATCTCAATATCCATCAAACGTTTGTATGTGCTCAACTCAAATTGCTCACGCGACTTCTTGTTGACAAATGTCGAACGGTTGACGGTGAAGATTTTTTTGTTTGTCGGCAGTGGAATAGGGCCATTCACCACCGCGCCCGTCATCTTAACAGTTTTCACTATCTTCTCGGCCGACTTGTCGACAAGATTGTGGTCGTAAGACTTGAGCTTAATTCTGATTCTTTGACTCACGGTTATTATTTTTTTATTGTTAATTATTTCTATTTTTTAGAATTGCCTCTTGCTGATCGCGAGTAACTTCAGCATAATGCGAGAACTCCATAGTCGAGTTTGCGCGACCAGATGTGATTGTCCTCAACGAAGTGACATAACCGAACATTTGCTCCAGAGGAACTTTAGCATGTATAGCCTGCACTCCAACCTTTGCATTGATGTTCTCAAGCACACCACGACGGCGGTTGATATCACCCGTAACATCACCCACATAAGCATCTGGTGTAAGTACTTCAAGTTTCATAATTGGTTCAAGCAACACAGGCATTGCTTTACGGCAAGCATTTTTGAAGCCCAATTTTGCACAGACCTCAAAAGACAATTGATCGGAGTCAACAGGATGGAACGAACCATCAAGTATGGTCACCTTCATACTGTCTATGGGGTATCCTGCCAAAACTCCATTTTGCATTGCTTCTTTGAAACCTTTCTCTATGGCTGGGATATACTCTTTGGGGATATTTCCACCCTTAACCTCGTTGACAAACTGCAAGCCAACAACGCCCTCATCGGCAGGTCCAATTTCAAACAACACATCAGCAAACTTACCCTTACCACCAGTCTGCTTCTTGTAAATCTCATGATGCTGGACGGTGGATGTAATAGCCTCTTTATAAGCAACCTCTGGCCTACCTTGATTAACATCTACGCCAAATTCACGACGTAAACGATCAAGAATAATGTCAAGATGCAACTCTCCCATACCACTTATAACGGTCTGTCCTGAAACATCGTCGGTCTTGACTCGGAAAGTCGGGTCCTCTTCAACAAGTTTCATCAAGGCATTGGTCATCTTATCCATATCAGCCTGCGTGTGAGGCTCAACTGCGATGGATATGACAGGGTCGGGAAACTTCATGGATTCAAGGACAATGGGATGTCGCTCATCACAAAGAGTATGTCCTGTTTTTATATCCTTAAATCCAACAGCTGCACCGATATCACCAGCCTCAATACGTTCCAACGGGTTCTGTTTATTCGAGTGCATCTGCATGATGCGCGAAATGCGTTCTTTCTTACCGGTGTTGGCATTGTATACGTACGAGCCACTTTCAAGGCTACCGCTATAGACACGGAAGAAACAGAGGCGGCCAACATACGGGTCGGTGGCAATCTTAAAAGCAAGTGCCGAGAACGGTGCTTTTACGTCAACTACACGTTTCTCAGCCACATCCGTCTTCGGATTTACACCTTCTACCTCTGGCTTATCAAGCGGACTTGGTAGGAAAGCAGCCACAGCATCAAGCAAAGTTTGCACACCTTTATTCTTAAATGCCGAGCCACACATCACGGGAACAATCTTTCGTGAAAGCGTAGCCTTACGTATTTCTTCACGTATCTCCTCTGGGGTGATGGAGTTAGGGTCGTCGAAGAATTTCATCATCAACGCCTCATTCTCCTCGGCCACTCCTTCAATCAATCGTTGACGATATTCGTCAACCACCTCCTTCAAATCATCGGGCATGGGCACTTCGTAGAACTTAGTACCATTCGATGTTTCATCCCATATCAAAGCTTGATTGGTGATGAGGTTTACCACACCTTTGAAGAGGTCTTCTTGTCCGATAGGGATTTCTATTGGTATAGGGTTGGCACCTAAACGCTCCTTAATTTGCGCTACAACAGAAAAGAAGTCAGCACCAGCGCGGTCCATTTTATTGACAAACGCGATGCGTGGCACTTCGTACTTATCAGCCTGACGCCATACTGTCTCAGACTGTGGCTCGACACCGCCGACAGCGCAGAAAATTGCTATAGCTCCGTCAAGCACTCGCAAGGAGCGCTCAACCTCGACAGTAAAGTCAACATGCCCAGGAGTGTCTATAATATTGTACTTATACCTGTTATCATCCCACTCCCAATAAACCGTTGTAGCAGCCGAGGTAATAGTGATACCCCTTTCCTGCTCTTGCACCATCCAGTCCATAGTGGCCGACCCCTCATGCGTCTCCCCGAGCTTATAGTTCTTGCCCGTGTAATAGAGGATACGCTCAGTCGTCGTGGTTTTACCCGCGTCGATGTGAGCCATAATGCCAATATTTCTGGTGTATTTAAGGTCTGACATAGTATGCTTTTCGCTCTGCTGCGTTTTGTCCTTTGGTGCAGTTGTTATCCCTATTTTCTATTTCACACTCTAAAGTGCGAGAATGCCTTGTTGGCATCAGCCATACGGTGGATATCTTCCTTACGTTTGAAAGCGGCACCCTCTTCTTTATATGCTGCTTGTATTTCAGCGGCCAACTTCAGAGCCATGGTCTTCTCACTGCGCTTGCGCGAAAAACCAATCAGGTTTTTCATGCCAATACTCTGCTTACGCTCGGCGCGAATCTCGGTAGGGATTTGGAAAGTTGCACCACCAATACGACGGCTACGTACCTCTACGCTGGGTGTAACATTAGCCAAAGCTTTCTTCCAAACTTCCAGTCCATCTTCTTTCGTGCGGTCGGCAACGACATCTATTGCCTCGTAGAAAATGCGGTAGGCAATGGTTTTCTTACCACCCATCATCAAGTTGTTGACGAACTTGGTGACTAAAATATCATTGTATTTAGGATCCGGAAGGATTATACGTTTCTTTGGTTTAGCTTTTCTCATCGCTGCTAAAACTTTATTTCTTTATACTTAAGCTTTCTTATTTACCGGCTTGTTTCGGGCGTTTGGCACCGTATTTCGAACGACGTTGACGACGACCATCAACTCCGCTTGTATCCAAAGCACCACGAATGATATGATAGCGCACACCCGGAAGGTCTTTTACACGACCTCCACGAATCATAACGATCGAGTGTTCTTGCAAGTTATGACCCTCGCCAGGGATGTAAGCATTAACCTCCTTTTGGTTTGTCAAGCGCACACGAGCCACCTTACGCATGGCCGAATTAGGCTTTTTAGGGGTTGTGGTATAAACGCGAGTACACACGCCACGACGCTGCGGGCAGCCGTCAAGAGCTGGAGATTTGCTCTTATACTCCATTTGTTGACGACCCTTGCGAACTAATTGTTGAATTGTTGGCATTTTGTCTTTATTGTTTTTTCGTTTCTTATTTTTTCTTCTTCAATGCCTCTTAACAAGGCACAATACACCTAAAAAGGTTTGCAAAAGTACACCCTTTTTTGCATACAGCAATCAACCACGAGCACTTACCCTTGTTAAAAAAACTTAAAATTTCAAATACAGCCTATATATCAGCTACTTACATTTTTATTTTTTTCAATTTTCTTAACCAAAAAGTGCAGTTTTCAACAGTGAAAAGCGAGTATATAAGCACATGGATAGTTGAAATTAAAACCACGTATTGGAATGACTAATACATACCCTTACATGAAGACATACTCACATCTCATGCAAGTCATATGGAGATCACGCAGGGATCAACTACGGCTCATATAGGTATCAAGTAGGGATCATGTTGCTCCTACTAAAGGTTAAAAAGGGTTAAAAGCCTAACTTGATACTTAGTTGATCCTTAGTTGATCCTTAGTTGATCCCTACATGGTCTATGAATATTGGGGATGCTTGTTTCGGACAATGTTTCTGAGGTGTGTTCACTTTAGCCTGTCGCATACTAAAATCATCTTGCTTGCGTTATCAGTGTTGTAACGAGACGTCAAACGATGGATATAAATGGTTTTTTTGAGCCGTCGAACGAGGCGGTGGTAAACTATCAGAGCAATCCTTTCCGACAAACACTGGGCGACACTATTGCAGCCCATACCGAGGAGAAGGGTATGCCGTCAATAGAAGGAGCACGGGTGGTGCTGATAGGGGTTGATGAATGTCGTGGTTCGGTGGATAATGGTATGGCACGACAAGCCCCCGACCACATAAGACACTATCTGTATCGTCTGGCCATTCCAGACAATGATTTGCGCATGGTTGACTTGGGTAACCTTGTGCCAGGAGCCACAACTGCCGACACTTATGCCGCCCTTACCGAGGTAGCCGCTACGCTGCTTGCCAACCACATGACACTGGTGGTGCTTGGAGGAGGTGATGACTTGACGTTCTCTCTCTACAAAGCATATGAACAAATTGGTCGAATAATAAATATCGGCTCGATTGATTCGACATTCAACCTTGAAGGTGGCGAAGCCATAAACTCGCGCAACTACCTGCAACACATCATCCTGCAGCAACCCAATTTTCTGTTTGATTATATCAATATCGGCTATCAAACTTATCTTGTTGGGCACGACATGACGCGTTTGATGGACGAACTAAAATTTAGCCCTCATCGAGTGGGCGAGCTACAGGCCGACATTGAGCGCACAGAACCCCTTGTGCGTTACTGCGACTTGGTGAGTGTAGACATCAGTGCAGTGCGACAGAGCGACGCTCCAGCCAACGCCAACCCATCGCCTCACGGTTTCTATGGCGAGCAATTGTGTCAAATAATGCGCTATGCTGGCATGAGCGACAAAACGTCGTGTATGGCCATACTGGAGCACCATCCGACCCTTGACCGCGACGGGCAAACCGCCAACATGTTGGCGCAAGCTGTTTGGTTTTTTCTTGAAGGACTGTGCCATCGCCAAAACGATTTCCCCTACGATGCACCACAACACTATAAACGATTTATCGTAGAGTTGTCGGACCACGGCATGGAGGTAGTGTTTTACAAGAGCATGAAGACCGATCGCTGGTGGATGGAGGTGCCCTGTGACGATGCCGACCGCCAACAACGCTATCGTCGCCACGCTCTGGTCCCCTGCAATTACAGCGACTATACCCGTGCCATGGAGAATGAAATTCCCGACCTATGGTGGCACTACTACAACCGTATCAATGGCTGATCACAACGAGCTGGGCACATTGGGCGAGCAGGTGGCTGCTCATTGGCTGGCCGAGCGAGGCTACGCAATATTGGAAACCAACTATCGCCGTGGGCACAACGAAATTGACATCATTGCCCTGCATGAAGGAATGATTGTAGTAGTGGAGGTGAAGACCCGAAGTGCCAACCATCTATTGCCACCCGAGCGCGCCGTTGACCATAAAAAAAGAGCTGCAATTATACGCCTGGCCAACACATATATCACCGAGAATGGACGCACCGAGGAGGTACGTTTTGACATAATAACAGTGGTGAGAGATGGGCATACACAAACCGTTGAGCATTTGCCCAATGCTTTCAACATTGCGACCTACTGACTGTCTACGAGTCAAAAAAATGTTAAATTTAAGAAACAGGCAATAATTTCCCACACACGCCGTTAATTGAGGCAAAAGAAGACAACAACTAACAATACCCACACATGGAACAGGACTACGACATCTACGAAACAACGCCCGTTGAGCAGACTGCAGACACAGAGCAGCCGTCGGAGCAGGTGTTGAGAAACATTATGATTTTTGCCAGTTGTTTTCAAACAATCAATGTTGACGGCGTGAACATAAGCATCTCGCTAAATTGACTTGTAGCCAGGTTGCGAATTCAAAAAGAATAGGGGGAACAATCCAAAAGATTGTTCCCCCTGATGTTTCTCTTTAAGGATTAAAGTCGCTCCACCCACTTAGTGATACTCTGCTCATCGTCTATGCGACACACAAGCAAGGCGCCGTCGCGGAAGGCCACGAGGCAATTGTCGAGACCCTGCACTATTGCCTGCACCGAGGGATCGATATTAACAATGCTATTGTGGGTATCAACGATCTCTACTTTGCCAGCCTGCACCGCATTTCCGTGCTCGTCGTGTGCCGAATGCACGTAAAGCGAGCCCCATGTACCAATGTCGCTCCACCCAAAATCGGCGGCTATAGTATAGCGGTCGTGATAGTGTTCCATAACCCCATAGTCTATTGACACACTGGGGCAACGACAAAAGTTGTGGTCAATAAACGCCTGTTCATCGGCAGTGCCCCACACATCCTTTCCATCATCCATCACACTTGTCACCTCGGGCAAAAGGCTACGTATGGCTTTCATGATGGTCGGGACCGACCAAACAAATATACCAGAGTTCCAAAAAAACGTTCCCTCGGCCAAGAAACGCTTGGCAGTTTCTAAATCAGGTTTTTCCTTGAAATTGTCGACTCGCATCACGTCGGCTTTATCGCCACGTGCTTCAATGTAACCATATCCCGTTTCGGGTCGCGTGGGTGCGATGCCTATGGTCATGAGGGCGCTGGGAGTGATGTCTACAAAATTGAACGCCCGTTCTATCACTCGCTGAAATTCGACCTCGTTAGTTACAAGATGATCGGCTGGCGACACCACCATGGTGGCATCTGGGCACTCGGCAAAGATGTGGTTTGCAGCATAAGCTATGCACGGAGCGGTGTTGTGACGCTCGGGTTCACACAGCACCTGATGCTCGCCAAGTTCGGGAAGTTGTTGCATAACCAACCCTTTATAATTAGCATTAGTTACCACAACAAAGTTCTCGGGTGGCACAAGGGGGAGAAAACGCTCGAATGTGGAACGAATGAAACTTTTGCCAGTGCCGAGAATGTCGAGAAACTGCTTTGGACGATGGGCTCGACTTAATGGCCAAAACCGGCTTCCCACACCACCGGCCATTATAACGCAATATCTTTTATTCATGTCAATGTATTGTTTTTCAACATGCAAAGGTACACTTTTTTAGCATATTGTATCTTTCGGATGTCAACAATCAATCGGTTTCAGTATCTTTGCATACCAATATAACGCACGCATCGTATGAGCAAAAACATTGTATGCAGTGGCATACGACCTACTGGCAACTTGCACCTTGGCAACTACTTTGGGGCATTGAGGAACTTTGTGAAGATGCAGGACACACATCACTGTTTCTTTTTCATTGCCGACTATCATTCTCTCACGACTCATCCCACACCCGACAATCTTTATCAAAACGCAAGGCAAATTTTAACTCAATACCTGGCAGCAGGACTTGATCCAGAAAAGTCGACAATTTATTTGCAAAGCGATTTGCCGGAAACGATAGAACTTTATCTGTTCTTAAATATGAACGCCTATTTAGGCGAATTGGAGCGAGTAACCTCATTTAAGGATAAAGTGCGCCAGAATCCTAATAATGTAAACGCAGGGTTGCTCACTTATCCAACACTAATGGCTGCTGACATATTGATACATAAAGCAACTCAGGTACCCGTTGGCAAGGACCAAGAGCAGCACCTGGAGATGACGCGCACTTTTGCACAGAGGTTCAACAATATGTATAAAGCCGAGGTGTTTCCCCTACCACAGGCATTCAACTTTGGGAGCGACCTGGTGAAGATACCTGGGTTGGACGGCAGTGGCAAGATGGGGAAATCGGAAGGAGAAGGCAATGCTATTTTCTTGACCGATGAGGATCAAGTGATCCGTAAGAAGATTATGAAGGCAAAAACTGACCTTGGACCAACCACAGAAAATCAAACTAAACCAGTTGAAATTGAGAATCTGTTTTCGTTGATGAAAGTTGTTTCGTCCGCCGACACCGTAAACCACTTTGATGAGTTATACAACAAGTGTCAGATAAGGTATGGCGACATGAAGAAGCAACTGGCCGAGGATATGGTTGCTTTTGTTACGCCACTCCGCGAGAAGATAAAAGAGATTGCCGCCGACGAGGCTGGACTGCAACGCATTATGGATATGGGTAAAGAAAAGGCCCACGAAAGTGCACGCCAAACAATTGATGAGGTGCGACATGTAATTGGATTCAGAAAATAAAATTGCTCTATCCACTGTAGATAAACAAAGAGAGCGAGGGTGTTACCATGTTGGTAGCACCCTCGCTCTCTTTTACTTTTCTGTCCGAAAATTTATTCAGCAACTTCGTTAACTGCCTCAACAGTCACATCTTCAGTGGCCATCACCGTGCCATCATCGTTAGCCTCAGTTTCCTCAGCGGCGACATTTTCAACAGCGGGCTCGTTGGCAACGTTCTCGTTAGCCTCCTCTGCATTGTTGTTGCTTTTACATGCTGCAAATGCAAACATACCAGCAACTGCCATAGCAAAAAATACTTTCTTCATCATTTTAAGGTTTTGAATATTTGTTTTTTCGACTGCAAAGGTACGTTAGTACCAATTTCTGCATCTAAAAAAATGTTCTAAATATTCTTAATTATGCATTGAACCATTCATATTTACCACATATACATTCATTTACCACAAGCTCTTAAAAGGAAACAGAGGGGTGATTAAACACTCCTCTGTTTCTATTCTTCTAAAAGCTAATGCCAATCTTAAGGTAGTGGGACCAAACCGTTGAAACCCATGAAAGCCATTGCAAGAATACCCGCAGTTAAAAGTGCGATAGGCACTCCTTTCATTCCTTTGGGAGTTCCCGTGAGATCAAGTTGCTCTCTGATACCTGCAAAAATGATTAGAGCAAGAGCAAAACCCACCGCGATGCTGGCCGAATAAACCACGCTCTGCAGGAAGTTCATGTCTTTCTGAATAACCAAAATAGCGACACCCAACACTGCACAGTTCGTGGTGATTAAGGGCAAAAACACTCCGAGTGCTTGGTATAGGGCAGGAGCAATCTTTTTTAGCACGATTTCAACCATTTGTACCAATGCAGCAATAACAAGGATGTAAGCAATGGTTTGCAGATAATCCAAGTTCAACGGACGCAGAACATACTGCATTATCAGGTAGGTGACCATCGTAGCGAGTAGCATAACAAAGAGCACTGCTCCACCCATTCCCACCGAACTTTTCACATCCTTACTAACACCCAAGAAAGGGCAGATGCCAAGGAATTGAGCCAACACCACATTGTTGACAAATATGGCACCTATAACGAGGGCTATAATTGATATATCCATCAGTTTGTTGTTTTAGAATTAGGCTGCAAAATTACTTCTTTTTTCTTTCACGCAAAAAAAATTATCCACAACCATTTCAACACCACTAACTATTAGCAGAATAATCGGCTCACTGCATAATGGCAGAGTGTGCATTTGCATCAGCCTTAACGCGTTTTATCATTCCCTGTAGAGCCGTACCAGGGCCTACCTCTATAAACTCGGTCGCACCATCTTGTAGCATGTTTTGCACAGTGGCAGTCCATCGTACGGGCGATGTGAGTTGCAGTATAAGATTGCTCTTTATCTGTTCAGGATCGATAGTAGGCAGTGCATTAACATTCTGATAAACAGGGCATACAGGCACATGGAACGTAGTTTGTCGTATAGCTGTTTCCAATTCTACCCTTGCAGGCTCCATTAGTGGTGAATGGAAAGCGCCCCCCACAGCCAAAGGCAAGGCTTTCCCCTTTGCCTCTTTTACCATTTCACACACACGATTCACGCCCTCTATTGTCCCACTAACCACGAGTTGCCCGGGACAATTATAGTTTGCAGCCACCACTACTTGATCTTTAACCGACGCACATATCTCTTCGACAGTACTATCTTCGAGTTTGAGGACTGCAGCCATTGTGGATGGTGTGGCCTCACAACATTTCTGCATAGCATTTGCTCTTGCTGCAACAAGTTTCAAGCCATCTTGAAAGTCAATTGCACCTGCAGCTACCAAGGCAGAAAACTCGCCTAAAGAATGTCCTCCGACCATATCTGGTGTAAAATCATTAGCAAGATATTTGGCAAGAATAACAGAGTGAAGGAATACTGCTGGTTGGGTCACTTTGGTCTGTTTTAAGTCGTCCGCAGTGCCAGCAAACATCAAATCTGTTATACGGAAACCCAAAATTTGGTTTGCCTTTTCGAACATTTCCCTGCACTCTTCTTTACTATCGTACAGATCTTTACCCATGCCCACGAATTGGGCTCCCTGTCCTGGGAAAACGTATGCTTTCATAATAACGACTATTGAATTATTGTCTTAATCTTTTTAATATCTATTATTTTCAATACCACCATAAGGCATAACGCCGCAATTGCTGCAAAGATAAGCCTAAATATCCAATCTGCATCCACCACGACAAAAAGAACATTCAATGCAACAATGGCAGCGGTATACAGAAGAAGCGGTGGCAGTTTTAGCATTCTTAACGGAAGTTTGTATATTTTTTTAGTCACAATTATTTGTGCCAGAGCCATAAAAGACTGTGATGTAAGTGAAGCACAAGCAGCCCCAAGTGTGCCATACCGTGGTATTAGCATAAGGTTCAAGACTACATTCAACAGCAATGCCACTACTGCAAGTGTGTTAAGTACTCGAAGTTTTCCTCCGGCTGTCAATAATGTTCCAAAAACATAAGATATTCCTATCGGTATTAAAGCAAATATGAGCGTTCCAAAAGTGTGTTCATACTGAGCGCCATTCTCTCCATACAGTATGGCCATTAAAGGTGATGACAAAAACGAAAATGTGATGGATATAGCGACTGCAGTCGACACAACGGCGGGGAAAATGCTCTGTGTAGTGTCAAATAACTCCGTCTTATCTTGCCTAAAAGTCAACCTTGAATATACGGGGAGAAGAGGGACACTCACCAAATAGAACAACATCGTAAGTGCATCAAGCATCTTAAATGCACCTGCATATATTCCCGAGGCCTCCTTTCCTGCCAGTGGCATAAGTATAACAGAATCTATTCTATTGTATGAGGCCATTAACAGCACTAATAAAGCATAGGGCAAACTCTTTCTTAATACCGCAATAAAGAATGTTCCTTTCCAATAAAACTGTCGTATCACATCGTGCCGATACAGGACAATTGCTGCTGTTAGCACAGTAATCACATAGGCAAATGTTTGTGCTATTGCGAACCTTGTTATTGTTACGTTATAGCCCAATCCTCCCCACAACATCATGCCGCATATCGCTATCATAATCAACCTATCCAGCACCGACAACACACTATCCCACTTGAAAAGGAGTAGGCCTTCTAATGCACTACGCAAGTATAATAGCAACGACGATAGAAATTGATTGACACACAATATGAACAGCAATCGAAATTCGGCAGAACCATAGCCAATAATAGAGCCTATAACGAAAGTAACTATCAAATATACGACAAATAGGAGCATCTTTATTGACAAGCCTCCAGCAAGATACTTTCTTGTTAGGAGGGGATGTCGTGCTGTATTTCTGACATTGAAATTAGTCAATCCCAAATCAAGCAAGATATTAAAGATGTAGGCAAAATTAAATACTGCGAAATAGAAACCGTAGTTTTCGTTTCCTACCTCATTTTGAACCCCCACCTCAATACCCAAAATCCAAAAAGGCTTTACTAGTATATTCAGCAGTAATACCCAAACAATCCCAGAGAAAAGTTTTTTTTGTACAGCACTCACTTGCCAATCCCTTCAACAGACACCATTCCAAACGGACTTTCCCATTGTTCTTCTATTTCCCAACCCTCACGCAGTTTCAACACTTTGGGGAAATAAACATACATCTCAGGTTGCTTCTGTTCCCTATAATTTCCTTTAGACCACTCACCATTTTTATCCTCATCCCAGAAAGCTCTCACCCTATACTCTTGCGCATCAAGATGCTTAAACACAGCAACACCATTGTTGTATAGAATATAGTTTTGGCGCACAGAATCTTTACCATCTACCACCTCAACGACAAGAGGGAAACGTGTTTCATCCTTAATCCTAATAGCAAGCGTACCGTAGTCTTTGGGCAATACATCAAATCTCAACGAATCATTCACATCGCCATATATGTCGGTAAACACCCCCTCCCCAATTCTGAATACATACTTGTGATTAGGTTGCAATACCGTCGCCACTCTACCACTTATTCCGTCCATGTCTTTCTCCACCTCATAACTCCGCCACACACTATCCTCAACATCCATAACTTCCACAGCACCATTTTTTACCTTTTGTATGGGATTAGTAAACGACAACTCAAGTTGATCGTAATAGGCCTTATTGCCATCGCATAGGGGCTTTACCAATGGCTCTTTCGCTGCCACCGATTGACGTCCTTTTCTACCCTTACTCACAGGTGGCTTATACTTGACAAATAATGTGTCTGTAAAATCCAAATCACTAAAAACGAACCTCAAAGAGTCAGCATCCTTATCTTTCAACCATACAACAAGACTATCTCCTCGTGCATTCAAATAATCTGCCACTCTGTCAATGTTAAAGTCTTTGGTTCGCATTGGCATAGCCGTACGCAACACCAAACGTCCCTTGGCCGCCAGCTCAGCTTTCACCACCCTCTGCTTTGTTTGAACGGCATCAGACATACGCACTTCCACCATTAGCACACTATCTATGCTATCAACTGCAGGCACACTGCCCATTGTCCAGCCGACAGCTTCTGACTCTCCATATCTTTGGTTCCTATCAACGTCCTCTATCGCCACCAGCCTATAATCCCCAGTGGGTATATAGGTAAATAGAAATTCTCCCCTTTCGTTACATCTCGTAACCCGATCTGGAGCCTGCGACAATGCAACGGTATCACTTTCGCACCTATCCTCACTGAATGCCAAAACCGTCACTCTTTCCTTTCTTGGTTTACCGGTTCTTGCATCCTTCACCACTCCCGCCAGTTTCATCGTATCAATACCCTCACCTGTCGAGAAAACATAATCAAACCTTTTCAACTTATTTCCCTCAGTGAAATCGCCCACAGCCTCGCAAAATTGAAACAGATACGTAGTATTTTCCTGCAAAGTATCCTTAATGTTTGCAACCAGTTTGCGTCCTTTCACCTCAAATTCAGGCTTATATTTTAGTGGTGGCGACACTATAACGTTGTTATCCATATCGTTGGCAACAACATATTCATCAAAATAGAGCGTAAACCGAGAAGGACGGATGTTTTTGCTTTCACTGGTTGGCGTGGCAGACACAACAGTCGGTGGTGCCTCGTCTTTGGGGCCACCACTTGGGTACCCCTGCTTGGCACATGAAATACAAGCAGCAACAAGAAGAGCTATGGCAAATACCTTTCGCATCAACCGAACAACTCGTGAATCTCTTTACTAAGGAATGATTTTGCCTCTTCGGTCGGTAAACGCTTGGCCGACGATGCAAAAATCATAGCTGCAAGTTGCGTTGGGTCTTTTTGTTCCGTCAAACTCACGGCCGACGAGTTCACAAGGTTTATCATCTCGTCTTTTGCCCCCCTTATTCTTTCCCACAACTCTTGACTCAAGTATACCTGCTGCGACAGATTGTGTTCCCACTCGTCTCTTATATTTTTAGTCATCACCTTTTGAAGCATGGTCATATCCATACCCGGTGTAAAGCAACGCAACACTAAACTATCTGGCGATATACGCTCCAAAAAAAGAGCCATACGTTCATACGACTGCAACCTAATTGGTGTAACTACCTTCAATGTCTCCTTGCGCTCATCCATCTTCATAGCCAACAGCTGCTGCTTCTGCTGATGGTCGAAATAACGTTTCTCAAGCAAATAAAAAGCCAGCCCCGATAGAGCCATCGTTGCAAGAATTGACAATATCAACACTATAACATACATAACCATTATTGTTTTAGAAGTTCTTCCACTAATTGTTTCACGCCCTTCGTTGCCACATCGTTTATAAAAACCACCTCTCTGCTCACAGGGACACTCTTTGGATCAATCACATAGCACCGTGAATGTTTGGGGACATAGTGTACTAATCCAGCAGCCGGGTACACCGCCATCGACGTACCCACCACGATAAAAATATCAGCCTCCTCACACAGAGCAGCAGCCTTTTCAATGTTAGGTACAGCCTCGCCGAACCAAACTATATGCGGACGCAACTGCGTTCCATCGGCCGCCATGTCGCCAACACAGATGTCTCTATACCCTATCTCCTCTATCACCTCCGTATTAACATCACTTCTCCCTTTAGTAAGCTCACCATGCAAATGCAACACATTGGCCGAGCCTGCCCTCTCGTGCAGATTGTCAACATTCTGAGTAACTATCCACACATCATACTTCTCCTCCAATCTCACTAATTGCCTATGGGCCTCGTTTGGTTCACATGTAGCCAACTGCCTACGTCTTTGGTTATAAAAATCGAGCACCAACTGCGGATTGCGCACATAGGCCTCATGGGTAGCCACATCCTCAACGCGATAATTTTCCCAAAGCCCATCGCTATCGCGAAACGTGCTAATGCCACTTTCCGCGCTCACTCCAGCCCCAGTCAATACCACAATCTTTTTCATCTTTTTGCAAAACGTAGATTATCCTATTTTATTGCACCCGTAAAAATCACTTCAACGGCGTAAGGGTAGTACGCCTATTCTGCGCACGACCTGATTCTGTTTCATTACTTGCCACTGGACGTGTCTCTCCATAGCCTTTGTATGTCAACCTCTCCGCGCTCACCCCACGTTCTATCAGATAGTCATAAACCGCTTTAGCCCTGCGTTCCGACAAAATCATGTTGTCTTCATCGCTACCAACGGCATCGGTATGTCCGCCCACTTCTATACGCAATCGAGGGTGGCGCTTCAAAGCTTCGGCCAGTTTGTCAAGTTCGGCAAGCGATGGTTCCAGCAGCGTAGCCTTTGCTGTCTCGAAGAATATGTTTTTCAATGTAACCGTATCGCCCAAGGTTAACAGATTTTCAGCCTGTCTCACAGCGTCTATATAAGTAACCCTCTCTGGTCGCGAGGCTTGTGGCATTATGAATGAATAGAGATCTAATTTGCCATATCCCCCATATCTGTCAGACGAAAAAACTGCCGTTCGACCATCTGGAGCCACAATCAAGTTATTCTCATCACCCGAGGTATTTATCGGATAGCCCAAATTTTTCGGAGTGCTCCATTCGCCATTGTCATTTCTTTTTGACACAAACAGGTCGAGTCCTCCCATGCCCATGTGCCCATCCGAAGCGAAGTAGAGTGTCTTATCATCGAAATGGATATATGGTGCTGTCTCATTACCCGAAGTGTTAATTCCTGGTCCCATGTTTTTAGGCTCCGTCCACCGTCCCTCCTCAAGGGTGCAATACCATATATCCGTCCCACCATATCCACCTGGTCTATTAGATGCAAAGTAAAGCGTATAGCCATCAACCGACAGCGACGGGAACGATTCCCAGTACCTACTATTCACCGGGCTACCCAAGTTGCGTGGTTTCCCCCACTTCCCCCCACTTTTAACACTCATATACAGGTCGCATCCCGTTGGTTCGCTGTTGCGGCCACAAGCTGTGAAAAGCATCACCCGTCCGTCGTGCGAAAGGGTCTGTGCCCCCTCATTCCCGTTAGAGTTTAGCGGTTCTGGCATGCGTTCAGCATACCCCCAGTCGAGCAACATCGTGTCGTAGAGCGAGCAGTAGAAATCTTCTTCCATTGGTAGTCCCCTCTGCGTGGTGGCCTTTCGGGGCATACGTCGCGTGAATACCAGCATGTGGCAGTCGAGTGTCAACGCTGGCAGATATTCGTCATCAGCTGTATTCACGTTTGGACCCAAATTTATCGGGCGAAATGGCACTGGGTGCTCCACGGCGTGCTTTCTGAAACGTGCTGTTTTCACTCCCTCCTCGGCCTCGGCTCGCCAACGTGGGCTGCGCGGATTCAATGCCAAGCATTGGGCATAACTCTCTTCAGCCTGGTCATACATTTCCAACTTCATATATTGGATGCCCAACAAAAGATAGGCTTCAACATATTCGGGGTCCACGTCGACAGCCTGTTGCAACAACTCCAACGCCTCTTTGTGGCGGCGTTGAGCCGACAGTTCGGCCGCACGATCAAAAAGGGGTTCAGATTTTTTGTTTTGCCCCCAGCCCATCAAGGGCAACAAGAGCAGCAACGCAACAAGGGCCACATTTCGTTTCATGTGGGTAATAACGCAATAGCGTCAGTTTTATTGCCATTGTGCACCGATGTGGTTTACCTAAACAATCATCGGTGGTCGACCTTGTCAACGTCAATGTCGGGCAACTTCAAGGCACTATTCTTGCAATTGCATGTGTGGTTTCCCTTCTTGGCACAACTGTTGCAGCCACAACCACAGCCCTGTTTACCATTCAATTGTTTCACCATCCACCTCACAGCAAAGCCCACCGCAACAGCCACCACGACCCAAACTATTATGTCCTGCCACATATCGCTATCTCTTTATTTCCACCACATCACATAAACAAACTGCCTATTTGGAACACCAAAGTGGCCACGACCCACGCCAAACAGATGGTATATGCCACCGTAAACAAAGCCCAACGCCACTTGCCTGTTTCGTTCTTTATAGCCACAATGGCACTGATACAGGGCATGTATAGCAGAATGAACAGCAACATTGAGGCTGCCGACAGAGGAGTCATGTTATTCCTAATCAGTTGCGAAATACGACTCTCATTTTCGGCATCTTCAAAGTCGGCCTCCAACGTCTCCGCCTCATCGTCGGATGTGGCGTAAAGCACAGCCATCGTACTGGCCACCACCTCTTTGGCACCAGCACCAGCAAGCAGCGACACACTCTGCCGCCAATCGAATCCACAGGGGCGCATCACGGGTTCTATCGTCTTACCAATCTGAGCCATATACGAATTCTCGGCCTGTGCAATACGGTCTTTATTGGTGGGGTAGTAGCTCAATGCCCACACTATGATAGAGGCTCCAAGAATGATGGTACCCATTTTCTTTAAGTACTCCTTTCCTTTCTCCCATGTGTGGCGCAACACAGCCTTGGCTGTCGGCATACGATAAGGGGGCAACTCCATGACAAAAGGCAGGCTCTCGCCTTTGACAAAGAAACGACTAAACAGTCGAGCCATAAGCACCGCCATAATCAATCCCAACATATAGAGACCTGTTATGACAAACGCTGCCCACTTGCTAAAGAAAGCACTAACCAAGATAACATACACCGGTATACGTGCCGAGCAACTCATCATAGGTATCACCAGAATGGTAAGCAGTCTGCTTTTGCGATCTTCAATGGTGCGTGTGGCCATAATGGCAGGCACATTGCACCCAAAACCCATAATCATAGGTATGAAGCTCTTGCCGTGCAACCCCATGCGGTGCATCAGCCTATCCATTATAAAGGCAGCCCTGGCCATATAGCCACTGTCTTCCATAAAGGATATGAAGAGGTAGAGGATAAGTATGTTGGGCAGAAACACCAGCACCGACCCCACACCAGCTATCACACCGTCGACAAGCAGACTTTTCAGTGCCCCATCGTTCATGGTCGAACCCACCAAGTCTCCAAGCCAATCGAACAATGCCTCAAGCCAGTCCATGGGATATTGACCCACAACAAAAGTGCAGAAAAAGGTGATGAACATTATGACCAAAAACACAGGGTAGCCCAACCATTTGTGGGTAACGATGGCATCAATGCGGTCGGTGAGGCGGTGAAGTGTGCTTTTTGTGTTCTTTTCGTAGCACTCGGCCAATGCACCTCGCACAAAGGCGTACTTGGCATCGGTTATGGCACTTTCAATGTCCTGCCGTTCGACCTCAATGTCAACTTTGTGGCCTTTCGATTCCTCGTTGTCCACCAACCGACGGCCACTATTTTTTTTATACCTGTCGGCAATGCCGTTTCGCAATTGCATCACACTGCCGTCGGGGTCGTTGTCGGCCACATATTGTTCCATTTGGCGGTCGTTTTCAAGCAATTTTATGCTCAAAAAACGAGTGCTAATGGTGTCGGAAAAGCCATGTTGATAGAGTTCAGTGCGCAGCTGATCTATGCGTTTTTCAAGTTCTTTACCATGGTTGACATGAATATGTCGCACGGTGGCGTTGCGCCCCTCAAACACATCAATGATAGTGTCGAACAGCTTGTCAATACCATCGCCGCTACGACCTGTCGTAGGCACTATCGGCATACCCAATAGGGTGCTCAACTGCGCTATGTCAAGGTGGTCGCCACTGCGCTGCAACTCGTCGTACATGTTCAATGCCATCACCATCGTGATGTCCATATCGATGAGTTGCGTTGTGAGGTAGAGGTTTCGTTCCAGGTTCGACCCGTCGACCACGTTCAATATCACATCGGGATTTTTCTCGATGATGTGTTTGCGAACATAGAGTTCTTCGGGCGAGTAGGCCGACAGGCTATAGGTACCCGGCAGGTCGACAAGGTTGAATGTGTACCCACCATGGCTAAACGTACCCACCTTTTCGTCGACCGTAACACCGCTATAGTTGCCAACCCTTTCGTGGGCGTGAGCGGCTATGTTGAAAATACTGGTCTTTCCACAATTGGGGTTGCCCACCAGCGCCACGTTAATCACCCGTGCTCGCTCGGCAGCAATGTGGTGCATGGCATCGCAGTCGGGCGCATCAATTGGGCGATAGTCGTCGTGCAAGTCAATTTCTTGTTCAGCCTCTTCCTCGCTCACAATCTCCACTTTCATGGCGTCATTGCGACGCAACGACACCTCGAAGTTCATTATGCGATACTTTATCGGGTCGTTGAGGGGGGCGTTGAGCACTGCCTGCACCGTTACGCCCTTGATAAAGCCCATTTCTATGATACGCTTACGAAAAGCACCGTGCCCCGACACCCTCACCACCACACCACGCTGGCCTGTCTTAAGTTCTGATAAAAGCATAACAGAAGTTTGACGTTTGTTTCGTTTTGCAAAATTACGTCATTCGGAGCGACAAACGCCATCACCACAAATGGTTATTATCAACGCGCGCACAGACACACAACAATCTCATTACATGGCCATTGCAACATCGCCACCCAATGGTATGGTTAAGATAGGACTATCACAGTTGACCTATTTTTCCAGCGGATTTACTGGGCCAAACTGCTTACCCCCAAGCAATGCAGCCACTGCCTTGAGCCGTGTTTTCAAGCGTTGCCATCGGGCATTACTCCGTCGAGGCTCGCTACCCAGTGGCTGCCCCAGGCGCGTCAACTGCTGGCGAAACTCGCTGTTGGTCAGCCCCCACTTGAGCATAAACTGCACTCGACCATCGTTGCGACGCACACGCGCGGTGCTCTTTGTCTCAAAATGGTAAACCCTACAATCCGACACACCCAAGAAACGGCGCACACCCACCATCCACAATTTGGCCGAAAGGTCGGGGTCGGAATACATACCCGGCGAATACTCGATGCTGAAGCCTCCCACCAAGTCCCACACGTCGCGGTGCAAAAGGCTGGGTGGCCACGTGGCACCCTGCCAGTCGGACATGGGCAAACGGCTGTACTCGGCCAACAAGCGGTCGCGTTGGAACGTCTCAACGCTGTCGCCATAATCGGCCGTAATGCCTACATCAAGGAAATTGTGAGGCTGAATCATCGTGCCAGAAAGGTAGAACATCTTGTCGGGCTGACGGTCTATCACCCCACTCAAAGCCTCGTCCCACCCAGGCAGCACATACATGTCGTCGTTCAAGAAGACAATATAATCGTTCCTAACCTTGCTACGCATGGCATTGCAGGCCAAGCAAACGCCGACATTCGCAGCACTATATGTGTAGTCTATTCCCTCGTTGCGCACCCAATCAAGCGTGCCATCGCTACCCTCGTTCACATGCACCACAATCTGGTGTTGCACCGACGAGTGCTTGCGCAACGACTCGACGCAGAGTTTCAAATAGGGCAGATTGTTCCACGAAGGTATTATGACCGAGAAAGCATGTTGCATAACACCTGCAAAGTTACAACAAAAAACATCACCCATAGGTATCAAGTAGGGCATTTCTTCAGTTGTTCTTCAGTCTATGACTGAAGAACAACTGAAGAACGACTGAAGAAGAGCCGAAGTTGATACCTACTTGATGGTTAGTTTATCCCACCACATGCACCCCTACAATGCGAAAAAAACGTAACTTTGCAGCACCCATGAGCGAAGGACTGGTCATACGCACCACTGGCAGCTGGTATAAAGTGCTGCCCACCACATCGATGGCTCACGCAGTCGACTGTCGGCTGCGTGGCAGCTATCGCCTGCGTGGCAACAAGCAAACCAACCCCATAGCCGTGGGCGACACCGTGGTCTACACCATGCAAGACGATGGCACTGGCGTGATAACCGATGTGCACGACCGCAAAAACTATATCGTGCGCCGCGCCACCAAGTTATCAAAGCAAAGCCACGTGCTGGCCGCCAACATCGACCTGCTGTGCATCGTGGCCACCGTAGCCTCGCCTCGCACCTCAACAGGCTTTATTGACCGCTTGCTGGCCACCGCCGAAGCCTATCACATATCGGCCTGTCTCATCTTCAACAAGATAGACATTATCGACAACGCGTTGCAAACACAGCTCGACGAACTGGTGCATATCTATCGCACCGTGGGCTACGAGGTGCATCTTGTGTCGGCACAACGGGGCGATGGCATTGAAGAGTTGCGCACTGCATTGAAAGGCAAGACGGTGCTCATGGGCGGCCATTCGGGCGTGGGCAAGTCGGCACTGCTCAATGCCCTTTGCCCAGGGCTGAACCTGCGTGTGGGCGACATCTCCGATTGGAGCCTAAAGGGGCGCCACACCACCACCTTTGCCGAGATATTTCCACTGCATCTGGGCGACGCAACGGCCGACGAACCACTCACCTACCTCATCGACTCGCCAGGCATAAAAGAGTTTGGGGTGGTAGACATCGCCCCCTCTGAACTGGGGCACTTCTTCCCCGACATTCGTCGCCTGCTGCCGCAATGCCATTTTGCCAACTGCACCCACCGCCACGAACCCAACTGCGCCGTGCGCCAAGCCGTTGAAAACGGCGACATCAGCGCGTCGCGCTATCGCAGTTACCTCAACATAATTGACGACATTGAGCAAACATAAACCCACATATCACATCATGCAACTGAACGAATCACTGAAAAACTTGGTCTTCAGCAAGAGCGAACTGAAGCAAGAAGTATATCGCACCACCAAAGAAGCCTTTGAACTGTTTCGCTCCACCACACGCCAACTATACACCATGTTCAAAGAGCAATGCGCTGCCGAAGGGCGCAAAGTGGCCTTTGACTTTACCGACAGGGGCGACTTTGAATTTGAAATAAAGTTTGCTGGCGACATACTGCTCTTCACCATGCACACCAACGTGTTTGAATTCTCGCGCGACCATCAAGTGATGAAATCGGCCTACATACGCGACGACAACAGCCGAAGCTACTGCGGTGTGATTCACATCTACAACTTCCTTGCCGACTCGTTTGCCTATCAGCGCGACAACGACTTGGGATATATGATAGGTCGAGTGTTCGTCAACCGCGAAAACCACTACTTCATTGAGGGCAAACGCGAATTGGGCATGCTCTACACCAACTTCAACACGGCAGTGCTCGACCCCGCAGCCGTGCAAAACATAGTAGAGTCGGCCATAGAATACACCACCAATTTCGACCTCTTAACACCTCCATTCGACGAAGTTAAACTGGTATCGGTGGGTGAGATGCGCACCAATTTTGACAAAAAATCTCTTGTAACAGGTAAACGTTTAGGCTTTAGATTTCAAGCAGATAACGAATAATCGACAAACATTTTCAACCGCCGTTGTTAAAAAAAATTTGTTGCGTGAGAAAATGTTCGTACCTTTGCAGTCGCAAAAGCGGATGCTCCGTTCGTCTAGCTGGCCCAGGACGTGAGATTTTCATTCTCAAAATCGCGGGTTCGAATCCCGCACGGAGTACATAAAAGTGAACGAGAAAAACAAGAAAGAAGAATAACAAATTTATGGCACACCACAAGTCTGCAAAAAAAAGAATCCGTTCGAACGAAAAGAGAAGAGTTGAGAACCGCTACTATGCCAAGACAATGCGCAATGCACTGCGTGACTTCCGTGCTCTCGAAGACAAAAATGAGGCTACTGCTCGCATGCCCAAGATGGTCTCAATCATCGACAAGCTTGCAAAACGTTCGGTGATTCACAAAAACAAAGCTGCTAACCTGAAGTCGAAAATAATGCGTCAGGTGAACGCCATGTGACACAAAAATCACAGCACCTTATAAGCCAAGCTCCGAGCTTGGCTTTTTTTTTGCCAATAATCTGCATTTGCCATACCTCACAACCACAACGCCACCGTCCTGCATACCGCAAACATGCTATAAATCAACACCAAACAAACACTCAAGGTAATAAATCGTCATTCTCAATAAAAAAATTGTAAGTTTGCACCATTAAAGCGACCTAACACATGAGTCATAAAACAGCATTGCGGATATACGAAATAGCATCCTACGTCCTCATCATAGCAGCCACGGTGGTTTACTTTGCAATGAGACAGCAGAGGTTGACCCTCACGTTGCTCATATTAGTGCTTGCCATCGCCATGCGCATGATGATGGAGCGACACAGATATAAAGCATGCGAGGAGGAGAACGATCAATTGAGAGACGATTTGCGCCGCCTGACACGCCTGCTTGCCGAAGAAAAGAAAAACAAATCAAATCAATAAAATTCAAACTATCATAACATGGCAACAACGACCGATATTAAAAACGGACTTTGCATCAATTTCAACAACGACATCTACACAATCGTGGAGTTCCTTCACGTAAAACCTGGTAAGGGCGCTGCTTTTGTTCGCACCAAAATGCGCAATGTCAAAACTGGACGCATGCTCGAAAACACCTTCCCCAGCGGCGCAAAAATAGACATTGTGCGCGTGGAGCGTCGTCCCTACACCTACCTGTATAAAGAGGGCGACATGCACGTGTTTATGCACACCGAGACCTACGAACAAATAAACATTGACGAAAAGATAATCAATGCCCCACAGTTCTTGAAAGACGGTCAATATGTTGAAATCACCGTTGAGGCCGACACCGAGACCCCGTTGCTGTGCGAACTGCCTCCATTTATTGAGACCGTGGTAACCTATACCGAACCTGGTTTTGCTGGCAACACCGCCACCAACGCCATGAAAGATGCAACTGTGGAACCCGGCGTACAAATACGCGTGCCCTTGTTTATCAAAGAAGGTGAGCGCATTAAGGTTGACACTCGCACCAACGAATACTCGGAGCGTATAAAATAACACAACACATGAAGGGCTGGAGGCATGCGCTACCAGCCCTTGCTATACCCAATGCACACACGTACATTACTTGCAATGGCCGTTTTGTTGCTGCTGACAGGTTGCGGCAGGCAACAAAAACAGCCAACCGAAAGCCTGCAATTGCCCGATTATGCAGCGGCACAGACACCTACGTTTGATGCCGACTCGGCCTTTTTGTTCACATCTCGACAGGTCGACTTGGGACCCCGACTACCAGGAAGCAGAAGTTGGCAACAGTGTGCAACATATATCACATCCAACATGTCGCGCTGGTGCGACACTGTGGTTCGACAAGAGTTTAAGGCCACGCTTTGGGATGGCACCACAGTTCCAGGGTGCAATATTGTGGCAAGCATCAATCCACATCTGTCGAAACGCATTATTTTGGCTGCCCACTGGGACAGTCGCATGTGGGCTGATCACGACCCCGACAGCAAAAATCACCATTCGCCAGTGCCTGGAGCCAACGACGGAGCATCGGGAGTGGCTGTGCTGATGGAGATGGCTCGCGTGATGAGTGCTATGCCTCCATCGATAGGCATAGACTTCATATTCTTCGATGTTGAAGACCAGGGTGAACCACAATGGGCAGAACAGTATCAAGACGACACTTGGTGCAAAGGCTCGCAGCACTGGGCAAAGCGCCCTCATACCGCCGCCTACTCGGCCATATACGGAGTTTTGTTTGACATGGTCGGCACTGCCAATCCTCGATTTACAAAAGAAGAGATAAGTAATCGTTATGCCCCAGGGCTAACCACAAAACTTTGGCAGGTGGCAGCATCACTGGGATACGGTTCGGTATTCGTGAACACCGTTACATCGCCAATACTCGATGATCATCTGTACGTGAATCAAATTGCTGGCATACCAATGGTTGACATCGTACAAAACAGCAAAAACGGTAGTTTCTTTCCTCACTGGCACACTACGACCGACGATATGAAGGCTGTTGAAAAGGAGAGTATGCAGACGGTAGCAACGGTAGTAATGAAGACCATATATGGCGACTATCCGCACGTGGACAATCAATAGAAAATCCTTGTTGCTTGCAACAGCCGTTCTATTGTCGTTGTCAATGGCTTGTTGCAAAAAAGACACCTGCCAGTCGGTGTTTGGCGAGGGGGGGGTGATTGACCTTTCGTTGCCAGAATATTACGACCTTAACACCATAGGCAATGCCGTTGTGATAAACCGCGGACACAAGGGGATTGTTATTACTCAGCTCACAAACAACACGTTTGTAGCCTTTGAGTGCGCTTGTCCGAACGATAACGACCAACGGATGCTGGCTACCGACGACTGGGGCTATAGTATACTTACCTGCCCTATTTGTGGAGCGCAATATAACAGCCTTGATGGTACTCCCATTACAGCCTCTATATCGGCATGTATGCTGTATGAATACAGCACGTCAATTGACAGTCAGATGTTGTACGTGTGGTGATATGACGGCGGAATACATCCGATTGATATAAAAACCGTTGCAAGACATTCGCCCCATAGGGTTTGCATAAGTTGCATCAAAAACGTAACTTTGCAGTTTACTTATAATCATTTTCTCCGAAAATCTTCCCCTATGAAAACTCTGCAAAATGCAATCGGTATACTTGGTTTTATAATTCTTGTCGGCGTAGCAAATGCTCAACATCCAACACAGAATAAGAACAAAGAGCACAAGTCGGAAATAAAAGTCAACAAGTTGGATGTCATATACGAGGATGAAGAGTATAAGGGTGTTGTGATAGATCGCAAGAATGAAAACGAGACGGAAAGTAGCATATACCAAGCCCCTTTCATCGTAGCACCACCGATTGACGACTATGACGAAGAGGAACAATACCCCATCACAATGACATTCACCGATGAAGGGGCTACCAGCGAAGACGAAATTCTGCTTGAGGGCTACGACACTGCTGTAATACACCTACCCAAGCTGGATGTAAGTTCAATCACACAACCTATTTTGATAACTCTTCGCGACGAATTAAAGGGACAGAAGTTCACCTGGCCAACCCCACTCTCTTCACGCCCCTCATCCCATTTTGGCCCACGCCGCAGGCGTTTCCACTACGGTCTTGACCTTGCCCAACCAACGGGAGAACCCATCTATGCCGCATTTGATGGCGTGGTAAGAATATCACGATTTAATAAATCTTACGGCAATCTTGTTATCATACACCATGCCAATGGTTTGGAAACGTACTACGCACACATGTCGAAGAGAATTGTGAGCGTAGGACAACAGGTAAAAAGTGGCGACATAATAGGTCTGTGCGGCAACACAGGGCGTAGTTTTGGTAGTCATCTTCATTTTGAAATCAGATATCAAGGTAATGCCATGAATCCAGAAAACGTGGTAGACTGCAAAACTCACGACCTTATAAGCGATCAGCTGGAGATCACATCCGCCTCGTTTCGCAAGGTGGCGAAGGGTAAATCGGGTTCAACAGCGGTAGCCTCGTCAAATGGCTGGTATAAGGTAAGGCAAGGCGACACTCTTGAGAAAATAGCCCGACGCAACGGTACAACCGTAAAGAGACTATGCCAACTTAACAACATAAATCAGAATAAGGTGCTTCATCCTGGCGACATGCTAAAGGTGAGTGGCACGGTTCAAACGACGACAAAGCAGACTGCATCCAGTCCATCTAAAGCATCAACAAGTAGCACCTACACGGTAAAAAGTGGAGATACCCTTACAAAAATAGCTTCACGCAATGGCACAACAGTAAAGAAGCTCTGTCAGCTGAACAACATCAACGAAAACAAGCCCCTGCAAATTGGTCAAAAGATACGTCTGAAATGAGAATAGACATACTGACGCTGTTTCCTCAAATGATGAACATGTTCTTTGAGGAATCGATTCTAAAGCGGGCTCAAAAAAAAGGGCTGGTGGAGATTGTATTTCACAACCTTCACGACTATTCAACCACCCGATATGGATCAGTCGACGATTATCCGTACGGAGGAGCCGCTGGAATGGTGATGTGTGTGGAGCCTCTCGCAAATTGCATTGAACAGTTGCAACAAGAGCGCCATTACGACGAGGTGATATATACCGCCCCCGATGGTGAGATGTTTGACCAACATATGGCCAACACTCTTTCAACCAGCACGAATCTTATCGTGCTATGTGGCCACTACAAAGGTGTTGACGAACGTATACGAGAACATTTTATCACAAAGGAAATCTCGATTGGCGACTATGTATTGACCGGAGGAGAGTTGGCTGCAGCTGTGATATGCGACGCCGTGATAAGACTTATACCTGGCGTGCTCGGCGATGAGCAATCGGCACTTGACGACTCTTTCCAAGATGGACTTGTGGCACCCCCAGAATACACCCGTCCTCCCGAATATCGAGGCTGGCGTGTGCCCGACATTCTGCTCAGCGGTAATCATGCCAAGATAGAGGCATGGCGTATGGAGCAAGCCATAGAGCGTACCAAAGAGAGGCGGCCTGAACTTCTTTCCGACACCTACTTGCCTCAAAAAAACAAAGACAACTAATTTTTACATCAACTATTTGGAGGTTATGGATAACAACAATAATGCAATACTTCAAGTGCACGAGTTGTGCAAGACGTTTAAGTTGACAAGAAAGCAACGAAAGATTGAACACACCACTGCAAAAACAAAGACGGCTGTAGACCGCCTGTCATTTGAAGCCTATCGTGGCGAAATATTTGGGCTATTAGGACCTAATGGAGCTGGAAAAACAACAACCTTAAGAATGCTATCGACCCTCATTCCCCCCGACCAGGGCGATGCTATAGTCGACGGCTTTAGCGTGGTGAGCGAAGCAGAACAGGTCAGAACCAAGATAGCCTTTCTTACGTCGGAGCTTAAATTGGAGGATTTCTTCACCCCCAATTACCTTTTTGACTTCTTTAGCCAACTGCACCATGTTGACTCAGCCACTGCACTGCAACGAAAGCAGGAGATGTTTGCTCGCTTCGGAATTGATGAGTTTGCCGAAGTGAAAGTAGCCAACCTCTCAACAGGTATGAAACAAAAGCTCTCGATTGTTATCTCCTTGGTACACAATCCCGACATAATAATATTCGACGAGCCTACAAATGGGCTCGACGTTATTACAGCACGCACGGTTACCGACTATTTGCAAGAAATGCGCAATGAGGGCAAAACGGTAATTCTTTCCACTCACATATTCTCACTTGTCGAACGGCTCTGCGATCGCGTGGGAGTAATCATTGACGGGCACATGACCGCCTGTGGTAGCCTTGCCGAGGTGTGCGATGGGCTGTCGCTCGAAGATCGCTTTTTTGAACTTTTCAAAGCCGAGAAAGGAGGCGAACAATGAAATCTAACACAATTACAATAATCAAGAAAGAGCTGGCTCGCGTGTTTGGCGATAGACAATTGCTGTTCACATCTATCCTCATGCCGGGTCTACTCATCTACATCATCTACTCGTTGATGGGCAATGGTATAGAAAAAATCGTCACCAGTGGCGAAGACGATATCATTACGCTTAAAGTCGAGAATATGCCCACAAGCCTTACCCCAACGCTACTCAACGTTGACAGCACTATACAAACGCTCCCCATTGCATTCAACCAGACCGATATTGATGAGTTAAAAGACAAAAAGGTTAATAACGTGCTACTTCGTTTCCCTGCCAACTTTGACTTCCTCATACAAAACTATAGCCCACAAAGTGGAGAGCCCGCACCCAACGTGGAGTTATACTATAACTCGTCGAATATAGCAGCCATGCGCAGCTACTCAATACTTAACGGCATTCTCACTTCATTCGAAGAAAACCAAGTCAACCTATTTGACATCAATCGTGTAACTGCTGAACAGGTCTACGACATGGTCGACCGCGACGAAGTGCTCACTGACGTTTGGAGCAAAATACTTCCCATGCTCATAATAATGCTCCTATTCGGTGGCACAATGGGCGTAGCTCCCAGTGCCATAGCAGGAGAAAAAGAACGTGGTACAATTGCCACCCTCTTAGTTACGCCCATGAAGCGTTCGGAGTTGGCCGTAGGTAAGATTGTATCCATATCAATTATATCGCTACTGAGTGGCCTTTCCAGTTTCATCGGCATCGTACTGTCGTTGCCAAAGATAATGCGCACCGATGCCGACGTAAGTCTCGGGCTAAACTTCTCGGCCTCCGACTATGCCGTGCTCCTTCTTGTCATCTTTGCCACGGTGCTTATCATGGCCGCTTTCATTAGCCTGCTTTCCGCACTGGCACGCGACACCAAAAATGCATCCACGATGGTAACCCCACTCATGTTCGTTTTTATGCTTGCTGGCATGATACCACTGTTCCAAACAGAAGTGTCGACAAACATTGCCACCTACTTAATTCCTGTCTACAACTCGGTTGAGGTCATGTCGGGAGTGTTTTCACACAGCACCAACTGGGGTACCTTAATCACTACCCTCTGTGTCAACGTTGCTTTTGCCGCCGTATCGGTGTGGGTACTGTCAAAAATGTTTAACAGCGAAAAAATAATGTTCCGCCAATGAAGAAGACATTTGCACGACTCCTTACTATTGCACTGTTGCTGGCAGTCATAGCATCAGCCACGGCGTGTTCAAGCAGCGTAAACATGCATCGCCATAACCGTAGCGACTGCGATTGCCCAACCTTTTGACTAATCAAGAGCGTTATAGGCACATTCTCGGCAACCACCTCCCTGCAGAGGTGGTTGGGTGGGTGTACGACTATCTTTCAAAGCGACAAGTACACCTACACATCACACGTGAACGACTATCGAAATACGGAGATTATCGCCGTCCAACACCCTCGCTCCCTTTTCACGAAATATCGGTCAACGGCGACCTTCAACCACACTTCTTTTTTCTTGTGCTGCTCCATGAGTGTGCACACCTTGAGACAACGCTCAACTACCCACTGGCCAAATCTCATGGCCACGAGTGGCAAGAAACGTTTAGACACCTAATACTAATACATTTAGAGGTCTTCCCTACCGAGGCACGACACCATCTGCAAAACTACACCGCACATGTGCCATTGCAACGAGCGGCTTGGAAAGAAGTAGAAAAAACACTACTTGCCCAAGCACAAGCAGATAACAGTAGTTCGACACTTCACCTTGACGACCTGCGCGAAGGCGACCTCTTTCAACTTGTACGACGCAATCGAGGCACGATGCAAGCACTGAACAAACGTCGCACTCGATGGCTTTGTCGCGACATTAAAACCGAACAACTATTTAGCGTCAGTGGTTCGGCAGAAGTGATACCTGTCGAAGCAAGTTAAACAAGGTCAATACAAATGTGCAATCACCAAAGATAAAAAACAAGTAAATTTGCACATCGATAAAAAACAAGTAAATTTGCACATCGAGATACTTACAACAGTTTTGTCGTTGAACAATAATTATTCCACTCCAAACATAATGCACTTGCACCCCCCATTGCGAGCAACTTACTGTAGCCGAAATACCCCCCCCCAATTACATCATTTCCATTTAGCACACATACTTCGACAATAACAATCGTGAGCATTCCTCATCCATCAGAGGAGTGCTCACTTTATTCTATTTATTAAGGAAAACAAAAAGCATGGAAGAGCAACAATCAAGTCAAAAATACTCATTTCCCACCTCATGGTTTTTTCAAAACCAAAGTCGGGAAACTCTTCGAAACCGTTGGACAGAAGTCGTGTTATGCACATTACTTTACATTGTGCCGTCCTTCATCTCCGGACTTTTACCCGACGATAACATTTATTGGCTTATGTTGAACATCGGCCTTCTCTGTTTCATAATACAACCACTATCATTTGGCTACGAAATAACCATGCTAAACGTTGCAAACGGGGCTGCGGACAACGACCTGATTACTCGCCCCTATACAATGACTTTTGAAAACTACAATCGTTACCTCACAACAAGTGTATTTAAGTATTTCATTGTACTCTTATGGACATTACTCCTCATCGTACCTGGTATAGTTATGAGTTATGTCTATGCTATGACATCCTATATTATGCACGAAAATCCCGACCTCTCGCCAGAAGAATGTTTACGCCGAAGCAAACAAATGATGCAGGGCTATAAGTGGAAACTCTTTTGCCTTGACTTGAGTTTTATTGCATGGTATCTTCTCGGCATCATTACCTTAGGCATTGGGATGCTCTGGATTAGCCCCTGGGTGGATTGCGCAAAGGCCAAATTCTACCAACAGTTGAAACAGGAGGCGACAGTGTTGCAATAGGTAGTCTCGACATGGAGACACGTTGCACCGAGAGCGACTACGAATATAACCGCAGCAGTCTTAGATCATAAAACATAATTCATAATCTTAAAACAAAACAACATGGAACAGACAAACACCAATTCGGCGACATTCCTTTCCGTAGGAACATTTCGCAGTGCAGCTCGCGAGGCTCTAAAAGGCACCTGGGGCAATGCTGCACTCTGTACGCTGCTATATGCAGTGGTTTCAGGTGTAGCATCATACATCCCTCTGGGAGGTATATTTGTGAGTGGGGTTCTTTCCTTCGGTTTCTCGGTCGCCATGCTACACCACATGCGCGGCGTCTCGCCCGACAATCTCACAACACGTCCTTTCAACGCATTCAATAACTACGGACGTTACTTGGGTGGTAGTTTCCTTCGGTCGCTATACACCTCATTATGGACTCTACTTCTCATCATACCTGGCATTATAATGGCTTACGCCTACGCAATGACGCCCTATATTCTTCACGACCAACCAGAGTTATCGCCTCACCAATGCATCGTGCGTAGCAAAGAGATGATGCGTGGCTACAAATGGAAACTCTTCTGTCTTGACTTAAGTTTTATCGGATGGCTTCTACTTTGCGTCATCACACTCGGTATCTTATCATTCTGGGTACACCCCTACATGGAATGTGCCCGTGCTCGTTTCTACGAAGAACTAAAGAAACAAAACGCAACAGTTATTGAGTAAACAGGCATCGACAGCGAATCCGTATACAAGGGGTTCGCCCAGTCCTATCCATCATCCCCTTCCGTTGGAAGGGGATTTTTTACTTACGCACATCTCGCACCGCCACCCTGTGAAGCCGTAAAAAATTAAAAAGCTATGATTAAAATACCCGAGTGCCATTGGCAAGTGGCATCGCGGGGTGCAACAGTACCACACCATTACCATTATCGCCCCCAAGGATGCGCACTTCACTTCGCACGCTACCTATGTGCATCGGTACAAGGTTAACGCAAAACACGGCCTGTCGGCCAACAAGTTGCTCAATGGTGTAGAGTTCTGTTATCTGTGCCGACGAGGTTTTTATGCCTATCTCACTGCCCAAATCGACCGTTAGTTTATATGCCGACTTACGTGCCTTTTTGTTAGCCTCAGCCGCAATAATTGTTCCTATACGCACGTCCACACGGTCAAAGTCGTCAACATTTATCTGCTTTGTGTTAACGTTATCTATTCCCACTTTCTTTGTTTTACTTAATAATGACAAAAAAGCAGATGTTGACCCATCTTTAGGATCAACACCTGGCATGGTTGTTACAGATTATTTCTTCAGTCCCTCAATCCACCTCTGCACCTTTGCACGACCTGTGCGTACATCATGTCCGGCAATGGCAAAGCCACCCTGCACGTTTGCCTTGGGGAAAGCCTGCTTAACATCGCTCACACAACTTGCCAAACCACTGCCCTCGTGGGTAGTAAAGGGGATAACTGTTTTGCCATCGAGGGTTATGTCGCGGAAAAGGGTGAACATCACCTGCGGATAGGTACCCCACCACACAGGGCCACCGATAAAGACAGTGTCAAACGACGACAGGTCAGGGGCTTGTCCCTCGTAGGGAGGCAACTCTCCTTTATTAGCCTCTTCTTTAGCCAGATTGATAAGTGGCGTGTAGGCCATACCATCGTATTTGTGGGTTACAATCTCATATTGCACCGCACCTGTCATCTCTGAGATATAATCGGCAACTATCTTGGTGTTACCAACCTCAATGTTACCCACGCTGTAGTTATCGCCAGCATGCGAAAAAAATATTACAATTGATCTGCTCATAACCGACTGATTACTGTTTGTCTTTACTGGTTGATTTTTCACCTGTCCGTTGCAACCAATTGTGGCGAGCATGGCCAGGAATATTAGGATTAACGTCCTTACTTTCATTTGATGCTTATTTATTGACCGAAAAATAGGTAGAGTCGTCGACCGCTTCAAGCCATTCGGTGCTATTGCCTGGCCTCACATCTGTGTGATAGGTGAGGTGTTGCATCCAGCTGTCGGCGGCCGCTCCATGCCAGTGTTTCACCCCCTCGGGGACAGCTATCGTTACGCCAGGTTTCAGTTCAACGGCAGGTTTACCCCATTCTTGGTACCATCCCCGGCCACTGACACATATCAGTACCTGAACTGCACCATGGTGCACATGCCAGTTGTTTCTGCAACCAGGTTCAAAACTGACATTACAGAGGCCACTCTTGTCAAGCACTGCCAAATAGCTATTACCTGTGAAATACCGCGCGTAAGCCGTATTTGGCTCACCCAATGGCCATGCCGAGGGAGAGAAAGGTGCAACCTCGTCGCCATTGGCACCAGCAATGGCAGCCTCACAGCGCAACGCCTCGGCTTCGAGGTGATGGTTTCGCAGACTGCTCACTATGCCCGACAACTGATCTTCGCTAACACCCATATTGCGTGCCCCACGCACATGCGATGTCAACTGGGGCATGACTCCCTCCAAACCACTCAATGCACTGACGGTGACTAATTCACGGTCGGCGTATGTCAGTATGTCGCGAGCAAAAATATCGCCAAAAAGATGCGCCTTAAGGTAATAATCCTCGGCCGTACAGAAGTCGTAGTTGAATGGCACCCCAGTGAGGCGTGTCTGCACCTCTGTGCCCTGCCGCAAAGCATCGTAGCCTTTAGGCCACACAACAGGTGCCGAAACGTCGTCAATGCCACGCTGCTGCATTACGCGCTGCAGTGTACCCAACGCGTTGAGCGAACGCGGAAAGCCCGTGTAGGCATACAACTGCGATAAAGCCTCTTTTATTTGTTCCACAGAGAGACCTACATCAAGTCCCTCCGCAATGGCTTCTGCCAGCGACGACTGGTCGCCCCGAGCCTCGTGGCAGGCAATGGCAGTCATGGCATAAGCCTGTGTTTCGTCGAACGATAGTTTATTCATGTCTTTATCTTGCACGTTTTTTCCACCACAAGACACTGCCAATAGGCTCATGGCCGCAAGCATCAAGGTGGATAATTTCTTTACCATAGCATGATTAGGGTTTTCAATGTGTTGACTTAAGGTACTGCAAATCGCCATAGTGATATGAGGCAGTTGTGCCCCCATCTATCAAGAAATCGGCACCAGAGATAAAACGTCCCCTACTGCTCATCAAAAACTCGGCCAAATCGCCCACCTCATCGGGTGTTCCTGCACGCTTGGCTGGGCAACCCTCAATCATGCGCAGATAGCCCTCTTTGCGCGGACCGTGCAGTTCATCGTTGGCCAAAGGGGTAATGATGATGCCCGGAGATATGCTATTAAGCGTAGCGCCGCGCTTACCCCACTTCACAGCCTCCATCATCACGCGCAGCACATTGCACCTTTTAGCGTACTGATAAGCTTTAAGCGTGTCGGTAATTGTGGCAAGAAAAGGCAGAGCAAGCAACTCTTCGCATGGGATGCAGGCCAACGCTTGGTTTTGTTCCTCGCTGAGTGCAGGCAACCGATGACCACTCTGCGATGAAATCACAATACCACTACCATCTTCGACAATCACTTTACCAAACTCCTCAAGCAGAACACTGGTTCCATAAAGGTCAACTCTCAATATATCAGCCACAGGGGCCTGCGAGGGCGACATACCAGCGGCACACACCACATTGGTAACATCCCCCCGCTCCACAGCACACTCCACAAGTTTCTGTATGTCGGTTCTCGATCCGAGATCGCACTTAACAATCGAGCACTCAAAACCAGCATTCTTGAGCGTGTCGGCTGCGCGCTCGGCATTCTCTATGCTATAGTCAGCCAGCACTACGTGTTTACCCACGCTCACGCGCCGTATGATGGCAATTCCGATACTGCCAGTTCCGACAAGCACAGATACTTTCTTTTTCATAAGTTTTACCTCCTCGTTTATCTGATGAAATTAGTGTAGGTAATCTCTTCTGCTATGGGTAAACCTCCACGGCTGCGCTCGGCAGCTATGGCTCGCAGCAAGAAAGCCATGTTGCGACCAAGAATGCGCATACATTGCACCCCCTCTTCGTCCTTAAGTACATCCTCTCGCGAGGAGCCATGCACCATGTTCCAATAGCGACTACTTGCTATGGGCATCTCGCTAATGGTGAAATATTTGTTAAGTTGGTCGAACGTAGCCGTAGTGCCAGCGCGTCGTGCCGATACCACCGATGCTCCCACCTTCATACGTTTGCTGAAAGGTGTTGAGAAAAACAGGCGATCAAGAAAGTTGGTTAGTGTGCCATTAGCCGAGGCAAAATACACAGGAGACCCTATAACCAATCCATCGGCCTGTTCAAACAAAGGGGCAGTTTCGTTTACCAAGTCGTCAAACACACAGTGTCCCATCTCCTGACATTTGTAGCATCCTATGCAGCCCCTTATGTCGCGGTGCCCGACATGCACCATCTTTGTGTCAATATTTTCGGAGTTCAACGTCTCCGCCACCACATCAAGAGCGGTTTGAGTGCAGCCATCTTTACCATGCGGACTGCCATTGATAAGTAGTACGTTCATTTCTGGTTATCTATGCTCACGATGTGATACTTGCGTGTGCCAAGTCCTATTGCCTCGGCATGTTCAATGGTGTGCACACCATGCTGTTTTTCAACACGCTTAATAAGCGATGTAGCATCATCGCCCTCTGCATTTTGGTGCTTATAAACAAGGTCAAGACAAGCTTGGTCGAGTGCCACAGGGTCGGTCGAGGCCAAAATTCCCATATCTTTCAACTCGGGTGTTGTTGGATTGCCATTGCAATCACAGTCGATGCTCATATTGTTCATAACGTTAATATACAGCACCTTACCTTTCATATAATCGCTCACAGCCATAGCTGCAGTGGCCATACACTCCAGGAATTTGTCTTGGTCGGCAGGGTCAATATTTTGCCACAATTGTGCAGGGTCTTGCAGTTTACCATTGCTGTGGATATAAGCCTTGCCATTTGCCGAAGCCACCCCAATACTTTGGTTCTTCAGCACACCACCAAAACCACCCATCTGATGTCCTTTGAAATGAGCCAAATTGATAAGGTAGTCGTAGTTTTGCAAGTTCTTACCCACGATGTTGTATTTCATGTAGGTTGTGTCGCGCACAGGGATCTGCATCTCGCCATCGGCGTCCATTATATCAACGCCTCCAATGGTGTTAAACCCGTGGTCGTCTATCACTTTGGCGTGGTCGTCGTTGTTAGTGCGCATGCCTGCATAGGCAGTGTTGCATTCCACAAGCTTACCATTAACAAGTTTCACAAAATCGCCTATCAACTCGGGTTTAAGGTAGTTGTGCCCACCAGCTTCGCCAGTGCTTATCTTTACTGCCACCCTACCTTCGGGGGTAACACCCAATGCTTGATACACCTTTATCAAGGCCTCTGGGCTAACTTCTGTGGTCATATACACCGTCGCCCCCTCCTCCACGGGTTGAGGATTCGACTTACACCCCACAAACATGAGGGCAACAATCGCTAACGTCAAACTAATTTTCTTCATGATAAGTATAATGCGTTTTTTTCAATGTTTAGAAATTCAACTTATTAAGCCACTGGTCTATTGTGCCGTACTGTTTATCCATGCCCTTACCCCCCATCTCCTTGGTTATGAGTGTCAATCCCTCAAGGTGAGAACTGTTGGGAGTGGCGGCCACGATGTCGTTCAACGTCTCATACTCGGCAGTATAGGCTGTACAGAAAGGAATAACCGTTTTGCCGCCGAAATCGTATTTATCCAAAAAGGTGAATACGGGCATGGGGGCTGTATACCACCACACAGGCACGCCTACAAACACAACATCGTATTGCTCCATATTTTTGACCTCGCCTTTGATGGCAGGCCTATCGCCACGTTCTTTTTCTGCCTTTGCCTCATCAGTGCATGGAGTATAATCGACGGGATAAGCTTTCTCTCGCACAACCTCAAAAAGATCTGCTCCCGTCTTACTTGCGACGTATTTAGCCACATCGGCTGTATTGCCACTCCAACTAAAGTAAGCCACCAACACTTTTTTCCCATCCATTGTTTCTGCGTTTTTTGATTTGCTGTTCTGTGCACAAGCCATCAGACTTGTCAAGGCCACCAGCGTGGCCACCACAAAAGTAGTTATGCGTTTCATATCCTCTCTACCCGTAAGTTTCAATAAGGTATTTAACAAATTGCATGTCGGCGAAATTGACAGTACCTGTGTCGTGCTGGTTCATAGTCGCTATCTGCTTCATCTCGGCCTCCGTCAGTTCAAAACTAAACACATCAATATTCTGCTCCATACGTTGTTTGTGGCTGCTCTTGGGTATAGCTATCACACCCCGTTGCACAAGCCATCGCAAAGCCACTTGCGAAGCCGTCTTGCCATATCGGCCACCTATTTCTGCCAAAACCTCACTATCTCGTACACCGTCAACGCCCTGGCCGCCAAGCGGTCCCCATGCCATAAGCCGACAGTCAAACTGGTGCAGCACCTCCTCTATACCACGTTGCTGTATGAGCACGTTGCACTGCAACTGGTTGACCATTGGTTTTACATCAACATAATGAGCAAAATCAAAGAACCGAGCCTCTTGAAAATTGCTCACGCCAATGGCACGCACCTTGCCGCTTCGATAGGCTTGTTCCATAGCTCGCCACGTTCCAAACACATCGCCGTAAGCCTGATGTATCAGCAAAAGGTCGATATAGTCGGTCTGTAGTTTACGCAAACTTTCGTTGATGCTTTCTGCTGCTCGCTGCTCACCACTGTTGCTTATCCACACCTTTGTAACCAAGAAAATATCGTCTCTTTTCAGCCCACTCTTGCGCCATGCAGCGCCAACACCCTCTTCGTTGGCATAGGCTTGGGCGGTGTCTATCATGCGATAGCCCACGCTCAACGCATCACTAACACACCGTTCACACTCTGTCGGTGGCACTTGAAACACTCCATATCCCAATATCGGCAACTCTACTCCATTCGTCAATCTGATGTTCTGCATATTCGTAATGGTTTTCTAATGTTTACAATGCAAAGATACGAAAAGAAACCTCGCTCCACAAAAAACCTCTCAAGGCCACATCGTCGACCTATCAAAACCTGACATTATGGCAGGAAAGCAGGCGTTGATAGGGAGTTGATCAGGACTTGATAGGGAGATGATACTGACAAAATGGCACCCACCACCGTTCCTCACGCATAGGTAGGCAGTGGGGCATGAGGCAGATTTGAAAGAAAAAGATTTTGTTAGGCCAAATTGTTTTTGTATTCTTGCAACACATTTCACACACTGTTTGAGCACGGAGAAGACTCCTATTTGCTTGCACCATAGTGCTGGAGAGGCGTGTTGTGAGAAATAAGACTAAAGAGAGAGAGAATATATTCTAAACATTGTTGACAATGAAAAGATTAACAATCATTGCTGCACTCGTTCTATTTTTAGTTCCACTGCATACCATTGCACAAACTACAGAGTACCCACAGACGATGAACTACACGAGGGGCAGTGGCTTTGTGATTCGTCCAGAACTGAACAATGGTTTACTTGCAACATTAGGCTACCAAATCAACCCTCACATAATGATAGAGGGGAGCATTGGTTTTGGTTTAGGTGACCCGGCAGCCATAACTACGGTTGTCGGAGCCCGAGCATACGCGTCTGACAGACCCTGGACCATTTTTTTCGACTATCGTATTGGTACCGAAAGCGTGTCGGGATATAGCATTGCCCGCCATACGTTTATTGCAGGTATAGCCTACAAAGACTTTGATTTAGGTGGTGGCGTGATATTCGGCACTGATGGAACGGCGAGTGCCACATTTCTATCTATTTCCATCGGATACAACATCCGTTGCTACACGCATCGGTAACAGTTAAGGCATAATGTGTTTGTTATTAACACACTAAAAGTACAACACAACAAGTAAAAAAAAAAAACTCATGACAAAAGAAGAAGCATTGAAGCAGTTTGCCATGTTCGGCGCTGCATGGTTTGGTAACAGCAAACAGCATTTCGCATTCTCGGCCTACTGCCGTCTGAACGGCTGGAACAAACTGGCCGACAAGTGGAAAGAGGAAGCCGAAGAGGAGTGGGACGAGGCCGAAGAGGTGCTGAACCGCCTGGTGGAAATGGGCTGCAAGCCTGCCGACCTGCAAGAGGCTATGAAGACCGTAGAGTTTCCATTCTACGACGACCCCAAGCAGCAGATTGAGAGCGACTACAACCCCGATGCCGTACGCATGCTGAGCGAGATGGCCGCCGCCTTTGCCGACGACTATCCCACACAGAAGCTCATATACAAGTGGATCGACGATGAGAAAGAGCACATGACTTGGGAAAAGCAGTACCTCAACTACATCGACAAGTTGGGCTACGAGAACTTCCTCATTGAGATGATGTAGTCTTCCCTGCTCGCCACGACGGTTTGCCGCGTGGCGGCGTATTTTAGAGGAATACCACATCACCACGGGGGGGGCTCCCTCCCTCCCTTTAATGAAGTGCTCTGCAAGAAGAATGAAGAAGATAATCATCATCGACGGCGGTCCACGCAAGACCTTCAACACCGCCACCATGCTGCAAAAGGTGGCCGAAGGGGCATGCTCGGTCGGTGGCGTGGAGGTGGAGACAGTCCGTCTCTATGCACTCGACTACAAAGGTTGCATGTCGTGCATGGCCTGCAAGGTGAAAGGCAAGGCATCCAATGTATGCAAGTTTCGCGATGCACTCACGCCTGTGCTGGAAGCCATCGCCGTAGCCGATGGCCTGGTGCTGGGTTCACCCAACTACTTCGGCGAGGTAAGCGCCCAGATGCGCACCTTCCTCGAACGGCTGGCTTTTCCGTGGCTCTCCTACAACGACTACAGCATCACGGCTCCCAAGCGCATGCCCGTCTTGCTGGTCGAAACGCAGAACGGCCTGCCCGAAAGCAACAACTGCAATGGCTACGGCTCGATGGAGCACTGCATTAGCCAAGCCCTCGGCACTCCCGAACGGCTAACGGCCTACAACACCTATCAGGTGAAGGACTACAGTCGCTACGAGCTGTCTGGTTTCAGGGAAGAAGCCAAGCGCCACTACCGCGATGCCCATTGGCAATCCGACCTCCAAGCAGCCTATGATGCTGGTCGCCGCATGGCCAATGAAACAAATATAGATTAACTTACAAAGAAACACCTTAAACAATGGAAATCAAAGCAGTTAAATTCCGCAAGGATGGATTCTATAGTCAACCATTCGCTTTTGGTGGCGAAGAGGGTATGGAGAAGTATGACATCAATGTCCGCTACCGTGGTAGTTTGCAGAACTATCTTATTGATACTGGCACTGAAGTTATTTTGGTTGATACTGGCCTACCTGCAGGTACGCCAGAGGAGGTGCCCAACGAGAAGTCATTGGCGTACACAGGCAAGAACATATGCGACTATATGGATGCGTTTGCCGCACTTGGCTACCGCCCCGAGCAGGTAACCAAGATCATACTCACCCATAAGCATGGAGATCACAGTGGCGAATTGCGCTCGTTTCCCAATGCCAAGATTTACGTGGGTTACGACGAGATGGGTGTAGACGAATTAAGGGGCATTTCAAACCTTGAGCCTGTACACTTCACAGATGGCGCCTATCATAACTTTCCAGAGAGTCAAAAGATTGCCGATGGCGTGTGGATGATACGTGCCAAGGGACACACTAATGGTAACAGTCTTGCCATTGTTGAGAGCGATGGTCTTTACTACATGTTCCAAGGCGACATCACCTACGTTGACGAAGCCCTCTATGCAAACAAACTATCGGTGGTCTTCGACGACCTTACGGCCGCCCGCGAAACACTGGACCGCGTGCGCGAGTTTGTCAGCAACCACCCCACCGTCTATTGCGGCACCCACACTCCACAAGGCTACGAGAACTTGGAGGCCAAGCGCGTGATGGATCTTGACCACCCTGTGCCCACCGTGCTGGCCGAGGTGGACTTTGCCAAGCAGCAGGCCTCGGGCAAGTATGTCTGCTCTATATGCGGCTACGTCTACGACCCCGCCGAGCACGACGGAGTGGCATTTGAAGATTTGCCAGACGACTGGAAGTGTCCTCGATGCAAACAGGGCAAAGAGAAGTTTAACAAGGCAAATTAACATCATAAAAAGTATGACAAGGGGGAGGCTCCACAGAAGTGTAGCCTCCCCCTCTCATTATGTAGTTGCTTGACAGATATTACCACCAATCAGAGCGGTCGCCATTACAATGCGCGTTCATATTTCACTGCACGGGGGCGGCCATCTGGCCTCCCTGTCGCGCCTTGCTCTCCAATTCCATCTTACCCATGCGGAATGTAACGCCAAACATAACGAAGCGCGAATTGTAGCGTGTGCTACCAGTGGTCTGATAGGTTGGAGCTATAGTGTTGTCGCCAAATTGTGAGGAAGCGAACACATCGTTGACAGAGAACATAAAACTCACTCTACGATCGAATAGGTCGCTGTTTAGGCCCACGTTGACGCCTTTGTTATCTACCGACATACTGTAAAGAGCCAGTCGTGGTGAGGTGTAGTGGGCAGTGGCAAAGAGTTCTAGCTTTTGCCACAATTTAGCCCATACATTGAGACGTAGGCTATAACTAACTTTGCTATCATGATTATCCCTGTAATCGTAAGCGTAGTTGAACACCGAGCCGTTAAGACGCACATTAAGCATAGCTGTTGGGCGATAGGTGATATTGGCCTCGACACCTTCGGTATGACTGTTTCCAATATTGTCGGGGTAGGTGAAGTAGACCAATTGCGTTGGTGGGAAATAGGCAGGAGCATATCCAGCAGATGTCATTATGCCTATTTCGTCGGTGTTGGCTCGAAAATAGGCGCTGATATTGACCGTCCCGAATGAAGGAATGTATTTACTCCATGCAGCCTCAAAGCTATGCGTAAAGTTGAGTAACTTTAGATTTGGATTGCCCGTTTCATAGCTGTAGTCATCATAGAGACAGAAAGGATTGATTTTTGACGTGCCAGCCCTGTCGTATCGGCGCGTGTAGCTGATGCTATAACTGGAGAAAGTCTTGGTTTGATAACTCAAATGAATTGACGGTACAGGGCAGAAAAAAGAGGTATCAACCTCGGTTCGGTTACTACCATCGGCATATTGCCACTGGCTTTGCAACCTCTCCCACTCGCCACGTATTCCGATTTTGGCCGTTAGATTACCCCAACGTTTTTGCATGGTGGCGTAGACATCGGTTTTATTGCTTCGTTCCATACCCTCTGGCGAACGCAAAGAAATATTTGCATACTGCCCCCCAGTAAGAGAGTCGAGCGACTCGGCGGAATTGCCCCCTCCATAACTTACACTCAACCCGGCTTCGACTTCCCAATTGTCTTTCAAGGGATGAGAATAATTGACTTCGGCTTCGATAGAGGGGTTAAAAACATGGCTAACTTTGCATCGGAAAAGAGTGTCGAGAGATGGGTTGTGGTAAGCAAAATAAGAATACTCCGTTCCGCCATTGAAAAGCGTATTACCACTGACAGAGATAGACAACTTGCGTCCAGTGGTGTCAAACCGGTGTTCGAGCCATAATCCACCATAACCACCGTAGAAAAGGCCATCGTCGTTGCGGTGGTCGTAGTGATAGCCGAGATCACGCATCGGATTATACTCCAAGTAGTCGACATCTATAACGGTGTGGCTTCGCTCCTTGTATGGATAAAAGCCAAACCACGTTGAAAGGTTGGTTTTCTCTGAAACATGCCAACTGAGGGTGAGCCCTGCAAATCCTCCATAGTTGTTACTGAGAATAGAGTCGCGGTGGGACTGATAACGGCTGGTATCGCCACTGACAGGATTAAGAAGAGTGGCTGTTCCATCAGAAAAAGTGCGGTTTTGCAGCCATTGTGCAGTGAGATAGACGTTGACATCTATCTTTTCGTTTGCCCATACATAACTGAGCCACGGACCGATATAAGGCTGCGTATTAGCATACAGTCCAAGACATAGCAATTCGTTGCGCGACACTTTCTGATTGGTGACTATGTTTATTACGCCTCCACTGGAAGAGTAGCGTGCCGACGGGTTTGCAATCACCTCAATACGTTCAATTGCACCGGCAGGCAACTGCTTGATATACTGCTTCAAGGCGTTATCATTCATATGACTGGGGCGATTGTTTATCCACACTTCAACATTACCTGTTCCACGTAGAGTGATGTTGCCTTCGGCATCGACTTCAACCCCAGGGGCATTTTGTAAGGCATCGCTTAACGTACCACCTTGAACACTATGGTCGGCATCAACATGGTACATCATCTTCTCGCCATCGGCATTGTATATTGGCTTATCGGCTTTGATGCTAACTTCGGATAGCATAGTGGCTTCGGCTGACAATCCGACGACAAGAGGTTCTAAAGAAATAGTATATTCGATTATCTGAAAACAAGGCGTATAGCCAATGGCCGTAACACGTAACAAATATGCGTTGCTGGGCACACTATCGAAGTGAAAATAGCCCTGCTCATCCGTCACTGTACCATGCAGAAAAAGGCTGTCGGGCAAACTTAAAAGTACGCAATTGGCATAGGGAACACCATTGCTTGATTGCACATCGAAAACCCTGCCAACAATATTGCTTTGTGCTTGCATCAAAAAGGCAAGAACGACAGCAACAAATGTTGTTGTCAGATGCTTAAAAAAGTACGCATTTGACACTTGTTTAACGTCGTGGCATGAGCCCAATACCATTTTACCCATATCTAAAATATTTTGCGATACTGGGGGGGGTGATAATCAACATCTTACACATTCTTATTTAAGTTAAACTATAAATTATCAATTATCACAAAGATACAAAAAAACTTTTTGTACGATTCAAGATAAATTGGCAACTTTGTAGTTTACTTTTTTAGTAGTGTACAATACACAATATAATAATACATAACAGATTATCCCAATACAATCCAATATCAAGAACTATGGAAAAAGCACACATAGCATTTTATTCCCGTCCGTTGCATGTGTTTTTAATGGCAAGCTTGCTGCTGTTATTGCCAACCTCATGTTTAACAAATCCAACTACCGAAGATGCAGACAGTGTATCCATCCCTAACTACACATTCCAAGAAGAGGATGCATTTGATACAATGTCCTATGTAAACGATACCGACAGTCCACACTTAACTTTCAAAAGTGTACCCATTGACGGCTCATTGAAAAGGTTTGTTTCACTGATGCAGCGAGTAGGGTTTGTGTACGTTGACCCAAAAGATGGAGTTGCCCAACTTGAAGGAGACTTTGCTGGGTACAAAGAGTGCAAAGTACAGGTATCGACCCTTGAGGGTCATGATGTTGTGGCATCTATAACCGTGCAATTCCCCGAGCAAGACCAATGGGGCAACCTATACGCCGACTATAAAGCATTGAAAGAATTGCTTACCGAGAAATACGGAGCCCCCACAAAGGTTACAGAACTATTTCAGGATTATTCCAACTATGGATTTGACGACAGCGATAGAATGTTCTCTGTTAGAACGGATAGGTGCAAATACCAGTCTGACTTCAAAACCGAGAAAGGCGACATACATTTGCGAATAGACCACGATGGGGGGAGTAGGGCTTTTGTAAGTCTGAAATACTTTGACAAACTCAATAGCCAGACTGTTCGCCAACAAGCCCTCAACGACCTATAAACCCTTTTACACAACAAACAGACACATGGACTTTTTGCCAACACTGTACGAAGTTAAATTGGGATTACCCGATACCCTTACTGACTTGCATAACAAATAAGTGACTGTTAAAGAGGTATTTTAAGCAAACGTACAAGTCTGTTACATAGTTGAAAATATAAACCCTTAAACGTTTTAAGTAATTATGGCAAAAGAGATGAGCGACATTGATGCAATAAAGCAGGAGAAATTGAAAATTCTGCAAAGCACGATAGAAAAAATTGAGAAGACATATGGTAAGGGATCTATTATGCGACTTGGAGACCGACCGATTGAGGAGATTGAGGTAATATCAACAGGTAGCATTAGTCTCGACAACGCCCTTGGAGTCGGAGGTTTCCCCAGAGGGAGAGTAATTGAAATATATGGGCCGGAATCGAGTGGTAAAACCACGCTGGCCATCCATGCCATTGCCGAATGTCAGAAGAACGGTGGTACAGCGGCCTTTATTGACGCTGAGCACGCATTCGATAGTTTCTATGCCGAAAAGATTGGCGTGGATGTCAACAACTTATTTATGGCGCAGCCAGACAATGGTGAACAGGCTCTGGAACTTGCCGACAACCTAATACGTTCTGGGGCTATTGACATTATTGTTATTGACTCGGTAGCAGCACTGACTCCCAAAGCCGAGATAGACGGCGATATGGGGGATGCGCGTGTGGGACTGCAGGCTCGACTGATGAGTCAGGCTATGCGCAAACTGACGTCGGCCATAAGCAAGACAAACTGTTGCTGTATATTTATCAATCAATTGCGCGAAAAAATTGGTGTACTCTTTGGAAATCCCGAAACCACAACTGGTGGCAACGCATTAAAGTTCTATGCATCAATCCGTCTTGATATTCGTCGCATCCAAGCCATCAAAGATGGCGACCAGAATATTGGCAACCGCGTGAAGGTAAAAATAGTGAAGAATAAAGTGGCACCGCCATTCCGCCAGTGCGAGTTCGACCTGATGTTCGGCGAAGGCATCAGCAAGTTGGGCGAGATTATCGACATGGGCGTGGATATGGACATCATCCACAAGAGTGGCTCGTGGTTTAGTTACGGCGATGCCAAACTTGCCCAAGGTCGTGAAGCCCTCAAACAACTCCTGCGCGACAACCCAGAGCTCTGCGACGAACTGGAGCAGAAGATCCGTACAACGCAAAAAGAAAAATGAAATAACCCAGTATACGAAGAGTGCCACGATGCCAAACACAGAGGCCTATAGCAGAACCGCCCTCACGGGAATGCATAAGAAAAAAAGTTTATGACATGCGACGGTTGATATGCCTGCGAACACCATAGGATAAATAATATTCAGTGAGCAACTGCGCTGCGGCTCATGTGGCCTATATATTGTCGGCTGAGCCGACGGCATACCACAGCGATGTGGCCGACACCTATCCCATCGCGCTGTTGCACCCGAGGGCGAAGTACGTCGATGAGTGTTCTTTTGCTTTAATAATTACTGAAAATGTGTAACGACAGAACAGAACACGAACAAAACCTGAAACGAATATTCGGCATAGACCACTTCTATGATGAACAGTGGAATGCCATTCAGCGTATCCTTTCTGGTGAACGAATTCTTATGATTCAGCGTACTGGATTCGGTAAGTCTCTGTGTTACCAATATCCAGCCACCCAATTCGATGGTGTCACTGTCATTTTCTCTCCGCTGATTGCTTTAATGCGCGACCAAGTAAAATCATTGAACAGAAAGGGTATTCCGGCAAGCTATATCAATTCGGAACAATCTCCAGAAGAGAACAGCGCAACCATACAAGCTGCTTTGAATGGTAAAATAAAAATACTCTATATTGCTCCTGAACGACAAGAAAACCAGGAATGGGTTGAGGCGACCAGAAGTATGAAACTATCGATGGTGGTTATTGACGAAGCCCATACTATTTCTACGTGGGGACATGACTTCCGTCCTGCTTTTAGGCGAATAATTAATCTGGTAAAACTACTACCACAAGACATGCCCGTACTGGCTACAACAGCAACAGCTACTAAACGTGTACAGAAAGACATAGAGAATCAAATAGGTGGTCGACTTACGACTATCCGTGGAAGTTTGATACGTCCAAATTTCAGTCTGTATGTTATCAGAGTCCAGTCAGAAGACGAGAAAATGGTATGGCTTGCGCAGCATCTGAATAGTACTGAAGGGACAGGACTTATCTATACCGGAACACGAGTTGACACTGAACTATATGCGAAATGGCTTGTCCGTAATGGGGTAAATGCTGTCAATTATAATGCAGGGCATGACGCAGAAACCAGAAAGAACATTGAGAATGGATTGATGGAAAACGGATACAAATGCGTCGTTTCTACCAATGCATTGGGAATGGGCATTGACAAATCAGATATTCGATACATTATCCATACCCAGATTCCAGCATCGCCAATCCATTACTATCAGGAAATTGGGCGTGCCGGTCGCGACGGTAAACCAACAACAATAATCCTATTCTTCAACGAACACAGCGGTGACGACGGTATTGCTGCCGACTATAGACTGCCCAAAGCATTCATTGATGGAGCGCGTCCATCGAAAGAGAAATACATTAAGGCAATAAACGCCTTAAAGGAGGAACCGATGACCATAAGTAAGTTGATGAGAGTTACCAACCTTCAGCAAACTCCAATTCGCGTTATTAAGGCCGACCTAATCGAGCAAGGCATTGTGCGTGAGGTCGTCAATGGGAAAAACAAAACATTGGAATACCAATTTGGGGCGAAAGAGCTTGACACAGAATCATTCGAAAAGTTACGCATCGCAAAGATAAAAGATCTCGATTCAATGATAGGCTATATCTATACAGATAAGCCACGTATGCAATATCTCTGCGAATTTTTGGATGACGATACATTCACCACCTTTTCGAACTGCGACAATACCAATCTAAATAAGCAATTTGTAGAGATGACTGAAGATTGGGCAAACAAGATTGCTGAGTTCCACGAAAACTATTTTCCTATCTTGAAAGCTGGAGTAAGAAGCGGCAATCTGGTTGACGGGGTAGCTGCATCGTATTACGGGCACTCTAATGTTGGCAATGCCATACATCGCTCCAAGTATGAGAATGGAGGAGATTTCCCCGACTTCCTGTTGTGTCTGACACTGAAAGCCTTTTGGAATACTTTCGGAAATCAAAAATTTGACCTCGTCGTATATGTACCGCCAACACATTCTGGCGACTTGGTTAAAAACTTTTCTGAAAAATTTGCCCATTCTATAAAAGTTCCATTATCACCAGATTTAGTTAAATCCAGACAAACTAACGAGCAGAAAGTATACCAGAACAGTTATTTGAAACAAGACAACATCAAGGATGCCTTTACTTATAACCATCCTGAAGACATAATTGGCAAAAAGATTTTATTGATAGACGATATTTACGACAGTGGTGCAACAATAAAAGAAATAGGCAGACTGTTAACCTCTTTGGGGGCAGAAATAATTGCTCCCATCACCATAGCAAAAACAGTAGGAGGAGATATATTATGAATCAAGAATTGACATATTGGGTCGCTCTTGCGCATACCCCTAAGATATGGACGGCAAGGAAAAATGAAATTGTAGCATTTTGCTTCAAGCAAGGTAAAACGATTGTTGATTTTTTTTCGTCCGACTTGTTCCTTGGAATGGAACTCACCTCACAAGAGGCAGACCTGTTGCAGCAAACAAAAAGTGAACTTGCGAATTATGCATTTATGGTTGAAGAACTCCTTGATCAAGGCTATGAGATTATTCCAGTAACTTCGAAAGAATATTCATCAATATTAAAAAGTAATCTCAAATTTAATTCACCGATAGTTCTTTATACCAAAGGTAACAAGCAGATTCTGCAAGAAAAATCCATTGCAATTGTGGGCTCAAGAAATGCTAACGAAAACTCCCTGATATTCACCGATAATGTGGCAAAAAAAGCAGCATCAGAATATAAGGTGGTTGTCAGTGGATTTGCAAAAGGAGTTGACAAACAGGCATTGGATTCTGCCTTGGCTTACAAAGGTCAAAGTATAATTGTTTTGCCACAAGGCATAACAACTTTTTCTTCGGGCATAAAGAAATACTATAAACAAATAATAGAGGGAGATGTACTGGTATTAAGCACCTTCCATCCAAGGTCACCGTGGAGCGTAGACTTGGCGATGGCGAGGAATTCCATCATTTATGGCCTTGCTTCTGATATATATGCCGCACAATCTGACGACAAAGGCGGTACTTGGTGTGGTGTTACAGATGGTCTCAAGAAAGGAAGGATTGTATATGTAAGAGTGCCTGAGAAGGGAGAAAAATGCGCTAACCAGATACTGATTTCTATGGGAGCCACTTCAGTTGACATTGAAGGAAATGTAGTTTACACTTCTATAGAGCAAGAAGTCGCATTGAATATTACAGAATCTCAATCCTCGGCTAACGACAACATTGAGGATAGAATCTACGACCTACTTTCTAAGGGTTCTTATAGTTGTAAACAAATTATAGAGGGATTGAATCTGTCGGATTACAGCATTCAAAAAATGTCTAGTTTTTTGTCCAAGATGAAAAACATTAGCAAAATTAAGGAAGGAAAGTCCACAAGATATTCTCTTGAGACAACAAAACGACCCACTCAACTATCTTTAATGCTTTAGATGTTATATTAATATCAATTCACTAAAATAATTAATCATTAAACGTATAAGCATTTATGGCCTCTGAAAAGAAAATAGATCCATCGCTGAAACTGATAAGCGAATACCTGCATCTTGCAGATGATACCATATTTGTCATCCCTGAGTATCAGAGAGCATATAAGTGGGAATATGATGTGCAGTGTGATAAATTGTGGGAGGACGTAAATGCGTATATGCAAGAAGATGGGAAAGATCCTTATTTCTTTGGAACTGTTATAATAGACGCCTCAAAAGACGGGGAACTTCGTTTGATTGACGGGCAACAGCGCACAACCACATTTGTATTGCTGATGAAAGCCTTGCTGGTGAGGATTGAAGAGGTGATACCACAAATGGCTGAAGACGAAGAATCGAGTCGAATTAATGAGGAACTTGATAAGTATCGCAGGAATATCATCGAATGCTTGTACAAAAAAGACGATGAGGATGATGTTCGTGAAGTGATAAGGAATTGGGCGAGTGTACAGAATATCGAATACATAAAAAACAATTCGATTAACGAAGAGCCCAAATACAAAGACGATATTACGAAGATACTGCAAGGACGGACTTTTGATGATATTGAGTGCAATGTACATAGAATTCCTCGCAGACAAAAAGATAATAAATACACTAATTTCTTTCGAAACTTTAAATTCTTTTATCATCGTATATCCAGCGATTTAAAAGAC
>JAFVBC010000012.1 GCA_017480185.1 Bacteroidales bacterium
ATTGACTGAAGAACAACTGAAGAACGACTGAAGAAATGCCCTACTTGATCGCTACTTGATGCTGTTTTATGTCTGCCCATCACCCTTTCTTATCAAACTTATAGACTTTGATTCGTGGGTAACATGTTCTCTCGTTTTGCTCATTGCTGTTTGTGGGCAATGGATGGTTGAGTTTGCAGGGTGGTGAAAATGGTGGTTGTGAAAAAAAGCTTATCTTTGCAGTAGGCATGGCAGGTGGAACGCGGTATGTGGGTGATGCGTAAGAGATGTGTAAGAAACGATAACAATATGAAACTAAACGGAGTATCTAAATCGCTGGCTTACTATTTTAATTTGTTGACCGACAAGGAGGATGAGCAACAGGTGATAGAGCAGGTGCAGAGTGGTGTTAACTTTCGAGGGACGAATTTGTGGATTTTGATATGCGCTATTTTTATTGCTTCGTTGGGCTTGAATGTCAACTCTACCGCGGTCATTATCGGAGCCATGCTCATATCGCCTCTCATGGGTCCAATTATTGGCATGGGTTTCTCGGTGGGTATAAACGACTTGGCGTTGCTCCGCAAGTCGTTTAAGAACTATTTGGTGGCCACGGGTATAAGTGTTATCACGGCAACCGTCTACTTCTTTATTTCGCCGCTCAGCGATGCCCAGTCGGAGTTGTTGGCTCGCACGTCGCCGTCGCTATACGATGTGCTGATTGCTTTCTTTGGTGGTGCGGCGGGAGTGTTTGCTATGACCACTCGCAGTAAGGGGCAGGTGATACCTGGTGTGGCCATTGCCACTGCCTTGATGCCGCCACTTTGCACGGCCGGGTATGGCTTGGCAACAGCCCAGTGGGCTTATTTTTTCGGCGCTTTTTACCTTTTCTTTATCAATAGTGTTTTTATTGCATTGGCTACGTTCTTGGGAGTGAAGTTGTTGCGATTTACACCGCTGCGCACGGTGCAGCCCGAGAGCGCCAAGCATGCACGCCGTGTCATTACAGCGGTTGTGGTGCTGACCATGATTCCTGCTATTATACTTACCGTTAGTTTGGTCAGAAAAAACGTTTTTGAACGCAATCTGAGCCATTTTGTAGCCACCGAGTTGAACTATCCCGGAACCGAGATTCTGAAGCACGAGTTGAATGATAACGACCTGCTGGTGGTGGCTGTGGGACGCGAGATAAGCCAGCAACAGCGCGAAGATGCACAGCAGAGGATGGCTCAGTATGGACTTGAAAAGTATAAGTTGACCATAATTCAAGGAGAGACGTCGGTAAGTGGCAACCAGTGGATGACCTTTTTGCAGCAGGGACAGAACCGCATTGACGTGGCTCAACGGCGCACCGAAGAGCTTGAACGTCAGTTGCGACAATACACCGACTACGACTCGTTGAGCCACGACCTCTCAAGAGAGGTCCCAGTTTATCATCCGCAGGTTGACCACGTGGGGGTGGCATTGTTTGAGGGAACACCTGTGGCATTGGTGCAATTGAAGAGTGGTTCACACCTGAATAAGACAGACGAACAACGACTGGTGCAGATGTTGCGCTTGCGCTGCAAAACCGACAGTATGATGGTGGTGGTGAGGTGAGAAGAAAAGGTCAAAAAAAATAGTGTGCAAACGAAACTTTTGTAACTTTGCAGACTGTTAAATATTGAGAGAGATGTGTGGTGATATTGTCTTTAAGACATCCGCTACGCTCGGAAGTTGCGTTTTGAAACGAAAAAACAACGTTATAAAAATCGATACTATGAAAAAGTTTGCATTGATCTGTATGCTGGTGTCGCTTGGTTTTGCGACAGTGAAAGCACAGAATGTCGACACCACTGCTGCCCCAGCCAACGGTGCGAAAATTAGATTTACCGAGATGGAACACAACTATGGCACCATCTCAAAAGGAAGTAACGGAGGCTGTGAGTTTGAGTTCTTTAACGATGGTAACGAGCCATTAGTGCTCAACAGCGTGAAAGCCTCATGCGGCTGCACCACCCCCAGTTATACCCAGAAACCAGTCATGCCTGGGCAAAGAGGCACAATAAAGGTGAACTACAACACCAACAACGTTGGAGGTTTCTCAAAAACGGTAACCGTTACATCCAATGCAGTGAATAGTCCGCGTGTAGTGTTGCGCATTAAAGGCAATGTTAAGGCCGATGCTCCGTCGCCAGCTCCGCAACCAGTTCAGCCCACTGCTACACCCCGCCCAGTTCAGCAGACTCAACCCATTCAGCCTGCCACGACTCCTGCAACGGAGACGAACTCTGTTTACGCCGATTGACAATAACCCTACAAATAATTTATCATGCCTCAAATATCTCACAAAGGCTTGGAATTGCCACAGTCGGCAATCCGCAAACTTGTGCCCTTTGCTGATGCGGCAAAGGCCAAAGGTACTCATGTCTACCACTTGAACATCGGTCAGCCCGACATCGAAACCCCCAAAGGGGCACTCAAGGCATTGGCCGAAACCAAAATTGATGTGTTGGAATACAGCCATAGCGCTGGCATATTGAGTTATCGTAAGCGCTTGTGCGACTACTATCGTCGTTATGGCATCGAACTCACCACCGACCAAATAATCGTTACAACGGGTGGTAGTGAAGCCCTACAGATGGCCTTCACCGTTTGCCTTAACCCCGGTGATGAAATCATTATTCCAGAGCCCTACTACACCAACTACAATACCTTTGCAAAACTGTGCGACGCAAAGATAGTAACCATCCCGAGTGATATTCGCACAGGTTTTGCCCTGCCTCCGATTGAGGACTTTGAAAAAGCCATCACTCCGCGTACGCGTGCCATCATGATTTGCAACCCCAACAACCCAACGGGTTACCTCTATACTGAAGAGGAACTGCGCAAGGTGGCCGAAATTGTAAAGAAACACGATCTCTATTTGTTTGCTGATGAGGTGTATCGTGAATTTTGCTACGACGGACATAAGCACTTCAGTGTGCTGCAATTAGAAGGCTTGGAAAAGAATGTAGTACTGTTCGACTCGGTGTCGAAACGTTACAGTGCTTGTGGTGCACGCGTTGGATGCTTGGTAACGCGCAACGAAGAAGTGTACTCCATTGCTATGCGCTTGGCACAGGCACGTCTGTCGCCCCCCAGTTTCGGACAGATCTTTGCCGAAGCTGCTGTCGACACTCCGCAAGAGTATTTCGACAAGGTTGCTGCCGAATATGTGGCTCGTCGTAATGTGGTGGTAGATGGTATCAACAAAATCCCAGGATGTTTCTGTCCGATGCCTAAAGGCGCTTTCTATACCGTGATAGACCTTCCTGTCGACGATAGCGACAAGTTCTGCAAGTGGTTGCTTACCGATTTTACCTATAACGGAGCAACTGTGATGTTGGCACCAGCTACGGGTTTCTATGAAGATCCAGAGCGTGGTCGTCATCAAGCACGCATCACCTATTGCATCTGTATAGACGACCTCAAAGCTGCTATCAAATGTCTTGAAGAGGCTTTGAAAGTTTATCCTGGTCGCATATAGTAGACGAAAATATCAGTGTTTAGGGGCGGATGCTTTTGTGAAGCATCCGCCCCTATTCTTTTGTCGCCGTTGGAAATGAGCGAGAATTATAGCATGTTGCACACGAAGATAGAGTCGGGATAGATACTGTCGCAGTCAAGGCTGATATGCGTCAAACGGGTGGTCAGACTGGCTTCGTCTTGTACGGCTCGTTGCCACTGACTTCCACTTTTATAGTACGCTGCCCAGTGTTTTGTCGGTGAAAGATAAAACACATCGCTGTGGTTAGCTATCAGATGGTGGTTACTGTCGGCTATGGGGGATATTAGCGATGAGAATGCAAGCATCGTTCCCTCGCCCTTTATGCTTTGATTTATATGTACGTATATCACTTTGGCATCGCATGTAAGGGCATCTAAATCACTTTCCCGTAAAGCATGTTTCATCTCTTTATGGGCGCGCAGATTTATGTAGTTGGGTGTGTTGTAGTCGTATGACCACACACTACCTTGCATAATGTCGCGAACATATAAATATGTGTTGTCGTCAACACTGTCAAAAAAGTCGTCCTTCGCCACAAGATCTATCAATCTTGTAACGTCGTTGTTTTTCTTCCACTCTCTGCCTATCAAGTTGTTGCAGTACCCCATGGTAACAGATGCTATCATTATGGTGGCAGAGAGCACCGTTTGCACTACCTTGCGAGAGGTGCCATGCTTCAAAACTTTCATCAAAAGCACTATAAACGTGGATATTGCAACCATTAGGAAAAGGTGAGAATAGAAGGTAGTTACATAGCCCTTGATATACTGGTACCAATCAGTATTGTATTTAACAGCCACTCCTACCAGGCTGTGAGCAAAGAATGCCAGAAATAGGCTTATGACAAGTGCTATTGTTAAGTGCCGAGTAGGCACTCTTTTTACGCTTTTGCGAGAAATAAGCCATAAGAAAAGGCCTCCTTGTAATAATGCGTTCACCCAAGTAATTGCAGGGGCGTGGGTTAGCACCTTAAATATAGAACGTCGGTGTCCTCCAAGTAGTAATGAGTTATTTGCCAGAGTATCTCCATAATCAAAGAAGTTTTGAGTAGGGAATGCTCCTCGGGTGCATCGGCATAGTATCTCAAAGAAATGTTGAATGCTGAACGATGCTGCATCGAATGATGCACCATTGTAGAATGTGTGTTCAGGATCGTTGTGCAATAGCAACAGCCTATAGCCAAAGTATATTACCACATATAGCACTGCTACTGCAATGTATGGACTGGTTACCTTTACCAAATGTTTACTTACTCTACTCTCTTTGCGGAACTCTATAATGACGACAAATAGTCCAAAAACAAAGGCAAATAGTAGGTAGGTTTCGTAAAAACAGAAGCATAACAGCATCAATATGGCTGATAGAATGATGCGCCAGTAGCCCTTTTTTTCGCAATAATCTATGAAAAACACTACGGCTGTACAGAATAGGATGAACGAGAATGTGAAGTAGAAAGGGTAGGCGATGATCGGAATATGATTGTTTGGAGTAAGTTGTGTGTTGAATACCAAAAGCAAGTAGGTGAGGAGGGCAAGGTCAATATTGCGGAATATGCGATAGATAAGGTAGGATAATGCTACGTACGCCCCAACCAGTGTGATATATTGTACGGCCTTGGTATAAACAAAGTCGTCCACAAGATAAGGTATGTAGTAGAAGTATTTTGTGATGTAAAAATAGAATCGGCCTGCCCCTTTAGCGTAAATACTGGCATCTATGAGCCACTCGTGAAATGATTTATGTGCTGTGATGAAGTATTGTAGGTCGTCGCTTGTGGTGAACCCGGCCTGAAAAAAAGGCAATAAGGTTATAATGGTGGTAACTGCAAGCAGGGCTACTATTGGCGCATACTGCCTATTAGTTGGCTTTGATAGAATCATGAGTGGTGCTTTCGATTAAGTATATTGGTCGGGCTTTAACCTCGTCAAGCATTATTCCGATGTAGTATCCAATCGTACCTGTTACGGTAAGGATAACCGCTGCAAAGAGACACATGAATGTTATGAGGGTGGTATATCCACCAGTGGGACGTTGAATAATCCACATAACGAGAGAGTAGACTATGAGGATGATGCTCAACACGCCGAACGCTATACCTGTGTAGATGCCCAATTTTAGGGGCATTTTGGAGAATGAGGCTATTGATGTGAACGCAAGGCTGGCCAGTTGGTGAATTGAGTAGTGGCTTGAGCCAGTTTTGCGCGACGGGGCTTCGTAGTTTATTGTGGATATGTTGAAGCCAATGTTTTGTATTATGCCCCGTAAGAAGCGAGTACGCTCGCGATAATTGGTGCGGAGCACTTCTGCTACACGACGTGAAATGAGGAAGAAGTCGCTGGCATTTTCTTGTAGTTGTATCTCCGACATGCTATTGATTAGTTTGTAGAACCAGCGAGATGTTACTCTTTTCAACACTCCACCATCGGCACGTGATAGGCGTGTCATGGTTACTATGTCGTTTCCTTGGAGGTAGAGTTTTACCATGTCGGCAATTAACTCGGGGGGATTTTGAAGGTCGGCATCAATGCACACCACGGCGTCGCCAAAGGCGTGATCTATACCAGCTATCATGGCAGCCTCGTGTCCGAAGTTGCGAGAGAAGTGAATACCCCGAAAACGGCTGTCGGTTGAGGCAATATTGTTTATTATTTCTCTGCTTTTGTCGCGGCTACCGTCGTTGACCATTATCACTTCAACTTGGTAGTCCACACCCGACATTACTCTTTGTAGACGATTGTAAAGGGGCTGCAACGACTCCTCTTCGTTGTAGACCGACACTACTATCGACACAAGTGGCTCTTCCATGATGTGTTGTTTTGGGAGTAAAAAAGAATAAAGGGCGGGGCTTTTTATGGGCCTCGCCCCTTTATTCTTTATTCGATTTTTAGAAACCAAAGATGTCGGTGAGAGACAGTTTAGTCACTTTTCCGAACTTCCCTATGGCGTTGAAGTCGATGTCGCTCTCTTTACCGAGGATGAGATAGGCTTTCTTCTGGCCTTTGATGTGCTGCTGCTGGAAGCGGACGAGGTCCTGCATGGTCAGTTTCTGGTAGGCCTGGAAGTTCTGTTTGCGCAGGGGCTCTTTCCAACCCATCTGCTCGCAGGTGAGGTAGGTACTGATGATACCGAACTTGGTGGTGCGGGCTGTACGGCTACCAGCGAGCAGTGCATCCTTGGCCAAGCGGAAGTTTGCCTCGGCTTGAGGCATATCGTCGAAGAGCTCCTCGTAGGCGTTGAGGGCATCAAGGAGCTTATCGTTCTGCGTGATGACATTGGCACTGTTGTAGAAGTAGCCGTCCTTGTTGCTACCGTAGGTGTAGTGGCTGCTGGCGCTGTAGGCCAAGCTGCGTTTCTCGCGCATCTCCTGGAAGACGATGGCGTTCATCGAGCCACCAAAGTATTCGTTGAAGAGGTTCATGCTTGGCACCTGTGCGGTGTTGAAGTGCTCGCCACGGAAGTACTCGGTAACGTAGGTGTTCTTTGCATCGTAGTTGACGAAGAGCACCTGGTTGTCGTTGACAGCCTGGGGTTGGTAGACCTTATTGGCGGGTACGTCTTTGGTGGGCTTGACGGTGTGGATGCGGTTCACAACGGCTGTGGCTTCTTTAAGCGAGAGCGGACCGTAGTAGAGCACTCGGTGCTTGTAGCTGAAGAGATTGTGTAGGGCATCGGTGAGCTGACGGGCAGTGTAGGCGCGCAGTGCTTCATCGCTCTCGGTGGTCTCCTTGATGTACTGCTCACCGTAGATACCGTAGGTGTTCAGTGCGCGGAAGGCGGCGCGTTGATTGGTCTTGCCATCGGTGCGGCTCTTGATGGCGCGCTCCACGAGAGCACTGAGCGCCTCGTCGTTGGGTTGTGCACCAGCCATGATTTCTTCCACCAGGGTCATGGCTTTCTCCATGTTCTCGGCCAAGCCGCTGATGCTGACGGTAACGGTGCGCCCGCCAACGCTGATGCCCCACGAGCAGGCCAGGCGGTAGAACTCTTCCTGCAACTCCTCTGCTGTGTGGCGGTTGGTGTTCAAGTAGTCCACCAAGTCGGCTGCCATGTCTATGGTCTTGTCGGCAGTGCTACCGAACTCGAAGCGATACTGCAGGTTGAAGGTACCATTCTCAACATTTTTCACATACAGCACCTCGCTACCGTTGGCAGTCTTGCCCTTTTGGAGGTCTTTCTTGAAGTTGACGAACTGCGGCTGAATGGGTTTGGCTTTGGCGGCGTCAGCCTTGATAGAGGCCAAGAAGGGGCTCTCGTTGTCGCGGCTCACATAGATGGGGGTGATGGCTGGTTTTTGCACTTTGGTAACAGGGTCTGGAGTGTCCTGTTGTTTGTAGACAATGACATAGTTGTTGTCTTTGCAGATGCGGTTTGCAAAGTCGACAATGTCTTGCTTGGTTATCTTGGCCAACTCATTTATCTCGTTCACTACATCGCCCCAGTTTTGATGCTGCACAAAGGCATAGGCCATTTGGCTGGCGCGGCTGTTGTTGCTCTCGGCCTGCTTCATGATGCGCAGTTTCAGCTGGTTGATGCTGGCTTCGATAAGGCTCTCGTCGAACTCACCCTTTTTCACAAGTTCGAGTTGCTCAAGCAGCAGGTCGCGCAGTTGGCCGAGGGTCTGTCCTTGTGTGGGGCGGCCACCGAGCATAAAGGCGGCGTAGTCGTTGAGGGTGTAAGTGCCGGCGTAGGCACCGAGGCAGAGCTGCTTTTGGTTCAGATTGAGGTCGATAAGACCACATGAGCCGTTGTTGAGCACCATCTCCATGGCATCGGCCAGCAGGGCGTCGCGACTGCCGTTGCCCTCCTCAATGCGGAAAGCTATGGTGAGGCTGGCGGGATCCTGTCCGTTGACGAGACGTATGATGGGGCTGGTGATGGGCTCCTCTTTTACCTTGGTGAATGTGGGCACCGTGCCGGGCTTCCACGAACCCATATATTTGTCGATGATCTTTATCACCTCGTCGGGGTTAAAGTCGCCTGCCATGGCCACACACATGTTGTTGGGCACATAGTAGGCAGCGTGGTACTCGCGGATGTTCTTCATCGAGGGGTTCTTCAGGTGCTCGATAGTGCCGATGGTGGTCTGTGTGCCGTAGGGATGGTGGGGAAAGAGGGCGGCCATCATGGTCTCGTTGACGCGGCGGTTGTCCTGTGCCATGCCGATATTTTTCTCCTCATAGACGGCCTCCAGCTCGGTGTGGAATAGGCGCAGCACCAGGTTGGGGAAGCGGTCGCCCTGCACTTTGGCCCACTGCTCAACCATGTTGGCGGGGATGTTCTCCACATACATCGTGTAGTCGTTGCTGGTGAAGGCATTTGTGCCGGTGCTACCAATGGCGGTCATGCTCTTGTCGTATTCGTTGGCAATGGCCAAGGTCGAGGCTACATAGCTGATAGAGTCAATTTGGTGGTAGATGGCGGCGCGAGCGGCGTCATTGGTGGTCTTGCGATAAACTTCGTAGAGGTCTTCTATCTTCTTCAGTTCCACCTGCTCGCGATCCCAATCGGTAGTACCCAGTTGGTGGCTACCTTTGAAGAGCATGTGCTCCAAATAGTGAGCAAGACCGGTGGTCTCGGAGGGATCGTTTTTTGAGCCAGCGCGCACAGCAATGTAGGTCTGAATGCGCGGAGCGTCCTTATAAACGCTCAAAAACACCTTCAACCCATTGTCGAGGGTGTATTCTCTCACTTGCAGTGGGTCGTTGGGATAGGTTTTGTACTTGTAGGTTTGAGCCATGACGGCTTGACCAAACGTCAGTGTCAGCACCAGCAAGGCGAGCGTAAGAAGGCTCTTTGCCGGTCTAATTCTTCCTGTGGCGTTCTTTTTCATTGTCAGATGATTGTTTTATTGTTAATTGTGTTCTTTACTTGCCAGCGCAATAAGTGTGCAAATATACAAAACATTGTGCAAACGAATGTCGATAATGCTGGCTCTCTTGTAGGGCTCAAGTAGGGCTGTTCTTCAGTCGTTCTTCAGTTGTTCTTCAGTCAACGACTGAAGAACAACTGAA
>JAFVBC010000013.1 GCA_017480185.1 Bacteroidales bacterium
CCGGACCATCGCCCACCCTCCGCCTGACCAAGTCCCTCTCAACTCCTGCCGCGGCAGGAGTTGATTGGGAGATGGTCAGGACTTGATAGGGAGTTGATACGGAGATGATATAGCACAAACCTCTTGGTGTCAACGCTTTGCGTTTTTTAGCACTTTTTGCCCCCAAAATGTCATTTTTGGCCATGTAAGGAGCACGTCGGAGAGTGTGTGCTCCGAGGGTTGACAGGAGGGAGGTGCGAGGCCAAAAAAGATTTTGCCATACCGAAATTAAGCGTTAATTTTGTCAATTCAAAGGACTGCATCTTTACAGTCAAAACGTTTGATAACCAACAAAAACAAGAAATAAGATGGAGATAACTGGCAAGCTTATAAAGATATTGCCCAACGTGGAAGGCGAGTCGCAGCGAGGCCATTGGGTGCGCGGAGGGTTTGTGATTGAAACCGATGGTGAGTACCCTCGCATGGTGGCATTCACCGTGTTTGGCGAAGAGCGTGTGGCCATGGTGCAGAACGTTCCGATGAACTCGACGGTGGTGGTAACCTTTTCGCCCGAAAGTCGCGAGTATAACGACCGTTGGTATACCGACCTGCGTTGCAGCCGAGTGCAGACGGCCGCCAGTGCTCCTCTGCCCGGCGCCAGTCAGGGCTATGCTTGGAGCGGTGCCCCACAGGGGCAACCAGCCTATGCAGCTACTCAGCAAGGCCAGCCCACGCAACAATCGGGCTCGTTTGCCACACCGCCACAAATGGCCGACAACAGCAACGACGACTTACCCTTCTAACCACACCTTAACGTATCAGCGTTGAGCACAGCAGCAGAGAAACAAGCCTTGCGTCGACTGATGCGCGAACGCAAACGCCAGTTTGCCGACAGCGAGAAAGAGTTGCGGTCGGCCGTGGTGATGCGACGGCTGGAAGCCGAGCCCCACTTTGCAGCCGCACAGACGGTGCTTTTCTACTGGGCCATGGCCGACGAGGTGCAAACACAAGCGGCCGTGCAAAAAGCCAGCGAACACAAGACCGTGCTGTTGCCATGCGTTGACGGCGACGACCTTCGTTTGCGCCAATACACAGGCACCAGCAGCATGGCTGTCGGCGAACAGTTTGGCATTGGCGAGCCTGTGGGCGACGAGTTTACCGATCTTGAAAAAATAGACGTGGTGGTAGTGCCTGGTGTGGCCTTTGACAGGGATTACAACCGCATGGGGCGTGGCCGAGGCTACTACGACCGACTGCTACGTCGCATGCCCCATGCTTTCACCATTGGCGTTGCCTATGGTTTTCAGATGGTAGATCACGTGCCTACCGACGACCACGACATTGCCCTCAACCTTGTTATTAGCGACTGACCATGCCAATGTTTCCCACACCCAAGCCGCGCAGGTTCACCTACAGGCCTCGTTTCTACGACCCCGAAAAGGAACGCCTTGAGGCTATACGCCTGCGCCATGCCGACCAAGCCGAGGCCGACATCGCTGCTCCCCCGATTGCCGACTCGACCACCGACACACTTGAATATTTTGAGCAGCGAGTGCGCGAACTGGACAGTGCCGACCGCAAACGCAACCATAAACTGACGTGGCGCGACATGTTTCGCAAACGCGAAATGCCGACATTCAACTATCAACCCCGTTTCAGTGGCGAAACCAACAACGAATCAACCAACAAATCCGACCAATATAAACGTCGCACCACAAAAATCAAGCGTCGTTTCGACATCACCGACGCAGAATATTTCAAACCGGTGCCCGCAGGAAAGATAATGCTCTACACCCTACTGGTGTGCTTACTGCTATACTGGATAGTGTTCTAAACCGAAGAACTATGCAAATACAAATGCTGAAATCGAAGATACACCGCGTAACGGTGACCGAGGCCGACATAGACTATATCGGCAGCATCACCATAGACGAGGCCCTTATGGAAGCCGCGGGCATCATCGAAAACGAGCGCGTAGAAATATACAACATCACCAACGGCGAACGCATAGCCACCTATGCCATACGTGGCGAACGGGGTAGCGGCGTGATAGGCATGAATGGGGCAGCAGCGTTGAAGGTGCCCAAAGGCAGTCTGATAATAATAGCCAGCTATGCCATGATGACCCCCGACGAGGCTGCACAATGGCATCCCACCGTCGTGTTTCCACACAACAACCAGTTATGACCGCCCAAGCCCAAACCGGCAAGCGATGGAAAGACCTTCTGAAGATGGTTCTTTTCCTGGGCATAGGCGTATTTTTCATCTACTGGTTTTTGCTAAAACTCGATGCCGACCAAAAACAAGCTATCTGGACATCGTTTCTTGATGCCAACTACGGCTGGGTGGCCGTCTGTGCATTGTGCAGCATTGTGAGCCATCTGCTGCGTGCCATGCGGTGGCAATTGCTCTACCACCCCTTGAATCTGCGTCCAAAACTCAACAACACATTTGGCTCGGTCATGGTGGCATACTTGGGCAACTTGGCTTTTCCACGTGCAGGCGAAGTGATGCGTTGCGCCACGATGCACACCAGCAACGGAATACCCGTTGAGAAATCGCTTGGAACGGTGGTAACCGAACGCCTTATCGACCTTGCAGCCTTTGCGGTAATACTGGTCATAGGCTTTATGGCCATGTTTGGTCAAGCCAAAGATTGGCTCTACAACACCCTCTCCGAACGCTTTGACCACCTGCCAAACATGGTAGTTGTGGCAGTTGTAGGCGCAGGGGCAATCGTTCTACTGTGGTTGGCTTACAAGTTGTTGTGGAAACGTCTGCTACGTTTCAAGCCAGTGGCTGCCATCGACCGTTTGGTGCGCAGCACCATTGACGGGGTGAAAAGCATATTCCACCTGCAACGCCGAGACATCCTACTATTCATCGTTTATAGCATTGGCATCTACTTTCTCTACATCCTTGGCGGTCTTATCATCTTCCAAGCCTTTGACCAAACAGCATCGCTCGACTTTGGCGCAGCCTTTGTGGTCTACCTGTTTGGCTCGGTTGGGATGACCTTTTCGCAAGGGGGCATTGGAGTATACCCCGTGGTGGTACAACTGGCATTGGCCATCTATGGCATAAGCGTTGAGACAGGCACGGCATGTGGTTGGTTGCTTTGGGGCAGTCAGCAGGCAGTGGTGTTGCTTGTGGGTGGCGCATACATGATATATTTCAGCATCTCGAAAAAGAAAAGAAAGGAATAAAAATGGAGACAACACGTTGTTTGATAATAGGCTCGGGGCCTGCTGGTTTTACGGCAGGCATCTACGCATCGCGCGCCGACCTAAAGCCCCTACTGTATGAGGGCGAGCAGCCCGGTGGCCAACTTACTATCACCACCGAAATTGAGAACTTTCCTGGCTACCCCGAAGGTGTCGATGGCACAGCCATGATGGAGGATTTGCGCCGTCAGGCAGCCAAGTTTGGCACCGAAATACGCTCGGGTTACATCACCAAGATCGACCTCTCGCACCGTCCGTTTACGGCCACCGACGACCACAACAACACCATTGTGGCCGACACGGTGATAATAGCCACCGGCGCAAGCGCAAAATGGATAGGACTTGACAGCGAGCGCCAATACTACGGGCAAGGAGTGTCGGCATGTGCCACATGCGACGGTTACTTCTATCGCAACAAAATAGTGGCTGTGGTGGGTGGTGGCGACACAGCCTGTGAAGAGGCCAACTACCTCTCCAATCTGTGCCAAAAAGTCTACCTGGTGCATCGTCGCAACGAGTTGCGCGCATCAAAAGCCATGCAGCATCTTGTACTTGACAACCCCAAGATAGAAATGGTGTGGGATAGTCGTGTGCACCTCATCGGAGGCACCCCCGAACAAGGCGTAACCCACATAGAGCTTGAAAACGTAAAAGACAACAGCATCTCTACGCTAAAAGTCGACGGAGTGTTTGTTGCGATTGGCCACAAACCCAACACTGACTTCCTTGACAATCAAGTAGAGCTTGACCCTCAGGGCTATATCAAACAGCAATCCAACACCACACAAACAAACATACCTGGAGTGTTTGCCGCTGGCGATGTATGCGACCCATCGTATCGTCAAGCCATAGTGGCAGCAGGTCGTGGTTGCATGGCCGCCCTCGATGCCGAACGATTCCTGCAAGGTCTATAAAAAAAGTGACGCCAAGCACGATTGCTCCAAAGAAATACTTAAATCGGTGTCGCCACCTAATACGGTTAGCGACACTGGTTGCCTTATTGCTGTGTTGGCAAACTATCGATGCACAAGTGGAAGTGGGCGTGGGCAACTCCGCCGAAGCTACGGCCAGTAAATCCACTACCAGTAGCAATCGTAACAATAGAAACTTCTCTCCCAACAACCCCAATTCCCCCAATGGAGATAGTACATCCACACAAGGATTAACCTACAACAAGGAGACACCCGACTCTGTAATGCGACAGAAAGTGTTCCGATTCAACCTATTGCCTCACGACAGAAAAATATACACCCTCTCCCACCCCACACTTTCCCCAACGGGTGTGCAAAATCACGACGTCCTGGATGCCACTAATTTCGGCTATTACCTCAGCAAGGGAGTAATCGGACAAAGCCATATCAGCCTCTACCCACAACTCTATCCCAAAGTAACCTACAGGTTACAACCCGACCCACATCCTGCTACATCAAAAAGCATCTACAATATATGGCTTTATCAAACGCAGACACCCTACACACGCTTGGCCTATCATTCATCGGTCAATGCCGACTATCAACTACAAGCCACCCATAGTCAAAACATAATGCCAGGATGGAATGTAGCCGTAGACTACAGATTGACTAACCCCGAAGGGGTCTATACAAATTCGGGGGTAAAGAATAGTCAGTTCGACATTACAACGAACTACTTCTCTCCCGACTCGCGCATTCAAGCAAAGGCGGGCTTTATCTGGCAAAGTTTTCGGTTAGGCGAAAACGGAGGTATAACCGATGATACATACTTTACCCAACGTCGTCAAAGCAATCGAGCTGGTATACCTGTAAATATTTACGACACAGTGTCGAGAGACATCCGACACACGGTGTTTGCACAAGCCTCATACAGTCTCGTACAACAGTCGAATAAATACCGTGAACACGACTCAATAACGAGTAAAATTGTAGGTGATACCGCTGTTATTACCGACACCATTCACCTTATTGACACCATCCAGCCAAGGTCTGCAAGGGTTATAAATGCAGGTGTAGTGGGTATTGAAGGGGAATACAACCATGAAAAAAGAGTATTCACCGACTCGACTACATGGCATGAGGCAACGATGACATTATACTGGACCAACGATGCTTATATGGATCATCGCTGGCACAATCCCTTAAAAATCACTATAGGAGCAAAACCCCGACTGATACGCGCGACCATAGAAGACAGCGAGTACCAATCTGCTTCGTGGTTAAATCCATTTGCAAAGGTCGTAGTATCGGGCAAGAGGCTATCACTTACCCTTGATGGTGAGCTGAGTGGTGCGTTTAGCAACGAAATGGATTACAGCCACAATGCCACATTCAGATACGATGCAGATTCGCTGCATCGGCACATTTTTGTTGTACGTATGACGGCTCAACATCGAAGCCCCGACTTGCGTATGCTCCACAGCACCAATTTCGACCTACAAGGGACCGACTATCTGCAAGGCATGATGGCCTATGATTACAGCGACAAACTATCTATCGACCTAAAAGCCACCCATATAAAACACCATCTGTGGTACGATTCTGCATTGATACCACGAAGTGGTATCACCCCACTCTGGCTGTTGCAGGGACGCATCAACGCCCACTTTGGCATAAAATGGCTGCATTGCAACATGCAACAAATCCTCCAGTACAGCACCGACAACTTACAACTTCCAGTGCCACTATGGGCAAGCAAGAACTCTGTTTATGCTGACATAACATTGTTCAACCGAGCATTACGCACGCAAATAGGTGTTGATGTGCGCTATCATACACTTTATTTCGCCCCATCATACGACCCTTATACAGGGGTGTTCTACCAGCAGCACGAAACCGAGGTGGGCAACTACTTGTGGCTTGACGCATTTATAAACATACAGGTGAAGCGCGCAAGCATCTACCTTAAAGGTGGGCATGTGAATGCCTTGTGGGACGAGAATCCAAACTTCTTCCTCATCCCTCACTATCCTGGGCTGAAATTCGGTCTTTACTGGGGTGTGGTGTGGAACTTCTTTGACTGATATAAAAGCAACAAACAAACACATACAAAAGCAATGGCAAATCAAGAAGAGTTTTTCAAAAAAGTGGTAGCACATGCAAAGGAATACGGTTTCATATTCCCAAGCAGCGAAATATACGACGGATTGGCCGCCGTTTACGACTATGGGCAACTTGGCGTTGAGCTGAAAAACAACATAAAACAATATTGGTGGAAAGCCATGGTGCAGATGCACGACAATATTGTCGGTCTCGATTCGGCCATATTCATGCACCCACGCATTTGGAAAGCATCGGGACATGTTGATGCTTTCAACGACCCACTGATTGACAATCGCGACAGCAAGAAACGCTATCGTGCCGATGTCCTTATCGAAGATCACATTGCAAAGATTGAAGACAAGATAAAGAAAGAGGTAGACAAGGCTCACAAACGCTTTGGCGAGGCCTTTGATCGCGAACAGTTTGTCAGCACCAACGCCCGTGTCGTTGAATACCAAAAACAGATTGACGACATACGCAATAGGTATGCCGAGTGCATGAATGCCAACGATCTGGCTGGACTCAAGCAGATGATATTGGACTTAGAAATAGTGTGTCCGGTGAGCGGAACACGCAATTGGACCGATGTGCGCCAGTTCAATCTGATGTTTGCCACCAAGATGGGCTCGGTGATTGACGATAGCGACACGCTCTATCTACGTCCCGAAACAGCACAGGGCATATTCGTCAACTTCCTAAACGTACAGAAAAGTGGGCGCATGAAAGTGCCCTTCGGAATAGCACAAATAGGCAAAGCTTTTCGCAACGAGATAGTGGCACGCCAGTTCATCTTCCGCATGCGCGAATTTGAGCAGATGGAGATGCAATTCTTTGTGCGTCCTGGAACCGAGCTTGAATGGTTCAAATATTGGAAAGATGAGCGACTCAAATGGCACTTATCCATGGGTATGCCCGCCGAAAAGTATCGCTATCACGACCACGAGAAACTTGCGCACTATGCTAATGCAGCTACCGACATCGAATTTGAGTTTCCTTTCGGATTCAAAGAATTGGAGGGAATACACAGTCGTACCAACTTCGACCTGGGACGTCATAGCGAATTTAGTGGCAAAAAGCTTCAATACTTCGACAGTGAACTGAACGAAAGCTACACGCCCTACGTTGTGGAGACCTCCATTGGTGTGGATCGCACCGTTCTTGCCGTATTCAGCCACGCCTTGCACGACGAGACACTCGAAGACGGGAGTACGCGCACGGTGTTGAGTTTGCCTGCAAAACTGGCGCCCTATAAAGTAGCCGTGCTACCGTTGGTAAAGAAAGACGGCATGCCCGAGATGGCACACGACATTGTGGAGCGCCTACGGCCGCAGATGATGGTGCAATACGACGAGAAAGATGCCATAGGCCGACGCTATCGCCGCCAAGATGCAATAGGCACGCCCCTGTGCATCACCGTCGACAGTGACAGCACAAACGACAACAGCGTCACCGTGCGCCACCGCGACACAATGCAACAGGAGCGCGTGAGCATTGACAATCTGCAAGGCTATATTAGTGCAAACATCTAATTGCATATATAAGAAAATAGCGAGGGGCGATGCCGTTAGGCATCGCCCCTCGCTGTCTCTTTATACTGGCAGCAATCAGTCGCCCAAAGTGGCAACCATCACAGCCTTAATGGTGTGCATACGGTTCTCGGCCTCGTCGAAAACAATGCTGGCTTCGCTTTCAAACACCTCTTCGGTCACCTCAATGCCATCAAGACCAAACTGGGCGTTGACATCACGGCCCACCTTGGTTTCAAGGTTATGATAGGCAGGCAAGCAGTGCATAAACTTGCACTTGGGGTTACCTGTGGCTTGCATCATCTCGGTGTTTACTTGGTAGGGACGAAGCATTTTTATGCGCTCGGCCCAAACCTCGGCAGGTTCTCCCATCGACACCCACACATCGGTGTAAAGGAAGTCGCAACCCTTAACACCTTTCTTCACGTCATCGGTAACGGTAACGGTAGCACCAGTCTGCTTGGCAATTTCCTTGCACTGCTTCACCAGTTTTGCATCGGGTTGAAGGGCTTTTGGAGCCACGATGCGCACATCCATACCCATCTTTGCGCCACCCACCATCAGGCTGTTGCCCATGTTGAAACGAGCATCGCCAATATAGGCAAAGGTAACTTGATTGAGGGGCTTATCAACATGTTCCTGCATGGTGAGGAAGTCGGCCAATATCTGAGTGGGGTGCGACTCGTCGGTCAAACCATTCCACACTGGCACACCAGCATACTCGGCCAACTCTTCGACGGTGGTTTGCTTGAAGCCACGATACTCAATGCCGTCAAACATGCGACCCAACACACGAGCCGTATCTTTCATGCTTTCTTTCACTCCAATCTGGCTACCGCTGGGGCCAAGATAGGTTACATGTGCTCCTTGGTCTTTAGCTGCCACCTCGAAAGCACAACGGGTGCGGGTGGAAGTCTTTTCAAATATCAAGGCAATGTTCTTGCCAGTCATGGTGGGTTGCTCGGTGCCAGCATATTTTGCGCGTTTAAGGTCGCGAGCCAAGTCGAGCAAATAGTTCAACTCCTTGGGCGAGAAGTCAAGGATTTTCAAAAAATTGCGATTTCTTAAATTGTAAGCCATGATTTTTAGATTTTTATTGAATGATTGTTTTTTCTTTCCGTCAGTTGCTTTTTCTCATCCAGCAAGTCTCATTTACCTCACTATGCGGGTGCCGCAGTGTTGGTTGACCAATTGACCAGCCTCGGTGATGACACAGGTGTGTCCTGTTTGCTCGACAAACATTATGCCAGCCCTGATTTTTGGGGCCATGCTACCCTCGGTGAAGTGGCCTTCGGCAAGATAGCGACGCGCCTGTTCGACGGTGATGGTGTCGAGTGCCTGCTGGTTGGGCTTGCGGAAGTTGATATACACCTTTGGCACATCGGTGAGGATGTAGAACTCGTCGGCCTGTATTTCTATGGCACAAAGAGCCGAGGCCAAATCCTTGTCAATCACCGCCTCAACACCACGCACATAGTCGCTCTCCTCGACCACAGGTATGCCACCACCGCCTACGGTTACTACTATGTTGCCAGCCTGCACCAGTTTGCGTATCACCTTTATGTTGTTTATCCTAACCGGACGTGGCGAGGCCACCACTTTGCGCCAGCCGTTGCCCTTGGGATCTTCGTGGTATATAGCTCCCGTTTCGGCCATCAGTTGCTCGGCCTGCTCGCGTGTGTAGTAGGGGCCGACGGGTTTAGTCGGGTTCTGGAAGCAGGGGTCCAGTTTGTTTACCGCCACCTGAGTAACAATCGTAACCACATCGCGCTGCATGTCGTGGCGAGCCATGACGTTGCGCAATCCTATTTCGATAAGGTATGCTATGGAGCCTTGCGTTTCGGCCACGCAAAAATCCATTGGCATGGCAGCCACACCGAGGGTGCGACCTGCCTCGTGTTGCAACATCACGTTGCCCACTTGAGGGCCATTGCCGTGGCCTATAACGACATTATAGTTCCGTTTTAGCAGTTTATAGAGGCTCTCACATGTGTCCTCAACATTGTGTATCTGTTCGTCGTAGGTGCCTTTCTGACCGCTGCGCAGCAGTGCATTGCCACCAAAGGCCACCATGGCCAACTTTCTCATCTCGTGCAGTTTTCGTTTTATTAACAACAACTTAAGGCCGCCTTTGCGACCAAAAGAGAAGAGGCAAAGATACGTTTTTTTACTCAAGTGTATGTTTTTTTTGCTCCAACCCAAAATCATCGTCCTATCATCGCCTGACCATGTCCTGACCATCGCCCTATCAAGTCCCACTTTTGTAGGAGTTGATAGGGACTTGATTAGGACTTGATAGGGAGTTGATAGGGCGATGAACGCGGCTGGCAACATGGCATAGAGCACTGTCATTAAGAGGCTTATGGCATATCGTTCAAAAATAATTGCCCCTGTGGAAAACAAATGCGACTTAAAAGCGTTAAAAAAGCGATGAAAAGGATTGCAACAACACTTTTATTGATACTGATTTTTGTCGGTGCAACATCGGTCGAAGCTCAAACCACACAACTCAAGGTGCGTCCTCGTGGATTGACCGACAGCGTGATTTACCTGTCGCAACACATGCGCGAGCGCCTACTGACGGTCGACACAGCGCGTCGCACCTCGGGCGGATGGTATGTCTTTGACCGTCGCACACCGTTGCCACAAGGGTGCTATGTGCTGGTGCGGCAGGACGGCAAGCGCGCTCTGCGCGATATTTGTCTTGACGGCGAACGCAAAGTAACCCTTGACGGCGATTCGCTTCTTGCCCTAAACACCCTTAAGGTGAAAGGTAGCACGTCGCTGAAAGCCATGTTTACCTATATAGCCACCGAGCAGCAGGCCAAGGTTGACCTTCGCGACATTGAGCGGCGCATGGCCGACAGCACACTTCGCCCAAGTGCCGAAGCCGAGAGAAAAGAATTGGAAGAGCGCATGACTGCCTTTGAGAGCAATGCCCGCAAAGAGGGCAAAGACCAGTTGTTTTTCAAACTGATGGCCTTGTGCGAAACACCCGAAGTGCCCGACAGCATAACCGACAAGGGGCAGTTTTATCGCCACCATTATTGGGATGCCTTTTTCAGTGCCAACGCTCCAAAGTTGGAAAGCCAGATTATTGCCACCTCACCCGACTTCTACAACAAGATCAACTACTTCTTTTTCGGCTTGCTCTACCACGCCGATGCCGACACCATAATGGTCGAGATAGATCGCCTTATGAGCCGCCTGCAGACCGACACGTTGCTTTCGCGCTACGTGATGGAGCACATCACGACTCCCTATTTCCGCTCTACACGCAACATTGGATGGGATGCCGTGTGGTGCCACCTGGTGAAGAACTACTATATGGCAGGGCGATGCCCCTGGCAGAGCGAGTCGAACCTCTACACAATGCGGCAACACTACAATCGCATAAGTCGCTCGATAATTGGGGCTCACGGTGCCGAGTTGTATATGGCCGACACCAATCAGAGTCCAAACCCGAAGGACTGGATATCAAGCCATCGGTTTCCAGAACGTTATGTAATACTGTGGTTTTGGGACCCCGACTGCCACCACTGCCAAGAACAGACCGCCCAACTGAAAGAGCTCTACGACTCGCTGCTCACAGCCCCCGACCGTCGGTTTGAGGTCTATGCCGTGGGGTATGAAAGCGATGTAGAAAAATGGAAACGATACGTGCGCGACCACCAGTTGCCTTTTGTCAACGTGGGCGGAATGAATGTAAACATTGACTATCAAGAAGCCTACAATGTGCATGGAGCACCAACAATGATAATCCTCGACGAACACCGCGACATAATAATGAACAAGGTGTTGCCCGTAAGTTCGCTGCTCAAATTTCTTGACAGCCACGAACAACGTCTTGCTGCGCGACAATCAAAAATAGAAAAAAAGCCCTCGTTTTGAGCGACATAATAAACATACTACCCGACAGCGTAGCCAACCAGATAGCCGCCGGCGAGGTGGTTGATCGCCCAGCAGGAGCAGTCAAAGAACTGCTTGAGAACGCCATGGATGCTGGGGCAACACGCATTGATCTGATTGTGAAAGATGCCGGACGCACCCTCATTCAAGTAACCGACAATGGTAGCGGTATGAGCGACAGCGACGCACGCCTGTGTTTTGAACGGCATGCCACGTCGAAGATACACCGCTCGGACGACCTTTTTTGCATCCACACCATGGGGTTTCGCGGCGAAGCGTTGGCCTCGATAGCAGCCATTGCTCAGGTTGAACTGCGCACCCGTCTGCACGAAAACGACATGGGTACGACAGTGGTGATAGAGGGGTCGGAAATTAAAAGCCAGCTGCCTGTGGTGAGCCCTGCCGGGACATCGATTATGGTGCGCAACCTGTTCTTTAACGTACCAGCCCGACGCAACTTCTTGAAAAAAGACAGCGTCGAGTTGAGCCACATTGAGGAGGTGTTTAAGCGCATCGCCCTAATTCACCACGACATAGCATTCAGCTTTCAATCCAACGGCAAATTGCTCTACGACCTTAAGGGAGGCAGCATGATGCAACGCATAGCTGGCATCTACGGCGACCACTATAAGCAACGTTTCTATGCCGTGGACGAGAGCACTGACTTGGTAACCATAAAGGGCTTTGTGAGCAAGCCCGAATATTGTCGCCGCACACGTGGCGAGCAATACCTTTTTGTGAACGGTCGATTCATAAAACATCTTGCCCTAAACGGTGCAATAGAGCACGCCTTTGACGACCTTGTGGCAGAGCGTAGCTACCCCTCCTACTTTGTGTCGTTGCAAGTAGACCCCTCACGCATTGACGTAAACATTCACCCCACAAAGACAGAGGTCAAATTTGCCGATGAGCATGCCCTATTCTCCATTCTACGGTCGGCTGTAAAGCGGTCGTTAGGACAGTTCACCTTGGCCAATAAAATAGACTTTGAGACACCACAGGAGTTTAACATAGCCCCTGCCCCCGCTGGTTATCACCCCATGCCTCCGCGCATATCCTACAACGCCGACTATAACCCATTTCGCAGCCAGCCCTTGCAAACCTCGATGGAGCACAGTCTGTTTGACCAGGAAAGGAAGCAGATGGAGACGACAGAAAGCCAACTGATAGAGAGCACAATGGCAGAGATGCCCCCCACAGATGCTGGCCAACCCTGCATGATGGTTCAAGGGCGATATATCGTAACGGCACTTTCGTCGGGCATAGCAATAATAGAGTGGCGGCGAGCCCAAGAGCGGATTATCTACGAGCGTTTGATGCACGGCGGCGAGAATGCGTCGCTATCGCAAACGTTGCTCTTCCCCACCACATGCCGTTTCACACCTGCCGACTCTGAAATGTTGGCCGAATTGCTGCCCGACCTTAAAAAGTATGGCTTTGACATAACTGCCATAGGGCAACAAACATTTGTGGTGAGTGCCACCCCAGTGGGGTTTAAGGAGGCCGAATTGCAGCAATTCCTTGAGCAAATGCTGGCCGAATATAAGAATGCAACCCTACAACGATTTGCCAATCGCGACCACAACCTCTGCGCTTCGATAGCTCGGCAATCGGCCTCGGCAGTGACTGCAATACCCCGCCAAGAAGAAATGCAACAAACAGTGGCCGACCTGTTTGCTTGCACAATGCCTGACACCACGCCTTCGGGCAAGAAAATAATAGAGATTGTGAAACCAGAAAACTGTTTTAACTAAACAATTCAAACGCACAAACCAATGTCGCAATACGAACCTCAACGATTTGCCGTGCTGCCTCCAATGGTCAAGCACCTGCTGATAATAAACACTTTGGCCTATTTTGCCAACTATGTGCTGCAAATGCGTGGCATACCACTAAACGCAATATGTGGATTGTGGGACGTGCACAGTCCTTTCTTCCGTCTGTGGCAACCAGTCACTTATATGTTCATGCACGGTAATTTCTCGCATCTGTTTTTCAATATGTTCTCGCTATGGATGTTTGGCTGTGTGCTTGAACGCTACTGGGGTAGCCGACGTTTTCTATTCTACTATCTGGCGTGTGGCATAGGTGGCGGTTTGCTCTACCTGTTGGTGCCAGGTGCGCATCTGACGGTAGGTGCCTCGGCAGCTATATATGCCCTGCTGTTGGCCTTTGGCATGCTGTTCCCCAATGAGTATATATATCTATACTTCCTCGTGCCAATAAAAACCAAATGGTTTATAGTGGGGATGATAGCGATAGAGTTGTTGCTTGGAGTGTTTCAAACAGCCGACCACGTGGCCCACTTTGCCCACTTGAGCGGTATGCTTATCGGGCTGGTGCTGATACTTTATTGGCGCAAGCACCCTTTTTCTAAATTCTAAAAAGCACACAAAAAAACGTAAATTTGCAACCCTTAACAAGAATCTATAACCCCTATCTAAAATGGAAATAGCCTCGAAATACGATCCTCAAAGCGTTGAAGAAAAATGGTATAAACATTGGATTGACAACAATCTGTTTCACTCTGAGCCCGACGGACGGGAGCCCTACACGGTAGTGATACCACCACCAAACGTAACTGGTGTGCTGCACATGGGGCACATGCTGAACAACACGATTCAAGATGTACTGGTGCGACGTGCTCGCATGCAAGGCAAAAACGCTTGCTGGGTGCCAGGCACCGACCACGCCTCGATTGCCACTGAGGCCAAGGTGGTGAAGATGCTTGCCGAAAAGGGTATTAACAAACACTCGTTGTCGCGCGAAGAATTCATGAAGTATGCATGGCAATGGAAGGAAGAGCATGGCGGAATCATACTGAAACAATTGCGAAGGCTGGGAGCATCGTGCGATTGGCAACGCACAGCTTTCACAATGGATGAGGTGAGGTACGAGAGTGTAATTAGGGTGTTCGTCGACCTCTACAACAAGGGGCTGATATACCGCGGAGTGAGGATGGTGAACTGGGATCCTGTGGCCTTGACTGCCGTGAGCGATGAAGAGGTGATTTACAAAGAGTCGCACAGCAAACTTTACTTCCTGCGCTATTATATTGAGGGTGAAGACAAATACATAGTAGTGGCAACAACACGTCCCGAAACCATACTCGGAGACACCGCAGTGTGCGTACATCCTGAAGATGAGCGCTACGCCTCGCTTAAAGGGAAACGCCTCATTGTGCCCATCGTGGGACGCAGTGTACCAGTGATTATGGATGAGTATGTCGACCGTGAATTCGGTACGGGTGCCCTAAAAATCACCCCCGCCCACGACATTAACGACTATAACCTGGGCATGAAATATGGTCTTGAGTCAATTGACATATTCAACGACAACGGTACACTTAACGAAAAGGGGGGCAATTATGCTGGGTTGGAACGTTTTGCTTGTCGCAAACAAATTGTCAAAGACCTACAAGAAGCCAACTTGATTGAAAAGATTGACGACTATGTAAACAAGGTAGGACACAGCGAACGCACCGATGCAGTCATCGAACCAAAGCTTTCGGCACAATGGTTTATGCGTATGGAAAGCGTTGCTAAAAAGGCTCTTGATGTGGTGGAAAATGGCACGATACAGTTTCATCCACAAAAATTCAAGAATACGTATCGTCATTGGCTTGAAAATATTAAAGATTGGTGCATAAGTCGTCAACTTTGGTGGGGACAACGAATCCCAGCATGGTATGTTGACATCAATGGCAAGGTGGAGACAATTGTGGCCTTGAACGAAACCGAAGCTCTTAAGGTTGCACAAGAAAAATATGGTATCAGCGATGCCTCTGCATTGCGTCAAGACGAAGATGTGCTTGACACTTGGTTTAGCAGTTGGCTATGGCCTATATCATTGTTTGACGGCATACGTAATCCCGATAATAAGGAGATAAACTACTACTATCCCACCGCCGACCTCATCACAGCTCCCGACATTATTTTCTTCTGGGTTGCACGAATGATTATGGCTGGTGAAGAGTACCGAAATGAAGTACCGTTCCGCAATGTATACTTCACGGGTATTGTGCGCGACAAACTTGGACGCAAAATGAGTAAGAGCCTTGGTAATAGCCCCGACCCTATATCGCTGATAGAGAAATACGGTGCCGATGGCGTAAGAATGGGCATGTTGCTCACAGCTCCCGCTGGTAACGACCTGCCGTTCGACGAGTCAATTTGCGAACAAGGACGTAACTTCTCCAACAAGATATGGAATGCACTGCGTTTGATAAAAGGGTGGAACGTAGATGCAAATACCATTCAAAGTGCAGACAATGCTGTGAGTGTGATGTGGATGGAACAGAGAATTCTGAATGTGCTTGCCGAGATAGAAAGCAACTTCAACCAGTACCGTTTGAGCGAAGCCCTTATGACAAGCTACAAATTGGTTTGGGACGACTTCTGCTCATGGTATCTGGAAATGGTTAAGCCTGCATTCGGCACACCTATCGATGCCACAACCTACGAAAGCACTATTTCAATATTCGAGAAATTGATGCTTCTGTTGCACCCATTTATGCCTTTCGTAACCGAAGAAATATGGCATGCCCTACGAGAGCGTCCTACAACTGCAAGCATTATGACGCAACATATGCCTACAAGCAACAAGTATGATCAGAAATTGCTTGATGAATTTAACAATAGTCGAGAAGTCATCACAGGGATACGAAACGTGCGTGGGCAACGTAACCTATCGCCAAAAGAGCCCTTGCAACTACAATACATACGTCAAGACAGTAGGTTTGAAATATCAAAATTTGAAGGTATTATTCGCAAGCTGGCTAACGTTTCATCAATTGAGGCCATCAATGAAAAGCCTCAAATGGCCACTGGTTTTATGATTGGTACGACCGAATGCTTCATACCACTACCCGATAATATTGACAAAGAGGCCGAACTTAATAAACTACAAGAAGAACTCAAATATGCACAGGGATTCCTTAACAGCGTAATGAAGAAGTTAAACAATGAAAAATTTGTTAACGGAGCACCTGCAAATGTGGTGGAAAACGAAAGAAAGAAGCAGCGCGATGCTGAAAGCAAGATAACTGCATTGGAAGCTCAAATTAAGCAACTGCAATAAACACAATAAGCATAAACAAATAGGAGATGATTGCTCATCTCCTATTTTTCATTTTTGTTATCTCGATGCTTCTTTACAAATAGTTCTATCGATTTTAGTATCCAGTTAATTAGTAGTACGAAGAGTACTGATATTATGGCCTCTTGCCACATTCCATAACCACACAGACATCCTATTGCAGCAGAACACCATATAGTTGCAGCAGAACTCAATCCGTGTACATTCACACCATTTTTCATTATTACGCCTGCACCAAGGAAGCCTATACCCGTTACCACCTGCGACAAAACACGCAGGTTATCCGGATTTACACCTGCGGTTTTGACTATTACAGACTCCGAAATTAAGATGAAGATACAGGCACCTATAGCAACAAGTGCATTGGTGGTAAGACCAGCCTGACGCTGCCGTAACTGTCTTTCAAGACCTATAGCAATACCAGCGATGAGTGCACACAAAAGTCTGAAAGCAAAGATTTCTATTGACATTTAGCAGATATAATTATTACAAACTCTCCACGTGGCTCGGTACTTTCAAAATGTTTTGCCAACTCCTCTAACGACCCACGCAATGTTTGTGCATGCACTTTACTAATTTCCCTACTAATCGATATGCGCCGCTCTGGCTCTATGACAAGTAACAATTCTTGTAGGAGTTTGCCAACACGATGGGGGCTCTCATAAACAATAACCGTTCTATTCTCTTGAGCCAATCGCTTAATAGCGGTTTGACGCCCCTTCTTGTGTGGTAAAAAACCTTCGAAACAAAAACTATCGCATGGTAGACCACTATCTATCAACGCTGGTACAAAAGCTGTAGCACCAGGTAAGCACTCAACTTCAACATCATTTTTTATGGCTTCTCTGACAATTAAAAAGCCAGGATCGCATATACCCGGGGTACCAGCATCGCTTACAAGAGCCATACTAATACCTGCTTTCAGCCTTTCTATCAGTTGATTTACGGTTTGATGCTCATTGAAAATATGATAACTCTGCAACGGGGTATCAATGCCATAATGTTGCATCAACACTCGACTGGTGCGGGTATCTTCAGCCAAAACAAGGTCGACAGACTTAAGAACCTCGACGGCACGATAAGTCATGTCGCCGAGGTTCCCGACCGGAGTTGGTACTAAAAAGAGTTTCATTGCTACTCTTCCTCGAAGTCGTCTGGTATCTCCATGTCGTGATAGACATTAGTGACATCATCGTCCTCCTCAAGCATAGAGATAACCTTAAGCACTTTCTTCATTGACTCGGTGTCAATCGAGCGTGTTGTATTTGGTATGCGCTGCAATTCAGCACTCTCACACTCAATACCCATTTCGTCGAGCATCTTAACCATGCTACCAAAATCCTCGTAGGCTGTGTAAAGAGTGATGTAATCATCGTCAACCTCCATCTCTTCAAGTCCGCCATCAATCAATGTCATCTCCAATTCATCAACTTCCATTTCTGGTTTGCGCGGAATGACAAAAACGCCTTTTCTGTCGAAAAGGAAACTCAAACTACCATTAGTTTCAAGCGTACCTCCAAATTTATTCATAATTGAACGCACATTGGCAACGGTACGCATATTATTATCGCTCAAGCACTCGATGAACAAAGCAATGCCGTGGTTGACATGACACTCAAAGGTGATTTCCTGCATAGCAGCAGCATCTTTGTCATTGGCTTTACTGATGGCACGCTGAAGGGTATCTTTAGGCATATTGCACCCACGGGCATTTTGCACCAAAAGACGAAGACGAGGATTGCTATCTGGGTCGGGGCCACTTTCGCGTACGGCTATGGCTACTTGTTTCAAAATGTTTGAGTACTGTTTCGAGCGTTTGGCATCGGCTGCACCTTTAGCTCTTTTAATCTTTGACCATTTGTTGTGTCCTGACATAGTTGTTATATTTTATTATTGTTTTTCACTGTTTTAGCAGCCACTTCATGTACGTTATAGCCTTACCCTCTCGCAAAAACATCTGCTCATAAAAGGTCTGCACCAATGTTGCCTCACCCTCGTACCCACTATTGTAAAGATCTTCGGTGTGGAACTGTAGGGCATCGCCCGTGGCAGGCAGCACCTCATCGCGCGTATACTGGTACAACTGCAACGAGTCTGTCTTCAAATGCACGGTTGTTCCATCTCGTGATATACGCCGATAAAGGTCAAGAAACCTCGGACTTGATAGGCGCTTATTTGGCTTCTTGGGTTGTGGATCACAGAATGTTAGCCAAATTTCGTCGACCTCACCATGGGCAAAAAACTTATCAATCAGTTCTATTCTTGTGCGTATAAAAGCCACATTGTCAAGTCTATCCTCTATAGCAGTCTTCGCACCACGCCACAAACGAGCACCTTTAATATCAACACCGATAAAATTTCTATTGTGGTGCATCCTGGCAAGAGCCACCGTATAGTCGCCTTTGCCACAACCAAGTTCAAGGGTTATGGGGTTATCATTACCAAAAAACTCGCTCCAACGACCTTTTTTTTCAAAGTCGCTACCATTCAACGAGTCGTAACCCACCTGAAAAAGATTGGGAAACGTCAAGTTTTCCTTGAAGCGTTGCAGTTTGTGATGCCCCATTATACCCTACAACTGTTTGATTGCCACATCTCCATCATACCACTCTTTAATATGTTTCATTTGGGCTTCGGCTTCAGTACGTGTGGCCGCACTTCCCATGCTGACGTAGTAGTACTCGTTTTTCTCAATAATATACGCATCGCAACCCATATCATAGAGTCGTGCGGTAAGGTCGGCAGCCACGTGCTTATTCAAGTAGAATCCAGCAACAATGTCATACCCCTTCTTACTTTCACCTCTCACCGTTACGTAGCGCAACAACTGATTATTGGCGGCTGCAGCGCGCTTTGCCAACTGGGCACGTTCCTGTTCTTGAACTTTCTTCACCTCTTCTGCCGTACGTTGCATAGTGCCATCGTCCTGCAAACCAAGTTTTTCGATAGTCTGACGCAGCACACTATCAAGGAAATTTCTATTCATTAGTTCGCTCTGCACCATACAGCGAGCAGCATTAGCACGCGAATTCTTAAAATCGGCACGGTTATAATCAAACACGTAATTGCTGTATGGCACCAGTTCTATCCACGCAAAACGTTGACCAAGCAGGCTATTCATACGCTGCATGGCGTATGCCTGCAAACGGTTCATCACTGGCACACGAGCATTCGTGTAGTTGTTTTGGCTCAAGAACTCAATGACATAAGGCTCAACAAAACGGCAAGCAATGTAACTATTGTCCTCAATGTCGCGACTTGAATAGTCTATACTCTCAACATACGCCTTGCGCAACTGGCTTTCTACCTTTGCCTGTCCCTCAGCGCTTGGCTTCGAAGTGGTGCACATACCTCGGCACAACCACCATGCAACTGCGGCCACTATACACAGCAACAATATTACCCACACAACCCAACCGCATTTACGCTTACGTTTTCCCTCTTCTTTATCAGTGTCTTCTGCAACAGTAGCAACGACAGGATTGAGCAAATCATCGGCCAATTGTTGGGCTTCTTTATTTTTCTTTGCCTGATCCTTTTGCAACTTCTGCTGTTCTTTTTCCAGCTTTTTGCGTTCCAATCGTTCCTTTTCCTGTTGCTCTATCTCCAGCTTTCTTTGTTCAGCCTCAAGGCGTTTCTGCTCTTTCTGCTGTTCGAGTTCGAGTTTCTTCAGCTCTTTTTCTTGCTTCTTCTGTGCTTTCTGTCGCTCTTTTTCCAACTTTTTCATCTCTTTGGCCGAGGCTTGCTCTTCTTTCAAGCGCTTAATTTCGAGCTCTTTTGCAATTCTTTCTTGCTCACGAGCATTCATTTGAGCCTCCATCTCGGCCATCTTTCTTGCCTCTTCCTCGGCCTTGGCTGCAGCTTTTGCCTGAGACTTCTCGGCTATAGCAGCCAGTGCAGCAGCACGTTTTTCTGCTTTCAGACGGTCTTTATCATCACCGCCATCAAACTCTTTCTTCTCACGATTTGCTTTCTTCTCGGCCTTTCTCATCAAGCGTTCCTCTTTACGAAGTGCTTTGTGGTCAAGTTTTCGAGTGTTGTTATGTCCTTCATCTGCACCGTCTGCGTCGATTTGCTCAACATCCGCAGGCTTTTCGTCCTCAACTGCAACCTCCTCATCCTGCATGGTAGAGGTATTTTCTTCAACTGCACTCGCTTCGTTATCAACATTTTCACTCGTAATGGCAGTATCAGCAACTACTTCTTCGTCCGAATCAGGCACCACAACATCATCCTCATTTGCCGACAAAGCCTCTACTCCACCCTCGTCGTTTATTTCATCAGAGGCTTCCAATGTGGGTTCATCCTCAACAACTTGTGTGGATTCCTCACTCTGTTCAACAACGGGCTCGACCTCCAATGTAGCATCATCTGCCTCGGTTGGTACGTCAACCACAGGTGCTGTTTCTTGTTCCTGTTCAGCGACTGGTGCAACATCCGATGCTTCTTCTTCAGCCTCAGCAACTGTCTCCACCACAGTCTCCGTCTCTTGCTTCTGTTCAACCACAGGTTCCTCTTTCACGTTGTCAACCTCCTGCTCCGTCTCCGCAAGGGGTTCTTCTTCCACTTTTGGTTCCTCTTTTTCAGTCTTCGGGGGGGCAATAGTGGGTACATCTTCTGGCTCGTATGCTGCAAAGGGGTCTTCCTCGTTGGCATGCTCATAGGTACGCACATCATATAGTGGTTGCTGACCACCTTCAGGGATAAGCACCTCCTCGGTCATAGCAAAGGAGAAGTGCTTGTTGTCGTCTATCGTCAACACCCCCATCTCACCCATGCGGTGCGAGCCGTTCTGCTTCACGCGGTCGCCAAGGGCATCAATATAGTTTTGCCACATCTGACGTGCAATGTCGCGACTGATAAACTCGCTTTTAGCAATTTCGTCAACCATCATTTCATCGCCAGTGGTAGCGGTGTCGAACGAAACTTTGATACCTGCCGGATAAAACACATGCTTCTCGGCATCGTGATGCGACTGCTGCATATTGCCAGTAAACGTACCAATACCAGGCAGTTCGACCGATTTTCCTTGTTTGACGAGTTCTACGATGAGGTTGGTTATATTCATATTTTGTCGTATTTTCTTGTTTGTATGGAGCCCATTCCATTGCCACCATCTTGAGCAACTTGCAACAGCCTCTGGGCGTGTGCAAGGTCTTCCTCGGTGTCAATACCTATGTTGGAACGGTCGGTTTCAATCACATCAATGTCAATGCCCGCCTCAAGCCATCGCAATTGTTCAAGGCTCTCGCTCTGTTCAAGTGTCGATGGTTGCAATGCACACACCTGCGCCAATGCGTTGGATGTGAAAGCATAAATGCCAACATGCTTAAAGAAGTCTACCCTTTCGAGCCAACACTCTGCATCAACTCCACGCACAAAAGGTATCGGCTGGCGGCTAAAATACAGGGCTTTGCCCACTCCATTACACACCACTTTGACGTTGTTGGCCGACTGCAGATCGGCAACAGTCAATATCCTGGTTTTCAGCGTAGCAATACATGTATTGGGATTTTCAAAACGCTCAAGCAGCAGTTCCAATTGTCTTGCATCTACAAAAGGCTCATCGCCCTGCACATTCAGCACCAAGTCGAAATGCTTTCCCTCGGCGGCAAGACTTCTTGCCACCTCGCCACATCGGTCGGTACCACTGCGATGCTCGCTGCTTGTGAGCATCACTTTTGCGCCAAAACTCGTACATGCGTCAACTATGCGCTGGTCGTCGGTGGCAACTATCACATCATCAATCATTTTCACCACACTGACACCTTCCCAAGCCCACTGCACAATAGGTTTTCCACCCAGCAGAGCCAAAGGTTTGCCGGGGAAACGTGTGGAGGCGTATCGTGATGGTATGACAGCCAGTATTTTCATACTTCTATTGTTGCTTACCGTGCTTAAAGAGGCCGTTAAACTCAGCATCTATCTTGTTGATAATCAACCCAAGGTCTTCACGTTCGGCCATAAAATCGCATTCGTCCATGTCAACCACAATCATCCGTCCATCGTAATTCTCGGCCCAATCGTCATAACGATTGTTAAGATTGGTCAGATAGTCAAGTCGGATGCCTTTTTCATACTCACGACCACGCTGGCGGATGTGGCTTATAAGCGTTGTAACATCGCCACGCAGGTAAATCATCAAATCGGGAGGAGGCAAAAGTCTGGCATACAACTCAAAAGCACTGGTATAGGTGGTCAGGTCGCGCGAGGTCATAAGCCCCATACTTTGCAGATTGGGTGCAAACACAAACACATCGTCGTAAACCGAACGGTCGCGCACATAGTCGACGCCACCTTCAAGCAAATCCGCCTGTTGCTTCATGTTGGCAAACAGCGAGTACATCACCATGTTGAACGACCAGCGTCGCATATCCTCATAAAAACTTGACAGATAAGGATTTTCGTCGGTAGTTCCATACACGGCCTGATAGCCATAATGCTTTGAAAGCAGCCGTGTCAACTCGGTCTTGCCTGCTCCAATATTACCCGCTATTGCAATTTGCATGTCTATTATTGCGCTTCAAAGCACCACATTTTGCGCTGAAAACAAGCAAAATAGGTGCATCAGTTAGTCATTATCAAGAAAGCAAATATACATTTATTTTCTAAACAAAAGCAAAAAATCAAGCGTCATCGCCTTTTCACTACCCTATCAAGCCCCTATCTTCGACTGACAAAATGGCAGTTGTATAGGAGTTGATCAGGAGATGATAGGGACTTGATAGGGAGTTGGTACCTACAGAATATATGTCGACCACTCGCCTACTGCGCACTATATCACTCATTTGCATGCTGACATTACCAACATGACACAACAGAGCCCTTTTTTTAATGCCACCTCACCTCTTTGACGCACCTATAAGATACGGCGTATAAACAAGACAAACATCATGCTATCAGCAAGTTAATACAAAAACAATAGCAACAAGAATAAACAATGCAAACATCTGATTCCATGAAAGATACAGACAATATCGAGAAAAGCACTTACCTACGTCGTGGCCAAGTGACGAAAAAATCGTACTTTTGCAAGTTGATATACCAAATAATAAACAAACCACTTATCGGTTATGAACCCCTACGAAAACCTCGACACGCTGATAGAAATGGCTCTACGTGAGGATATTGGCGATGGCGACCACTCTACACTTGCTTGTTTACCACCAACAATCACCGGCCAAGCCGTCATGAAGGCCAAAGCCAACGGCATTTTGTGTGGTACCGAGGTGGGATGCAAAGTGTTTCATGCTGTTGATAAGTCGCTGCAAGTAAGTATACTTATGGCCGATGGAACGCAGGTGAAACCTGGCGACGTGGTGATGACCATCAGTGGTTCGTGTGCCTCAATCCTCTCAGCCGAGCGCACCGCACTCAACTTTATGCAACGCTTGTCGGGCATAGCCACCGAGAGTCATCGCATGATGCAGCTGATCAGCGGCTTGCACACCACACTGCTCGACACCCGAAAAACCACTCCGAACATGCGCATGCTTGAAAAGTACGCCGTGGCATGTGGTGGTGCACATAATCATCGCATTGGTCTTTTCGACATGATAATGTTGAAAGACAATCATATAGATTTTGCTGGAGGCATTGTCAACGCTATCGACAAAACGCGCGAGTACCTGCGTCGCACCGAGAAAGATTTGAAGATTGAGATAGAGGTGCGCAATCTTGACGAGTTGAAAATCGTGTTGCAACACGGTGGTGTTGACCGCATAATGTTAGATAACTTCGACGTGCCCACCCTGCAACAAGCTGTCGAAATGGTTGGTGGGCGCTATGAGACCGAAGCAAGCGGCGGCATAACCGAGCAGACACTGCGCCAATACGCCGAAACGGGGGTTGACTATATCTCGGTCGGAGCCCTCACTCATCACATCAAAAGTCTTGATTTGTCGCTGGTTACGCAATGAATGTTGTCAGCGCATGGTTTAGCAATGCTGCAAATGCCGTAAAGGGCTTCTTTGTGCATGCCGCCACCGACGTAAAAACATGGGCGCAACGGGCAAGGATTGACCTGTCGCAATTTGCCCGACGGACGGTTTATAGGCGACAAGTGCGCTCGGTGCTCTACTGGTTGCACCACATCTCGCTACCAGGCAATCGTGGAGTGCCACTCTACGATGTGTTGCGATACTTCTTGGTGTCGCTATTCAACGGACACATATACCAACGTGCTAAAGCCCTGGCTTTCTCGTTTTTGTTGGCACTTCCACCGTTGTTGATATTCCTCTTCTCGCTCATTGCTTTTTTTCCGCTCGATGGTATACAGGACGAGTTGATGGCCGAACTCTCGCAAGTTATACCCGAAAAAATATTCACATCCATATCCACCACCATCGACGACATTATGGGGCACAAGCACACCACCCTGCTTTCAATAGGATTTGTGTCGTCTATCATCCTGGCAGCCAACGGTATGAATGGAATTATTGTAAGTCTTAATTTTGCCAACAACAGCGTCGAGAAACGCCCATACGTGGAGCGTTATTTGCTTTGCATCGCCCTGGTATTCGTGCTGTTTGTGGTGATAGCCCTTGCACTTGCACTCATCATTGGTCACCGCTACGTGCTTCATCTGCTCATTGAACAAGGCATCTTCTTCGACACAGCAATAAGCACCCTGCTTTTCAACGTTTTAAGGTGGCTGCTACTATCCTTTACCACCCTCGTTGCCGTGTCGCTCATCTACTACCTTGCCCCTGTAAAAAAACAGCGCGTAGGTTTTTTCTCGTCGGGAGCAATTTTGGCCACAGGCATGTTCTTCCTGCTGGTGTGGGGCATGGGTGTTTACCTCAACAACTTCAATCGCTACAACCTGCTTTACGGATCGATCGGCACCCTACTGATGCTCATGCTGTGGACACTCTTCACCTGCATCGTACTTTTGGTGGGATACGAACTTAACATAAGCATATACAACGGCACCCTTCACAAAAAGAATGCCGAAAACAGAAAACAAATCAGACAAAAACTAAAAAACATATCCAAATGATAGTCAGAAAAGCCAGCCTTAATACCCCCGTGCAGCAGCCTTCATCGGCTCCAAAATTCAAGATGGTAGCCAAAACAATGCTCAATTTAGAAGACGTGCTGGCAGAAGAACTGATCCAAATGGGGGCAGAAAACATCACCACCGGCGTGCGTGCCGTAGAATTTGAAGGTGATATGCGTCTGCTTTATCGCGCCAACTACACCTGCCGTACCGCCCTTGCTATATTAAAACCATTTGCATCGTTTGACGCAAACGACGAGCAACAGCTCTACGACAACGTCTATCGCATACCCTGGGAAAAGACAATAGACGTGGATGGTACATTTATGATCGATAGTACCACCAGCGGTGAAATATTCACCCATTCCTATTATGCCGCACTTAAAACAAAGGATGCCATAGTCGACCGCTTCCGTCGCAACTTCGGTAAACGTCCTTCAATCGACACAGAAAACCCCGACTACAAGTTCAACCTCCACATTCACGACAACCATGTAACGCTGCTAATCAACTCCAGTGGCGACTCGCTGCACAAAAGAGGCTACCGTCAAAGCGTCGGTATAGCTCCTATCAACGAAGTGCTTGCAGCTGGTATGCTGAAACTTGCTGGTTGGAACAACGACCGCAACTTCTACGACCCCATGTGTGGTTCGGGTACACTACTGATAGAAGCCGCCATGTCGGCCTACAACATCCCCGCACAATACTATCGTGGCAACCGTTTCGGATTTATGAAGTGGAAAGAATTTAACCTCGGTGAGTGGAAAAGTGTAAAGGCAGAAGAAGACCGCAAAATAGGTAACACCGACTTTGACTACGAGATATGGGGTAACGACATAGACGAAGTTGTGATTTCTCAATGCGAAAGCAACCTCGAATACACAAAGTTGCACAAAGATATAATGCTTCATGTTGGGTCGTTTGAACACCAAGATCCGCCCGAAGGAAAAACGCTCATTGTTACCAATCCGCCCTACGGTGAACGCATAAAAGTAGAGGATCTGAACAAACTATATTCGACTTTGGGCGACACTTTTAAGAATCAATATGGTAAAGACTGCGAAGTGTGGCTTATAACAAGCGACTTTGAAGCAATGAAGAATATTGGGCTTCATCCGTCAAAGAAGATAGCCTTGCAGAATGGTGCTTTGGATTGTAGGTTGTTGAAGTTTGAATTATATGAGGGTAGCCGAAAGAAAAAGGCCAAAGGAGAGACGGAGTAGAGTGTAAGCAAGGGCGTGTTTACCAACAAGGTTTATTGGAGAGATGTTGAGGCTTGCAGATGTGAAGGAAGCGGCACTGGCGTGTGGATTTGATGCCTGTGGCGTGGCACGAGCGGATGCGCTTACCGACATGGAGTATGCCTTAAAGGAGTGGATTGCAATGGGGTGGCACGCAGGGATGGATTATATGGTGCGCAACGCCGATAAAAGAATGGATGTGAGGCTGCTGGTAGAGGGAGCGCAGAGCGTGGTGTGTGTGGCAAAGGCCTATGCAAGCGTGTTGCCCGAAGGGGCTACGAACCACGTGGCGCGCTATGCTTTTCACGACGATTATCACAAAACCCTACGCGATGGGCTGTACAACATGGCCAAGCTGCTTGGGGTGAAAGGTAAAGTGTGTGTAGACACGGTGCCAATAAGCGACCGACACTGGGCACAACGCGCTGGGCTGGGCTGGATAGGAAAGCACACCTTGCTGGTAACGCAACGGTGGGGCTCGTGGGTAAATTTGGGAGAACTGGTTCTGACCGAGGAATGCGACGAGTATGACACCCCACTGCCAAACGGATGCACCAACTGCAATTGCTGTGTTGAGGCGTGTCCAAACGGTGCCATAAGCAAGCAAGGGAAGCCGATGATTGATGCCCGACGCTGCGTGGCTTACAACTCGGTGGAAAATCGCGCAGACGAGTGGAACGAGGGTGTAGAGACCAACGGCTATATATATGGCTGCGATTGTTGCCAAGAGGCTTGCCCGTTCAACGCCAATGGTGTGGCCGACCGTTTACCCATAAAGGCCTCTCGACTGCACGAGATGCAGATGCTTGAGCAGGCAACCGAGGAGCAATTCCGCACAATGACCCAAGACAAACCAATGAACAGGATAACATACAACATGTGGCAAAGGAATTTGAGACACACTCAAACCAATAATAAACAAAACAATGAAAAGAACCAATCTTGAGCCACTGCGACTGCGGTTCAGACGGTTTTGCAGGGCGGGCTATGCAGCCTTCCGTTCGATGCACCGTGAGGTAACCATCGGACATTTGGCGACCTATATAGCCGACCGCCAACTGACAAAATCGGCTGTGGCGACCGCAGCCATGGCACTGATGATGCCCTTGACGGCAGCAGCGCAGACCGACGACACGGACGAACCGCTACTGCTAACCGAGGTGAGCATCACGGCGACGGCCGACAGTCTCTTTCTCACGGCCGAGCCTGCGGCGGTATTCACCGCCGAACAAATCAAACAATTTTCCGTAAACACAATTAGCGACCTGCTGTCGTTGCTGCCAGGGGTGGAAGTGCGCCGCCGAGGGGCCGACGATGTGCAGGGCGACATCACAATGCGTGGGGGCACATTTGACCAAACGGTGGTGATGGTGAACGGCATTTGCGTAACCGATGCACAAACGGGGCACCACAACCTTGACCTACCGATAGATCTATCGATGGTGGAGCGCGTAGAGGTGCTCTCGGCTGGGCAGGTGCTATCGCGTGGCATTGCAGCATTTTGTGGGGCGGTGAACATCGTGGTGAACGACCATTATGCCAACCGTCTGCAAGCCGAGCTGCGAGGGGGCAGCTATGGCACTGCCCATGCTGCTGCGGCAGCCACCCACAGCCGTGGTTTATGGACCACCACAGCCTCGGCAGCCTACAGTCGTAGCGATGGCTACATGACCAACACCGACTATCGCTTCGGCAACGCCTATGTGCAAAGTGTGCGTCAGACCGCAAACGACCGCTGGCTCATCCAACTGGGAGGGCAAGCCAAAGGGTTTGGTAGCCAAGCCTTCTACAGCACCACCTATCCCGACCAATACGAAGCCACAAGCACTGCAACGGCAGCCGTGGCCAACGTGCACCACTTTGCGCGGTGGCAATTGGAGACCTACGCCTACGGCCGTTTGCACACCGACCGTTTTGAGTTGTTTCGCGAAGGCGTGGTCGAGCCTCCATCGTGGTACACATTTCACAACCACCACTTGAGTAGCAACATCGGTCTGCGCAGCCGTGCCGTTACCGAATGGCACCACTTCAGACTGCTTGCCGGTGCCGAGCTGAAACGCGACGGCATTGTGAGCAACGTGCTGGGCGATACCGACAGCACACTGCCCTCGCCCTACGACCATCGTGCACAACGCGCCACGGCAAGCCTATTTGGCGGACTGGGCTGGCACCGCCACCGCACCAGCGTCGAAGCCACCCTGCTGGGCAGCCACAACAGCCAATTCGGGCTCGACTATGCCGCATCGGCCACCGCCACCCTGCGTGCCAACCGCACCACCAACTGGCAACTATCGGTGGTGCGCAGCCACCGCCTGCCCACATTTACCGACCTTTACTACACCAGTGCCGTGCACACCTCCAATCCCAACCTGCGCAGCGAGCACTGCACCACACTCGAAGCGGCCATGCGGTGGCACACCTCTCGTGCCTCCTTGCATGCCGATGCCTACTACCGCGCTGGGCGCAACATCATTGACTGGGTGCGCATGGCAGGCGACGAGAAGTGGCAATCGTTAAACCACACAAAAGTCGATGCCGTGGGCACCGACATACAGACGACACTCTCCCTGAGCAACATGGCAATGATTGGTGCCGACTACTCGTTCTGCCACGTGATGCAAGATGCAGGCCAGATGGTGAGCAACTCGGCCATCGAACACTTGCGCCACCGAGCCACACTGCATGCCAACATCACCTTCGCCCACCACTGGACGGCCAAAGCCTCCATAACCTACAAACAGCGCGAGGGCACATACGTTGCCGACGACGGTACCCCCACGCCCTATGGCGACGTTGTGCTAATAGACGCCAGTGTGGAGCGGAAAATAAAGATAGTAACCTTATACGTTGAAGGACAGAACATTACCGACAGCCAATACCGCGACCACGGTGGTGTGCCACTGCCAGGACGCACACTGATGTGTGGCATAAGGCTCGAAACAGCACCTAATCAAGACATTAAGTAGGCATCAACGCCCTATCATCTCCCTATCAACTCCCTATCAAGTCCTGCCCATCGCCTGCAACGACAGGACTTGGTGGGGGGAAGATAGGCTTTTGTGAAAACTTTCAACCGTCCGAAATGTTAAATATGGCGTTTCGGATGCCTTTTTCGTCATTTCGGAAAAGAAAAATCACAATATTACAAAACCATAAACACCTGATTTTCAAGAAAAGGAATAATCAACAAATAACAAAGTTGCATTTTATTTGAAATAAAACTATATTTGCCTGCAATAATGTATTCCGACACAATACAATAGATTTTTAATTGCAGGTCGGTCGACCACCATCGATTGACCTTTGGCACAAAAAAGCATTGCCTATGAAGAAACACCTACTGATTTATATCATCACCATGGTTGTGTTTCTCTGGCCTATGCAACGCAGCGAAGCACAACTGCTGGCGCTATACAGTTTTGAGACTGGCAACGACACCAACATGTGGCGCACACTGACCACAAGTGCTATAGCATGCACGGGCGACGACTCTCGCATGAGTGCCGTGGCAAACATCGGTTTCACATTCATGTTCTGCGGCCTACCCTACACCCAATGGTCGGCCAACACCAACGGCAACATACACTTTGGCAGCGACTTGATAGCCACCGGCGGGTACAGCAGTCCGCTAACGAGCAGCATAACCACCAATGTGCCAAAGATAGTGATGCTTGGAGCCGATGGATACATGGTTTCGGGCATACACTATGTGAAAAGTCAGTTGTTTGGCACTGCTGGCAACCGTGTGTTTGTGATAGAATACTGCAACGGAACGTATAACAGCACCTCGCGCAACTATCGGTATCGGTGTCAGGTGCATTTGTCGGAAGCCGATGGCAGCATCACGCTTGTATTCCCCGACACCACCACCACCAACTCGGCTGTGGCCTATCAAATGGGCATTGCACGTGGCGCGGGCGATTATGTGGCAATAAACGTGGCACAAAACAGTGCATCGAGCACCACCGTGGCCACACAATATGCTTGGCCGGGAGCCAAACGCTACTACAAATTCACCCCTCCGCCCTGTTGGCCTCCAGCCTTGCCACACTACGACATCGTCGACTCAAACAGCATGAGAATTAGTTGGACGGGGCAAGCCTCACGCTATGTGGTTGAATACGGCACCTCGGGTTTCACACCTGGCACAGGCACCACATTCACCACAACTCGCACCGACACCACCCTCACCAACCTACACGCTGGCACTGCTTACGAAGTGTACGTATCGGCCATTTGCAACACCGATACCGCTTCGCCCATCTACCTCACTTTTGGCACTATCGACTCTAATCGTCGCATCACCACATTTCCCTACCGCACGGGCTTTGAATATGCCGACGACTGTGCATGGGACATACTGAACGGAGCCAACATTTGGACATACGGCACAGCCGTGGCCAACAGTGGGCAACGCGCCATGTACATATCAAACAGCGGTGGACGAGGCCACGGCTACGAAGTGTCGCAAAGCGCCTACTCCTACGCCATGCGCGAAATAGAACTGTCAGAGCCGGCCGAATACGTCTTCGACTTCGACTGGATGTGCTACGGTGAAGGCAGCACCGACTACCTGCGCGCCCTGCTTGCTCCCATAGGCACCACCATCAACCCAACAACAGCCAACGGGATCACGGCCACCAATGTACCCTCAAGGTGGTACAATGTGGGGCTGAACGGCACAACATACTACCTCAGTGGCAGCTCTGCCTGGCGGCATAGCACCGTAAAGCTGAATATGCTCGACACTGGAGCATTCCGACTGATATTCTATTGGGTAAATAATGCCTCGGGCGGTACACAGCCACCCGCGGCAGTAGACAACGTGCAGATAACCCGTTCGGCCTGTCCCAGCGTGCACAACCTAAAACTCGACAGCCTTGGTCTCTATGGCGCCCGAATAAGTTGGGACCGCACAGCATGCAACAGCTACTCGGTCGAGGTGTGTTTGCGTGGCGACCCACGGGGCAATGGGTTCTTCTACAACACCACAGGGACCCAGCAACGGCTCACCAACATGATGCAAAACACATGGTATACGGCCTACGTGTGGTCGAACTGCTATGATGCCAACGGCGAGGTTGACTCGATAACATTCCGCACCGACATCGAAGCAGTGCACACCATACCCTACGATACCGATTTTGAGGACTATGAAGACCAAGCGTGGGAGGGCATGTCAAGCACGGCCAACGTGTGGGTGGTGGGCAATGGAACGTCGCAACGCGGCCAAAAATCGCTCCACATCACCAACAACACCACAACACAAGTCTTTGCCTACACCAACACCTACAGTTGTGCATACGTGTGGCGTGAATTCACCATCACCCAAGCAGGCACCTACAACATATCTTTCGACTGGAAATGCGAGGGAGAACTGAACGGCAGCAACCGATACGACTATATGAGGGCATTTTTTATCCCCTCGTCAACCACACTGACATCTGGACGTTTACCCAACAACTCCACCTTCACCAATGCCAACATCAACACCTTTAGCACTGCCGTACCCACGGGGTGGACCGACGTAGGAGGCGGAGTTATGTTTCAACAAACCGAATGGAAACATGCCACACACGATATAACATTCACCACCAGTCAACTGGGGACATACAAACTGCTGTTTGTATACGTATGCAACAGTTCGACCAACACCACCCCCGCCGCCGTTGAAAACGTGCGCGTGGGACGAGCGGCATGTCCCTCAATAAGCAACATTGGACTTGACACTGTGTCGGGCGACATGGCCAAGATTTCGTGGAATGGATCGGCAACACGTTACGTCATCGAATATGACACAACGTTTTTCTTGCGCGGTAGGGGAAACATTGAGTTGACAAACAGCAACGACATCACCCTCCACAACCTGCAACCTCTGACACAATACGACGTGTACATATACGGACACTGCTCCAGTGGCACAACCGACACTATTCGTTTCACCTTCACGACCCCTAACTCGGTAATAGTAAGCTACCCCTATTTCACAGGATTTGAGCCAGGACAAGACAGAAATTGGGACGTGTGGTCGACCAGTAGCACTGCCACTGCAGTGCCAAACGAATGGGCCATCGGGCAAACAAAGTTCTACACCGACTCGAACGCCATATACATATCCAACAATGGCGGTGGCAACTACACCTACAACAACACCTATACCGTAAGTTGCATTTCACGAGAATTCTACGTAGCCGACCCGTCAAGCTACAGCATCTCGTTCGACTGGACATGCGTCGGACAAGCCAGCTACGACTATATGCGTGTATTCATCGTGCCAGCCTCAACCGTATTCACACCCCTCAAACTACCCAACGGCAACACTTTCACCAACGCCAACATTAGTAGTTTCCAAACAGTCACCCCATCGGGATGGATTGACGTGTACGGAGGATCGATGCTATCACAAAGTTCATGGAAACATTTTCAGAAAGACATACCGCTCAACACGCCTGGACGCTATCGGTTGGTGTTCATGTGGATAAACAACACCGCAACCATAGCCAATCCAGCAGCGGTCGACAACGTAAGAATAGCGCGTGCACCATGCCCCACAATAACAGGATTGTACGTCTCGGAAGTAACTGGAAGCACCGCTACGATTAAATGGAATGCCAGCCGTGCCACAAGTTACAGCATAGAATATGGGCCCCAAGGCTACACGCCAGGACTGGGTTATTCCCTCATGACATCCGATGACAGCATACAACTACAAAACCTTACTCAGTTATCAACCTACGACTTCTACATCCTCTCCAACTGTCCCGAGGGCAGTGGCGACAGCGTTCACTTAACATTTAGCACCGCAATTGGTCAATTCCCCTATCGTACAGGTTTCGAACAAGGGCAAAACATAGGATGGAACACCATCGCAAACACCGATAATAATTGGGCAGTGGGTCAAGCCATCAAAAAAACAGGCAACCAATCTCTTTACATCTCCAACAACGGTGGTGCTACTCATGCCTACACCAACGCCTATGCTTCAGCCTACGCATGGATTGACCTATCCGTAACCGACACAATGCCATACACATTCACCTTTGATTGGCTGTGTCAAGGGCAAAACCTATACGACTACATGCGAGTGTTCCTCGTTCCAGCTTCCGTCTCATTCGACCCCACCGTGCTGCCAAATGGCAACACATTGGCCAACAACACAAACATAAGCAACTTCAAAACTACAACCCCAACAGGATGGATAGACCTCAACCCCAGAACCCAATGGATGTACAACCAAACCACATGGACCACTTACACCATAGAGAAACAATTCACACCAAGCCAGTTTGGAACATACCACCTCACATTCTTCTGGGTAAACAATAGCGCAAGTAACTACGTACCTGCAGCAATAGACAACCTCCACATAGCCCATCCACTTTGCGACAACATACGTAACCTACACGTAGCAAACATCACCGATAGCACAGTGCGCATAGAGTGGGAGAATTCGCCTGCTGGAAGTTGGTTCTACGAATACGACACCGTAAGTTTCCAACCTGGATTTGGCATACCTGGAGCCACAACAAACAACTACGCCGAACTTCAAGGCCTCACCCCAGGCACCGAATACACATTTCTTATCTACAGTCGTTGCTTCCTCGGCGATGGCGACACATTCTCTATTAACTTCACCACACATACCGGGTACGCCCGTCTCCCCTATCGTACAGGTTTTGAACGTGGGGAAGATATTGCATGGACGTTTGTCAACAACACCACCAACGGGTGGTATATCGGAGAGGCAACTAACGATGGAGGTAGCCGCTCGCTATATATTTCCAACGACCAGGGAGCTTCCAACCTATACACTTTAACCACAGCTGCTTATTCGTGGGCATATCGACGCATCCTTATTGCCGACAGTGGTCGTTATGTTTTCAAGTTCAACTGGAAAGCCCAAGGGCAAACCACCTACGATTATCTTCGCTTCTTCCTCGTTCCTGATGATGTCAGCATCACCAACGCCGTACAAAATGGTGTCACCAGTGCTACAATCACACCAAGTCGTTGGATTAACCTTGGCACGCGAAAGAGCGGACAAACCAATTACGTCTATCTGAACCAAGTATCTGATTGGAATACCGTTGATGGCGACACACTCATTGGATGGGCAGACACAGGAGTATACAAACTGGTGGCATATTGGACAAACAATGCCTCAAGTGGAACACAACCACCCGCTGCCATAGACAACGTGGAATTCTACAGGCCCACATGTCCTCGCATCGAGAAAGTGTGGCTCGACTCGGCAACAGCCAACGACATGTACATTAGTTGGCAACCAGCAGGTTCGGAAAGTAAATGGGAGATTGTCTATGACGAAGACACCATAGTGGTGAGCAACACACCCAGCGCACACATCTCAAGGCTTAACGTTGACACTCGATATTTATTATCAATACGGGCAATTTGTTCGGCAACCGACACCTCTCGTCCTTACGAATTCACATTCCGCACAGCGTGTAATCCAGAGTTCATACCCTTCACAGCCACATTCAACGACATGGAAGTTGGATATTTCGACGAAGCGCATCAAAGTTGTTGGAACAATGGTACATTCAACACCTCGGCTCGCACCACCACCAACTTCCCCTACCTTGTGCAATTCAACGGTAGCGACAACATACTGGCAAGGATAAACTATGGTGGATACATCCAAACACCCGACATGGCGCAATCGCTCAATCAGTTGGAACTAACGTTGATGATGTACTCGCCCGACAGCAACGACTACGTCTATCTCGGCTACAAGCAGCGTGGACGTGGCGACTCGCTCCAAGTGGTCATCTTCGACACCGTGCGCCGTGGTCCAGCACACGAACAAACCACAATTCACAAACGCAGTTTAGCCCGCGTACCTGCTGGAAAGAAATCGCTTTACATAGGCACCACCGTAAGTGGCATGCCTCACACTGTACATATCGATGCCATCAAGATTGCGCCACCTATAAATTGCGACTACGTTGACATGAGCACCGTACGCGACTCAAACACCACCACCGACCAAACCACCCTCATTTGGGACGAACCTGTGAGTGGGGCTTCATATCTAATCGAATACGGTCCGCGACATTTCACGCCTGGCACTGGCCTCACCATACTTTCGCGCAGCAACACCATTACACTTAACCGCCTCGACCACTCAATGCCCTACCACGTCTACATCTCCACCATCTGTGGCAACGACACTGCCCACGGACTCATACCATACAACTTCTCTACCCAATGCGACACCATTCGCAACTATCCCTACACCTACGACTTCAACAACTACATAGTCATCGGGAGTACCTACTGTGGCATACTGCCCAATTGTTGGACCTATGACCCTTCGGCCACCCAATCACAAACGGCCAACAACCTACCACAGGTATATAACGACAACGGCAATGGGCGCATCGAGATGACAACCCCGACACTGATAACTTTGCCACCGTTGAGTCTTCCCATTGACACCATCATGGTTACGTTCGACCACACAACCTACGACACCCTCACCGCATTGGTCATAGGTTCGGTGCGCACCACCACTGTGGGGTGCAGCAGCACATTTGTACCCATTGATACCATCGTGAGCCACACCACTGGCACACAAACCCGATCCATCACACGCTACCTCGTTCACCACACTGGCACGGGACGCCATCTGGCATTCAAAAACATCGTGCGTCCAGGCATGAGTAGCACCAACAGCCACCACAGCATAGACAATCTGGTGATACAGCCCGTACCATCGTGCATACCTCCGGTCAACGTACGCATAGACAGCATCGGCGACCGCATAGTAACCCTTGACTGGGACGACATACTCCCAGCCACACAATGGGTCATCGAGTACGACACCGCAGGTTTCCGTTTGGGCAACGGACAAGTGGCAGTGGCAACACAACATCCGTTTACCGTTACCGGACTTATGCCCAACCGCGACTATGTGTTCTACGTACGCAATCAATGTTCACGCTACGACCAGTCCATCTTCTCCGATTCAGTTGCATGCCTCACCCTATGTGGACGACTGGCACTACCCTACACCGAGAACTTTAACCACACCCAGGCTGTAACCTACAGCACAGTGCCTGGCTACATGCCCAACTGTTGGGACCGTTGGAGCAACGGAAGCCTCGGCATAAACGGCACCTACATTGCCCATGTGGTGCCCGCTGGTGGCAGCTACTCCTACTCGCCCGACAACAGCCAGGCTCTATACATGGGTGCCCAAATGAACAACACCACCAACGGTCAGTACAAATACGCCATCCTACCATACTTTGAGGTGCCAATCAAACACCTAAAACTCAGCTTCTACTATCGTATGGAGAGCACCTCGTATGGCCGACTGATAGTGGGCTACCTCACTGGCTCGAACTATGCCACCGACTTTGTCGGGGTCGACACCATGTCGTCGACATCCTCGCTGCGTCTCGACTCGGTGTTCTTCCCCAATGCGCCCGACAACGCCGAGCGCATCGTGCTGTGTTGGGAAAACCACAACACAGCCACTTGGTACTCCGTGGGCATTGACAACGTGTCGGTTGTATCGCTCCTGCCCCCACCATCGTGCGACAGCATTGACAGTGCCTCGGTGGTAATCCGCCCCACCTACAACACCATATCGCTCGATTGGAGCACCACCGCCGACAGTGTCGAATTGGTGATTAGCGACGACCGCTACACCATGTTCGGCCAACACTATCGCACGGCCAACAGCACCTTCACCTTCCGAGGCCTGCTGTTCGATTCAACCTATTTCATTGGCCTTCGCACAGTGTGCAACAACGGAGCATCATCAAAGTGGACCATCTTCACCGTGGTAACACCCCACCTCGACTGCCAACCCCCAATCAACCTGCAAGTGCAAGGCACCGAATTTGACGGAGCCACACTCGGGTGGGACACCGTTGGTCCTGGCACAGAATGGGAATTGTGGGTACGCGCCACGTCTGGTGGCTATTTCGACTCCATCTACCATTTCACCGACTTCACCAACTGCCACATCAGTGGCCTCACCTCGCAGGTAACCTACGAAGCGATGGTGCGCTCGCGCTGTGGCGACAACCACGAATATGTCGGTCCCTGGAGCAGTGCCACACGCTTCACCACCGACGTGTGCTTCCCCGTGGGGCGCGTACAGGTAACATCCTTGCGAGGCAACTCGGCCATGGCCGTATGGCCAAGCACAGCCAACAGCAACGGCTACTACGTTATAGAGTACGGCGACATGGACTTCCCCGTGGGCTACAGCATTCGAACCGACACCATTAGCAACAACAACTACATCATGACCCGCCTCGAACCCGAGACCTACTACGACGTCTATGTCAAGAGCATCTGCGATCAGGGTGTGGTGTCGCAATGGAGCAACTGCACACAATTCCTCACACGCGAATACTCTCCCTCCGACCCCACCTACTATGTGCTCACCAGCCACGTGAATGGATGGCACAAAGGGCGTGTCGATGGCGATGGAGTGTTTGTGGCAGGCAATGTGGTAACCCTCACCGCCGTTGCCTTCGAGGGCTACCGCTTTGTCAGTTGGCACGATGGCAACCTCAGTGCCAGTCGCGAAGTAACGATGGACACCGACCGCGACTACACAGCCTACTTTGCCCCAATCAACGATCCCACCCCCTACCACATCATCACCGCAGTAAGCAACAACGACCGATGGGGCACCGTCTGGGGCACTGGGCTTTACCGTCAGGGCGACACCGCCACCCTCCGTGCACGCGCCCGTCGTGGCTACCACTTCATGGAGTGGGACGATGGCTGCACCGAACCCGAACGTAAAGTGGAGTGTAGTTGTGCGGCCACCTACACCGCCCTCTTCGACGAGGGCGACGGCATAGCGCACCCCGACGCACCCCTGCCCGACATGCAACTCATGCCCAACCCAGCAACAAGCACCGTCGGCATCCGACTGGCCAACACCGTCGGTCAATCCATTCTGCGCATCATTGACATGCACGGACGCGAAGTGCGCCGCTTTAATGCCATCGCCACCGATGCACCGTTTGTCATAGACATCCACACGCTGGCCTCAGGCACCTACCTCGTACAGGCCATAACCCCAGAGGCCACCGTTACACGTCGCCTCATAAAACGCTAACCCGACTAAAAAAAAGCCTGCAAAGCAATAAAAATTTGGCAATTAGACTAATAGTTGTAAATTTGCAAGCGTAAGATAAAACAACATTTTCAAACAATCGTCTAATAAACAACGGATTAGACGGCAAACAAAGATAAAGAATGAAAAAAGGAATCCATCCCGAGAGCTACCGTTTGGTGGTGTTCAAAGACATGTCGAACGACAACATGATCCTAACCAAGAGTTGTGCAAACACGAAAGAAACGGTGGTCTACACCGACGGTAAGGAATATCCCGTGGTGAAACTCGAAATCTCGAACACGTCGCACCCCTTCTTCACTGGCAAACTGAAACTGGTTGACACTGCAGGACGCGTTGACAAGTTCATGAACAAGTACAAAAAGTACGCCAAGCGTTAATCAAGAAAGAAAAGTAATTTGTTTTAGACCCGAGCCTGTCGGCAACAATATGCCGGCAGGTTTTTTTTGTGTCGTCGAAAGTGCACCGACGCTGCACAGCCACATAATACAGGCATCTTCAACCTATCAACTCCCTATCATCGCCTTATCAACTCCCACCCAAAGCCTACAAACGCAGGAGCAAACATGGGGTTGATTGGCATCAGGTGGGGTGATGATAGGCTTACAAACGGTGTCAAATGCTTACTTTGCGCACACTTTTTAGGTCCCAGCCACAAATGCACCTATCTTTAATGGTAAGCAAATTGAGTTTAACCCCTAAAGAAAGGAAAAAGGATATGGCAAAAATGAATCACGGACTGTTTGGAGCATTGAGTGGCAACGTAGGGACGGTGGTGGTCTACACCTGGCGTGGCAAGCCCTGTGTGCGCAGCAAGCCATCAACGGTAGCCAATCCACGCACCGAACGTCAGGTTAACGGACGGGTGCGTTTTGCCACGTTGATGCGCATGGCATCGGTTTTAAGAGTGGCTCTGCGACGTGGCATGCACAGAGAAGCCTTGCAGCAGGGCATTACCGAGAGCAACCTGTTTGTGCGACTGAACCACAGCGTCGTCGACGTTGTCGGTGGCAAGGCGCAGATGGACTACGGGGCGTTGAGGCTTTCGTACGGCTGCGCACCCGATGTTGTTTTTGAAGCGCCACAGCCATTGGGTGGCAACAGTTGGAGCGTCGCTTTCTGCAAAGCCGATGTCGATGCGGCACTTGCTGCCGATAGCTTGGTGCAAATATGCGCCTATTGCCCATCGGAGGGTGTGGCCACAATGGTAGCCCCCGTGCCTACCTACAGCCACAAGTGTCGGATAGAATTACCATCGCACTGGCAAGGTGTGGCTGTTCACCTCTACGGATGGGTCGAGCTGGCCAACGGGCAGTGCAGCACATGCCAATATATTGGTTGTGTGGGCACTGATAGCAAAGAAAAGCCCGTGGCGGTTGTGGGAACAACCACCACGGGTAATGTGGTCGATGAACGACCCGAGGCCGACGAGTTGGGGCCTCGGTCAGAGCAGAGCCTCGACAGCGGCACTTACGTCAGACATGGGTACAGTGGGCTCGAAACGACGCACCACACGGCCATCGCGGTCGATGAGAAACTTGGTAAAGTTCCACTTAATGTCGGCACTGCGGTCGTAGAGGCTGTCTTGGGCACGAAACATTTGGTCAAGCCTTGCTCCAAGAGGGTTGGTGGTGTCGAAGCCCTCGAATCCAGCCTTGCTCTTGAGCCATTGCCACACGGGCGCAACGCTGTCGCCATTGACGTTCACCTTGGCCATTTGCATAAACGAGACACCGTAGGTGCCAGTGCAGAAGGCATGAATGTCGGCATCGCTGCCCGGGGCTTGTGCGCCAAATTGGTTGCAAGGAAAGTCAATAATTTCAAATCCACGACCTTGAAAGCGGTTGTAGATTTGCTCCAAGGCCTCGTATTGTGGCGTAAAACCGCACTGTGTGGCAGTGTTGACCACCAGCACCACTTTGCCACGCAGGGTCGACATGTCGAAAGGTTGGCCATCGGTGGTCAGGGTTGAAAACTGGTACAGATTGTCGTCGGAGGAGGTCTGGTCGGCCTGAGTGGCGCGGGTGCCACATGATACCATCACCACAGCCATGGCTGCAATGGTCAGAAAGTGTACAAAAGATTTCATCGTTTGCTAATTCTAATTGGTTTATAATTCACTGAAAATCGGTGCAAGATTACACCAAGTTCCGGAATTGAGCAAATAAAAAGTGGCCGAGTGCAATAAAAACATGCTCAGTTCGTTCTCTGAAAGAAAAAGCAAGGTGCACAAATGCTAAACAACGCAAAAGCAGGAGCAGCCTTTAGGGGGTTGCTGTGGATGGTGCTGATGGTGGCAATGGCCGCCCAAAGCATTGGTCAAACCAATGTGGTGATAAATGGCATGGCCGTTAACGGTCAGGGCAAACGCATTGAATTGTATGCCTACGACGACATGCTGACCCGTGCCGAGAACCTGCTTGATGCCACGGTAATTGACTCTACGCGCGAGTTTCGTCTCGAAACCTACATCAACTATCCCCGACTGGTGTTTCTGCAGATAGAAAACTATAGCCAGTCGTTCTATGTAGAGCCAGGGCACACCTACGAGGTGTATATTGCTCGTTTTGACTGGGACGTAGACGAGCAGCGCAACATCTTCCTCTCGCCCGAAGCCCTTCCGTTGGAGTTTGTAAACGTCGACCACGATGAACTGAACCTGCAAATAATGCGCTTTGATGCGGCAGTGGACAGTTTTATAAGTAATCATCGTGTATTTCTCGACTGGAAATACAGGCCACAAAAGCGCTATTTCGACACACTTGTGCAAACCATGCAAGTTCAATTCCCCGACGGAAACAACGAGTTCTTCAACCGCTATAAGCGCTACACCCTGGCAGGTATGAAATACGCCATGAAGTTTGCAACACGCAAACAGATGGCAGCACACTTTATTGATGGGCAACCTGTGCGCTATCATGACGAGAACTACATGCGCTTATTCTTTGACATTTATGCCAACAGCATATCAAAAGGCATGGCTCGTGTGCCCAAACACAGGCTGGTGGCATGGGTAAATGCCACCGACGAGCGTCGCATGATAGACTCGGTGGGTCTCAACCCTTTGATGCGCAATGAGCAAGTGCGCGAATTGGCCGTACTGCAAGCGCTGAAAGAGGCCTACCACGACAAAGACTACGACCCACAAAAGGTATTCATGATGGTGAATACGATTGGCGCTAACAGCAAGTTTGCCGAACATAGGCAGATAGCCGACCACATGAAAAAACAGATGCGCGCGCTAAAAAAAGGCACCGAGGTGCCACCAATGGAGTTGCCCGACATTGACCATCAACTGGTGAACTTGCAAGAGATGCGTGGCAAGTGGATTTACTTGAGTTTTGTGCGTGTGGGTGACCCAAACTCGTTGCGCGAAATTGAAACCATTGCACACTTCCACGACAGCATTTGTGCACGCAACAAAAACGTAGAGTTTGTGAGCGTGGCATGCGACCGCGAGTTCCAAAAGATGCACCATCTGCTGCGCAACAACCGTCGTGGCCACCGCTACAACTGGACGTGGCTGCATTTCGATGGCAATTATCGCCTACTCGAACACTTTGGCGTGGTTAGTTTTCCCACGTTTATCCTCATAAATCCAGAAGGCAACTTCCACTATAGCGTCACCCCATCGCCCGCCACTGGAATACTGATGAATGGGCCGTGGGAGATAAAAAATGAGCCAGCCGACGTGAGTCGCCCCTTTTTTGAACATCAATAAACAGGCCGTTGAAACAATAAACACACGACCCGAAACACCGATAACAGATGAAAAAAGCAATCGCCATACTCTCGTTCGTTCTGACACTTGCTGTCGGAGCAACGGCACAAAAACAAACCCCAGCACAGCATCAACACGACCTCTACCGTCAGGCCACCGACCTTTATCAAAAACAGAAATACGCCGCAGCCCAAGAAATATACGATCGCATTGCCAACGGTCAGAGCGCGCGTACCGATCAAACCACTGCCGATGCCCACTATTTTGCGGCTGTATGCTCGGAAAAGCTTGACAACGACGATGCTTTCTTCCGTCTTGAAGAGTTTTTGCGTCTGTATCCACAAAGCGGACGGTGCAACATGGCACGGTTCTATCTGGGTAATTTCTACTACACACGTGCCGACTATGGTCGCGCACTGACCTACTATCGCGCTGTTGACGCAAAGGAAGTGGAATACAACCACCGAAGCGAATACAACTTTAAGATGGGCTACTGCCTGTTTCAACTGGGCGATTACGCTAAAGCCTCGCAGCTGTTTGCCCAACAAATAGGTGGTCAATCGAAGTATCAAGCCTCGTCGCTCTACTATTATGCCCACATACAGTATGTTAACGGTCAGTACGAGTTGGCTCTGAAAAACTTCAAAGAACTTGAGAAAGACCGTAAATTTGCTAAAATAGTCCCCTCCTACCTTGCAAGAATATACTACTATCTCGGTCGCGAAGAAGAATTGCTTGAGATGGCTCCACGGCTCATCAACGACAAAAACACATTCAAACGCGAAGAGATATACCAAATGATTGGAGAGACCTACTTCAATAGGGGTCAATATGCCCAGGCCATAGAGCAATATCGCATGGTGGAAACCCACAGCGATGCACAAGGCAAAACCTGCACCCCTCACGATAACGACTATCAAATGGGGTATAGTTACTACATGCTTCACCAATACGATAGCGCGGCTCGCTACCTGGAGCGTAAAACCAACTGCGACGACTCGGTTGCACAAAACGCCACATATACCCTTGCCGACTGTTACATCCACCTGGGAAAAAACTACGATGCTCGGAGCATGTTCCTACAAGCATCAAAAGTTGGCATCAACAACAAAATAAAAGAAGACGCCCTATTCAACTATGCCAAACTGAGTTGCGAACTGAACCAGAACGCCTACAACGAAAGTATTAAACTCATACAACAATATCTCTCTAAATACCCCAAGAGTAGCCACCGAACCGAAGCCCAAGAAATACTGACCGACCTGTATAGCACCACCAGCAACTATAAGGACGCCATAGCCATGCTGGAAAACATTCCCAACCGCAATGCTAAACTTGAACAGGCCTATCAGCGTGCCGTATTCAATCGTGGCATTGAGTTGACCAACAGCGGTAAGCAACAAGAAGGCGTTGAAATGTTTGAAAAAGCCGTAAAAATAAACGCCATCCCGCAAACCACGGCCGAGGCATCCTACCTCCTTGCCGAAGCTCAATACGCCAGTGGCAAGTACAATTTATCTGAGAAGAATATCAATAAATTCCTCCTTTCGTCGTTCTCCAATAGTTCGGTCTACGCCGAACCAGCTCGATATACCTACGGCTACCTACTCATGCGTCGGGGAAAATACGACGAAGCCCAAGAGACTTTCGAAGATTTGGCAAAGCGGTTAGGACGAAAGAGCGACGAAGCTAACAACGCAATGCTCAACGACACATACAATCGCCTCGGCGACTGCCTATATGTGCAGAGTCATTTCCAGCAATCTATCGAACAGTACAACAAGGTGATCTCGGCTAATGCCAAAGATGCTGACTATGCCACTTTGCAAAAAGCACTGGCATACGGGGCTATGGGGCAAAATAGCGAGAAACTAACCTATCTTAACTACATATTTGAACGCTTTGATAATTCGCCCTTGAAATCGAAAGCCATGCTCGAAATTGCAAACACCTACATGGCTTGCGACAACAATGAGATGGCTTTGACCTACTATACCAGTTTTATAAAGCAGTATCCTCATAGTTCCTACGTCAAAAGTGCATTGTTAAATGTGGGATTGATATACTACAATACCGACCGCTACGACCAAGCCTTAAAGACATACGACAGGTTGCTGACAGATTATCCAGGCACTGGAGAGGCACGTGATGCACTGGCCACAATCAAGAATATCTATATTGAACAAAACCGAGTGGACGACTACTTCACCTACGTGAAGAGCGCCACCAAGATGAATGTGTCGGCCGTGGAACAAGACTCTACCACGTTTCTTTCAGTTGAGAACCGTTACCAACAAGGCGATTACGAGAATGCTGCAGCTGGTTTCGAAGGCTATCTTTCCAAGTTTCCTAATGGGTTGTTTGCAGTAAAGGCTCACTATCTGTTGGCCGACTGTTATTTCCGTCAGGGGCAAAATAGTCAAGCCTTGCCACACTATCTATCGGTTGTACAAAGTGGCAACAACCAATATGCCGAACGTTCGCTCTACAACGCTGCAAACATTGCGTACAATGCAGGCAACTATGCTCAAGCAGCGACGCTCTATCAGCGTCTTTCGGCCAATGCCGAGAGCGACAAAAGTCTGCTTCAAGGCAAAATTGGCAGTCTGCGTTGCGCTGCTTCCTTGGGGCAACATGCATCGGTGATACAAGCCGGACGCATGGTTATCAACGAGCCTAAAGCCACTTCTGACCTAAAAGAGGAGGCCTATCTGACAATGGCTCGCAGTTGTTTCAACAATAATCTTCGCGATTCGGCCAATGCCTATTACACACATCTTACCACATCGGCCAATGGCGAGTATAATGGCGAGGCGCGATGCCGTATGGCAGAGATAGTGATGCTGCAGCAAGACTATGCCAAGGCAGAGAAGATGATTGAGAGCATCGTGGCCGATGCCACCAACGACTACTGGCTTGCCTATGCCTTCATCCTATGGGCCGACATCTATTACGCCCGCGGAAACAACATGCAAGCCAAGCAAACCTTGCAGAGTATTATTGACAACTACGACGGAGCCGAGTTGGTGGCAGTGGCCCAAGCCAAGCGCAACGCCATTATTGAGGCCGAGCAACAACCCACCAACGACCCCGAAACGGAGTTAACCATTGAATTGTAACACACAGAGAGATTGAACAATATGCAACTGAAAAGCATTCTTGCCATTGGGGTAATTCAGTTATGCAGCCTTACTGTTTTGGCGCAGACACAACCTCAGAACACATACAACGAGAACGTGGTGGTGCAAGGGCACTACCGTCCAGAATTGGAGCAACAGCAGAAACTCTATTTTCCTGTGCGCATCAACGACACTGCCGCCAAAGCATCGCACCACTACACCTATACCATCCAACCCACAAGGCTGAAAGCTCTTTACGAGCCCACCCGAATAAAGGCGGCAAGGGTAATAGGCGAACCTGCAACACGTCTGTATAACAACTACTTCCGCGTTGGCTTTGGCAACTATTTCTCACCTCTATTCGATGCTTATTTTAGTTCAACTCGCGACAAAAAGAAGACCTATGGTGCAAGCATCAACCACCTCTCGTCGTGGGGTACTTTGCCCGATTACGGTAAAAACCACTTTGGTCAAACCAATGTAACCCTATTTGGAAAGTACATAATCAAAGAAAAGTTGCAGTTACACAGCGACCTATCTTACCTCCACGACCACAACCTATACTACGGTTTTACCGACTCGACCCTACTTGCCACCTTGGTAAAGCAACGCGATGACATATCAACCACCGACTATACGGCATCGTACAACACGGCCACATGGAACATTGGTCTGCAAAACATGCAGCTTGATGAACGAAAACTCGGTTATGCGGCCAACGTTAAACTATCCGACTTGTGGGCTGGTTACGGCCAAAACGAGTTTAATCTTACCCTCACAGCCGACGTGCGCTACGGTTTTAACATCAAAAACAAATACGATGGCGTAGCCTATCTACACACCGAGTGGGATGGTTTCTTGCAACGTTTCAATGCCCCCGATGCAGCCAGTATGCCCTTGGGCTTCAGCCCAACCGCCATCACCGACACCACTCGCAGCAGCAAGAATATAGTGAAGATAAATCCTTATGCCGACTTCACATCCAATGGGCTGCAGTTCCACGTCGGGTTCACCGCCGCATGGGATGGTTTCTCACAGCAAACGGTGTTCCGATTCTTCCCCGACGTGGTGGTTACCAAGAAAATATTCAACGATCTTATTGCCATTGACTTGGGAGCAACTGGTAGCATCGAATCCAACAGCATCGCATCGGTCAGTGCCATCAATCCCTATCTGTCGCCAGGAGCACAATTCGAAGCCACCCGCCACTACGACTTCCTTTCGCACCTGCGATGGAACATAAGTCGCAAACTTGAAGCCCGAGCCGAGGTGGGCTACTCGCTTGTGCAAAACGACCTTACCTTCGCTACCGACACAAATTATCTGCTTGGCAATGTATTCAGTCCTACATTTTTTGATAACAATCGGTTCAACGTTGGAGCAAGCGTCGACTTTGTGAACGACGAGATACTGCACCTTCAAGCCGGAGGCCACTGGTACCACTATGCACTGGCCGACGACAACGCCCTGCTATGCTATCGTCCCACTTGGGATGCGCACCTTACAGCACAGGCCAACTATCACGATCGTTGGCTGCTAACCCTCGAAGGTCGCCTGCTTAGCAAAATGACCGACGACCATGGAGACGACATGCCCATGCGCTACGGCATCAATGCCGAGGTAGAATACCGCCACAACAAGGCCATAAGTTTCTTTGTCAAGATGAACAACCTGGCTTTTCAACGCTACTATCTGTGGCGCAACTACCCCTCGCAGCGTGGTCTGTTCTTGGTCGGACTGACCTATACGCTCAACTAACACCACTTTTTCTCAAAACCACACAAAGTCCTTCTGCACTATGGACTATAAGCAAACACTCGACTTCATGTACTCGTCGTTGCCCATGTACCATCGCATAGGGCAAGCGGCCTATAAAGCCGACCTCAACCCCACGCTGCACTTCATGGAGGCACTGGGACATCCCGAGCAACAATTCCGCTCGCTGCACGTGGCTGGCACCAATGGTAAAGGCTCGGTGAGCCACCTGTTGGCCTCGGTGCTGCAAGAGGCTGGCTACAAAGTGGGGCTCTACACATCGCCCCATCTGGTCGACTTCCGCGAACGCATACGCATAAACGGTCAGATGATTGGCACCGACGAGGTGACACATTTCATTGAAAAAAATAAAGACATCATAACACAGGAGCGCCTGTCATTTTTCGAAATGACTGTTGGGATGGCCTTCGACCACTTTGCTCGCCACCACGTAGACGTGGCCGTGATAGAAGTAGGCATGGGTGGGCGACTCGACTCTACCAATGTCATCACACCGCTGCTGAGCATCATCACCAACATCTCGCTCGACCACACTCAATTTCTGGGCAACACCCTGTCGCAGATTGCGCGTGAAAAAGCTGGCATCATAAAGAGCAACGTTCCCGTGGTGATCGGGCAAACACAGAGCGAGACCACCCCCGTCTTTACCTCCATAGCCCAAAGCCTCGATGCTCCGATAAGTTTTGCCGACCAGCACTTCCGCATAGTGCCCACCCACACCACTGCCGACACACTGCACTTCAGCCTCGAAACGCTTCCTGGCAAACCTGTCCTAATGCCGTCCGACTGCGTTTTTTCTTGCCCTCTATCGGGTTCCTACCAACTAAAGAACCTTGCCACCCTGATGCAGGCCCTATACACACTGCGCACCACCAAAGCACTTTGTTTCACCGACCAAAACATCCATGACGGCATTGCCAACGTGGTGAGCAACACCCACTTGCAAGGACGGTGGCAGACAATTGGAACCAAGCCATTGACAATTTGCGAAACCGCCCACAACGAGGATGGCATACGCTCAATGCTTGAACGTATCGACACCATACCACACCACCAACTGCACATCGTCTATGGCTGCGTAAACGACAAGGACTATGCACACATCCTGCAGCTCTTACCCAAAGAAGCCAAATGGTACTTCTCGCAACCCAGCGTGCCTCGCCGCTTAGAAGCCAACCTATTGCAGCAAGCAGCCGCACAACTGGGCATCAACGGGCAAGCCTTCGACAATGTGCAGGAGGCCATTGCCACAGCTCGCAGCCATGCACAAGCCGACGATCTTGTGCTCATAACCGGTAGCATCTTCTTGGTGGCCGACGCGCTGCAAGGCAAGAAGTAGTATTTTTTTTATTGTCTCAATTATTGGAGGGGCGCCGCCACAGGCGGCGCCCCTCATTTTTTTTACCCAACAAGACCTTTTTTAAGCCATTTTATCGCCCTATCAACACCCTCATTTCCAGCGCTACTCCAGGAGATGATAAGGAGATGATAGGGAGTTGATAGGGCGATGATACGTACATGACTCCTCCTTGCCACCTCGTTCCCTTGCACCTGCCACATCGCAGAGACAAAAAAAAGAGGATGCCCCTACGGACATCCTCAATTCTTACCTCTTACTAAATTTTAGATAAGGTTGCTACCAGCCTTGAATTTAGCAACTTTCTTGGCGGCCACTTTAACGGTTTTGCCAGTTTGAGGATTGCGAGCAGTGCGAGCGTTGCGCTTCACAACCGAGAATGTGCCAAAGCCAATCAGGCTCACTTTCTCGCCTTTCTTCAACTGTTCTTGAATGGTCGATAAGACGGCATTCATAGCTTCTTTCGAAGCAACCTTGCTCATGCCGGTCTTTTCGGCGATAGCATTAACTAATTCAGTCTTGTTCATGGTGAAAATGTTTAATGAATTATGTGTTACAACATTGACACTGCAAATATAGTTGTTTTTTATTTCTACAAAGCTTTTTTTTCGTCTGTAGAGAAAAGTTTTTCAGACACTTACACCTACAACACTAATTTCCAACCACTTAACTTATTACCTCGTAGAAAGTCGGCCACCGAATTTTTTCGTTTTCCGCTCATTTGCAGGTACTCAACGCAAATATAACCGTCGGCAGTTCCAAGTTTCAGAGCCTCCTTACCGTCGGTCAACAACTGGCCTACGGCAGCCTGACCAGTGATTGTGGCCGATGCAGAGTATATTTTTATGTCGACCATCTGACCGTCGGGACGTTGCATGGTAACGAATGCCCCAGGATAGGGTGATAGCCCACGCACAAAGTTCACCACCTTTTGCGTTGGTTGGTTGAGGTTTATACGACAGTCGTTCTTGAATATCTTCGGAGCAAGCGTTGGCGTACCCATTTGCTTGCGAGGTTTGAGTGTACCTTTTTCGAGGCCATCGAGCGTGTCGAGCACCAGTCGCCGACCGAGATCGGCGAGACGATCGTGCAGTGTTTCAGCGTTGTCGAGCGGACTAATCGGTGTGGGCACTTGCATCAAGATGTCACCCTCATCGATATTATGGTTCAGCAAAAAGGTGGTTACACCCGTTTCGATGTCGCCATTTATCAAGGCATGGTTTATCGGGGCCGCACCCCGATAGCGAGGCAACAAGGCTGCATGCAGGTTGAACGTGCCTTTTAATGGCATGCTCCACACCTCCTCGGGCAACATTCTGAAAGCCACCACCACAAACACATCGGCATTCCAAGCTCGCAATGCCGACAGAAAGTCGGGATCGCGCAGGCGCTGGGGTTGCAGCAATGGCAAATCGTTCTGCACGGCATAGCGTTTCACATCGCTCTCCGTCATACGTTGTCCGCGCCCCGAGGGTTTGTCGGCCACCGTAACCACGCCCACCACCTCGTGGGCTGAAAGCATAATTGCATTAAGCGAAGCTACGGCAAACTGTGGCGTACCGAAAAAAACTACTCGCATAGGGCACACATTTTCAACGCCGTTACGGCTCCCTCAACTCCTTTATTGCCATGCCTACCACCCGAGCGTTGCTTGGCTTGATCGAAAGTATCGGTGGTCAGCACGCTGAAAATAACAGGCCGTTCGTGCTTCAAAGAAACGTTCATCAACCCTTGCGACACTGCTTGACAAATAAATTCGAAATGACGAGTCTCGCCTTGAATCACACAACCGATACAGATAACAGCGTCGAGTTGATGAGCCTGCAACATCCAATCGGCGGCAGTGGGCAACTCGAAAGTGCCAGGCACACGGCGCACCATCAGGTCGTCTTCGGCGACACCATTTGCAAGCAGTGTTTGCACAGCACCATCAAGCAGTGCATCAGTTATTTCGGCATTCCACTCGGCAGCCACAACCCCTATCTTTCGCCCATTGCCGCTGGGCACCTGTGAGGCATCGTAATCGGAAAGGTTAGTCTTTTTCATATCGTTAAGTTCATTTTGGTTAACCAGTTGACAACTGCAAAATTACACCATTTTCCACTATCCACACAACGCAGTGCCCATCAAGAAAAGCAAAAAATATTTGCAGCACAAGCAAAAAAACGTATCTTTGCATAGGACTGAATGTCCGTTAAAAACAAACAAAACACTTAAAATCAAAACATTATGCCAGCAAGAATTAGACTTCAACGTCATGGTAAAAAGAATCAACCTTTTTATCACATCGTTGTTGCGGATGGTCGTGCACCTCGAGATGGCAAATTTATCGAGAAGCTTGGCACCTACAACCCGCTAACAAATCCCGCCACCATTGAGTTGAACTTCGACAGTGCAGTCAACTGGGTTAAGAATGGTGCTCAACCCAGCCCAACGGTGCGCCGCATACTTTCCTATAAAGGCGTTCTCCTACGTCGCCACCTCCAAATTGGCGTTGAGAAAGGAGCCATAAGTCAAGAAACTGCCGATGTGCGTTTCAACGAGTGGTTGCAAGCCAAAGAGGCCAAGATAGCCAACAAAAAGAGCGAAGTAGAAAACGCAGGTCGCAACACACGCAAAGAGCGTTTGGAGGCTGAAAAGAAAGCCAACGAGACCAAAGCTGCTGCTGTGGCCGCCAAACGTCAGGCTGCGATTGAGGCTGCTGCCGCTGCTAAAGCCGAGGCTGAAGCTACCGAAAATGCTCCTGCTGCCGACGAAACAGCTACCGAAGCATAATGCTTCTATCTAAAAATATTGGGCAGAGACGCAAACAATTGCGTCTCTGCTTTTTGTACCACACACACCTTTCCGTATGGAAATAAGCCAATGCTACGAACTTGGTCGCATAACGCGCCAATGGGGGGTCAAAGGTCAACTGGTGTTGTTTCTTGATGTTGATACTCCAACCGACTATATTGACCTCGACTCGGCCTTTGTTGAACTGCGAGGCCAACTGGTGCCCCACTTCTTCCATATAGACAATATCAACGGTAACAAAGCCGTGGCCACTTTTGAAGGAATCACGGCCGACAACGCATCATCGCTCATAGGCCACACACTCTACCTGCCACTATCTATGTTGCCCAAACTTTCGGGCAACAAATTCTACTATCACGAGGTGCTTGGATATAGGCTAATTGATAAGAACCACGGCGATATCGGCGAGATAAAAGACATACTCGATCTTGGTCCGCAGGCCCTTTTTCAGACAGAAATGGATGGGAAAGAGATACTTATACCCATAATCGACCAGATAATCAAACAGGTAGACCGCGAAAAACGCACAATTAGCATCGAAGCACCTAATGGCTTGATAGAGTTATACATCAACGATATTAACAAATAATGTTGATACATTTACCCCAAACCTTCAATTAAAAGGATTATCTTTGCTGCAAAATGCAAAGCCTTATGAAGACAAAAAAAGCCCCAGAGGCCGAAAAAAACTGCTACTCGCAAGAAGAGTTACAAGAGTTTAAGACCCTCATTCTTGAGAAAATAGCCAAAGCAGAAAAAGACCTTGCAATGCTAAATCAGGCTGTTGCTGGTAGCGATAAAGACATCACCGACACGGCCCCCACGTTCAAAAATTTGGAAGAGGGCAGCAACGTGCTTCACAAAGAAGAGAACGCCAAGCTTGCTGCACGTCAGCAAAAGTTTATCCGCGACCTAAAAGCTGCACTTGTACGCATTGAAAATCGCACCTATGGCATCTGCCAAGTAACAGGAAAACTCATACCTAAAGAGCGCCTGATGATAGTTCCACATGCCACGATGACGGTGGAAGCAAAAGAGGCCAGTAAAAAAAAGAGGTAGCAACACCGTTTTTAACTAATACACCGTAAGTCCGATATTGGTTGCAAGCCAATGTCAAGTAATTAAGTTGTACGTATATGACACTTTTCGTTCTTCTGCAAACCTACGCCCAAAACAACATTATGCCCGGATCATCTGCGATGTGGTTGGTGTTTATAGCACTGACCATAGTATCGATGATAGTGAGTAAAAGCGTTGAAAGTAAGTTCAAAAAATACTCAAACATCGAAACGAGTAGGCGTCAGACGGGATGCCAAGTAGCCGAACAGATGTTGCATGACAACGATATCCACGACGTAACGGTGCGTATGGTCAATGGCACACTCACCGATCACTATAATCCAGCCAATAAGACCCTCAATTTGAGCAAAGACGTATACTACGGCACAAGCGTAGCCGCAGCAGCAGTGGCAGCCCATGAATGCGGACATGCCGTACAACATGCCACCGGATATGCCCCTCTTTCACTGCGATCAGCACTTGTTCCGGTTGTAAATTTTGCAAGCAAATACGTTTCGTGGGTTCTACTTGCAGGGCTACTCCTCGTCCGTACATTCCCATCACTTTTACTTATTGGCATTGTCTTGTTCGCTGTATCTACACTTTTTTCATTAGTTACCCTACCTGTTGAGATAAATGCTTCGCGCCGCGCTTTGGTTTGGATAAGGCAACACGACATAACAAGTGCCACAACGCATCGGTATGCCGAAAGTGCATTGCGCTCGGCTGCCTACACCTACGTTATGGCAGCACTAACGTCGTTAGCGACGCTGCTATACTACGTAATGATTTATATGGGGAACAACCGTCGTTAACGCTTTGTACGATTGCGTTGCACAATACGGCTGCCAATAATGCCCACAGCCATGATGCCAAGAGCTATGGCGATGGTTATTTTCAGCGACATGTAGCCCATTACCGCAGCTTGACGTAACTGATTGGCCACAAGATAGTAAGATGCCCAGAAAATACCTCCTCCTGGTACAAGTGGAATGATGCCACAAACAAGGAAAATTGTAGCTGGACAACGCCTCCATACAGCAAATAAGGCCGAAACGGCGGCTATGATAAAAGCTGAAAAAAAGGCACTCTCGGCCAATGACAGATGCAGACATCTTGTAGAAAGCAAGTAGACCACCCAACCAATAGCACCAGTTAGTCCGCACGCTATATAGTGTTTTGATGGAGCACCAAAAAGTACGGAGAAGCCAACGGTGCCAAGAAATGCAGCGGTAACCTGCACAAACCACTGAGAGCAAAAGGCATCAACCGCAGGTTGTTCCAAATTCATTATGCCCCCACTCACTCTTCCCTCCACAATAAAACCCAACGCTACCCCTATGGCAATGCAGAGGAATACGAGAAAGGCATCGGCCAAACGGGTGATTCCTGCTATGTAATCGCCGTTTGCCAAGTCGCGAATACCGTTGGTGAAAGGCACACCTGGCACAAGAGCAATGATGGTACCGATAATCATGTTTGGAAGATGTTGCCCCAAACCAAGTACCGAGGCCACAATACACAAGCCACCACCCAATAGTCCACCCAGTAAATTACTGAATATTCGCGACATGTGAGGCGTGGCGAGCGCCATATATAGCCCAAGCAAAATGCCGACAGCAAAGGTTGCTACTGCATCAAGTAGACTTCCTCCAAAGATGATACTAAAGGAAGATGTGCCAAACGCTATGCCCAAAGACTGCTCTATTACTCCCTTTGCAGGCGAATAACGCACTGCATCGAGGCTTTTTTTTAAGGCATCGGGCGTATATTTCCCCATCGAGACATCGCGGCTCAACTGGTTCACCTCGGCCACACGGCTCAATTGGGTACCCTTTATTGGGATGAATTGAGCTTTGGCATAACCATCACCCGTGGTAATAATACCATTACTCAACACAAAAAAGTCTTTATTGTCTACCCCATAGGAAGAGGCTATGCGTTCCATTGTCTCTTCCACGCGCGATATTTCTGCGCCATTTTCAAGCAACACACGACCCGCCTCGGAGGCCACTTCAAGCACAATGTGAGTATCGAAAGAGGCCTTGTTAGGTTGAGATTCTCTCATTCAGAAATCTTCAATAGTTGTAACGACCTTATAAACTTTGTCTCCTCGATGCAGTGCTGCCGCTGTTTTAATGCTGAAAGCATCGCCTTGATGCACCGATGGCACAGGGTCGCGGTCAAGACGCATCTCTTCTACGGTAGCCCTATACACTCCCGTAGTGGTACCGATAACCATCAATTGGTCGCCAACCGATAGGGTTTCGGCAGTTTGAAGACGTATTTCAGCCACACCAATACGATTGAAATAGTTGCTCACCAGGCCAAGATATACCTTTGTTTCCGTAGCTTGTGAGCCATATCTATTGCTCCATTCCCCCATTTTTCGCCCAAGGTAATAGCCGTCCCAAAACCCTCGATTAAACACGGTTTTCAAGCGTTCCGTCCATTGTTCTATGCGTTCCTGAGTATAAGTACCGTTGTCAATAGCATCAAGAGCTTCTTTATAGCAGGCAACAACAGTATACACATAGTCGGCACTACGTCCCCTACCCTCTATCTTTAACACCGATACACCTGCCTTGACAATCTTGTCGAGGAAACCAATAGTACACAAGTCTTTGGGCGACATGATGTACTGATTGTCTATGTTTAGTTCAAGGTCGCTCTCAATATCCTTCACCACATATCCTCGCCGACACAACTGTAGGCATTCGCCACGATTAGCCGAGTGGTTGCAGGCATCAAGACTAAGGTAGCATTTGCCACTTACCGACATACACAACGCCCCATGAGCGAACATCTCTATGCGCACAGGGTGCCCTCCGGGGCCACAAATGCCTTCCTCGGTAATGGTACGAGTGATTTCTGCCACCTGCCCAAGAGTCAATTCGCGTGCAGTTACAATGACATCGGCAAATTGAGAAAAGAATCGGATAGCCTCAATGTTCGACACATTGCACTGCGTGGAAATATGGACTTCCAAACCTATGCTGCATGCATAAGTAATAACCGCCATATCAGATGCAATTACAGCACTTACTTCAGCAGCCTTGGCAGCATCGAGCAAAGCATGCATCTCGTCAATCTCATCGTTGTAGACCACGGTGTTGACCGTCAAGTATGTAGCCACTCCACGTTCCTTTGCCAACACACAGATACGCTGTAGGTCTGCAATGCCAAAATTAGCAGCCGAGCGCGACCGCATATTCATTTTCCCAACTCCAAAGTAAACAGCGTCGGCACCAGCTTGAAAAGCTGCTTGCAAACTTTCATACGACCCCACTGGGGCCATTATTTCCACCTTTTCCACAAGTAAATATTAGTGTTTATAGAGATCGAAGAGATTCATCTTTGTCCACTCCGTAGGAACTAAAAAGGCATCTGTTAGGGTGGCATCTAAACTCTTCACCTTTCCTGCACACACTTGATCCACAAAAGCACAGAAAATTTCTACCGAGCCAGGCAAAAACGAGGCTACCTCATGCCCAATACCCTCATAACGCATAAACCAATAAGGATACCCCTTTCGTTCAAACTCCCTCGCTATTTTTACCGAGCCAAACAAGCTGGTACTAATTGACGATTGCAATTTTTTATAGGCAACAATCTTATCTTTTGTGCCATGGCAGAAAAGCGTAGGCGACGGAGATGTGGCATAGTGTAACTTACTGTTGCCACATTGTATAGCACCGGCATATGAGGCCACCGCCAAAGGTTTCCACCCTTGAGGCAGAGTTGCCGCAGATGGCAAAGAATTAGCTCGACAATAGTCGGTCTGTAGCACAGTGATAGCGCCGGCACTCGACCCCACAAGCACCATTTTACGTGGCGATATGCCCATCTGATCGGCATGCGCAACCACATATGCTACTGCATCTGAACAGTCTTCGACAGCAATATCAATGCAATACTGGAATAAACCATGCAGTTTGAAAAGCGAACTATTTTGAGCCACCATTTGGCTATCTTTTAGGCCGAGACGATAGTCGATATTAACCACCGCAAAGCCACGCTCGGTGAGTGTCGCAGCAATGCGCGTCTGCAGGTCGTTATAGCGACTGCCATTCACAAATCCCCCACCGAACACCGCTATCACACATGCGCTGTCGGGACGAGGATTAGTTGGCTTATAAAGGTCAAGTCGCAGGTCGCCCCACCCTTCTCTGGTGGCGAAAACATGTGTTTCTGGGCTATTTTGAGCCATCGTCGAAAGCCCATACAACAGCAACAAAAGAAATAAAGAGAGGTGTTTTTTTGTCATCAGAAGGTGAATGTAAGACCAGTGGAGAGGGTTATAAAGTCGTAGTTGAAGTGCTTGGTGGCGTTGTTCTGCATGTCGCTCAAATAGGCCACACCCACACGAAGATTGTATTTTACATGCTCGCCACCAATGCGAAACTGCAATTGTGGTTCTAACAACAGCGATGGTAAAGTGTAGTGTGTAAAGTACTCTGACATTTGCACGCCATCGGAATCGTAGCGATTATACGTATAGTCGGGCATGAAGGCACCTGTTTTAAGACCAAAAGCCAAATCTATATGCGCCTTTGTAAGGTCATGAAAGCCAATATTAAACTGAACAAAAGGTAACAAATAACTACCCGAATAACTGTAAGTGTGTGATGAACTACCCACGGTGTCAGAATCGCCCGAACTTGTCACTTTGGCATTATCGCGCCAAGCTCCACCCACACCTAAACCGGCATAGGTTTCAAACACCGACTTTGCCCCCAAATTAAAGTAAGCACCTGGTGCAATCTGCGCATAGATATTCTCACCACCATAGTTTAAGTGCACCTGTCCGGCCAGCCAATCGTTGATACCATAACTACCAGTGGCATTGATTGTAAGCACATCTGGGAAGAAAAGGAATGTGGATGCTCCAACCGAGAGGTCTACACGACCGTCGCCTTGATGATTGATAAGTGGAATATCCACAGCTTGAGGGTGATAAACACTGCACGAAGCCAGTAGCAACGCAGCCGAGGTCACCATCGATGTCAATAAATATTTCAGTTTCATGGTCGTTGTTTTTTTAGGACTTTGCAGAACGTAACGCACAACACAACAAATTATTGTATGGCCATGACATGACAATGCAGGACAATCTATCGAATATGGATGATAGCGTTTGCTACACGGTCTTCCTCTTATCAGGGGGTGATACCTACTTCCATGCCCATCAACATGCCAACAATAAAGAATGCGCATAAAGCGTTGTTATTGAGGCGTTGTATTTCAATGAACCATAAAACCACCGTGCAAACTCAATAAAACGACAAGATATGACCTACGATTTTAACCAATCTATTGACCGACGCGACACCGACTGTGTTAAATACGACCTTCTTCAATCGCTCTATGGTCGCACCGACATCACACCAATGTGGGTAGCCGACATGGATTTTGCCGCCCCACAATGCGTAATTGATGCCATAACCGAGCGTTGCCAACATCCAGTGTTGGGATATGCCGTACAACCCAAGGGATATACCGAGGCTGTTACCCATTGGCTCTATTCGCATTACGGTATCAATGCACAACCAAACCAACTGCACTTCATGCCTGGAATCGTGGCTGGCATATCGTTTGCACTACTCGCTCTCACCAATCCCTCCGATCGCATTCTTGTTACCACACCAGTTTATCCACCATTTCTCAATCTGCCCACAGGCTGTGGACGCACAGTGGTAAAGAGTAGATTAAAAATAACCGATGGAAGATTTGCAATAGATTTAGACGATTTTGAACGCCAAGCCAGAGGATGCAAGATGCTTATACTAGCCAACCCTCACAATCCCGCTGGTACAATATGGTGCGAGGCAGACTTGCAACGCATTGCCGACATCTGCCATCGCAATGGCATCATCGTCGTATCCGACGAGATACACGCCGACCTCACACTCGAAAATCGTCGCCACCACAGCTATAGCACCGTATCTGCGCTTGCCGCCGCTCACAGCATCACCTTCACCGCACCGAGCAAGACATTCAACATTGCTGGGTTATCAAGTTCGGTGTGTTATGTAGCCAACAATGACCTACGCCAACGTTTTTTCGGGTGGCTTGATGCCCTCGGTGTGGCACAAGGCAGCATCTTTGCCTATGTCGGCGCACAGGCAGCCTATGCCCACGGCGAACCCTGGCTGCAACAACTTAAGGTCCACCTTGCTTCCAATCGCGATTTACTGAAACACACCGCAGCATCTATCCTGCCACGTCTGAAAGTCATACTGCCCGAAGCATCCTACCTTGCATGGCTCGACTTTTCGGACTACAACCTGCCCCACAGCACCACTTCACAGAAACTAATCAACGAAGCCCACGTGGCACTCAACGATGGTACCACCTTTGGAGGTAAAGAATATGAAAACTGCTTCCGTATGAATATTGGCTGTCCCCAACCCACACTCTCAGATGCCCTGCAACGCATAGCAACTGCTTTCGAGAACATATCCTAATACAACGCTATAATCAATCTGTAGCTATACCGCTGCTTTCAACCTTACGGCCATTTTTGCCACAAGTGCAGTGCTGGCACTTACCTGTCAGCGGGTCGGCATTGGTACACGGTCTGCGAAACTCTTTCTCCTTGTGCAAAAGCATCTTCAACCCCAACCCACTCATCATCAAGGCCACCACCGCAGCAGCCACAACAAACACTATAATCACCGTTTTCATAGCATCAATCTGTTTTTCAAGACATCCAATCGATTCATAACCTCGCAAACCACTCCACAAAAATACATTTTTTAGCAATTATATACCCATCGACACTTCAACTACATATCAACCATGCACCCACACGACCACCGAACGGGCTCTTTTTTCCCCTTCCGTACCATGTTAAAGTTCCTACCGACAATTCAAAACCTACCCTTTGCACAAAATAAAACACACACAATGAACGTTGCATATACATGGATAAAGGCAAACTGATACTTTTCCCGGTGGGCATAGGCGCCGAGAGTCTCGACTGTAGCCTACCCTTAACCAACATGCAATTGCTGACCACCTGTCGCACATTTATAGTGGAAGAGGTGCGCACAGCACGGCGTTTCCTTAAACATGCAGTCTACCCCCACCCCATTGACGACACCACTTTCCTCATTCTCAACGAGCACACCCCTACTGAGAGCATTGGTCACTATCTTGATGCTGCCCTACAAGGTCAGAACATAGGGCTTTTGAGCGAAGCCGGCCTGCCCTGCATTGCCGATCCAGGTGCACTTGCCACACGCATGGCACACCACATGGGCATAGAGGTAGTGCCACTGGTAGGGCCGTCGTCGTTAATGTTGGCGCTAATGGCAAGTGGCATGAACGGGCAAAACTTTGCATTCAATGGTTATCTGCCCATCGACCGTTCTAAACGAGCCGTCTCCATACGCCATTTTGAGGAACGAATGTTGCGCGACAAGCAAACACAAATATTCATCGAAGCCCCCTATCGCAACAACCAACTGCTGGATGCCCTATGCACCACACTGCGATCTTCGACACTTATTTGCGTTGCCGCCGACCTTACGTTACCCACGCAAACAATCATCACCCTCTCAACTTCGCAGTGGGCAAAACGGCGCAAAGAGGTTAATCTGCACAAGCGAAACACCGTTTTCCTTATAGGCCAATAGTCCCGTTTGGTGCAAAAAAGATAAGTGTGGGCGCACGTTGTGCGCCCACACTTATCTTTTTTGCAGACCTTACATGGTTTATATTATATCCACACTGCGTTTGATAAACCGACTTAAGGCCTCTCCTTTTAGCAATCCTGCACCCAAAAGAGCAATATCCGTCAGTTGGTTGACCAACGTTTGCTGTTTGTCGGCATCTGTTTCCTCCAACAGGCGACCGATGAGTGGATGATTGATATTTACCACAAGATTATAGTTTTCGGGCATCTGACCATAGAAGCCCATACCGTCGCCACTTGTTTGTGCCATTTCGCGGTAGCGACGCATAAATTCACTCTGAGTAACCGTTATGGGTTGTTCGGTGCTTTCAAGACTCTCCAATTGCACCGTGAAACGCTGCTTATCTATGGTTTGCTCGATGATTGGGCGCAACTTATCCTGCTCGTCTTTCGACAATTTTTCGGGAATGGTTTCGTCTTTGGCAATGAGTTTTTCAATGCTATCGCTATCAACGCGCACAAAGCGAGTTTTCTCCTTTTTCTGTTCCAGCAGGTTCACAAAATGGCTCTCCAGTGGGCTATCCAACAAAAGCACATCGTAGCCTTTAGCTTTTGCTTTCTCTATGTAAGGATGTTCGGCATCGGCATCCGAAGCATACAGACACACAAGGCTCTTATCCTTATCGGTTTGCAGGGGGCGTACCTTGTCAAGATAGCTGTCAATTGTGAAATACTTACCCTCAGTGTTTTTCAAGAGGAAGAACTTCATTGCACGCTCACAGAACTTTTCGTCGGTCAACATGCCATATTGCACAAATATCTTTATGTCGTCCCACTTCTCCTCCAACTGCGTTGCGCCATCGGTCTTTGCCTCTTCATCGCCATCTGCTTGCTTCTTGGCCTGGGCTTTGCTCATCTCCTCCAACTTGTCGGCCACTTTTTTGCTTATGTGCGACGATATTTTTTTCACATTACTATCGCTTTGCAAGTAGCTTCGGCTGACATTGAGAGGAATGTCGGGACTGTCTATCACACCGTGTAGCAGCATCAAATAGTCGGGCACTATGCCCTCTACCTGGTCGGTTACGAACACCTGGTTGCAATAGAGCTGTATTTTATTGCGCGAGGGGTCTATGGTGCGTTTCACCTTGGGGAAATAAAGTATGCCCGTGAGATTGAACGGATAGTCGACATTGAGGTGTATTTGAAAGAGCGGATCCTCAAAATTCATAGGGTAAAGCTCATGGTAGAACTTGCGATAGTCGTCGTCGGTGAGTGCCGACGGGGCTTTTTTCCATGCCGGTTCGGGGTCATTGACAATGCGAGGCTGCTTTTTCTCAACACGTTTTGGCTTACCATCTTTGTCGCACTCGGTGTCGCTGTCCTCCCACACGGTCTCCTCGCCAAAGCGTATGGCCACAGGCATAAAGCGACAATACTTGCGCAGCAAGGCAAGAATGCGCTGCTCTTCGAGAAACTCCTTACAGTCGTCGGCAATGTGAAGCACAATGTCGGTGCCACGATTGTCGCGATCGGTTGGGTTCATAGTAAACTCAGGGTCGCCATTGCACGTCCAATGTTGTGCAGGTTGGTCGGTCCAGCTCTTGGTAATGATCTCCACCCTATCGGCCACCATAAAAGCACTGTAGAACCCCAATCCAAAATGGCCTATCAGTTGTTCATGGTCGTCCTTATATTTATCCAAGAAGTCGGTAACGCCACTGAAGGCAATCTGGTTGATGTATTTCTCAACCTCTTCGGCAGTCATGCCAATGCCACAGTCGGAAACAGTGAGTGTACCCTCCTTGGTGTTGAGGGCAACGTTGATTGTAAGGTCGCCCAACTCGCCCTTAAATTCGCCACGCGAAGCAAGTGTTTTCAACTTTTGAGTGGCATCGACAGCGTTACTTATCAACTCACGCAGAAAGATTTCATGGTCGGAGTAGAGGAATTTTTTAATAACCGGAAAGATATTCTCGGTCTGAACGTTCAATTTTCCATTCATATTGGTGATGTTTTTATTCGTTTCCTGACATTCTATCAACAAAGAGTGTGCCAAACGGGAGGCGGCTGACA
>JAFVBC010000014.1 GCA_017480185.1 Bacteroidales bacterium
AGATATCTTGTAGGTTACAAGTAAGGCCGTTCTTCAGTAGTTATTCAGTTGTTCTTCAGTCATTGACTGAAGAACAACTGAAGAACGACTGAAGAACGGCCTTACTTGTTGCTTACTTGATCCTATGTTAATGCTTATTTTTAATAACAAAAAAATGTATATTTGTTGCGGTGAAAAAGTTGTTTTATTATGCGTCAAACCTTTGTCATTGCGTCAGATAAGGCCGAAATAGCCACCGTCGAAGAACGTTTGTTCCACTTTTGTGAGCTTTGCAACGCTGGCAACTATTTCTCTGCCGTATCGGTGGCAACGCTCAATGCGGTGGAAAATGCCATTGTGCACGGTAATCGTGGCGAGTCGGACAAAAAGGTGACAGTCAGTGTTGGCGAATGCACAGGCGGGATGTTTGTTGAAGTTGCCGATCAAGGTAGCGGTTTCGATTATAAAACCTACGGTGATCTGCCCATTGACGCCGCTGCACATGGTGTTGGTATTTTCATCATGGAACGACTTGCCGACAAGGTTGAGTTCTTTGATGGCGGTTCGAGGGTAAGACTTGAATTTGTTTTTAGTGGCATTGACGAGACCGTTGCCGAGTCGAGAGCTGCACTTGTCGGCGATGCAAGAACGGCTCCCGTATCGTGAAGCTTTTCATCATTTTCTGTGGCAAATTATCCTACGGAGTATTTGTTGATGCCGTTTTGCGCAGTTCTCGTTGGGCAAATCTTGCTTCTTTTTAATGTGTAATTTGCAGATATTCAATATTTTATATCTATAAATATGGCTATTCGCTTTTCTTCACAAAATGGAAATTTTGAGCTTGATTTATGTCAAAGGTTCTCTGCTTGGATAGAAGAGGTGGTCGAGATGCGTGGAAAGAGGGTTGGAAACATAAATTACTTGTTTTGCACTGACGATTATCTGATAGAGATAAACAGAAAATTTTTGAATCACGACACTTACACCGATATTATCACTTTCGATTCGGTTGTCGGAAACCTTGTGTCGGGCGACATCATGATTAGCACGGATAGGGTAGGGGAGAATGCCGAGCACTTGGGTGTTACGTTTGAGCAAGAACTAAGTAGGGTTGTTATCCATGGAGTGTTGCATCTGCTTGGTCAGGGCGATAAGTCCGACGACGAAGCCCTGCAGATGAGGAAGCTTGAAGATGAGGCTCTGGCGGTGCTTGATGCTACGAGTAAATAGTTGGGTGATTGGTGATGTTTCACGTGGAACAATTTTGCTAAAGTGCATATTCTATGACGTTTGAGTGTTTTGATGTGGTTGTGGTAGGTGGTGGCCATGCTGGTGCAGAGGCATCGGCTGCAGCTGCCCGTTTGGGTTGTAAAACAATGCTTGTAACACAGTCTATCGACACGATTTGCCAAATGTCGTGCAACCCCGCTATGGGAGGCGTGGCTAAAGGGCAGATTGTGCGAGAGATTGATGCCCTTGGTGGATGGTCGGGCATTGTAACCGACCGTGCTACATTGCAGTTCCGTATGCTTAATCGCTCAAAGGGTCCTGCTATGTGGAGTCCCCGTGCACAATGCGACAAATGGCTCTTTTCTCAAACATGGCAACAGGTGCTCACTTCGCTGCCAAATCTTTCAATTTGGCAGGACGAGGTGATCGACATAAAGGTTGTGTCGGGAAAAGTGGAGGGTGTTGCAACGGCCATGGGACATGTTATCCCCTGCAACGCTGTGGTGCTCACCGCTGGCACTTTCCTGCGTGGACGCATTTTTGTTGGAGAAACAACGTGGCAAGGGGGGCGCATTGGCGAGCCTTCGGCACAGATGCTGTCGCAGCACTTGAAAGATTTGGGCTTTGAGGTGGAACGGTTGAAGACGGGCACGCCTGTGAGGGTCGATGGACGCACAATTGACTTTTCTAAGCTCGTTGAGCAAGCAGGCGATGATGTGCCAGGCCGTTTTTCTTTTGTCGATGGTCCAACGCTTAATAAGCAAATGTCGTGTTTTATTGCAAATACCAATCTTCGCACACACGATATTCTGCGTACTGGCTTCTCAAAGTCGCCAATGTTCACAGGTCGCATACAAGGACGTGGCCCACGTTATTGCCCCTCTATCGAAGATAAGATTGACCGCTTTGCCGATAAGGATCATCACCAGCTGTTTGTTGAGCCCGAGGGTAGAAACTCGCAGTCGTGGTATCTGAATGGGTTCTCATCGTCGCTTCCAATCGAAGTGCAGCTTGAGGCATTGCACTCTATTGTGGGCTTTGAAAAGGCTCGTATTTTCAAGCCAGGTTATGCCATAGAGTACGACTATTTTCCTCCAACACAGTTGCGCTATACGCTTGAGACCAAGAATGTTGAGGGCCTTTTCTTTGCCGGACAGGTAAATGGCACTACGGGATATGAAGAGGCGGCCTGCCAAGGATTGGTGGCTGGTGTGAATGCTGCTCTTAAATTGCAGGGCAAAAGCCCGTTTATACTCGATCGTTCGCAGGCCTATATCGGAGTGCTTATTGACGATTTGATCACAAAAGGGGTTGATGAGCCCTATCGTATGTTCACTTCGCGCGCCGAGTATCGTATACTTTTGCGTCAGGATAATGCCGACCAACGACTCACCCCTCTTGCCTATGAGATGGGCATGGTTGATGTGGAGCGACTTGCACGTGTTGAAAAGAAACAAAAGTTGTCGGTCGAATTGTGTACTTTGATAGAGACTGCCTCGGTTGCTCCATCGGAGGTCAACCCATGGTTGCAAGAGCATTCGTCGGCTTTGTTGAGCCAAAGGGTCCGTCTCTCGTCGCTTCTGTTGCGCCCAGAGCTTTCGCTTGACGATATTTTGCAATTGTCAGATGCTGCTACGGCAATGATAAATAATGTGGCAGAACCTTTGAGGAGTGAGGTTTGCACCGACGTTGAGACGGGCATAAAGTACAGAAGATATATAGAAAAGGAGCAGGAGGTAGCGCAGCGCATTCTAAAATTTGAAGATATAAAACTGCCAGAGTCTTTTGATTATTTTTCTCTGACGGCGTTATCCTACGAGGCTCGTGAAAAGTTATGCCGTATGATGCCCCGAACCATAGGGCAAGCATCGCGCATCAGTGGCGTTTCACCGGCCGATATTTCAGTGCTTCTTGTCCATTTTGCACGGTAGTAGGGTGCAATGTTTCATGTGAAACATTGGGGCGACAAAGCCTCAAGATAGTCTTTACTTTCGGGGCCAAGATTGGCAAGGAGATCTATTGCACTGAGGTTTGGTTGAAAGTCTATTCGATCGGAAAATACCTGATAGTATGGTTTGTAGGTAGTGATGATTGATGATGGGCGCTTAGGTGTAATACTGTTGCGAAGATCGACAAAGCCAGCTGGTTCTTTTTCCCACTCTGCAGTGTGGGTTATATTTGTGGAGAGTTTTATTTTCTTCAAAAGCCAATCAAGTAGGTTTTGGTTCAAATCAACCAGAAAGGTAGTCGGTTGGCGCAAAATGACAGCCAATTCGTGTGCGTAGTATTGGTAGTAGGGTGAAGCGTTGTATGCTGCATTGAGGGTGCGTATGTGTATGTCTTGCCAGCGTTGGCTATGGTCAATTCTAACGTCGGCTGTGCATGTATGGTTGTTTTTTACCACAGGAACGGTCAATTGTTGTGTGCCATTGCCTGTCAGGATTGTAGCGCGGTTGCGATAGGTCTGTTTGGGAAAGGTTTCAAAGTGTTCAACAGTCGCATTTTGGCAGTGTGATAACACGGCCATGTATTCAATGGGAGGTAGGTAAGCTGTTGATAGTAAGGGTATCATGCTCCAATTATAACTGATGCGAGTTCGCCACCATCAAGATAGAAATCGATATTTGCCTCGGGAAAACTTATGCGCCGTTCTCCCCAGTCTTCGCTGTCGATGTCCTGTTCGGTGTAGTTGTTTGCAACCATGAGGCTTACAATCTCACGTTCCGTCATTTCGAAAATGTGTTTTCCAAGTAAGGTTGCCTCGTCGTTGTTTATGTCAATGCATTCGAGGGTGGGGTTGTCGCCTTCGAAAAATAAGGTTAGTCCCATGTCGTCGTAACGTAGTACGGTGGTTACTTCGTCCATGGCGTTGTCAATGCTTTCAACATCTGATGCTTGACCAAGTATTGCCGATACTTCCTCGATGGGCATGTGCAATTTAACTTCGCCGATACCTTGTTTGATGATTATGCTTAAGTCCATGTTAATCAGGATTTAATATTGTGTTAATTGTTGTTTTTACATGTGGTGTGTATATAGCAAACATACGTTTTTTTTCTGAAAAAGAGATAATTATTGCTTTCGTTGTGTGTGTGGTTATCGTTGCAGTATATTTGTTTGATAATCTATCAGGATTCAAAATTTTTTGGTGTTTGTGCAAAAAGTAGTATCTTTGCAAACTCAAATGAGAGGGTGATAGGGTGTGGTAAAAAGAGACTGACTCAGTAGCTCAGTAGGTAGAGCACAACACTTTTAATGTTGGGGTCCTGGGTTCGAGCCCCAGCTGGGTCACGGAGAATGTTGGAAAAGGGTGCCAAATGGTACCAAGAATGAGTTGATGACTCAGTAGCTCAGTAGGTAGAGCACAACACTTTTAATGTTGGGGTCCTGGGTTCGAGCCCCAGCTGGGTCACAAAAGAATTACCACCGGAATAGAAATGTTCCGGTTTTTTTGTAATGAGAAGAGCTATTTCTTACATACTGCTTCTCTTTGTATTGTTCTCCAATGGCGTGTATGGTCAATCGTCGGACGAACAAGTTGCGGCTTACCACTATGATAGAGGTGAGTTTAGTGAAGCATTGCAATTCTACAAAAGTCTGTACAAAAAAACGGAGAGCAAGTTTTATTATCAGCGATTGTTGGCAACTCTCATGGAATTAGATGAGTATAGAGAAGCCGAACGTCTGGTTGAAAGCAGACAACGTCGCTATAACGGCGACCTTTCATTATATGTTGATTTGGGTACCGTTTATCTGCGTCAGAATAAAACTACAAAGGCTGAAAATCAGTTTGATAAAGCGATCAATGCTGTTGGAACAAATGCACAGCCATTGAATGATCTGGCAATGGCTTTTTGTGGTGCGAATAGGGTAGACTATGCCGTAAAGGTATACCAAAAGGCTCGTGAGAAAAGCCATTCAAACTATTTGTTTTTTAATGAGTTGGTTGGACTTTATCAGCGGCAAGGCAACTACGATGCCATTGTGGACGAATATTTTATGTTACTTGATGAACAGCCAGGTATGATGCGTACGGTGCAGGTGTCTTTCCAAAGGGCTTTGTTAGATGACCCCAATGGACGTTTGGCAGAGGGGTTTAGGCGAGGCTTGGTGGAAAGAATACGCCGAAGTCCAGATAATCAAGTATACACTGAAATGATGCTTTGGTTTTCCTTACAGCAAAAGGATTTTGAGTTTGCTCTGACACAAGCCAAAGCCATAGATGCAAGATTTCCGCAACAGAATGGTGATCAAGTGTTTCGTGTAGCGCAGATTGCAATGTCGAACGCCAGTTATGATGTGGCTACGGATGGGTATAACTATCTTGTTAACAAGGGGCAGGAGTCATCCCACTATTATGAAAGTAGGTTAGGTTTACTTGATGCTTCGTACAAGGTGTTTATTCAACATGGTGCTATTGATACAACTGAGCGAAACTTGTTGATAACAAGATTTGAAGCAACTCTTGAGGAATTAGGGAAATCGGTCAACACTGCTCCGCTGATGAGAAAATATGCTCATTTGTTGGCGTACTATGTTCACGATATACAAGGGGCATTAGATCTGCTTGACATGGTGGTGGCTATGGCAAGGTTGGATGCAAGACAACGTGATGAGGCAAAACTTGAGTTGGGTGATGTGCTGCTTTTTGCAGGCCAAAATTGGGATGCTTCTTTGCTCTATATGCAAGTGGAAAAGGGGAATAAGGACGAGGTGATAGGCTCTCTGGCAAAATACAAGAATGCAAAACTGTCGTATTTTACACACGATTTTGCATGGGCTCTGTCGCAGTTAAATGTGTTGCGAGCCTCGACAAGCAAATTGATTGCAAACGACGCTATGGAATTATCGCTCATAATTACGGGAAATATGGACGATGATAGCTCCTACACCACTCTTGAAATGTATGCCGATGCCGATTTCCTTCTCTATAGAAACATGCTTGATTCTGCGTGGGGCTTGTTCTCTATGATAGAAGCCCGCAATTTGCACCATCCCATCCTTGACGAAACTATGCTGAAAAAAGTAGATATTTTGGTCGCAAGGAAAGATTATTTAGGTGCTGATTCCCTGTTAAATAAACTTTTAGAGTTCTATCCTAACGAAATAACGACCGACGATGCCCTTATGAAAAGGGCAGACTTGAATGAGAGGTATTTGGGCAATGTGAGAATGGCGATGCTGTGTTATGAGAGATTGCTTCTGGAATATCCTACGAGTGTCTATATAAATGAAGCGAGAGAGAGGTATAATGTTTTGAAACCAAGAGTGGTGTATGCAGAATAGTAGAAAGATAACACAGTCTTTTGGGGGTGAAAAGACATCCCTATATGGTCGGGATATAGTTAAGGCAAAGAAGTTTCTTGGTCAACATTTCTTAAAAGATGAGCATATTGCCCAGAGGATAGTATCGGCTCTGCCCAGCAGTTTTGATGCAGTGGTAGAGGTTGGCCCAGGAATGGGAGTTCTTACCAAATATTTGATTCTATGTGGTTTCTCGAATTTTAAGGTGGTAGAAATAGACTCCGAATCGGTGTGCTACCTTAAAAATCATTATCCCGAATTAGATATTGTCGAGGGCGATTTTCTGAAGCTATCGCTAAAAGACATATTCCATGGCACTTGTGCTGTAATTGGTAATTTCCCATACAACATATCTTCGCAAATTCTTTTTAGGGTGTATGAGCAAAGAAATGATGTTGGGTCGGTGGTGGGTATGTTTCAGAAGGAAGTGGCGGAAAGAGTAACTGCAAAGCCAGGAAGCAAAACATACGGCATTCTTTCAGTATTGTTGGGCGCATTCTATGCTGCAGAATATCTCTTTACGGTGGACGAGAACGTTTTTAATCCACCCCCAAAGGTAAAGTCGGCTGTGATACGCTTGACGAGAAATGAGGTCGCTTCACTTGATTGCGATGAGGATCTGTTCCGCAAGGTTGTAAAGGCGGCATTCAATCAAAGGCGAAAAACGCTCAGAAATGCGCTAAAAAGTGCTGGTTATGATGTGAATAAGGTAAGTGAAGTGGTGCTTTGCAAGAGGGCAGAACAGTTGTCGGTTGAAGATTTTATAGGTATTACAAAAGCAATTGAACAATGATGAATTATGCCATATTTGTGGTGCTTGCACTTGCCTTGGGGATTTTTAACGCTCTGTTGATAAAGGAGAATGCTGAATGTTCTCCCGTAAGGCCAAGCCAGGGACTGGGTTATTCTCTTTTTATGGCCGTTATTTTTTCAGTGGTAGCGTGGATGGGTATTATTATAGGAGACTTGTTGATGTTTCCCACGGATAATGATTCACATAAAACGAACAAGGCTATTGCTGTAGGTTTGCTTATTGCAACGGCCATGCTTGAGATTGCCCCTTTCATCCCTAAAAATCGCCAAAGACCGATGGTTGACTTGTCTCGCTTTCCCGGTTTCTGTATAAGGGTGGTTGCGCAGGCTCTGTATGTAATGCTGTCCTATATTGCGTTAGGTCTTGTTGGCGCTTATGTAACCTCGTATTGGGTAGCGATATTTGCGCTTTCCCTAACGGTTTTTTTATTGAGTTGGATAGGATTTATGTTTGGTCGGCAAAAAGTGGCTTTGAGGGTGAGGAGATGGGCTCTCTTGGCTTTTATTTTTTTTGTGGCCGATGTAGTGGCTATTATTTTTTATAGCTGAAGATTTGCATTTCACACGCTTCGCAGTTAAACTGCAGTTTTAGCCAGCGACCATTATTGTGAAGAATCAGTTGGTCAGAAGGTTGCAGACTGATTATTGGTTTATGTGTATTTTTATGTTTGAGGCAACACCCAAGCTCGTATCGCAGACAATATTTAGTGGTCATTAGGGCTTTCCCGTCAAAATCTTTGGTATAGTCTAATCCCCACTCTTTTATTTGTGCTCCGTGATCTATATAGAACTTTTCTGCTTGGTGGTTGGTGATGTTTGCAGTGTAGTTTACCTCCTCACGAGGGAATGGTATGTTGTTTTTGGTGAGTACAGGAGAGTCAATGGGTGCAAACCTTGATATTCTTTTTTCTTGATGAGCTTGGGTTGCACGCCGACGCAATGCATTGACGCTGGCTATAGATAAGTGATATGTCCCTTTAGTATTGTCGATTATATCATTGGTATAGAAGGGTGTATCGCCAAGTTTTTGTAGTTGTTTTTTTAGAATGGACGACATTTTTTCTTGGTCTGTGGATATGACTTTCTCGTAGACCATCTCCGTTAAGGACATTATATTGTCCTCATCAACAATCTGTATTGCAAAACCGTTAGGTGTTTCAGAAAATGACAACGATACCTCGATTTTTCGTTTGGCAGACATCCCCTGTAACACTTTCTCAAATGCGTGGTTGTAGTTTCTCCATATCTTGCTGTGTGGGTGTGTGGCAATAGGATGATTGGCTATGATAATGTTTTGGGTAATGTTGTTGACAGAAAAGCCGATCAAATGACCGGATGTATCAAGGCAACATAGACCATCACCGTTGCTTATCTGTTTGTTACTCTTTACAATAAGTTTGTTTTTAGAACATTGTTCAATTACTCCAATTTCTTCTCCGAGTGATTTGGGAGTATCGAACGAGGCCATGGGTTGTCTTTTCTGCAAAAAATAATCGGTATACCCTCGGTTGAATGTATACTCAACATTTGGGGTGAAATAATAGGTTATTTTACCCGATGACACATGCCCACAATTCATGTTATCAATCAGTTGACGGTAGTAGGCTGTTATGTTCTTAAGGTAGGCAATGTCTTTGAGCCTACCTTCTATTTTGAAAGAGTTTACCCCTGCTTTTATCAGTGCCAAAATATGGCGACTTGCATTGAAGTCGCGCAAGGATAGTAGGTGTTTGTTTGAAAGAAGTTTTTCTCCAGCAGTATTGTAAAGGTCATAGCTTGAGCGACAGGGCTGGGAACAGCAACCTCTGTTTCCACTGCGAGAGTTAAGATATTGACTCATGTAGCATTGTCCACTATAACTTACGCATAGGGCTCCGTGGATGAAAGTTTCTAACTCTACAGTGGTTTTTGCGCGTATGTCTCGAATTTGTTCAATAGATAGTTCCCGTGCTAAAATCACGCGCTTAAACCCAACTTGCTCAAGGAACTTAACTTGCTCCCAGTTTGTGCTATGGCATTGGGTACTTGCATGGAGTTGAATGGGAGGAAGACAGGAGTTGATTAGGCCTTGATCTTGGGTTATGATGGCATCGACTCCCATATTGTACAGTTCCCCAATAAGGGACTTTGCTGCCGACAGTTCGTTGTCGAAGAGGAGGGTGTTGATTGTAACAAAAACTTTGCAATGGTAAAGGTGGGCGTATGTTACCAGTGCATCAATGTCATTTAGGGCATTTTTTGCCCCAATACGAGCGCCAAAAGCATCGGCTCCTATGTAGACGGCATCGGCTCCGTGATTTATTGCTTCAATGCCATATTCTTTGTTTTTGGCCGGTGAAAGTAGTTCGACCATTTGTTTTACCGTTTTTTACGGACAAATTTGGAGGAGAAGCGCATGATGTTTTTTTTCCATGACGAAGCATCAAAGAAAGAGGAGTCCGTAGTGGCTTGTAGTGTGAGTATCAATCCGATGGGGAGTAATACAATCGTTGATATCCACATACCCTCAGGTCCGATTGCTGATTCTCGCACCGCTTTTTCTCCTATCATGCCTATCATGTAGTAAAGTACAAAAACACCAACTGAAGCAACGAGGGGCAAGCCCAAACCTCCTTTTCTAACAATTGATCCAAATGGAGCGCCGATGAGAAATAATAATAAGCATGCTACAGAGAGGGTAAATTTTCTGTGCCATTCAATGTAGTGTCGGTTGATATATTCGTGGTCGGAACGTACCATGTCATCGTAAATTTTTGCATCGTTTTTTGCTGAGTTTGCGCAATTATTTACGGTGCGGGAAACTTTAAGTTTTAGCATCGGGTCAAGGTTGTCGATGTGTAGGTATCTTTCGCAGTTGTCAACGTGGATATGTTGTTGGCTGGATACTTTGCAGTATTTGTCCCAAAATTTTAAGGCTCCATTTATTTCCTCGCGATAGTCTCCATATCGCTTTTCGAGATGTTTTTTTAGTGCATTGATTGTTGAGTCGAGTTGGGTAACATTCATCATGTGATAGCTGCCTTGGAAAAGGTTTTCTCCACTTTTATTGTAGGCAAACGACGATACATCGAATGCTATGGTTTGGTGTGAGAACCCTATAGTAGTGAGGGGACGTGAGTGATAGTACTTGCCACTAACTTGCTCGGAGTAGGAGAAACCGTCGTATAGCGAGAAGATAAGGTAGTTATTATCGGGGGTAGTTTGCATAGTGCCGTATTTTGCCACGATGACGTTTGCCTCGGCCAAACCTTTGGTGTGATCGTATATCACAATGTCTTTCAAAGTTCGTCCATCTTGCCCCTTCTCTCCCACTTTTATAACGTATCCGTCGATTTCTTTGAAATACTCCCCAGCACGGATGTTTATTGCTGGTTTTTTTCGAGTAATATCGTAAAGCGTCATTCGGTACTTCAACATAGCGTTGGGCATCACATTATTGGCGAAGAAAAAGGCGGTAATAGTGAGTAATAGCGAAACGATTACTAATGGGCGCATGGCTCTGCTTAATGATATTCCCCCGGCTTTCATAGCCACCAGTTCGTACTTTTCGCCAAAGTTACCCATGGTCATGATTGAGGCCAAAAGTATGGCAATGGGAAGTGCCATGGGAACAAATGTGGCGGCTGCGTAAAGTAACAGTTCGGCAATGACACTAAATTCAAGACCTTTTCCAACGAGGTCATCTACATAACGCCATAGGAATTGCATAAGTAGCACAAAAACCGCTATTACGAATGTTAGCAGTAGTGGCCCGAGAAAAGATTTCAGTATTAGGCGGTCTATCTTTTTCATGCTTGTATCAAAGCATACCTTTTATCCAGCGTACAAGATCATTACCATTGGCCAAAACCATTAGGGCTATCAATAAGAACATGCCAATGTTTTGAGCAATGGTAAGAAACCTTTCGGAAGGTTTTTTGCGTGTTATTATCTCCCATAATGTGAACATGATGTGCCCTCCATCCAAGCCCGGAATGGGGATAATGTTCATAAAAGCGAGTATCAATGCCAAGAAAGCAGTGATGCTCCAAAATGATTGCCAGTCCCAATACTCAGGGAATATGCTACTCATTGTCCCAAAGCCTCCAAGACTGTTTACTCCGCCAGGAGCAAACAGCATCTTTAGTGAGGAGACATAACTTGTGAGCACTTTCCACCCGTGAGATATTCCTGCAGGAATGGCTTCCCAGATAGAGTATTCAATGTGCTTTACATTGTACAATTTGGAGAGGTCGGTCTCCAATAGTACTCCCATCTTGCCATCGGTTGCAAGGCTCACAAGTGCCGAGTTGGTATCTCTATTGCGTACAAATCCCACTATTATATCCCGTCCAGCATGCGCAGAAAGGTAGTTTGTAATTTCATCGTAGCATGCCATAGGGATGCCATCGATGCTCACTACGCTATCACCTGCCAACATTCCAGCTTTCTTAGCTGCCGATCCTGCTACAAAATCTTTCACTACAAAAGGAGCGCGAATTGCCATTATCTGACGTACCTGTTCAGAATTAACTTTTTCGGCAAGATGGCCACTCATAGTTAAGGAAGTAAGAGTGTCGTTACGCATCACCATCACTTGTCTGGCATTGTCGAGCAGTAGTGCACGGGTTGCGTCGGTATAGTCAAACATCTCTTTGCCATCAATGGCGTAAATAATATCGCCGTTTATGAAGCCTTCGTCAAGCATCACTTGATGATAGGTATAGCCTAAAGAAGCGTTGCGTAGGGGTAACTCGTCTTGTCCCCAGTGTGCAAATATAAGGGTGTAGAGTAACAATGCAGATAGAAAGTTCACCAACACACCACCACTTATGATAAGTAGGCGCTGCCATGCTGGTTTTGTACGGTATTCCCACGGTTGAGGTACACTCTCCAGATCTTCCTCACTCTTTGTTTCGTCAATCATGCCTGCAATATCGCAGTACCCTCCAAGTGGAATCCACCCAAGACCCCATAGGGTGTTGTTCTGGTCTTCAGGCTTCAAATTTTTCTCATCCCATTCTTCTGGGGTTTGGCTATTAAAGAACAGAAAATGCCACTTACCGTTGAATTTCTTCGCCTTGATTATGGAAAATTTCCAGTTGAAAAAGATGTAGTAGCGTCTAACGCGCGTGTGGAATAGTTTTGCGAAGCAAAGGTGTCCCAATTCGTGAGTCATCACAAGTAGGGAAAGGCTGAGCAAAAGAGCTAACCATTTCATTTCATGCAAATTGATTGATGGGTTTGGATAAGGTCGTCAAGTGTGGGATTATCAATAAATGTCGATGTTTCCATCTTAGTATGAACGTATTCGGCAATCTTTAGGAAAGGCAAATCTCCATGCAAAAACATTTTCACAGCTACTTCGTTTGCCGCATTCATTATGCATGGCATGTTACCACCTTTCTTCAACGCGGAGTATGCAAGGTCAAGGCATGGGAAAGTATCTCTGTCTGGTTCTTCAAAGGTTAAGTGGCTGTTTTTAGTGAAGTCGAATCTTGGTAGGTGGCTTTCTGTACGATAGGGGAACGTAAGTGCGTATTGTATTGGAGTTTCCATGGTTGGAATTCCAATCTGTGCTTTAATACTTCCATCAACGAACTGCACCATTGAGTGTACAATCGACTGTGGATGTACCAGAACCTTTATCTTTGTGGCTTCAGTGTGGAATAGCCAGTGTGCCTCAATCACTTCTAAACCTTTGTTCATCAGAGTAGCAGAATCGATACTTACTTTTGCTCCCATATTCCAATTAGGATGTTTGAGGGCTTGCCCTGGACTAATATTTTCAAGTTGTTGCTGTTTCATGCCCCTAAAGGGGCCTCCAGATGCGGTCAGTATAAGTTTATCAATTCCGCAGGTTTCTCCTATTAAGCACTGAAATATGGCTGAGTGTTCACTATCAACGGGTAGAAATGTTGCCCTATATTTCTCCGCCACCTCGGTAACAATGCTGCCTGCAGCTACCAGCGTTTCTTTATTTGCCAGTGCTACGGTTTTGCCGCATTCGAGTGCTTTAAGCGTTGGTTTTAGCCCAGCAAAGCCTACGATGGCCGACACTACAATGTCAATGCTATCCATTGACATTATGTCTACAATGGAATCAGTGCCAGTATATACCTTTATGTCGTGTTTTGCAAGAGCAGATGCAACTTTGCGGTATTGTCGTTCATCAGCAATAGCTACGGCATTAGGCATAAATTCAATGGCTTGTGCAATGAGAATATCAGCATTACTTCCAGCGCAAAGCACCTCTACTTCAAACATATTGGCATGTCGTCGAATGACGTTCAGCGTCTGTTGTCCGATAGATCCAGTAGAACCTAATATTGCAATTCTTTTCACTCTACCTATTATTAAAAAGAGATGAGTTCCTCGGGATTAATGGGTATGCCCTCTACCCATATTTCAAGATGTAGGGTATTTTCGCCTTCACGCCTACCGGTACGACCCAGGGTTTGTCCCGTTTGTATGCTGTTTCCTTGTTTTTTATAACAAACGCCGTTGTATTGGTAGATTGACATGGCATTGTCGTTGTGTTGCAGCACAACCGTCACCATTCCATTGGTATTTGTTGTTACGGTAGTTACTACTCCATCGTCGATAGCGTTTATCCCCAGGTTATTACCTCCAGAAATTACAATGCCATATTGATTATCCTTTGGCGCAAAGTGGGCTACGATTGAGCCTTGTAAAGGACGCACTAAATTATTGGCTGCACTGTCGGAGGCAACGGTATATGGATGTTGTGTTTCAAACTCAGCTCGTAATTCTTTGTCTGCTTCAGAATGACGGTAATTATCAACCACTTGTTGAAAATTGATATCGTGATGACTTGTTGCAGTGTCAATATCCATAGGAAAGTCTTCTCCTCTCATCACAGCCTGCAATGTGGCAATCATCCACTCTTGATTAGTTACCTTTTCTGATAGAGAGTCAATAAGACGAGCGTTGGTATAGGTTTGCTCTATTGTTTTTGTGTCAGTATATCCAGGTATCCATTCTCGCAAAGGAGTGAAAGCTATAAGGATGGTAGTAAGCAGTATGAACATGATGACGGTGATACCGACAGATACGAAGATGTTAAGCCCCGAGAGCCTAAACGAGATTTTCTCCTTGTAGGTCTCGGCATCCATAACAACAAACTTTTGTTTGCGTCGGATGATGTCTTTTATTGGCTTTTCTTTAAGTCGATGCCACCTGCTTTTAAGCGTCATAACCGCTCGCTATATTGAAAACAGAAAGTGGAAAAGTAAAGCTAAAAGGCCTCTCTCCCACTTTCCGCCATGAAGGGTTTCTATGGTTCTTTAGAAGAATTTTACACGCTGGTCAACAATTTTGGCATTATCGCGTAATGCTTGTTGTAAATCGGAGAAACTTTGACGCGACAAGCGAGTTTTGCTACGCAGTGATTGTTGCATTTGGTTTTGAATGGCTTCGACATCTACGTCGGTCGATGTGGATGTATTGTCAATTTGCACAAGGTAAATACCATTTGCTCCTTTAATGGGACCAATCATCCCTGCCCCTACAGCTATAGCAGCTTGCACTTTTGGCTCCATACCGAAGCGCCCCATATAGTAGTCGTTTAGGCTCACTCCAGTAATAGTGTCAATGTCTATGCCAAGGGCAATAGCATACGATTGCAGATTTTTGCCAACAGTCAGAGCTTCTTGAGCTTTAACCAGAAGCATGTCGCTCTTCTTAGTTAGGCGCACTTGTTGCTCCATAATGTCTTTTAGTTGGTCGTATGTCGGATATTCGGGTTTGTATATTTCTTTCAGTGCTACTACAACAAATGCGTCGCCGCATTCATATACTTGATCGGCTACATCGCCTTTTTTTACCTTATTGTTATAACTCCATTGCACAAGTTGGCGAGCATTGCTTAATCCAGGTAATTGAGATGCAGCAGCCGACACCATTGTGTTTCTAATTTGTAGGTTTTGTTGTTGTGCTGCGCTTTGCATCTCGGCAACGGTACGATTCTGACCAGCAAAGAGATTGGCTTCGTTATATATGTTGCGGTTTGTGGTATTTGATGGAACTATATGGCGGTGTATCAGTGCTACACGGTATTTCTTTTGCAGAGGACTTTTTCCCGTTACTTTCACCACCATGTATCCCACTCCACGTGGGTCTCTCATTTGAAATACGCCGTCAACAGGAGTGCTATTTATCAAGTTGTTCAGCTCGCTGTAAATTTTTCCGTCTTCTTGCCATCCCATATCCACGTTTTGTTTATCGTCGGCGAACTGCTCAATAGCCTGTTCGAGAGAGACGCGGTTGGCGCGAAGAAGATTTAGCACGCTATCGGCCAAGTGATGAGCTTGATCGTCGGTGCGAGTTATCGACTCCCCAGCACGGTTGTTGGCTATGAAAACAATGCTGGCGCGAACACTATCGGGGCGCATGGCAACATCAAGTACCTTGCCCATAATCCACTCACTACCTGTCGAAAGAGGAGCAATCATAGTTCCCACACTGGCTGATGCCACAATTTCGTCAATGGGATTAGGAAACCGATTAGCCTGCATGTAAGTCGAATCGTATGGTACGTCCGACTCACTATTAACAAAGATGGCAATCTCGTTGTTGTCAGCCTCTTGGAATTCTTCCCAAGTTTTGTTCACATCGGTCTCTATCTGAACTAAATCTTCAACTGTCGGATTGATGGGGAAGACAATGTAGTTCAGTTCGTGAAGTTCCTCGCGTACACGAAATTCAACCTTGTGTTTGTCGTAGTAGGTTTTGTAGTCTGAATCAGAAAGTTCTACTTCGTCGTCGGCCATTGTTTGGAAAGGCAGTGCGGCCACAAGCACATCTTTACTCTCTTTCCCATAGTTGGCTACCATTTGTGCAATGGCGTGGGGCATATACATTCCGGCCTCTATCAAACTGTTATATTTTGTGGTCAAACGGTCGCTTTTAACGTAGTCTTCCACTTCGGTTAAAGCCGTGCGACTATTAGCTTCAAGTTGGTCAAAATTGGCCAGAAATTGAGCTACGCGATTCTTGTCATATTGACCGCTCTCTTGATCATTAAAAGCGGGAATTTGACGCAGGTAGGGGTGAATGAATGTGCCGATATACATGTCATTCAACTCGGCATCGGTTACCGTTAACCCCAGTTTTGTGTATTCCTCGTCCATGAGGGTATTCTCCACAAAGTTGTTCCATACTTGGTCGCGCAGTTGATTCTCCACTTCGGCTGGCACTTGGGTGGTGTTGGCTTGCATCTTGTAATTGTTTTCCATGTTGCTCACCAACGCCTCAAAGCGTTGTGATGTCAATATGGTTGAGTTTACCTTCCCCATATCTGGCACACCCCCGTTGTTTTTAGTCAAGTCGCCAATGATGAAAGCCACAATGGCGATGCCAACAATGGCCACCGCCACCCACGAGTGTTTCCTAATGCTTCCGATTATTCCCATTTTTTCAAGTGTTAAGTTGAATGCGTTTGCTGTGATTGAACGCTTATTCGCTATATTAAATTTTAAGTGGCAAAGGTACAAAGATTTGCAAAGGTGTGAAATTTTTTTTGGTACAATATTCCATCATTCCTGCGCAAACTCCTTGCTGTCAAATATTTGCCTTAATTGTGGCTGTCATAGTGAGAACGAAAAGGGAAGTAAATCGGCCACACTTTCAAATGCTCGCACTCGTCCATTGGGCATAGCACACACCACGCGAAGTGGATGTTTCTGCAATTGTTCGTACTCCTGCAACACCTGTCTGCAAGCTCCACATGGCGAGGCCTCACACCATTCTCCGTTGGAGTTGCGTCCAACAATGGCAATAGCCTTGAACTCTCGCATTTGAGGGTGTGCGGCAGATGCGGCAAAAATTGCAGTACGCTCGGCGCAAAGCCCTGATGGATAGGCTACGTTTTCTTGGTTAGAGCCCAGGGCAATGCTTCCATCTGCCATGCGCACTGCTGCGCCAACCGAGAAGTGCGAGTAGGGTGAATAGGTACCATTAGTGGCATCTTTGGCTTTTTCAAGCAACTGTTTGTCGTCAGGTGTAAGTTCGGTATCACAGGCGTATTCGTGATATCTTATCGTGAGGCTTTTTTCCATAATGCATCCTTTTGTTTGTTGTGGCGCAAAGTTACCTCTTTTCCGTAAAACACATTGGAGTTTTGGCTCACTACATCATGCGTTACCAACGCAGTATCTCAATTAAGGGGACACTGTAGGATTGTAGTTTACAAGTTGCAATGGGGTTTTTTAGTATCTTTGCCCTTCCGTTTTTGTGTCCTTTTTAGTGAAAAACCAGCGTTCGTATATAGCCATAGACCTCAAATCGTTTTACGCTTCGGTAGAATGTGTAGAGAGAGGTCTCGACCCTCTGACTACGCATCTTGTGGTGGCTGATGCTTCGCGGACTGAGAAGACTATTTGTTTGGCTGTTACGCCGTCGCTTAAAAGTCATGGAATCAGTGGACGAGCTCGGCTTTTTGAAGTAGTGCAGCGTGTGCGAGAAATCAATCATGACCGTCGTATGGCAACCCGTAACAGGACACTGGTGGGCAAGGCAACAGATAGTGAAGTGCTAAAGGCACGACCCGACTTTGCTCTTGACTATATCGTTGCTCCGCCACGCATGGCATTGTATGTAAACTACAGCACACGTATCTATTCTGTTTATTTGCGTTTTGTTGCTCTGGAGGACATACATATCTATTCGGTTGATGAGGTGTTTATCGATGCCACTAATTATCTTCGCACATACAATCTCTCTCCACAGCAGTTGGCGGCGCGCATGATTGGTGCTGTACTCAAGGAAACGGGTATTACTGCCACTGCAGGCATAGGCACTAATTTGTACCTTTGCAAAGTAGCTATGGATATTGTGGCTAAACATGTTAAGCCAGATGATAATGGGATGAGGATAGCCACGCTTGACGAACGCTTGTATCGGGAGTTATTGTGGAGCCATCGTCCACTAACCGATTTCTGGCGTGTGGGGCACGGTATTGCTTGTAAACTTGAGGCTAATGGCATGATGACTATGGGAGATGTGGCACGAAAATCGCTCACTGCCGAGGGATTGCTGTATAAACTATTTGGAATCAATGCCGAACTACTCATTGACCACGCCTGGGGATACGAGTCGTGCCTCATGAGTGATATTAAGAAGTACCGTCCTGAGGGCAAGTCGTTTAGCCATGGCCAAGTATTGCAATGCCCTTACACATGGGAAAAAGCAAGGGTCGTGTTGCAAGAAATGACCGACTCTGCAGCCCTCGACCTTGTAGACCGTGGCGTGAAATGTCAGGTGGTTACCTTGATGGTAGGCTATGATGTTGAGAATACAAAGAAAAGAGGAGATGGAGAATGTCGAGAAATGGAGGTGTCGACAGATCATTATGGTCGACAGATACCGCATCCAGTCAGTGGATCGCGCCGATTAAATATGCCCTCATCTTCGTCCATGGAGATTACCGCAGCTGTGCTTGACTTGTTTGATAGTTTAGTTGATCATACACTTACCATACGTCGCCTCTATCTCGGATTGGGTGAGGTAGTATCCGATAGTCGTGCAAAAATCATAGAATCAGCGCACAATCAACTTAATCTATTCGAGGATTGCGAGCAGGCGGTGCAACGAAAGCAAGAAGTCCAAAAAAAGCTTGATAGGGAACGTCGTTTGCAGGAGGCTGTTTTGGCAATAAAAAAGAGGTACAATAAGAACGCTATTCTGAAAGGCATAAGTTTTAAGGATGGAGCTACCGCACGCGACAGAAACAGGCAAATAGGAGGGCATAAGGCATGAGTACACCCTACGACGACATCATCAACCTTCCCTGCCCCTCACCGCGTTTCCACACGCGCATGCCTCGCATAAACAGAGCTGCACAGTTTGCTCCCTTTTCTGCTCTGACAGGATACGACGATGCCTTGACAGAAACAGCTCGAATAACTGACAAAGAACGTTTGTTAGACGAGGAGGAGTTGCAACAATTGGATAGGAAACTCTCCGCCTTGAAGAACTATATTCCTACCAAATTCGATGTTAAAGTTCTTTATTTCGAGGATGACAACCGAAAGGATGGTGGGTCTTATCGGACGCTGTGTGGAAAATTAACTCAGATTGATGTTGAACAGTACACGTTGACGTTCGATAATGACAAGATGGTTTCAATCAAAAGGGTTGTTTCAATTGAGGCTGATGTATTTAAGCAGATAATGATCGATTTCTAAAAAGCGATATAGTATGCCACTTCCATTTATATCCGATAAATGCTTGATAGGGCTCTCGCCAATGGATGATGTTACCGACATGCCTTTCCGTACACTGTGCAAACAGATGGGGGCCGATGTGGTCACAACCGAGTTTATTGCCAGCGAGGCTTTGAATAGGGAAGCTGAGAAAAGTCTGCGGAAGATGCTTTTCGATGATGAACAGCGTCCTGTGGGAGTACAAGTGTTTGGAGCCAACGAGCAAGAGCTGCTACAATGTCTTGAGGTAGTGGAAAAAACAAAGCCTGATTTTATTGATGTCAACTGGGGGTGTCCCGTAAAAAAAGTGGCAGGTAAGGGGGCGGGTGCAGGTATGTTGCGTTTCCCAGATCGTTTGGTGAGCCTCACTGCTACGTTAGTAAAACACACGTCTTTGCCTCTCACAGTAAAAACCCGCCTGGGGTATGACAGCAGCGATATGCCCATTGTGGAGTTGGCAGAACGTTTACAAGACGTTGGCGTGCAGGCTATAACCATTCATGGCCGTACAAAAACACAGATGTATTCTGGATGTGCCGACTGGACGCTCATTGGACAGGTGAAAAACAACCCCCGAATGCACATACCCGTTTTGGGCAACGGCGATATAACCAGTGGAATAGAAGCCTACGAAGCGTGGCAACGATACGGTGTTGACGGAGTTTTAATAGGGCGTGCTGCCATCGGTAATCCCTGGATTTTTGAACAGTGCAAAAGAGTGTTTTTGGGTAAGGAAGAACGCAACATTAGTGTCGCAGAGAGGGCTACGGTTTGCAAAAAGCACTTAAATGCAGAAGTGTTGCTAAAAGGAGAACGTGTTGCGGTGATAGAAATGCGCAAACATTATGCAGGCTATTTTAAGGGTATCCCCTCATTCAAACCATACAGAATGGCCTTGGTATCAGCCATATCGCAAAGTGAAGTGAATGAGATTCTCGACAAAATTGCTCTTCAGTTTAGCAACAATTAGCCTCACTCTGCGTTTTAACATTGTTATGCAAGAAAAGAACATCATAGAGATTAAAAACAAGCGAGCCTCATTCGAGTATTTTCTCCTTGACGAGTACACAGCGGGTATGGTACTGATGGGAAGTGAGATCAAATCAATAAGAGAGGGGAAAGTCAATTTGTCGGATGCCTGGTGTACGTTTATTGGAAACGAATTGTTTGTAAGGGATTTACACATTTCTGAGTATAAGTTTGGCTCTTATTGGGGCCATCAAGCCAAACGCGATCGTAAACTGTTGCTCAACCGAAAAGAGTTACGCAAATTACAGAATAAAATAAAGGAGAGGGGCTTTACGATAGTGCCTGTTATGTTGTTTGTCAATCCTCAAGGTCTGGCCAAACTGACGATATCTTTGGCAAAAGGTAAGCATCACTATGATAAACGCGAGACTCTGAAAGCAAAGGATTCGCGCAGAGATATGGAAAGGGAACTGGCGTGAAAGTATATAAATTTGGTGGGGCTTCGGTAAATAGTGCCAATGCTGTACGCAACATGGCTTCGATTGTGGTAAATGGCATAGATTCAGAGCCATTGATAGTTGTGGTTTCTGCCATGGGCAAGACAACGAATCTTTTAGAGAGGTTGGTGCCAGGTGTGAGTAGTGTCGTCGATGTTGTTGGGTTAAAATCACAACTGAAAGAATATCATTACGGTATCGCTCGCGAATTGTTGCCAAATAATGAGACGGTTACTCTTCGTCTTGATGAACTTTTCGTGCAGGTGGATAGCATACTAACCAAACTGTCGCCCACAACTGGCATGTACAACTACAATTATGATCAGGTGGTGAGTTTTGGAGAGTTACTGTCAACAACCATCATTGCAGAATATCTTAACAGTCTTGGTATCAGTGCAAAGTGGCTCGATGCTCGGAATATGTTATGCACCGATGATAAGTATAGAGAGGGCAATATAGAATGGCATGCAACAGAGAGTTTTGTAAATCGTCAAGTTGCTGAAAATAACAGTTATAGTGTTTTATTGACACAGGGCTTTATAGGGGGTACTACTGATGGAAATACAACGACGCTTGGCCGTGAGGGCTCAGACTATTCTGCGGCAGTAATAGCCTACTGTGTCGAAGCCGAGAGCGTAACCATTTGGAAAGACGTGCCTGGCTTTTTGAACGCCGATCCAAAGTTTTTCAGCAACACGTTAAAAATCGAACGCCTCCCATATTCCGATGCTATAGAGTTGGCTTACTATGGAGCTTCAGTCATTCATCCCAAAACAGTTAAACCCATTCAGAATAAGGGTATACCACTGTTCATCAAGTCATTCATTGCTCCAGAAGAGAAAGGCTCAATCATAGGTAATTTCGAGTCAATAGAGCCACACACCCCCCTTTATATTTTCAAGAACAATCAGATTCTATTGTCGGTTTCCCCTCGTGATTATTCTTTTGTGGCAGAGGATAGGTTGCAGCAGATATTTGGGGTATTGAGTAGTGTTGGAGCAAAGGTGAATATGATGCAGAACTCAGCGTTGAGTTTTTCGATATGCATAGATAATAATCCGATGCTGCTTGAGGAGTTGAAGAACAGGCTAAATGCTATGTTCCGAGTGAGATATAATGATAATCTTCAGTTGATAACAATACGCTACTACAACCAGAAAGTAGTTGACGACACGGTTAAGTCGCGTCCTGTGTTACTGGAGCAGCGAAGCCGACACACCGCTCAGTTGCTGGTTCCATTACTTGGCAACGAAGAGTAGAGCGTCTCGCACTTCGTTATCAGACACTTCGATGTTTATAACAGCAGCTCCAACCTCTTGCAGTAACACGCAGTGTATATTGCTATCTTGGTTCTTTTTGTCATTGTGCATCAAGGCAAGCATGGCCTCAATGTCGCGCAGAGTGAATTTAGGGATGGAGACGTTCGACGTAAGCCACTGGTAGTATGTGTCGTAGGTTGTTTGTGGTAACGACAACTTCTTGGTAGAGAGATACAGCGCGGCAAGCATCCCTATGCCTACGCTTGTTCCGTGTGGCAGTTTGTACACAATTTCAATGGCATGCCCAAATGTGTGCCCAAAGTTTAAGATGTGTCGTACGCTTTGGTCGTAGGGGTCGACTTTGGCAATCCGCGATTTGTTTCGAGCAACGCTTTGAATTTGTTGCTTGGTGATACTTGTCGTCGCGATTATCTCTGCGTACAGCATCGGGTCGGTAACTATGGCCGTTTTAACCATTTCCATCACCCCATTTACTGTTTCTGACGGTGAAAGCGTAGCCAAGAAAGAGTGCTCAATAACAGTTAGTGTGGGCTGGTAGAATTGCCCTATCGAGTTCTTAACACTTCCGAAATCGAGGGCTGTTTTTCCCCCAATGGCAGCATCTACCATTGCCAGAAGAGTGGTAGGAATGTTGATATAGCGTATGCCTCTTTTGTAGCACGAGGCCACAAAACCTCCAAGGTCGCAAATACTTCCTCCTCCTATGTTTATTATGACGTGCTGTTTATCGGCGTTGTCCTCGAGCAGTGTGAGCCATATTTGTGATGCAACTTCAAGGGTCTTTGCCTCCTCGCCTACGGGTACCTCAATAAAATTGGCTTGTTCAAAGGCTTCTACCCTCCCAACAATATGAGGCAGACAGTGCTGAAAGGTGTTTTCGTCAACCAAAAGGGTGTATTGGGCATTCTCCCATTCTTGCTTTTTCAGTTGTGTTGACAAAGAGGAGAGACCTCCATACAAGATTGTTCCGTGGTGAGTATTCATGTGGCGGCTATCGTTTTATTGTAAAACGTTGTGTTATGGCTATTTGTTTTAACGACTTTGAAAAAAACGTAATTTTGCAGGGTAATATGGAGAGAAAAAGATGAAAGAAATATTCGATTTTGAGGTGGTGAGCAACGAATCGAGAGGTGAAAAATATTTTCTGCTAACGCTCGCTCATGGCAGAGGGTTATTGACATGTGTGCCTGGGCAATTTGTTGAGATAAGAGTTGATGGTTGCGCCGATGTGATGTTGCGTCGTCCAATATCCATCCATGATGCCTATCCCGACAAGGGTACAATGAAGTTGCTTGTGCAGGAAGTTGGGAAAGGAACAAAGCAACTGAGAGCACTAAAGGCTGGAGAAAAGCTTAATTTGGTCTACCCGTTGGGTCGTGGTTTCACGACAGACATAACGCAAAAAAGCAAGGTGTTAATGATAGGCGGAGGGGCAGGCATAGCTCCTTTACTATTTTTATCAAGGGTGTTGTGTGGCAAAGGTTGCTCGGTTGATGTGTTGCTGGGAGGTCGGACAAAATCTTTGATACCTGTATACGAGGAGTTTCAACCTTATGCAACCACGCACATTTCCACAGACGATGGATCTCTTGGGCATAAGGGCGTGGTTACATCCCACCCAATCATGCGTTCGGAGTATGACATTATCTACACCTGTGGTCCGACACCGATGATGAAAGCCGTGGCAAAAATTGCATCCGAGCGTGGCATCCGTTGTGAAGTAAGTCTTGAAAATGTTATGGCGTGTGGATTGGGAGCCTGTCTGTGTTGTGTTACGCCGACCGACCTGGGGCATCGTTGCGTTTGCAAGGATGGTCCCGTGTTTGATATATCCAATATGAAATCGTGGTACAAAAACTGAATAGTTATGCTCGAAGTAAAGATACACAAACTGGCACTTAATAGTCCGGTGATGACCGCCTCCGGGACTTTTGGCTACGGAGAGGAGTTTGCCGATTTTGTTGACTTTTCTCGACTTGGAGGCATAGTGGTAAAGGGCACAACCAAAGACCATCGCGAAGGCAACGCCTATCCAAGAATGGCCGAAACGCCAAAGGGTATGCTTAACGCAGTGGGTCTACAGAATTGCGGAGTGGACTCCTTCTGCCAAAATATCTATCCTCGCATCAAAGACTATGGCACAAATGTGATTGTCAATGTTGGAGGCTCGTCTATAGATGATTATTGCGAGGTGGCGCAAAAGATTGCCGTGCTTGATCACATCCCTGCTATAGAGCTTAACATCAGTTGCCCCAACGTTAAGAAAGGGGGCATGGGGTTCGGCACCGACCCACAAATGGCCATGCAGGTGGTAAAGGAGGTGCGCAAGGTATATGACAAGACGCTCATTGTGAAGCTGACCCCCAATGTTACGAGCATTGTCGACATTGCCAAGGCTGTGGAAGATGCTGGTGCCGATGCTGTATCGTTAATCAACACCCTGTTGGGGATGGCGGTTGACGTGGAGCGTATGCGCCCTGTGTTGAGCACTGTTACGGGTGGGTTGAGTGGAGCTGCCGTCAAGCCTGTGGCTGTACGCATGGTGTGGCAAGTGGCTCATGCTGTTAAGATACCTGTCATAGGGCTTGGAGGAATATCCAAGGCGGCCGATGCCCTCGAATTTCTTATGGCCGGTGCGCGAGCCGTACAAGTCGGAACTGCCAACTTTATTAACCCTTCAGTTACAATGGATATTGTCGATGGCTTGACCGACTTTTGTCGGCGACACAACATCAACGACATCAACGACATTGTTGGGATAATATGACCCTTTTGGTCGATAGCGGAGGAACAAAGGCAGAGTGGTGTATCGCCGAGACGGGGCTCTCCGTTACGACAATCGGTTTGAACCCTTCTATACTCGACGATGCTACTATCTTCGCAGAGTGCCGAAATGTTGTGCCTCTTCTCGGCAGTGTAGATTGTGTTTATTTCTATGGCAGTGGATGTGGCACCACAGAGGCGAAGGAACGAATGCGTCAGGTGTTGTACTTATGTTTCCCCACAGCCTCTGTTCATGTCGAAACCGACATGCTTGGGGCGTGTCGGGCATTGTCGAGTGGCGACATGGCACTAATAGGCATCCTTGGCACTGGCAGCAATGCTTGTCTCTTCGATGGTCAGAGTATTGTCGGAGCATTACCGTCATTGGGCTACATTTTAGGTGATTATGGCTCGGCCAACCATGTTGGTCGACAACTGCTGCTTGACTACTTCTATCATCGTATGCCACAAGTCGAGGCAGACAGCTTTGCGGCATGCAACTCTGTAGACTACATTGATGTCATTGAAAGGGTATATCACCAGCCTCGCCCCAATCGCTATCTTGCGTCGTTAGCCCCATTCGCTGTTATGAATGCTGCTGATAGTCAGTATTGTCGCAATCTTATATTTCATTCACTCAACATGTGGTTCGACACGCAGTTGCAGCCGTTGAGTTCTCCTGATCGTATGCTGCATCTCATTGGTGGCTTTGCCTATGCCATTCGCCACTTGTTGCCCTCCTTTTGTGAAACTCACGGATTGCAATTGGGTAAAGTGGAGAAAACGCCGATGGAGGGCTTGATAAGGTATCATCTTGCTAAATAAGGGTAATCGGGACAAAATAGAGGGGGCGATTTGCTTTGGCAAATCGCCCCCTCTATTGTTATCTAAACCTCGCGGACATCAATCGGCCTCATAGATTAGAAGCTGACCGTCAACCCACAAGAAGAGCATTGCGTCCTTGTTGTGTTTCTTCGAAATCCAGCAGCCTCCGTTTTCGGCATCAATCACTAGGTTGCAATATTTGCGGTGTATCTTTTGTTCTGCCAGCAAGCGATCTTCTTTGTCGTACACTTGCAGATAGGTGGTGCCGTGGTCTTTCACTATGGCATACATGATGTCACCGCTTATGCCGTAGGCAACCATATCCACTTTGTAGGTCTCTTTCACATAGTCGCGCACCACAATCACATCGGTCGTGTGATAGTCATACCAGTAGCTGTTGCAATAGTGCCAAAAGCCGGGGTAGTATATGTGGCGTGGGGGTAGTGGATCCCAGAATATGGGGTGGCAATGCACTATTGTGTGATGCCAGGGGTGGTGGAAGTAGGGTGCAGGGTGCATGGGGCGAGTGCTGGGAGGCATCGGGGCATGCGGACGCTCGGGGCGAGCATAGCCCGATGCTGGGTGTGGCGCATGGCTTGCTGCTTGGCGCACCCCGGGTGCTCCTGCTGTGGGAGCAGGGTGGGGGGCAGGTGCACCCACGCGTGGAGCGGTTCCCCTTGGCTGGGTCATGCTGCGCTGCGATGGACTGCTGCTGCGCAGACCTCCTCGTGTCGTTGGTGCTGGGCTGCCGCTACGCACTCCACTTCTCGGCGATGCTGCTGGGCTGCCACTACGCACGCTGCTACGGCTCGATGGCGCTGGGCTACCACTGCGCACGCTGCTACGGCTCGATGGTGCTGGACTGCCGCTGCGCACACTGCTACGGCTCGATGGCGCTGGGCTACTGCTACGTACGCTGCTACGGCTCGACGACGAACTTGAGCGACTGCTGTAACTGCTACCTCTGCTTGATGATGAACTGCTATAACTGCTGCCACGACTCGACGACGAACTGCTATGGCTGCTACTGCCTCTGCTGCTCGACGATGAACTGCTGCTGTGGCTACTCGATGAACCATGGCTGCTGTGGCTTCCGCCGCCTCGTTGTGCGGTGGACGGTGTGATGGCCAATGCCATTGCTGTCAGTGCCAAAAAGGCGATTTTCGCGATTTTCATAATGCTTTGTCTCCTTTCTTTTGGTTGTTTTTTCCTTGCTGCAAAATTACAACCATGTGTCGGTGGTTTTTCCCCATGACCGACATATTTTTCCTTTACTTATCCTATGTTGCATCCATTAGCCACCAGACGGTCTGGTTCCAACAGCGCCAAACTACCGTCTTTGTCAGCCACGCTCAGTATCATCCCTTGACTCTCCACCCCCTTTAGTTTGCGTGGTGCAAAGTTGGCCACAAAACACACCTGCCGTCCCACCAGTTGCTCTGGGTTGGGGTAGTATTTTGCAATGCCACTCACTATGGTGCGCATGCCAGTGCCATCGTCTATGCTGAATTGTAGCAGTTTGTCGGCCTTGGGCACCTTGTGGCATTCGGTAACCGTACCCACGCGTAGGTCCAGGCGGCCAAAGTCGTCAATGCTTACGTTGGCTTTCACCTCGGCGGGCTGCCATGCGTTCAAGGCGTTTTGCTGCTTGGTGGCCTCCAGTTTTGCCACCTGTGCTTCTATCACGCTGTCGTCAATCTTATCAAACAGCAACACGGCCTCGTGCAGTTGATGGCCAGCCATTAGGGTATTGTCGCGGCCAGCTTCGCTCCATGGGCAGACTTCCGTGCCAAGCATCTGTTGCAACTTCTCCGAGGTAAACGGCATAAAGGGCTGGCACAACGTAGCCAAACTGGCGCATATCTGCAACGACAGGTTTATCACCGTTGCGGTGTGCTCGGGGTCGGTCTTTATGCTCTTCCACGGTTCGTTGTCGGTCAAGTACTTATTGCCCATCCGAGCCACATTCATCATCTCGGCCAGGGCCTCGCGCAGTCGGTAGGTCTCAATGGCGCGCCCTATGCGTTCCGGAGCTTGGCGCAAACTGTCAATCACGGCTTGGTCGGCCTCGGTCAATTCGCCTCGTTCGGGCACTTGGCCTCCATAGTATTTGTGAGTCAACACCACAGTGCGGTTCACGAAGTTGCCCAGTATGGCCACCAACTCGCTGTTGTTTTTCAACTGGAAGTCTTTCCAGGTAAAGTCGTTGTCTTTCGTCTCGGGAGCGTTGCTGCACAGGGTGTAGCGCAACACATCTTGTTTACCAGGCAAGTCGGCCAAGTACTCGTGCAGCCACACTGCCCAGTTGCGCGAGGTGCTTATCTTGTCGCCTTCAAGGTTCAAAAACTCGTTGGCTGGCACATTGGCCGGCAGTATATAACTGCCCTCGGCCTTAAGCATGGCGGGGAATATGATGCAGTGAAACACGATGTTGTCTTTGCCGATGAAGTGCACCAACTTGGTGTCGTCGGCTTTCCACCATTGCTCCCAACTGTCGCCTTTCAGCTCTTTGGTAAAACTGATATATCCTATCGGGGCATCAAACCACACATACAGCACTTTCCCCTCGGCGCCCTCTATGGGCACTTTCACTCCCCAGTCAAGGTCGCGCGTAACGGCGCGAGGTTGCAATCCTGCATCAATCCACGATTTGCACTGGCCATACACGTTGGTCTTCCAGTCGCTTCGGTGCTCTTCCAGTATCCACTGCCGCAGCCATTGCTCGTCGCGGTCAAGGGGCAAAAACCAGTGGCGAGTGTTCCGCAACACGGGCTTGCTACCGCTCAAGGTCGACTTGGGGTTAATCAAGTCGGTGGCTGCCAACGAGGTGCCACAGGCTTCACACTGGTCGCCATAGGCGTGCTCGTTGCCGCAGTGGGGGCAGGTACCGGTGATATAGCGGTCGGCCAAAAACTGGTGCGCCTCGGTGTCGTAGTATTGCTCCGACTCCTTTTCAATAAACTTACCCTCGTCGTAGAGCTTCTTGAAGAAAGCCGCCGAGGTCTCGGCATGGGTCTTGCCCGAGGTGCGGCTATACACGTCAAACGATATGCCCAACCCCTCAAACGAGTCTTTGATTATCTTGTGATAGCGGTCGACGATGTCCTGTGGTGTGCAACCCTCTTTGCGAGCTTTTATGGTTATGGGCACTCCGTGTTCGTCGCTGCCACCAATGAAAAGCACCTCCTCGCCTTGCAAGCGCAGGTAGCGTGCATATACATCGGCTGGCACATACACTCCTGCCAAGTGGCCTATGTGCACCGGCCCATTGGCATAGGGCAGAGCCGACGTAATGGTATAGCGTCTGTAGCGTTTATCGCTTTCTGTATACACCATTGTGTTTACTATAAATCCTTTACGTATGGTAATACTTATTCTTCGGTGGTGGTGGATGTTTCCTCGGTCTCGGTCAGTTTGCCAGCCGAGAGCAGCAGGTTATACCAGTTCATCAGCTTCTTAACATCCGATGTGTGCACTCGCTCGCGGTCATAGTCGGGCAGAGCCTTCTCCAGCAGGGCAAACATCTCGTCGGCCGAGGCTTTGCGAGGGTCGAAAGCGGTGGGTTGCCCCTCTTGCACGTCGCGCAAAGCGGCCATCACCTCGTCCAAAGGCTTCTCGCCGTTGTCGCAAAACAGACGTATCTCTCCCAGCGAACTGATGCGGTCGTTTTTGAATACGGCATATTTCTGTCCGGTGGCCAGGTTCTTTACCACGGCACCCCCCTTAGTCTGCGACACCAACTCGCTCAAGTCGGGCTTGCCGGCGATGACAAGAATGTTCGATAGATTCATTGCTCTTCTGTTGTATGGTTAAGTGTTTTTTTGATATAACGCGGTTTCTGTCCGAAACAAATTAACCAAACGCCACTCTCTTGCTTTTATTGTGCATGTGGCGAAAAAGTATGCAACAAAGAGCAGATCTGTTTTTTTCTTCCCCCTCCTGGGGAGGGGAGGAGAATGAGAGGGACTGCGAAAAATGGAGGATGCTTGTGGTGTATCAACTTCCCCTCCTGGGAGGGGATTGAGGGGTGGGGTAAAAGATTGTGGCGTTGATGTCGGTGAGTAGACCCACCCCCGACCCCTCCCGAGGAGGAGAGGAGAATGAGAGGGACTGCGAAAAATGGAGGATGCTTGTGGTGTATCAACTTCCCCTCCTGGGAGGGGATAAAGGGGTGGGGTAAAAGAGATGCGGTGATGTCGGCGAGTAGACCCACCCCCAGCCCCTCCCGAGGAGGGGAAGAGTTTGTGAGGGGTGGCGAAAATGGTAGATAGTTATGGTGTATCGTCTTCCCCTCCTGGGAGGGGATACAGGGGTGGGGTAAAAGAGATGCG
>JAFVBC010000015.1 GCA_017480185.1 Bacteroidales bacterium
CAGTAGTTCTTCAGTCAAAGACTGAAGAACTACTGAAGAACTACTGAAGAAATGCCCTACTTGATCCTTTGTTGTTTTTATCCCCCCCCCTCTGTCCCCTCCCGTGGAGGGGAGTTTTTTTTAGCACAGATAATAGGTTCACACCCCCTACGCGGAAAGACTATTTGCTACAAACCACCATCTCCCTTCCCCTCCTGGGAGGGGTTAGGGGTGGGTATAAAATTGGAGACAAACTACAGGTCACTGGACGACTGCGCCCCATCCCTCTGTCCCCTCCCGTGGAGGGGAGGCTTTTTTTAGCACAGATAATAGGTTTCCACCTCCTACGCGGAAAGACTATCTGCTACAGACCATCATCTTCCCTTCCCCTCTTGGGAGGGGTTAGGGGTGGGTATAAAATAAGTGGATAAGATAGCTCTCATTAGAAGATTTTAACATATCATATTTGCTTTTGAAAAAAAAAACTGTAACTTTGCCGCAACACTTAAACTTTCATACCTTATCCATCATAAGGTATAATCAAGACAGCCAAAAGGATAAAAAGCCATCAATACCAACTTTAATCATCAAACCATGAAAAGATTATTTCTATTCTTATCATTAACCGCAATGCTTATACCGAGCATTGCAGCGCAAGAAGTTAATTCGACTAAAACGAAGCTATATCACGAGATAGGTTTTGGAATGCAGACGCTGGGAAATATACATGCGGTGTCGCTGTTTCAAGACAATGCTGATAGTTATAACTACCGTTTGCTACCCTCCTTTGACCTGGCAATTGGATACGGTTGGATTGGATTGAAATGGAAATACTTCTGTTTCAATACCGAAAGCACAACTGGTATCAACGAGAGCGGTGCAATGAACCAGATAATGCTTGAAGTGCGAGAGGCCTGGGATCTTGGCAAGAAGCTGGAACTGGAGGGCATTCTCGACGTGGGATTGCTATTGTCGTACAACACCTACAACTGGGCAAACACCGACATGAATGTGTATCGCTATGGTGGAGCGGCTACAGTTGGTTTGGGGCTTAACTACAAATTTTCCGCGCACCACAGTGTGGGGTTACGGTGCAACTTACTTGATATGGGTGTTTACACAAACAAGAACTATAGTGTGCCTACTGGCACTGTGGCGAACAACGGCAATGGTTGGGCAGGTTACAGCATCATGCTGATATACAAAGGTAGTAAATAGCGGACACGCACAATTACCAATAAATCATAGGGGGTTCCATTGATGGAGCCCTCTATGATTTTAGTTTTCATGATTTCGGGCAGAGTGTATGTTGAAAGGGAAATGCTTGCCAGCCACGCAATAATATACCACAAGATACGTTTAAGAGTGGTTGCGAGTAAAAATGTCTTCACACAAACGCCATAGCGCACTGCCCCACTCCACCATGCTTTGCAGGTGGTTGCTAAACGCCTTGATGCCCATGCTGATGCTGGCGGGGTTGGCTATGCCCACAACCCACGTGCAGGCACAGGCCGACACCAGTGCCACACTGCGCATGGGTACGCCCTATGTGCCCGAAAGCGTGAAGACCGAGGTGGAATACGACCCCGCAACAAACACCTACACTCGCGTGAAACGCGTGGGCAACACCGTAATAGAGCGTCAACAGATGGACTTTGCCGAGTATCAAGATTGGCAGATGAACCAACTGATGCGCCAGTATTGGCAAGAGAAGAGTGAAGGCTCGGCACTCGACAACGCCGAAGGGGGACTGCTCAACAAGATACCCGGTTTTAATCAAATAAGCGAAAAGTTGGCATTGCTTAACGCCATACCCAAAATCGACATCAAACCAAGCGGTAGCGCCGAACTGACGTTTCAGGTGATAAACAACTATCGTAAGGACCCCCAACTGGACGCCACCAAGCGTAGCGTTACCACATTCGACTTCGACCTCAATCTGCAAATCAATCTCCATGCCAAGATTGGCGACCTTTTTGAATTTGACATCAACCAAAACACTCAAGCCACATTCGACTTTGAGAACAAGATAAAACTTAAATACGAGGGTAAGGAAGACGACATTGTGCAGCTGGCCGAGGCTGCCGACATATCGTTTCCATTAACCACCACACTCATAAAGGGTAGCCAACAACTGTTTGGTTTTCACACAAAACTGAAGTTTGGCAAGTTGATGGTCGACGCCGTGGTTAGCCACAAAGAAACCAGCACCGAAAACGTTCAAGTGAAAGGTGGGGCAAGTAGCCACGAGTTTCAAATAAGAGCCGACGAATACGAAGAGAACCGCCACTTCTTTATTGCACAATACTTCTACGACAACTACAACCGCGCAATGAGTACGCTGCCTGTGGTGAACTCAAACGTGCGCATACTGCGCCTTGAGGTGTGGCGCACCAACGTTGGCGCTGCCGTTACACAAAACCGCAACATACTGGCATTGACCGACCTGGGCGAATACAATCCCTCCAACACATCGCTTCACAGTCTGACACGTCGCATGCCCGACAACAACAGCAACGACCTGCTGCTGCAAATAAACCCCTCGGCCGTGCGCAGCATCAACTCCGTAACCTCGTATATGCAGGGACTGGGTATGACGGGAAGTATTGACTACGAGAAGATTGAAAGCGCCCGACTGCTAAACAGCAACGAGTATACCTTCAACAGTCAACTGGGATTTATCTCACTCAACCAGCCACTTAGCAACGACCAGGTGCTGGCTGTTGCTTTTCAATATCAAGTGGTAGGCGACACAAATGTTTATCAAGTGGGCGAACTGACCACCGATGGCATCAACGACCCACAAACCCTCATTGTAAAGTTGATAAAAGGCACGGCCGTTAACCCTCGCGGTCCACTGTGGCGGTTGATGATGAAAAACGTTTACTTCCTAAAGAGCAGTCAGATAAGTGCCGACAACTTTCGCCTCAACATACTCTATGAAGACCCCGAAGCAGGTCTCGGCGTGGGCTACTTTACTGAAGGGCCACGCGAGGGCACACCATTGATAGAAGTGTTTGGCCTTGACCGCATGGATGCCATACAGAGCAACTATTATGCCGATGGTGTATTCGACTGGTTCGACTCGGCAGCTTTCAAAGGTGGATTGATACAGTCTACCACCGGTAGGATATACTTTCCCACCGTAGAACCTTTTGGCAAAGACCTTCGCCAGGCATTGGGCAACAACTCCTTCGCCGACCAGTACTGCTACGACTCTCTCTACACCATGACTCGTGCATTGGCTCAACAATACGCCGACCGCAACAAATTCTACCTTGAAGGCTACTACACCACCAACATAAGTGGCGAAATATCGCTGGGATATAGCGTAACACAAGGGTCGGTAAGCGTTACGGCAGGAGGAGTGCCACTGATAGAAAATGTTGACTATACGGTAGACTACACTATGGGTACCGTACGCATCATCAACGAAAGCATCCTCTCGTCGGGTACACCGATAAGCGTAAGCAGCGAAAACAACTCGTTCAGCATGACAACGAAACGCATGCTTGGCCTGCACCTGAACTACGAATTTGCCCCCGATTTTAACCTCGGTGCCACCGTGATGAACCTGCACGAGAAGCCCATGACCCAGAAAAACAACTTCGGCGATGAACCCACAAGCAACACCATCTGGGGGCTTGACGTGAACTATCGACACGAGGCTCCGTGGGTAACAAAGCTGGTAGATATGCTGCCAGGTTTCTCTACAAAGGCCCCGTCGAATTTGAGTCTCAACGCCGAATTTGCCCACTTCATTCCTGGCATGAGCCATTTGGGTTCGAGCGAGGGAAGCGTGTCGTACATTGACGACTTTGAAGGGGCAGAAAGCAGCATTGACTTAAAAGGCATATCGGCATGGTCGTTGGCCAGCACCCCCCAAGACCACGCCAACACACAACCCATGTTTCCCGAGACGGTGCCAGGAAGTGGTTTGGCCTACGGTTTCAACCGCGCCAGAATAGCATGGTACAGAATAAGCGACGACTTCTACAATTCATATTCTCCGCGTAACATCACCGACGACGACAGGTCGAAGCCCTACGCTCGTCGCATCTACGAGCAGGAGGTATTCCCCAACAAAGACCTTGCTGCTGGCAATCCGACCAATATCTATGAGATGAACTTGGCCTTCTATCCCGCAGAAAGAGGTCCCTACAACTACGACGTGGAGCCCACCGCCTACAGCGCTGGTGTAGATGCCGATGGTAGGCTTAACGACCCTCGTACCCGCTGGGGTGGTATCATGCGCAAACTGGACTACACCGACTTTGAGACACAGAACATAGAAACCCTGGAATTTTGGTTGATGGACCCCTTCATAGAAAATCCCTCGCACAGTGGAGGTAAACTGTTCATTAACCTTGGTGATGTGAGCGAGGACATACTTCGCGACGGGAGGAAAAGCTTTGAAAACGGATTACCCACATCGGCGGTGGTAACCAACGTCGACACCACTATATGGGGACGTGTACCTACTACCCAGCCCATTGTCAACGCATTCGATAACGACGAAGAAGCACGCAAGTATCAAGACGTGGGCTACGATGGCTTGAGTTCGACCCATGGCATTGAGGACGAGCAATCGTTCTTTGCCGACTATCTGAACAAGATAGCCCTCCGTTATGGCGAGAACTCGCAAGCCTACCAACTGGCCTTGGCCGACCCTTCGAGCGACGACTTCCGTTATTTCCGCTCATCGTACTACGATGCCAATGACGTAAAGATCACCGATCGCTACAAATACTACAACAATCCCGAGGGCAACTCGCCATCCGACAGCGACAACGAAGAGAGTTACTCAACAGCAGCCTCGTCATATCCCAACGTGGAAGACATAAATAAGGACAATACTTTGAGCGAATCGGAAAACTACTACCAATACGTAATCAACCTGCACCCAGACAATATGGTCATCGGGCAGAACCACATTGTTGACATACAAGAAGCACGAAATGTGCAATTGCCCAATGGCGAGTCGACAACATGTAAGTGGTATCAGTTTCGCATTCCCATACGTGAACCCGACCAAAAAGTGGGTAACATCAACGGCTTTCAGTCTATTCGCTTTATGCGTATGTTCCTCAACCAATTCGACGAACCTATCATATTGCGTTTCGCCACACTTGACCTTGTTTATTCCACTTGGCGAAAATATAGTGAGGACCTGCTTCAACCTGGCGACTATACAACTGGTGGCAACGAGAACACCACGTTCAGCATTTCTACTGTAAACATTGAGGAGAACGGCACCCGTCAACCAGTGCCATACATACTCCCCCCAGGTATCGAACGCGAAGAGTGGTATGCCTCAAGCAACAGTTACACCCAACTTAACGAGCAGTCGGTGGCAATGGATGTAGACCAACTTGCAAGTGGTGATGCGCGAGCCATCTATCGTTCTACCTCCTACGACATGCGTCACTACGGACATTTGAAACTGTTTGTACATGCAGAAAAGAAGTATCAAACCGACATACTTGAAGACAACCAACTGGCGCTATTTGTACGTCTTGGTAACGACTACACAGGAAACTACTACGAGTATGAATTACCACTCGTACTAACCCCATGGTACACCCCTTCGGACGATGCTTATGCTATATGGCCAGAGGCAAACAACGTAGACATAAATCTCAAGACCCTCACCCAGATAAAGACTAATCGCAATGCCAAGATACGCGCCGGCGAAGGCAACTATGCAGCATCGCGCCTGTATACCGAGGTTGTTGATGGAAAGAAATACACTGTGCTTGGCAACCCCAATCTTGGTAAGGTGAAAGTTATAATGATAGGTATTCGCAACCCCAAAAAAGAAAGCCTTACCGATGGTAACGACATGTTGCCCAAATCGGTCATAGTGTGGCTAAACGAGCTACGACTGACCGAATATACCGATAAGGGGGGATGGGCTGCAATGGCCCTTGCAAAAACAAATTTGGCCGATCTTGGAAATCTATCGCTATACGGCTCTTACACCACGGCCTATTTTGGTAACCTTGAAGACCCTCTGATAAAGGAGGATTTGGTAAACCTGTTGACAATGCAGGCCACGCTCGACGTTGAGTTGGGCAAACTTCTTCCCGAGAAATGGGGATGGCATATACCGTTCTATTTAGATTATAACCGTGAGAATGGTAGTCCAGAATACAACCCATACAACCCCGATGTGTTGCTCTCCGACGACCTTGCTACATTCCAAACCGCTGCCGAACGCGACAGCGTGAGGCAAATGACGCAACAACGAAAGAGTTCTACCAACCTCACACTCTCAAACGTCAAGAAGAACCGCACATCTCAAGGGACGTCAAAAACACATCTATACGACATTGAGAACTTTGCCTTTTCATATGCCTACAGCCGAGAGCGTATGTCGGACGAAGAAACCGACCATTACAACAAAGATCAACATCGTGGAGGGTTGACCTATTCCTACACCTTGCAACCAAAGCCCGTAAAGCCTTTCGACAAAGTCAAACTTTTTAGGCATCGTAACTGGAAAATCATACGCGATATAAACTTCTACTATCTCCCGAAGAATTTGACGTTTTCTACAGAGATGTATCGCGACTTTGAAGAAACGATGATGCGCAACAAAAGTGCCGCACTCGTCATCATCAAACCCACCTACTACAAACAATTCACATGGCAACGCAACTACGGTCTGCAATACGACCTATCTCGCAGTTTTCATATTCAATACTCGGCCAACGCCAGTGCTCAGATCGAAGAACCTATTGGGCGCATTGAGACTCGCTCGGGCAGCGACTCTATCTGGCGTTCTATATCGCAAGGGGGTAACATCCAACACTTCCAACAGATGATAGCAGCCAACTATGAATTGCCTGTAAACAAACTTCCCTACATGGAATTTCTACGAATGCCCCTCTCCTACCGCACCACATACAACTATCAAGGGGCTTCTCAAGCCCTAAAAACACTTGGTGGCACCCTTCAGAGTTCCACCACCCTACAAATGTCGGCTCAAGCAAATATGACCATGCTTTACAACAAGATACCCATTGTTCGTAAAGCCCTAACAGCCAACTCGTCAACGCCACAACGCAATCAACCGCGAAAGCCACAGCAAACAAAACCCTTAACAGCCAAAGATTCCATTGCAATGGCCGACAGCTTGCGACGCGACAAGTGGCAACAAACGCTTAAACAAGCCGCTCAATTTGGGTTGCGCTTCATAGCGGGAGTGAAAAACATAAATGCACAATACAGCATCAACTCTGGCTCTAACATACCAGGATATATGGGCAAGCCCATGTTCGTGGGACTTGACCCTCAAAACGCTTGGGCACCATGGGCAGGATACGTGTTAGGCTACGGCCAACGCATAGATCAGCGCCTGCTCGATGCCGACCTTTTAAGCCGCGACTCACTTTTCAACATGCCCCAAGAAGCCACCGAGAGTCGCACCTTCTCCATGCAAGCCTCACTCGAACCTCTACGCGACTTTCGTATCGAGCTCAACGCATCGCAAAACAAGTCAACCCGAGAAGAATACTACTACAAGTATCTCTCCGAATACGACGATGTGCAAGGACCACTATCCTACGTAATGACAGGCAACTACACCAGTACGGTGTGGAGCTTCCCCACAGCCTTCACCAACCGCGACCGTCTCTTTTCTTCGTTCCTATCCAACCGTTTGATAGTTGCAAATCGACTGGCCGAGATGAACAACGACCCCTACACGTCGCAACAAGTGCTCGATTCAACCAGTGGCGAATACTATCCTGCAGGCTACAGCCCCAACTCGCAAACGGTGCTTCTCACCTCTTTCCTTGCCACCTACCTGGGGCACGATGCTGGCACCTCCTCTTTCTCGCCGTTCATGCGCATGCCTCTGCCCAACTGGAGCGTCAACTACACAGGGCTCAACAAGGTGCAATTCTTGAAAAAATGGTTTACCAACATAGCCCTATCTCACCGCTATTCATCCAACTACACCATAGGCAACTACTATACCGATGCAGCCCTCTCTGCCACCAATGGCTACGACTATGGTAGCGAGAGCATCACCAACGCCACGGGCGACTATATTGCCCCCGTCAGCATGGAGGGTGTTGTGATGAGCGAGCAGTTCAATCCTTTGATTCGTGTAGCGGTAAACATGGTAAACAGCATGCAGTTTAACTTCTCCATCCAGAAAAACCGCACGTTGGCACTCTCGTTCTCCAACAACCAACTGACCGAGACCACACGCGAGGGTATAACCGTCGGAGCAGGCTACCGCATCAAGGACGTTGCATTTCAAGTGAAATTTGCCGAGAAAACCCACAACCTAAAAAGCGACGTGGTGCTCAACCTGAACTTAACCTACAATAATAACAAGACCAACATCAGAAAGATAAGTCAGAACTTGAGCCAAATATCATCGGGCAGCGAGGTGTGGATGATCGAACTCTCGGCCGAATATGCGCTGAGCACTGCCATAACCGCTCGTGCATTTTTCCAAACCAACATCAACACACCCTTCATTTCAAACGCTTACCCCAATTCGACCACCAAAGGCGGTCTGACCATCAGAGTGTCATTCAGATGAGCAACGACAGATTCAAAGACTACGACAGCGAGGTGAAGCAATTGGTGCTTCGCTTCGAACAAACAGTGCTCAACGGCCAACAACCATTCTTCGATGTTGACCAGTTGGAAATCATCATCGACTACTATCTTGAGAACGGCAACATACCACCACTATCCAAAGCCATTGCCTATGCCGAACGACTTTACCCCGACAGCAATGCCATACGTCGGCGCAGGGCGCAACTGCTCGTAGCACGCCAGCAATACGACGATGCCATCGACATGCTCAACACCCTGAAACAGTTGGAACCCGACAACACCGACATCGACTATGCCCTTGGGGTGGCCTATGGAGCCAGCGACCGCCATCACGAAGCAATAGCCTGCTTTTTGCGTGCAGCCGCCGACGGATGGGAACTGGGGCGGGTGTATGCCAACATAGCTGAAGAGTACTACCGCATGGCAAACGACGACCGTGCCATTCTCTACTACAACAAAGCCCTCTCAACCGACACTTTCGATGCCGCCACCGTGGCCGACTTCTACGACACCTGCCGTGGAGCCGGCAAGACCGACTCGGCCATGGGCACACTACGTTCGCTCACCGAACGCCAACCCTACTGCAAAGAAGCATGGTTTTTCCTCGGCCTCGCCTGCGCCTCAATGGGGCAATACGAGCAGGCCATCGAGGCATTTGAGTTGGCATTGACCATTGACCGCACCTATACCGAGGTATACGTCGAGTTGAGCTACGTACACGAAGAACTGGGACACTTTACCGAAGCCGCCGACACACTAAAGCATGCCATCGACGACCTCGACGACCCCGAGGCTCGTCAAAATCACATGTGCATGCTGGCCAATTTGTATGCCCGACACAACAACTTGGCCGTAGCCGTGAGCTACTATCGCCGAGTGCTCGAACAAAACCCAAACAACGTCGATGCCATCTCGTCGCTCGGACTGTGCTATATCGACCTCGGCGACCGCTCGGCAGCCGAGCAATACATCGAGCGCGCTCTCGCAATTGACCCACATGCCACCGTGGTGCTGTACAATGCCGCTGTGGTGTGCGACCTTACGGGACAAATCGACCGAGCACGAGAACTATACAACGAGCTACTCGAATCGGCCGAATGCACCGAACAGCACGGACAGGTGTATGTGGAATTTCTCTACCGCAACGACTTTCTCGACGAGGCAATAAGTCGCGCCACCGAAATGCTCTCGGTTTACCCTCACGACTCGTTCTACAGCACTTTCCTCATGGCTGCCTATTTCCGCCAAAATCGTTACAACAATGCCCTGTCGCTCATCGACGATGCCGACCTCAACATGGCACGTCAAGTGTGTCCCGAAATGACAGAGCACCCTCTTTTTGCCTCTTTTTTTGAAGAAGAATAAACCGCTCTCAATCCACTAAATCATGAAAACATTCATGCCAAAACAGTTGCTCCTTTCACTCATCCTTATCTGTGCCACACCGTCGCTTCAGGCGCAATCAGCCAACAACATAGCCGAAACAGTGCGTGGCGACGCCCAATCGTCGGGGTGGGTAGCCTCGGTGCTGCACTGGTACGATGCCCACATGAACTATACTGCCGTGGGCGCACTGATGACCGTTGAAAGTTCGTTCATTCCATTCCCCTCCGAAGTGATTATTCCACCAGCAGTTTACGTGGCCTCCAATCCACAAAGCAACGGCGGAATGAAGGTGTGGCTCATCGTAGTGGTGGGCACCCTGGGGGCATTGCTGGGTGCACTGATAAACTATTTTTTGGCTCGCTGGTTGGGACGCCCCATCATCTATGCCTTTGCCAACAGTCGATGGGGGCGACTGTTACAACTCTCGGCCGAGAAAGTGCAACGTGCCGAAGAGTACTTCAACAAGCATGGTGTGGTGTCTACGCTGGTGGGACGACTCATCCCCGTCATACGTCAACTCATTTCCATTCCAGCCGGATTGTGCCGTATGAACCTGTTTGTGTTCTCGCTCTACACCACCCTCGGTGCACTGGTGTGGAACTGCATTTTGGCATTGCTTGGCCATTTGGCCTATCGTGCCGCCGACCCCACAGTGATAGAGCGTTACAGCAGCCAACTCAGCATCATAATTGTTGCCCTATTGGGCGTGGTTGTGGCCTTTTTTGTGGTGCGCCACTTCGCAAAACGCCATAAGCAACAGTAGAACAAAACCCACTCAAGTAGGTATCAACTTCGGCTGTCCTTCAGTCGTTCTTCAGTTGTTCTTCAGTCATTGACTGAAGAACAACTGAAGAACGGCCTTACTTGACACCAAGATAGCCCCTACTTGATGGTTTGTTGAACAGGGAATTTAGAGTCGATGCAGAGCCTCTTTAATTATTTCTTCAACGCTCATGGCACTGCCATCGGGACGCACCCATTGCTCGGACAGCAACAGTTTCTCGACAGCAGCCTTGGCATAACCCAGGGTGATGAGTGCGGTGATGGCCTCGTCGCGCTCGGGCGCACGGCCTGTAGCCGCACCACCCGTGGCTACAGTGCCCGCCATCTTGTCGGCCAGTTCAAGAACAATGCGTTGCGCTGTCTTGGCTCCAATACCTTTCACCTGCTGCACACGGCGGGCATCGCCAGTCGAGATGGCATTGCGAAGTTCGTCGACGGTGAGCGACGACAATATCACCCTTGCCGTTTGGTTGCCCACACCGCTGATTGATACCAGCAGTCGGAACATCGAGCGCTCAGCCAAATCGCTGAAACCATAGAGCTGCTGAGCATCCTCGCGCACCACATGGTGGGCATAGAGACACACCACGTCGGTCTGCGAGCGCCGCAAGGCCTCGTAGGTGTTGAGCGTTATTTCGAGCAAATAGCCCACTCCGCCACATTCAACCACAGCTTGCGTGGGCTCAAGCTGCGAAAGTTTGCCTTTGAAATATTCGTACATAGTGAAATCAATTGTCGTATTGATAGCCCAATCCCTCGGCCACCGAACCTGCCTTAAGCCTAAAGTTGCCCGACAGGGGGGCCTCGAACTGCGGGTCGTCATTGGACGTAACACCCTTAACATGGCTCTCGGAGAAGCGATAGTTCATCTCGGCTGCCGAATTGCTGTCAATGAGGACCTCGGTTTGGGGATAAGTGCCGTAAATGATGCAGCGCACAAAATCGGCCTGCAACAGTGGTCGCAACACGGTTTGGCCATCGGCCGAGGTGTACCAGTTGTTGAGAACCACCTCGGGATTTGACCTGCCACCATAGTGCCAGTAGCCCGCAAGGGTTGATTGCGCGACCTCGTATCGGCCTCCGTAACGCCACCACAACGTAGCCGTGCCACACTGGTATATCAACACATTGCGCATTTTGACATACGCACCTCGTCCCATAATGCCCGTATGCGACATCTGCCGCACCACACAGTTGCTCATCTCAAGTGTCGGATGAGCATTGACATTGGTGTCAACCACAATGCCAAGCGTGCCATTCTCGATCACTGCATGGTCGATGACATTGTTCACCGAACCAGGCGAGAGCCACAAGGCATTCCACTGACCGGGCAGTGTGTCGTACCAACCATCGTGCCTAATTGACGTTATGAGCACCGGTCGTGCTGCCGAACCACGAATTTCTATGGAGCCACCTGCATCAACAGCCAGCAATGCTCCAGCGGCCATATATATTTCGTCGCCCTCATTCAAGGTCAATGTGTTCAGACTGTCAACAACCACAGTGCCAATAATCACGTGCGGACGGTTGTGATCCCACCCTGCGCAGTCGATGTGTGCCACACCATTGACCTGCAAAGCACGGTGATAAATCGCATTTCTGCCCCATGCCGAAAGCACCACCCGTTGCCCATTGCCAAACAAGATACTATCCTCGACCAAGAAAGGAGAGTTCTGCTCGTTGGGATTGATGCATGCTTGAACGAAGATGAAGATGCTGTCGCCAGCCAAAATCTCGACGTTGCGCGCCACAAGAGCCGTGTCGCCGTCGACATTGACGCGAAAACGGCTGGCACGTCCACCAGCAAGAGCCACCGAAGAGAGTCGCAAGTCGCGTCCACTGACGTTGTAAACACGCAGTTGACGTGTCGTAGTACCGACGGTGGTAAACACCGTATCGAAAGTAAGCGTGTCGACAGAAAAAGCCAAATCGCCAGAGGTGGCGTCGCTAAAAGCTTCGTCGTTGCAAGAAGTGCAAAAGAAGGCAATAAAAAAAAGAGCCATTGCAAGGCTCGAAAGCATTGTGTAACGCTTCATTTCACATATTTATCTAACATCGAATCCATCCTCTGCCTACACACAGGGCAGAACGGAGCATAGTCGCGCATCATGCAATGAGGTGTCGGGCGATACACCCCGTGCTGTGCATAGCCGGCTCCCTCATAAACTCCCAATGGTCCACATGCACGGCGATCGTCGGGTTGAGGCATCGATGAGGGCACTGATGTGCCTTTCGGCAACATGGATTGCCACTTGCTGCCAAAGTCTTTGAGGTTGGAAATGTTGGGCTCGACGGGTTCTACATCCCTCAAGTGTATATCTGAATAGGAAAGATCCTCGTCAACATATTCGTCGGCGAGGTCACCAATAGCATGCCCAAGTTCGTGAGTTAACACAAGATCGGCCATATCGTGCAGGGTGGTTGTAGCGTAAAAATTATACACTGCCCCACCACCGTACTTACTGCTATTAACCATAATCACAACATAGTCGCATGGTGCATCGGCCAAAACATCGTGCAACCTAAACACATCTTTGGTCATCACATATCGATCCGCACCCAAAACTCCGTCTTTTGCACCCACATTGCCCTTAACTCCGTAGAGATTAAAGTCTGAACGCCTCGAAGCAAAAGGCTCGTAACTGAATAGCATCTCGCGCATACGGTAGAAGTCTATACTCAGTTGCTCCTCCGAAACTGTATCGTAGCCCTGCGCGACAATCGCCACATCAACCTTAACAGCGGGGTCGCCATGTTGCTCAAGTAGGCGTACTGAACCCAATGGAATTCTATTTTCTATGGAAGAAGTGCGAGGATTGAACGGCACAACAAGGTCGTCGATAAAAACCAACTTTGCATCGCGGCGCTGAAACGTGAGCACCACCTCGCGCTTTGGCATAGGCATAAGCAGCACCTCTTCAAACCATTCGGCACGGCTTTTTGCAACTTCGGTGTGAGCATATTCAGCAAACAACGAGCTGTAGGTGTGTTGCCAAATGATATTTCCGCTACGTTTGTCGGTCATAATCACGCGGTACTGCCCTGCATTAAGCGTGTCTATAAGGTTCGTTCTCGATCCATGCCACGCAGCATCGCGGTCTACAAACCTAACCACATTCAACGTATCGGCATGGCTATTGCCACTGCGCACCATATCAACTCTGAGTGTCCCTCCAGTAAAGTACCTATTGAAGACGCCTTTCTGTGCGCCTACCGTCAGTGTTATGGCCATCAACACCCCCCAAAAGCATAATCTGCGTTTCATACATGCGTTAACGCTCACCATAGCATTTTTATTTTACATAAAAATAAGTTGTACTTTTGCAGCCACATTTATGATAACAAGAATATACGAAGAGAACCCCAATCCGCGTGAAGTGAGGCAAGTAGCTTCGGCCTTGCGCGATGGCAAAGTGGCCATCATACCGACCGACACACTTTATGCCTTTGTATGTGGAATAGAGCATCGACAGGCTGTTGACGTGATTGCAAGGATGAAGGGATACAACATCAAGCAAGCAAAGTATGCGCTGATGTGTGCCTCGTTGAGCCAAGCATCGGAGTATCTTCGTCCTTTAGACAAACCAACGTTTGCCCTGCTACGGCAATGCCTACCTGGCCCGTTTACTTTCATTCTTGAAGCCAACGGCAATGTGCCGCGAACCTACCAGAATGCCAACCGCACGATAGGTATCAGGGTGCCATCAAATGAGGTGGCAAGAGCTATAATTGAGGATGTTGGAACGCCTCTTGTATGTACCTCGGTACGTCCATTGGGCGATTCGGGCGATGAGCCAGAGCAGTATACCGACCCCGAACTTATACACGAACGCTTTGGAAGGCAGGTCCACGTGGTGGTTGATGGCGGATTAGCCACCGACGAAGTGTCGACGGTAATTGATTGTACGGCCGACTTCGTTATAACACGGCAGGGCAAAGGCATAGTGGAGATATGAAGATTGTGTTTCAAAGTGGCGACAATTTTCAGTCGAGCCAACAAGGATGCCTCACCCGTGTGTTGGTATTGGCAATGGCGGTGATGCTTGGAGCTTGGTTGTTGCCAGGTGTACGGGTCGATTCTTTTTGGGCTGTCATGGCTACGGCCTTTGTCATTTCAGTGCTAAACAATCTTGTGCGCCCTATACTTGTGGTCATAACCCTACCGGTGACCATCGTAAGCATGGGGCTTTTCATTTTTGTCATCAACGCCTTAATCGTACTTATGGCATCGGGGATGGTGGGTGGTTTTAAGGTCGACGGTTTAGGTTGGGCACTGCTTTTAAGCCTAATCATTACAGGAATCAACTATCTTTTAGAGTGGCAAGTAGAGCGCAGCCAGCGCAAAGACTTTGTCGAGAGACACGACACGTCCGACGACACCGACGATGAGGGTTTCACTCACTACGAAGAAATCAACGACTAATCTTATAGTTTCCAAACAACATGATACATATTGACAAGGCTTTAGAGTTGCAACAAGCCGTTGAAAAAGTGCGCAACGAGGGTAAGACTATTGGCTTGGTGCCAACTATGGGTGCGTTGCACGAGGGGCATCTATCGCTCATTGGTCGTGCTTTGCAACAAAACGACACAGTGGTAGTGAGCATTTTTGTGAACCCAATCCAGTTTAATAATAAAGAAGACCTTGAAAAATATCCGCGCACTATAGAGGCCGACCTGCAACTAATTGAGCAGTACGAGCGCGACTGCGTCGACCGCAAGGCACAGGCGTTGTATGTGTTCACCCCCACAGTGGCCGAGATGTACCCCCAACCCGTTACCGACACATACCATTTTGGAGCAATCGAAGAGGTGATGGAAGGGCCACAACGTCCAGGACACTTCTCGGGTGTGGCGGTGGTGGTGCGTCGATTGTTCGATCTTGCGCAGCCCCATCGAGCCTATTTCGGACAAAAAGACTATCAGCAGATAGCGGTGATACGTGAACTTCTACGGCAAATAAAGTACGACATTGACATCGTTGAGTGCCCCATTGTTCGAGCCGACGACGGTCTTGCACTGAGCAGTCGCAATGCACGTCTTTCGGCTGCAGCGCGCCAAGCAGCCCCAGCCATCTACGACACTTTGCAGCAGGCAGTAGAGATGGCCGAATACGAGGAGGTTGACGATGTGAAACAGTGGGTTATGGAGACATTGGCGGCCTATCACCAGATGAATCCTCTGCCCGACGGTCTTTGCTTCGAGCCCGAATATTTTGAGATAGTTGATGCCCTGACGCTACAACCCATAGGCCAATGGGCCGATGCCTCAAACGGAGCAGTGGGCTGCATTGCGGTGTGGCTTGACGGGGTGAGACTGATAGACATGGTGCGTTTCGACGAAACACTCAAGTAGCACTGTCGTCGAAAAACATACTTGTCCATTTCCTTTTCTCGGTGCGGGGCTGCTCTTGTTGCGGTTCTGCACCGAGTGCTTTAAGGGTGTCGTCGAGAGCTTGAAGGTCATCGGTTATCACCATCAAGCGATCGTTAGGCAGGAGGGTTGTCTTTCCCGTTGGCACAAAAAAGCTTTCGCCCCGCTTCACCATAATGGCAAGCGTCTTGGCGGGCATCTTCAAATCCATCAATCGGTTACCTCCTTCAAGCATCTTGGCCGTGATTTCTATCTCCGACGAGGTTGACTTTATTTCTTCTGGAAAGTCGATGTCGAAATTCTTAACCTGCGCTCGTTTCTCGATCGGGGCAAGCACACCCAGCCATTTGGCCACCAGTGGCAATGTGGTGCCTTGCACCACAAGGCTCACAAGGGTGCACAGAAAGACGATGTTGAACATCGTGTCGCTATGAGGCACCCCCGAAGCGCGACACAGGATGGCAAAAATGATGGGTACCGCACCACGCAACCCCACCCACGACACAAACAAACGGTCGCGCATGGTATAACGACGGAAGGGCAACAACGACACCAGCACCGCCAGCGGACGGCTGACAAATATCATCACCACACTGACAATCAGCCCCGGCACAAGCACCTCTTTTAGCTCGGAGGGATTGACCAGCAGACCCAACGTGAGGAACATTGAGAGTTGTGCCAACCACGACACGCCATCAAAGAAGTTTCGAGTAGAGCGTTTGTGAACAAATTGGCTATTGCCAACCACCAATCCTGCCACATAGACAGCCAAATAGCTGTTGCCCAACATGAAATGAGTAGCAGCAAAAACAAAGAACGAACTCACCAGCACCAGTATTGGGTAGAGCGCCACATTTTCAAGATTTATGTGATTGATTATCCACACCAAGCCTTTGCCAAACAGCCATCCGGCCAGCGTTCCCACCAACAGTTGCACTACCAGCAGCACCACAGCCGACCCAATATTGGGGCTTCCACCCTGCTGCACCAGCGAGATGAGCGTAACGGTGAGCAAATAGGCCATGGGGTCGTTGCTGCCGCTTTCAAGTTCGAGCGTCGGACGGAGGTTGTTTTTTAAGTTCAACCCCTTGCCTCGCAGAATGGAAAACACCGATGCCGAGTCGGTGCTACTCATGGTCGAGGCCAAAAGCAGGCAAAGCATGAAGCCTATTCCGAGTTTTGTTCCAGCCACCAGCCACAACACCAGGGCAGTTATCACAGCGGTGAGCAGCACACCCAACGTGGCCAGCGAAAGACCAGCACCCAGCACGGGCTTTATGTCGGCAAACTTTGTGTCCAACCCGCCCGAAAAAAGTATGGCACTGAGAGCCACCGTGCCCACCATTTGCGCCACTTTCAGACTTTCAAAGTGTATGCCCAGACCGTCGCTGCCAAACAGCATGCCGACAGCCAAAAACAACAACAACGCGGGTACACCAAAACGGCTACCTGCTTTACCAGCCATGATGCTGGCAAAAAAAAGGAGCGACAGGACGAGTAAAACCAGTTCAATCTGCATATTCGTGTGTCGACGGCATGATGCATGTGGCCATCACCGACGTGGCCACATGGATGCCACTCTATAATTCATTGCGTCAAATTTTGTGCCAAAAAAGCATCAACTTGGGGGCAAGTAAGGTCGTTCTTCAGGTGTTCTTCAGTGACTGACTGAAGAACAACTGAAGAACGACTGAAGAACGGCCTTAGTTGATACCTACATGACACCTACATGGTGGCAACTGCGTTGGATCATGATTGACGCATGCAGAGCCCTATGTACCAAACACATAGGTAATTTATCCGTATGAAAAGAAAAAAACATCAACCCATCACCACATCGAGCACCATCATGAGCACAAATCCGATTGCGAAACCAATGGTGCCGAGATTGGAGTGGCTGCCTGCCGAAGCCTCGGGTATCAACTCTTCGACCACCACATAGAGCATTGCGCCAGCAGCAAAAGCCAGCATATAGGGCATGATGGGCACAAGCAGGTGTGCCAAAAGCAACACGGCCACTGCCCCGATGGGCTCGACAGCACCGCTGAGACTACCGACCACAAACGAACGCCAGCGCGAGTTGCCCGCAGCACGCATGGGCATGGATATGATGGCTCCTTCGGGAATGTTCTGCACAGCAATGCCCAAAGCCACCGCCATGGCTGCTGCAGCCGACATGCCACCGGCACCCTGCTCGGCTCCGGCCAGCACAATGCCCACCGCCATGCCCTCGGGCAGGTTGTGAATGGTTACCGCAAGGGCAAGCATAGTGGTGCGCGAAAGGCGCGATCGTGGTCCCTCGGGACTCGACGACCCTGGATGAAGGTGGGGCGTAAGCATGTCGATCAACAATAAAAAACCCATGCCTGCCAGCAGCCCAATGGCCGCTGGCAACACCGATGCCGCACCGCGATTGGCACACATATCGACCGACGGAAGGAGCAACGACCACACCGATGCCGCCACCATCACCCCCGAGGCAAAGCCAAGGAGCGTTTTTTGTAGGCCAGTGGGCATGTCGCGACGCATAAAAAACACAAAAGAAGCCCCAAGCATGGTGCCCAAAAACGGCACAACAAGCGTTACAAGCAGCGCATTCATCGGAGAAAAGATGTTAAATGTTTGTGTCTGCAAAGGTAACTCTTTATGCGCAGCCAAACCACTTGCAGTGTGCAAAAACCTGTTTTTCCTCCCCCCAGCCCACAAAAACATTGTCCCACCCGACACAACCAATATTTATGACTAACTTTGCACACGCTGCCAGCGTGGCAGCTATAGCGATAAATACCCTGAACAACAATACATTAAGACAATGGCAACAACTGAAAAGAAATGGCAAAACGAACTTGTGGCCTACACCCTGCTGGTGCTTGGTAGCGCACTTTTCGCCGTGGGCGACGTGATGTTTGTCAACCCCTATCTCATGGCACCTGGCGGAACCTACGGTTTGAGCAACGTGTTTAACACCCTCTGGCCGTGGAAAATATCCTACTATGCCATCTGCATGGACGTGCCATTGCTCATCATAGGAACCCTCATTTTGGGGCCGAAATTCGGGTTCAAGACCATTCTGTCAACCATCTTAATCTTCTTCTTCACATGGGTACTTGAGAGCGTGTGGGGCTACAATCCGCTCATCCACGAGGGCAGCATCATGGCTGCCGCCGACGGCACACAGACCCTGGTGCCGATACCCCATGACGGGGGATTCTTCCGTCCCGACTATTTCCTCAACACGATGGTGGCCGGACTGATTTATGGCATTGCTATAGGCATGATTTTCCGCTCTGGAGCCACATCGGGTGGGTCGGACATCATCTCAATGATTCTGCACAAGTACACCAAAATATCGCTCGGCACGCTGGTGATGATTGTCGACAGTTGCATCACACTGACCACGCTCATTGCCTTTGGCGACATCCGCCTGCCCATCTACTCGATTATCATCATAGTGATTGAAGGCAAGGTGATAGACCTGGTGGTGGACGGGATGAAGAGCTACAAGACCATGTTTATCGTAACCGACCACCCCGACGAGATACGCCAATATGTGGTTGACGAGTTGCAACGCGGAGCCACATGCCTTACTGGCACGGGTATGTATCAAGGAGCCGAACGCAAAATGGTGTATATCACCCTTGAACGTTCCGACATGGTGAAGCTGCGCTCGGCTTTGCACCACATAGATCCCGAGGCATTTGTCAACATCATGAATAGCGCCGAGATACTGGGTAAAGGCTTTAAGCAACTGCCCAAGGACTAACGGCAGGTTTCGCAACACAAATATTTCGCGCCCGTGCAATAAAGCAACGCTATCGTCGTTAAAGCGGCAGTATGAACATACTGCAACTGTGCAACAAGCCACCCTACCCACCGTTGGATGGAGGCTCGATGGCGATGAATAGCGTAACGCAGGGATTGTTGCGCGCAGGGCACACGGTGAAAGTGCTTTGCGTGGAGAGCGACAAACATCCGTTGCGTCTTGCCCCAACCGATCAACCCTATGTAGACCAGACGGGCATTGAGGCGGTGCACATCGACCTTGCTGTTAAACCACTGCCTGCCGCTGTGGCCATGCTGTGTGGCGAGTCGTACAACGTGCAACGCTACCGCAGCACAGCCTTTGCCCAACGGCTTAAAGACCTGCTCTGCGCCAACCACTACGACATCATACACGTTGAAAGCATCTTCCTCACCCCCTACGTGTCGGTGATAAGAAAATACTCAACAGCCCCGATAGTGCTTCGAGCCCACAACGTTGAGCATCTCATTTGGCGACAAATGGCAGCTTGCGCCCACATGGGCTTCAAGCGATCGTATCTTAACCATTTGGCACTAACCCTGCGAGCCTACGAACAAGAGCACGTCAACGACTACGACGGAGTGATGTGTATCACCGACATAGATGCCGATGCGTTCCGCCAAATGGGGTGTCGCCGACCGATTGTGGCCATACCGTTTGGCATCGAGCCCGAGCAAAGTCCAAGCGTCGAAGCCGAGCCCTACTCGCTGTTTCACATTGGCTCGATGGACTGGCGGCCTAACCGTCAGGGGGTAGAATGGCTGATGAACAAGGTGTGGCCTGAAATACACCGCGTTGTGCCACAAGCAAAACTCTATCTTGCAGGACGCAAAATGCCTGCCAAATGGATGGAGAGCAAGCACGATGGCATTGTGATGGTTGGCGAAGTGCCCGATGCAGTCTACTTCATCAACAGCAAACAGATAAACCTTGTGCCCCTGTTAAGTGGCAGTGGCATAAGGGTTAAGATAATAGAGGCTATGGCTGCTGGCAAGGTGGTGATAACCACCAGCGTCGGTGCCGCTGGAATAATAGCCGAAAACGGTACACATCTGCTCATTGCCGACACAGCAAACGAGTTTGCACAGCAGGTGAAACACTGCTTCGACCACCCCGAAAAGATGGAGGAGATGAGTCGCATGGCGCAACAACTGGTGGCCGAACAATACAACACCACTACCCTAACACAGCAAATGATAACATTCTATAACAAAACAATGCAATCACATGAATAAACTTCGCCTTGCACTGACAGCACTGACTTTTCTTGTGGCCTTTGCCGAGGCGCAGGCTCAATTGTCAATACCCGCCACCCGACTGCAATTCAACCTCAATGCCGATAGTTGGCGTTACGTCCGCACGCTCGACATTGACGACCACTCGACAATATACCTGTACTGCTACACTGGCGAGATACTGACCGATGCCGACGGCGACACCACGCTGCCAGTGCTGCGTATATACGTCGACTCTCAAGACTACGACGATTTGCTCGACTTCGTCTACCAACGCTATGAAGTTCAACCCTACCAAACACTTGAAGAAGCGCCCTTGAGGAGCATCAAACAAGAAAACATAAACCACATAGGTATCTATACCAGTCCAACCAGTAAAAAAGACTTTCAATTCATGGCTACCTACATCAAGGATCGCAAAACATATATAGAGTTTCGGCTTGAAACAAGTGCCGACACCTTTGAAGAAATGGAGACAATATTCCAAAACATCACCAACAGCATAAAGTGAGCCCGATGAAAACAAAGCTAACCCTACTACTTGCAATCACTTTGATAGCCTGCGCATCGGCTCAAAACTCGAAGAAAACCTACGGCGAACAGTTTGCACGTCTGCAAAAAGCCTATGCCAAAGCCCCCGACGATGTTGAGACCTTATTCAACTTGTCGGTGTTTTACAGCGACACACTAAACCCAATGTCTAACCTACCCTCGGCCATGCAACACATTGAGAAGGCCGAGAAGAACCAAATAGACCTACTTGACCGCGACAAGATAGGCGAGTTGACACGACTTGCACGCAAAAACATTACGCTGGGGACAATACGCACACAGAAACAAACGGTAAAGGATATTGCCTACAAGACACTTGAGTCTAATGTTGACATGAGCGACATTGAGATGGAGTCGTACATGAATGCATTTCACCTTGATGCCTCAATGGTGCGCATGCTGCGACAAAGGATGCTCAACAAAGTGATGCAAAAAGATATTGCCACTGGCACACCTGAGAGCTATTATCACTTTATCAATATCTATCGTGGTACGGCCGAGGCCGAAAAAATGGAGGCTTTGTTGGCGAAAGAAGCCCCTGCAATGTTTGATGGCCAACACGACACAACGGCCATTGACTCTATTGTCGCAGCATATAAATACAGTCCGTCGGTGGCGCGTGCTGCCAACAAACAAAAGGCGCGCTTGGCTTATATCGAGGCAGCACGAAAAAACACTGTCGAAGCCTACCGCACATTCATGAAAGCCTACCCAACAAGTAAAGAATATCTGGACGCACGGAGCCGTCTTGAGAAACTGATGACAACCGATTTCAACGCCCTTGACTCGCCACAACAGTTGGCATCGTTTGCCGAAGCCAACTCCGACAATGAATTGGGAGAAAAGGCAGCTGCAAGATTGCGCGAAATGGCCATCAAAGAACACAACATTGAGGCGGCTCGACTCTACTTAAAACATTGTCGCCATGATGAGAGATACAACGACGTTTTTTTAACCTACTACAACTGGCATACTGCCGAAGGTAACAGCGACCCTATACTTAAATTCAAACAAGAAAACTCTGATTTTCCCTACACCATAGCCATTGAGAATGACATTGAAAAGGCCCAAAAGCTTGATGCAATAAACCTAACGGAGTCCTACTTGGAAGTAGAGTTCTCGAAATATGCCGACTACATCAGAAGAACTTCGGGCAAAGGCCTTGCACTGGTGGTCATGCAACGCATGATACAAGGACTTGTGGCCACGGGTCGCTACTCGACCGCTGTTGAACGCATGGATCGTTTTGCTTTGTGTTTCGAAGGCGAGACACTAAAACGATACAACGAACTGAAGCAACTCCTTCAGCGTCCAGCCACAGGACGCAAACCTGTGGCGCAGTTTTCTGCACAGTACAACATCATGCACCCCACATACAACCCTGCCGATGGAATGCTTTACTTTACCAGAGAGAATGGCAGCAGCAAACGTATCTGTTATGCCAAACGGGTGAATGGGCAATGGCAAAGCAACGGAATTGTGGAGTTTGAGAACGCAACGAATGAAGGTCTTGAGATATACTCGTTCTACGACGGTGGTCAACGAATGATACTTGGCAGCGGAGGCAACATCTGGATGGCAGAAAGAGAGGGAAATAGCTGGCGTGTAACCGATATTCCCCCCTACCCCGTCAATACCGACTACCGCGAAGCCGATGCTTGTTTCTTGCCCGACGGCACGGGATTACTCCTGGTTTCTGACCGCCCAGGAGGGATGAATTTTCAAAACAGCGGAGCCTATTTTCATGGCGACACTGCCATGGCCTCTGACATATACTTTATACCATACACCCAGTTTGGCTGGGGTGAGGCTGTGAACCTTGGCCCAACGGTCAATACCTCGTTCAGTGAACGCAGCCCTATCATGAGCCGAAATCTGAAGACCCTCTATTTTATTTCCGACGGACACGGTGGCTTGGGGTACGGCGACATTTACATGACCGAGCGCAAAAACATGGGCAGTTGGACCGAGTGGAGCACACCCGTAAATCTTGGCAAAGACATAAACAGTGGCTACCCCGAGACAAGTATCAGTTTTGCTCCCGACGAGCAAAGCCTTTACATGTCGAGCCGTGGCGCACTCGACGTACAAGCCTGCTATACTGTGGCCACCACTCACGATGCCACCAACCCTTATGAATCGTTACAAGTGGAGGTGCTTGGCATGGGCGACTATCTGATGCGTGTACGTGTGGCCGACCTTGAGCAGCAAGCCATAATACAAAGCATAAACTACCAGGGCGACGGACACTATGTAGACATACAGTTGCATCGTGGTAAAAGTTATGCCCTTTTGGCCGATGCAGGCATATACTTTGTTCCGGCTGTGAAGGTTACATCAACCAACAAGAAAGCCCCAATGCTGAAAGGCTACACATTCCCCGTGCTTACCTCAAGCGACAGAGTTGTGCCTCTTGACGTGGTAACTTTCGATCCCAATACCGCCCAACTACGCCCCATTGCAATGACTCAATTGGAGCAGCTTGCCACCTTTATCAATAACCAAACCGACGGTAAAGTAGAATTTCTGATAGATGTCGGAGGTCGCGACGATACACAATGCTACACACTGAGTCTTGAGCGCGGACGTGCCATACAGAACTTTATGATTGCCAACGGCGTACCAGCCGATAGAATAATCATTTCGGCCAACGGCAATGTCAATCTCAAAAAAAGTAAATCAGAAAGCGTGTCGGTGAAATTCCGAGAATAAAAGACATCTTTTCTTTCGAATAACAAGAGTGCCAAAAACACATCATGGAGCAACACAAAATAATAGAATTTGAGGGGCGTTCAATACACTATCGCGACGAGGGTAAAGACAACCGCAACACACTGGTGCTACTGCACGGCTTTATGCAAAACCTTGACGTGTGGACATCCTACGTGCTAACCTACATGCACTCAATGCGTGTCATAACCATCGACCTGCCAGGCCATGGCCAAAGTTCAACCTATTGCGACACCCACACCATGGACTTTATGGCTCGCACCGTAAAAGCCGTGCTCACCGATGCCGCCGTGCAACAATGCGTCATGGTGGGGCACTCTATGGGTGGTTATGTGGCGCTTGCGTTTGCCCGAGAAAATCCTTACTGGCTTCGTGGTTTGGGTCTGATAAACTCACACGCTTTAGCCGACACCGAAGCTCACCGCAACTACCGTGCCGAAGTGTGCCAACTGGTGGCTACCAACCGTCCATCGTATATCGTAAGCAGCATTCCCACCCTATTCAGCGAGTACAATCACCGAGCTCTATCTGTCGACATCAAAGACCTTCAAGACCAATGCCTCGACACAGCAAGTGTGGAAAGCATTGTAGCGGCACAACAAGGTATGGCTCAACGTAAAAACAGTATTGATATTCTTAGTCGCCTTGAAATCCCCATACTCTTCATTTACGGCAAAGACGACAACCGAATACCCCTTGAGATAGCCCTCTCGCAAGCCATGGTACCACACCATGCCGAGATAATGGTGCTTGAACACGTGGGGCACATGGCCTTTATGGAAGCTCGCGATTATGTAAAACCACGATTAAAAAGTTTCGTCGACAACTGTTATTTGTAGTTTTCCGACATAGTCTTTCATTCACGCAGAAACACACACTCACACTCCATCAGTGCCTAACCCTACTATAGCCTATCTCGGTGGTAGTTGGGCAGGACTTGATAGGGCGATGATAGGGTGTTGATAAGGTGTTGATAAGGCATTAGCGCCTATAATTTATCGAGTTGCAGCAATCCCTCTTTCAAACTCATTTTCCAGTGGACTGGAGGTGATAATTGCATACAAATTAGTCTCATTTGGGTTCAACCAAACGTGTACTTCCGCTGGAGTATTACGGGCTCCACCATGATAATTACGACGTTGAAATATGCAATTAACAATCTTATTCATCTGACATTCACATCAATAGTCGGCATTGATAAGAGGGTTAGCAAAAAAAAATTTGTATAATGAAAAATAAAGTACATTTGTAGTCTCAAAAACAAACCTAATTTCTAACTTAAAAGATTAAATATCATGAACGTACAAAACATCATGACCAACCTGGAAGCCAAACATCCGGGTGAGAGCGAATACTTGCAGGCTGTCCGCGAGGTGCTGGAAAGCATCGAGGAAGTTTACAACCAACATCCCGAATTCGAGAAGGCCAAAATCGTTGAACGTTTGGTTGAGCCCGATCGTATCTTCAAATTCCGCGTGGTGTGGGTCGACGATAAAGGTCAAGTGCAGGTAAACCTCGGTTATCGTGTGCAGTACAACGCCGCTTTGGGCGCATACAAAGGTGGTTTGCGTTTCCACCCGAAAGTGAACGAGTCGATGCTGAAATTCCTCGGTTTCGAACAGATTTTCAAGAACAGCCTCACCAACCTGCCCCTCGGCGGTGGTAAAGGTGGTTCTGATTTCGACCCCGTTGGAAAGAGCGACGAAGAAATCATGCGTTTCTGCCAAGCTTTCATGTATGAATTGTGGCGCAACATCGGTGCCGACCAAGACAGCCCTGCTGGCGACGTTGGAGTTGGTGGCCGCGAAATTGGCTACCTCTATGGAGCTTACAAGAAAATTGCCCGCGAGCACTCGACTGGTGCACTTACCGGTAAGAGCTACGGCTGGGGTGGCAGCTTGATGCGCCCAGAGGCTACCGGTTTTGGTGCCATCTACTATGTGGTTCGCATGCTGAAAGAAAAAGGCCAAGACATTGCTGGTAAGACTATCGCTCTTTCTGGCTTTGGTAACGTGGCATGGGGCGCAGCTACAAAGGCTGTTGAACTCGGTGCTAAGGTTGTTGCTATCAGCGGTCCCGACGGTGTTTGCGAAATTCCTGGTGGCATCACCAAAGAGATGATCGACTATATGCTTGACATGCGTGCCAGCAACCGCAACAAAGTGGAAGACATGGCTACCAAGTTCCCTGGTCAAGCTAAATTCACTGCTGGTAAGAAATCGTGGAGTGTGAAATGCGACATTGCTTGCCCGAGCGCATTCCAAAACGAACTTTCTGAAGCTGATGCTAAAGAACTCATCGCTAACGGTGTTCAGTTCGTAGCAGAAATCTCGAACATGGGTTGCCAAGCCGAGGCTATCCACGCCATCCAAGCCGCAGGTATCCCCTTCGGTCCTGGTAAGGCCGTCAATGCAGGTGGTGTTGCTACCAGCGGTCTCGAAATTGCACAGAATGCACAACACTATAACTGGACTGCCGAAGAGGTTGACCAGAAGTTGCACAAGATTATGAACGACATCTACGACATGTGCGTGCAGTATGGCAAGCAAGCCGACGGCAGCATCAACTATGTCAAGGGTGCCAACATTGCTGGTTTCATGCGCGTGGCCAACGCCATGCTCGCCCAGGGCATAATCTAATGCAAACGCTATAGAACGTTGCATTTACAAAACTAAAAAACAAAGCAAAGTGGTGGCTCGGTTGTGAGCTGCCACTTTGTTTTTCAGCAAATGAGGTTTTCTTCGTTATCACAAAAACAACGAATGCTTGGTGCAGCAGCCCTAACAATAGTGCTGTTCTCCATCGCGGTGTTTGCCATTAACCGCTTGATGCAAGAGGCTTGGGCATACGAGAAAGTGTCGACATGGATTAAAACCTACGAGGTGGAACGACACGACGACGGTTCGTGGGAGGCCATAAAGGTGCAAAGGCCTTTCACGCACCCAACTAACGATAACTACCTTTCGTGGGATGCCGAGCACTACAACCAAATACGCCAATACCTTTACGATCCCACACGTAGTTGGCATGGCAACTTTGCATTCTTTCCTCTATTTCCTTTATTGTGGCGAACTTTGAACGCGAGCCCTCTTGGAATTGCCACCATCAATTGGCTACTATGGATAGTGGGCATTGTTCTTTTAATTTTGACTTTTGGGAAACGAGGCTCACCCACAGCGGCGATGCTGATGTTTTGTGCACCAATGCTGGTGGTGTTTATGATACCTTATAGCGAAGCCCTATTCTTCGCATGCGCATCTTTAGGCATCTTTGGCTTTAGCAAGAAATGCTATCCGCTTTATTTCATCGGTTTTATGCTTGCAGCATGCACACGTGCTGCAGGGAACCTACTAATTGTGGCTTGGCTCGTAACCGACATCATTATAGCCCTGCGCAACAAAGAAACCTTTTCGGTGACTGCCAAACGCACCCTGCTACACCTACTACCAATAGTAGCAGGCGTTGCCGCAGTGATAATCTTCCAAAAAATTCGTGGTGCCGAGCACTGGTTCCAATACGTCATTGCCCAAAGAGAATGGGGCAAAAGTCTATCATGGCCATCATGGCCACTATCTGACTGGAGTGACGAAGGCAAAAGTATAACCCATCCTCTGCTTTACGGTCTCTTTATTCCAGCCATTGCGTGGCTTGCAGTACAGGTGTTTAATCCAGCTAAAACCGATGTTGATTCACCTCATAGTCGCCACTATCAACTGAGACTACTCTGCGTACTGATATTTGTTGGAAACATAGTGCTGGCACTTTTCACACAACACGGAAGCATGTACTCGCAAGCTCGCTTACTAACGTGCACGCCCTTCTTTTTCTATTTGGTACTTGATTTCAGTACGACAAAAATAGAGCGTAGATGGCTCATACTGTTATCAGCATTTCTACTCATAGCCATTAGCGTTTGTTTCAAAATGTTCTTTAAGGCCGACTCTTTAGGATACCTCATAACAATAGCCTTCATAGTGCTGGTTTTCATTGCACAACGTCTCAACAAAACAGCTCTAACAGTGGCCATTTCAATGCTTTTATTACTTAATGCCTGGTGGACAGCCTACCTCGTAAACTGCTTTGTCAATGGAGGTTGGATTTTCACCTAACCCTTTTATTTTTTTCATCAACATAAAGAATTAGCCTGAAGCATACATGAAAAAAATTGCCATAATCAATGGGCCCAACCTTAACCTGCTCGGAGTGCGCGAACCCGAGGTGTACGGGCGATGCACAATGGACGATGTGCTGACCGAATTACACTGTAAATTCCCCGATGTAGAAATTGACTATTTCCAAAGCAATATTGAAGGTGAACTGATTGACCAAGTGCAGAAAGTGGGTTTTGAAGCAGACGGTATCGTGATAAATGCCGGTGGATATAGCCATACAAGCGTAGCCTTGCACGACGCATTGCAGAGTGTGCCATGTCAAGCTATCGAAGTTCACATAAGTAACATCTTTTCTCGCGAAGAATATCGCCATCATTCTTTGCTTTCCTCGGCCTGCCGTGGATTAGTGTGCGGATTGGGAACTGACGGTTACCACTTGGCCATAATGGCAATCATCAATAGTACAGGTAAGCATTAAAGCCAAGCCTTAATAAATCTATGTTTACCCCAAAAATCTTTCATCACTGTAGCCTCAAAGCCACAGGTTTCTACTACGCGCAATGTCTCCGAGCTCAAGGCTGCGTTTATCTCAAAATAAAGTCGCCCGTTGGGGTTAAGGTGCGACGAAGCATATTTGGTTATTGCGCGATAGAAACAGAGAGGATCGTTGTCTGAAACAAATAGAGCCTCGTGAGGTTCATAGTCAAGGACGTTGGGCATAATGTTTTTTTTCTCGCTCAAAAGCACATAGGGGGGATTACTTACAATGATATCGAATTGCTCGCCTATGCTATACTCATCGAGATTCAACACATTAGCATTCCTAAAAGCAACATCAGCACCGTTGATATAAGCATTGTTTCGAGCCACTACAAGAGCCTCTTCTGAGTTGTCAATTGCAGTAACAGATGCTCTCGGATAGGCCTTTTTTAGCGTTATGGCCAAACAGCCACTACCTGTACACATGTCTGCAATGCTATTTACATCCGTATTTCCCGAAGTTATAATATCAACCAACTGCGCTGTTTCTGGTCGAGGAATAAGCACGTGTGGGTTGACCTCAATGGTGCAACCACAAAACTCCACTTGTCCAATTATGTGCTGTATTGGCCTATAAGCCTGTAAATCGACCAAAGCCCAGTGCATTCGCAGCAAGTCGCTTTGATCTATAGTACGCTCTTTATTCAGCAGAAAATCTGTTTTGTTCCAACCTAAAAACGACTCGAAGAGCATCATCACAAAGCAGTCTACCTCATTTCTGCCGTACATGCTATCAAGCATGAGGTGATATTGCGCGACAATGTCGTGCACACGATTGCTCTTAAATATAATGTTACGAGTATTCACTTGCGTCCAAAATCGGCCGGAATTTCCCCCCAACTGTCCGTATTCCATTTACGTATATCAGTCGTATAACTATTGCTTTTCAACCAAGACTCGGCTCTGTGTACATAATCCCATAAATCTGCCGTATCTGCCGATAGTGGCAACTTACTGCGGCATTGCCTTTCTCTCACCCACTTCATGGCATTAACCGAATCGGAATACAGCACCAAATCAAGGCGATGTTTCTTCAAATACGATAGCCCGTGCACGATTGCAAGGAACTCTCCTATATTATTAGTCCCTTTCTCGGCGCGATAATGAAATATTTGCGACATCGAGGGAATATACACTCCACGGTATTCCATTACACCCGGGTTACCACTGCACGCTGCGTCAACAGCTATTGCGGCAAGTATGGGGCCATCCGTCACGCCAGGCCTCAGTACGGTTATGCCATGCTCATCGGTTGTAAGAACCGTTTTCGTGGGGGTATTCTGTGTTCCTGCCACTCGACCATTGCCACCCGACGCTGGCCTTATATGATTTTGATAGGGTTGCCGATAGGCCGCTTCAGCATGCTGAAGAGTTTCAAAAGCCTTATACTTAGCATCTTTCTCGCCCTTTACCTGTGCCTCACAATCCTTCCAATCCGAGTAAATGCCAGGAGTTTTCCCTTTCCACACAACGTAATATTTGCGTTTTTGAGACATTGATGTTGCAATGTTGTTTAGTCCAAGTTAGGAAGTGTCGGGTTATTTCCGTCGAGGATTATATGCGAACGCGAATAAAAAGTCTCACGTTGCGAAAGTTGTTGTTCGACAAAAGTGCGTCTTTGACTGTCCGAAAGATGTTGCAACAGGGGGCGTTGGCGATGTGATGTCTCGGCACGTGCACATATTTCATCGGCATTCATGCGCAGGTAAATAACCGTACCATGATGCAACATAAAATCCATATTACTACCAAAACAAGGAGTTCCTCCACCCGTCGACACAACAATATTATCCATTTTTTCGGTAGAGAGTAGTATTTTCTCCTCCAATTGTCGGAAAGCCTTCTCGCCGAACCGTGCGAAAAAATCTGTTATAGTGAAGTGATACCTCCGTTCAAACGCATCATCAAGATCAAGAAAATCAAGATCTTTTTCTATGGCAACACGTCGGCCAAAAGTACTCTTGCCAGAATACATATATCCAACGATGTAGTATTTCATCCCTGCATTAGTTCGGTAGCAGTTTGCATAGCCGCAGACGACGGGGGATCGCTACTGAGCATAACCGCCACTTCGTACACTCTTTGCTGACTACCGAGCTCTGCAATGCGCGATACCGTACGATTGGTCTCTTTATCAATATTCTTATAGACCTTCAGATGTTGCGATGCCCGAGCGGCAATTTGTGGCAGATGTGTGATTGCTATTACCTGCATGCGTTGTGCCATCTGCTGCATTATTTTTCCAACGGCTACCGATATGTCGCCAGAAACGCCTGTATCGATCTCGTCAAAAATAATAGTAGGTAGAAGCGTGTGGGAGGTAAGCATTGATTTAATGGCCAACATCAATCGCGACATTTCGCCACCCGATGCCACGCGCGACATCTCTACCATCTCTCCACCTCGGTTGGCATTGAATAGGAAAGCAACCTCATCATGACCCATCTTTGTGTAAGAATCCGAGGTACCAAGTTTAGCCACAAATCTTGCCTCCGACATACCAAGTTGTGTCAACAGCTTGGGTAAACTCGACGACAGTTGATCGGCAGCGCCCTGTCGCACAGATGTCAGCCTATCAGCAGCGTTTTGCATTTTCACATAGGCACTGTCCACTTGCTCCATCAATGCTTTAATCTGTTCTTCAAGCGAGGCCATACCATTAAGCCGCCGCTGCAAGTCGTCGTGCAGGCCTATCAATTCATCAACCGTTTGCACTTGATGTTTTTTCTCAAGCCTATAAATCAAGGCCAAACGGTCGTCGACCTGCTGCAACCTATCGGGCTGATAACTTATGCTGTCGGCACGTGCAGCTATCTCGTTTTTTATATCGTCCAATTCTATATAGGCGGCTTCAATGCGATCAGACAGTGGGACAATGTCGGCAAAGAGGTCTCGTATGCGTAGGATATGAGATTTAGCATCGCGCAACTGGGATATGACCGACGGGGCATCATCGTTGTCAAGGGCAACCAGTGCCACTGATAGTTCCTCAGTAATATTGCTTGCATGGGTAAGCATCAACTGTTCTTGCTCCAACTCTTCCTGCTCGCCAATCGCGAGATTAGCCTCGTGCAACTCGTCATATTGGAATTGCATATAGTCAGCATCACGACGATTCTGCGCTTCCTGGCTGGTCAATGCCTCTAATTCTTTCTTTAGCCGAGTATATTCATCAAAGGCATCGCGATAGTTTTTCAATGCTTGGCCCGAGTCCTGCACCGATGCAAGAGTGTCGAGCAATGACAGTCTAAACGAGCTATCGGCCAACGTCAGCGTTTCGTGTTGCGAGTGAATATCTATAAGCCGTGTGCCCAGTTGTTTCATAAAAGCCAGTTGCACAGGGGTGTCGTTGGCAAATGCGCGGCTTTTGCCCGTAGGTATTATTTCTCGACGTAGGATCAATGTGTCGTCATAGTCTATATCGGCCTCGTCAAACATCGGCTCAAGACCGAGTCCACTCACGTCAAATCTTGCCTCAACCACACACTTACGTTCCTTATCGGCCAACACACCCACATCGGCGCGTTGCCCAAGCAACAACGACAGGGCTCCAAGCATTATCGATTTTCCCGCCCCCGTTTCTCCAGTTATGACCACAAACGACCGACCAAAACCGAAGTCGGCGTTCTTTATCAACGCATAATTTTCGATGTGAAGACTTGAAAGCATGACTATTAAAGCATTGATGATATGCGTTGCAGGGCATGGCACAAGGCATCAACTTCGTCTGCAGTGTTGTAGATAGCAAAACTGGCTCTAACAGTGCCTGGAATACCATAGCGTTGCATGACAGGTTGTGTGCAGTGGTGGCCTGTGCGCACGGCTATGCCCATTTGGTCGAGCAAAGTACCCACATCGTAGGGATGGGCACTGCCGAGCAAAAACGACACAACCGACACTTTGCCCTTTGCCGTGCCAATAAAACGCATTCCCGACACTTGACTCATTTTCTCAATAGCCAATTGCAACAACATCTCCTCGTGCTGTGCAATGTTGTCTATCCCCACCTGCATCATAAAGTCTATTGCCGCCCCAAGTCCCAACACATCGGCCACCGATGGTGTGCCAGCTTCAAACTTAAAAGGTAGACTATTGAACGTGGTTTTTTCAAAGCTAACATCACTAATCATCTCGCCACCACCCTGATACGGGGGCAATTCCTCCAACCTCTCACGTTTACCATACATCACCCCCACACCCATCGGAGCATACATTTTATGCCCAGAGAAACAATAGAAATCGCAATCAAGTGCCTGCACATCAACCGACAAATGCGACACCGCTTGAGCGCCATCTACCAATATTGGCACACCATGTGCGTGTGCCACACGTGCCATGTCGGCCACAGGGTTGACAGTGCCCAGTGTATTCGACACATGTGCCACGGCAACCATGCGCGTGCGTGGAGAGAACAATCTTTCAAAAGTCTGCATATCAAGTACGCCTTCGTCAGAAAACGGGATGGGGCGCAACGAAGCTCCAGCCAACTGCCATGGCACAATGTTGGAATGGTGTTCCATACCAGAAACTATGACCTCGTCGCCAGGGCGTATGTTTTGCCGTCCAAACGATGATGCCACCAAGTTGATACTCTCTGTGGTGCCACGGGTGAAGACAACCTCATCGGAAGACTTGGCATTGATGAGTCGCTGCACCTTTCCTCTCACTTCCTCAAACATCTCGGTAGCCACAGCTGCAAGGTGGTGTGCACCACGGTGGATATTGCTGTTTTGAGAAGAATAATAGCGACACAATGCGTCAATCACAACCTGCGGTTTTTGTGTGGTAGCGGCATTGTCAAGGTAAATCAGTGGATGGCCGTGAACCGTGCTGTCAAGCAACGGAAAACTGCTGCGTATGTCGGAATACAACATTTCGTTTGTGTTATCTGTTTTTTTCTTCGTTTAATAAATGGCAAAGTTACGTCTTTTTATTCATTTACCTCTACGCAAACTGCCAACGACAGCCCAGTTGCACCGTGCCACAGCAATATCAAATAGGTATCAACTACGGAGCACGTAAGGCTCTTGTTAGGGCAATCCAAGTGTTAAAAGTGCTAAAAAGCCTAACTTGATACTTAGTTGATCCTTAGTTGATCCCTACTTGTCCTCTACAAGATGGTTGGAGGCATAGTGGAGACTGGTTGTTTGGGCGCTTACTTTGATGCCGTGGTGAAGTGGACGACGCGTAGCGGGTCTATGTCATCAACTTCAGAGAGCAGTGTTGCTACCGTTTTTCCAAGTACAGGGTGGATGTATTGCGGCATTATCTCGGACAAGGGTTGCAGCACAAAACGGCGCAAGTGCATACGTGGATGAGGCACTTGCAGGAGATCATCGTCGATGATTTGCTGGTCGTAGAATATAATATCAACGTCCATTGTGCGCGACGAGTAGCCTTCAATTTCGGGGTGTCGTTGTCGTCCCAGTTCGGTTTCTACGGTCTGACAAGATTTGAGCAATGCGTGAGGCTCAAGCGTGGTACATAGAAGTAGGGCTTGGTTGAGGAATGTTTGCTCGCTTTGAAAGCCCCACGGCTCGGTTTCGTACACGGCCGAAATCTTTTCGATGGTGCCAACATGGCGCTGCAACAGGCTGCGTGCCATTTCGATGAGACGCAGCCTGTTGCCTTCATTGCCGCCAATGAGTAGTGCCACGTGGTGCAAATCGCCCTTGCGTTCAACCACAATGGATGAATGTTTCAACCATACGTTGCATGCGGGCGGGGTCGGCTGCCAGTTCGGCACGCAACGTGCGGTCGTTGTGAGCGCGCAGTTTTGCCACAATGCCATCGATCAAGGCTGGAGCAAACACGCCATCTTGTTCATATATAGCGCGGTCGCGCAACAGCACATCGGCGCTGGCAGCACATGAATCGGGCAACACATCGAGACGAGAGAGCACTTCTGGATGCTCAAAGATGTTGACGCTGACGTAGCGTTCACGCGCATATTCAACTGCGTTGGCCATTTCGAAACCGTGTCTTGCCGCTACGGCCATACCAGCCAGCAGCAGGTATACGTTGGCGCTACCGTCAGGGGTGCGCAACTCGATGGTTTGCTTATGACTGAAATCAACCTGGGTGTTTGCCTCCAAGGGGTTGCAATTGGCCATCATATTGCCCGTTTTCTTGGTCCAGCCCAGGGGCACACGCACCATGGCACTACGGTTGCTATCGCCCCAACATACGTTGGTGGGAGCTTCTTGATGAGGTACGAGGCGCAGGTAACTGGTGGGATTGGTGTTGCCGAATGCGGTGAGCGACGGTGCCAAGGCCAGCATTCCAGCCACGGTGCGCAAAGCGACATCGGTAAGGCCGTTGGCATCGATATAGAGATTTTCCCCATTGCGACTCACACGAGTGTGGATGTGCATGCCACTGCCTGCTTTACCCACGCTGATTTTGGGCGCAAAAGTAACAGTGACTCCATAGCGATGAGCCAGTTCGCGGAGCATCCACTTGGCAATAACCAACTGATCGGCCGCAGCCTCAAGGGTGGTGGGTAGAAACTCTATTTCGTTTTGCTCGTACATAGTGTCGGCTTGTGTGAAGTTGCCCACCTCGCTGTGGCCATATTTTATGCAGCCACCTGCAGCGGCAATGCAACGCATGGCCTCGGTGCGAAGGTCTTCGAATTTGCAGAATGGGCGCGACGCGTGATAGCCATGCTGGTCGGCAGTTAGGAAGTTGTCCTCACGCGGTGCCACCACATAGTATTCCAATTCTCCCATCACCTCAAACTGCATACCACCGGTAGCCTCGGTAAAGGCCGCCGCCGCTTTTAACAGGGTGTGCTCTGGAGCAAAGACGAAAGGCTCGCCGTCGCGGTTATAGTAGCTGCAAAGCAGGTCGAGCGTGGGGACATCGGTGAACGGATTGAGGAATGCGGTGCGGAAACGTGGAATGACATAGAGGTCGCTGTTGCCAGCTTCGATGTAGGGGAAGAGGCTGCTGCCGTCTACACGTTCGCCAGAAGTGAGCAGTTCGTCAGCATGTTGCATGCTCTGTATCACAAAATTGAGCGTTTTCAAACGCCCATCATCGGCCACATACCGCAGGTTTATCATCTCCACTTGAAACTCTTCAATCACCTTAAGCATGTCGGCTTTTGTGAATTCGGTCATTGGTTTCTCTAAAAAAGACACCAATGGGTTGGGGTTGAATTTCAACTGTTCTTGTGTCATGATTCTTATGTGTTAATAAACATTCATAGTGCAAATCTACAATAAAAAAAACTATTTCAATATCATAGGGCATCAAAACGTCAAATTAGGGCAATAAAAAACGCATTATGTCGTTGGTAGTACCAAATTGATAGTAACAAAAAAGTTCAGAATCATGTTTAATAAGGCTACCTACATTGCTCGTCGTGAGCAGTTGCGCAAAGAGCTTGGCACCGGGCTGGTGATAATGCCAGGCAACCATGAAGCCCCGTGTAATTATAAGGACAACACCTATTGGTTTCGACAAGACAGCACGTTCCTATACTTCTTTGGTTTGCAACGTGAAGACATGGTAGGTGTGATTGATTGCGATAGTGGAATTGACTATATTTTTGCCAACGACTATGACATAGACGACATAATATGGACGGGGGCTCTACCCTCGGTCAGCGAGTTGGCAGCAAGCGCAGGAGTTGACAACTCGGCCGACATGAAGTCGCTAAAGACTATGTGTATGAAAGCCATTGCAAAGGGTCAACGTATACACATTCTGCCCCCCTACCGTGCCGACATCCGTGCCGACCTATCCGACTGGCTCGGTCTTGATATAAAGGCAGTAGACGCCTACATCTCCATACCCTTGATTCTTGCTTGCGTTAAACAACGCAGTGTAAAGAGCGAGGAAGAGATTGCCGAGATAGAGAAGGCCATTGCCACCGCTTATAACATGCACGTTGGTGCAATGAAGATGGCTATGCCTGGGCGTTATGAATACGAATTGGCTGGTTTTATGGAAGGAGAAGCGTGGAAAGGTAACGGACCGGTCAGTTTCCCAGTTATTATGACAATTCATGGTGAGACCCTTCACAATCACGGCCACAACCACCGATTGGAGGAAGGCCGGATGCTGGTGATGGATGCCGGATGCGAAACGCCCATGAACTACTGTTCAGATATAACTCGCAGTGTACCCGTTGGTGGTCGATTCAACGAAAGACAAAGAGCAATATACGAAATTGTGCTTGCAGCCAACCTCGAAGCAGCTCACGTAACGCGTCCTGGTATAACCTATAAAGAGGTGCACACAGCAGCCAGCAAAGTGTTGGCAGAAGGATATAAAAACTTGGGTATACTGAAAGGTAGTGTGGACGACATAGTGGCAAACGGTGCACATAGTTTGATGATGCCCCACGGTTTGGGACACATGATGGGGCTCGACGTACACGACATGGAGAATTATGGTCAAATAAATGTGGGGTATGATGATGAGACACGTCCCAGCCAGCAGTTTGGTTTAGCCAGTCTTCGTTGTGGCAGACGCCTGCAACCAGGCTTTGTTATAACCGATGAGCCGGGATGCTATTTCATCCCTGCATTGATTGACAAATGGCACGCCGAAGGTACAAACAAGGACTTTATTAACTTTGACGAACTTGAAAAGTGGAAAGACTTTGGTGGTATACGCATTGAAGACGACATTCTCGTAACCGATAATGGAGCCCGTGTTCTCGGCAAACCAATACCCAAAAGTGTAAAAGAGATAGAGGAGGTAATGGCACAATGACACAGATAGAGATAGTACTGGTAAACACAAACCAACGCAGAAACATCGAACAGGGTACAACCGTAGCCGAATTAGCCAAACAATATTTGGCCGAACAACCCTCCGATGCTACTAAACAACCCATTCTGGGAGCTTTGGTAAACAATCGTATTGAGTCGCTACAATATCGCATATACAACCCCAAAGTAGTTCGCCTGCTCACCATCAACGACAGAAAGGGTTATCGCATCTATCGCGACTCTTTGTGTTTTATGCTCTATAAAGCAGCAAAAGATTGCTTTCCCACGGCTACACTTGAAATAGAGCACTCGCTTCAAGATGGTTTCTTCTGTCAGATAAATGGTAATGATCTTCCCTCGCAACAGGAAGTGTGCGCCGCTATTAAGCAACGTATGCAGGAATTGCAAAAGGCAGATTTGCCGTTTGAAGGGAAAACGATGCTACTTTCCGATGCCATAGATCTTATTAGAAAAGAAAATCTACCCAAGACTCTGCATCTTTTAGAAGGGCTGAACCAACTGTATATTGAGATGAATATGCTTGATGGTGCAGTGCACAAGGTGAACGGAAAACTTGCACCTTCGACAGGATGCTTGCGATGCTGGGATTTTTGCACGTATGAAAATGGCTACAATCTGCGCTGCGCCAATCCCGACAGCCCCAATAAGTTATCGGCACTGAATGAAACGCCCAAACTTTTCTCTATTTTCCGCGAACACCATCAATGGGTCGACCTGCTGCAAACACCGACCATAAGCGACTATAACCGCATAGTTCACGACAAAGGAGGACAGCATTTAATACACCTTGCCGAGGCTTTGCACGAGAAAAAATATGCCGAAATTGCCGAAATGGTAAAGAGTAGCGGTGCACGAATGGTATTATTGGCTGGCCCCTCAAGCAGTGGTAAAACAACATCGTGCCGCCGATTGAGCGTGCAATTAAGCGTGTTGGGCTACGATGTGCAGCAAATATCGCTTGACGACTACTTTGTCTGCCGTGCACGCACACCAAAACTTCCAAACGGGGAATTTGATTTTGAAAGCATCGATGCTCTTGACATCCCCCTGTTGAACGAGCATTTACTATCGCTTTTCAAGGGCGAAGAGGTGAAGATACCCACGTTTGACTTCATAAAAGGCGACCCCTATTATAGTGGTAAAACCCTACAACTGGGCAAGAACAGCATTCTTGTTGTTGAAGGCATTCACGCTTTGAATCCCAAACTTACTGCACAAATTGACGAAAGTTTGAAGTTCAAGGTATACGTTTCAGCGTTGACCCAACTGGCTATAGACGGACAAAATATAATTCACGGTTCAGAGAATAGGCTTGTACGTAGGTTGGTGAGGGACAATAACTTCAGAGGATGGGGAGCTTTAGACACACTGCACCGTTGGCCAGAAGTGGTAAGGGGCGAGAGAATGCACATATTCCCCTATCAAGAAAATGCCAACGTGATGTTCAATTCGGCATTACTATACGAACTTGGCGTGCTAAAAGTTTATGCTGAGCCATTGCTCAAGGCCGTACCCGAAAACTGCGAAGAGTATGCTACAGCGCAACAACTTCTGACATTCTCGGAGTTAATCCTGCCTATTGAGTCGGGCAAAATACCCTACAACAGTATAATGAGGGAGTTCCTTGGAGGAAGTTCGTTTGAATATTGAACGTACGATATTGACAGCACAAAAAAGGGGAGGCTTTGAAAAGCCTCCCCTTTTTTTGTTTTCTACAACAGATGATGCTTATGCACCAAGTTCAAGACGTTTGAAACCTGTGCAACGCAAATCCTTATCAGCCTTTGAAATAAAGTCTTTTACCTTTACTTTGGCCTCCATGATGTACTCCTGCTCCATGAGAGTATTCTCTTGGAAGTACTTGTTGAGACGACCGTTGGCGATATTATTGATTTGTTTCTCATCGAGGGTAGCGGCTTTTTCGGCGGCAACTTTCTCCTTAATTTCGCGAGCCTTGTTGACCTGCTCTTCTGTGATCCAGCCCTTACCCATATTGGAAGCCATGTGCTCTTCGCTATCAACGTGAGCGGGATTTATACCTTCCTTGCGCAAAGCAGCATCTACAGCCTTACCTACGAGTTCTTCTTTGGTCTTTTCAACAGCCACGCGGAACTCGGTGTCCTTTATTTCCTGGGGTACGCTATCGGCATCAATAGCCACAGGACGCATAGCAACAACTTGCATTGCAATGTCATGACCTACTTGATCATAGCCGTCCTTGTTGAGTCCCACTATGGCAGCCATACGATTACCTGGGTGGACATAGGCATAAACCTTTTCCGACTCAAGTGCCTCAAAGTGGGCGAGTTCAATTTTTTCACCAATTTTTGCAATCTGATCGGTGATAGCATCGGCTACTTTTACCCCATTAAGGTCCATGTTCAGCACATCCTCTTTCGAAGTGAGGTGCTGAGCCATAGCGGTATCGATGATAGAGTTGGTGAAATCAACAAATCCAGCATTAGTGGCGACAAAGTCAGTCTCACAACTAACCATAATGAGAGCACCGTAGTTGCCCATTGTTTTTGCCAGCACACAACCCTCATTTGCATCGCGGTCGGCGCGCTTGGCTGCCATTTTCTGACCTTTTTGGCGCAGCAATTCGATGGCTTTTTCCATGTCGCCATCGCACTCAACGAGAGCTTTTTTGCAGTCCATCATACCCACACCAGTGAGTTTGCGGAGCTCGTTTACCTGTGAAGCGGTAATTGCCATATTGTGTTTTCCTTTCTTTAACGTTAAAAATTATTCCTCCGCGGCGTTGCGAGGTTCGGCAGCGGCCTGCTCGTTAGCCTTAGGCTCGTCGGTACGGGGACGACGGGCGCGTGTCTTGCGCTCGGGTTTGGCCTCGTCATTGGCCGATTGATCTTCGGCTTGAGCCTCTTTGTCGAGCATACGTTCGTTAAGGCCCTCTTGAATAGCCTCAACCATGTGTTTGAGGATGATGGCTATTGACTTTGACGCGTCGTCGTTAGCAGGAATGGGGAAATCGATAAGATCGGGATTGGTGTTGGTATCAACCAATGCAAATGTTGGGATGTTAAGACGGCGAGCCTCGGCCACAGCAATGTGTTCCTTGTTGATGTCAATAACAAACAGAGCACTGGGCAAACGAGTAAGGTCGGCTATCGAGCCAAGGTTCTTGTCGAGTTTAGCGCGCTCACGCTGTACTTGCAGACGTTCACGTTTGCTGATGTTGTTGAAGTCCTTATCGTGCATCAACTGATCCAAACTGTTCATCTTCTTAACAGCTTTGCGGATAGTGGTGAAGTTGGTGAGCATACCGCCCGGCCAACGCTCGGTGACGAAAGGCATGTCAACACTCTTTGCCATCTCGGCTACAACGTCTTTAGCCTGCTTTTTGGTGGCAACGAAAAGCACTTTCTTGCCCGACTTTGCCATTTGCTTCAATGCGGCAGCAGCCTCATCGGCTTTGGCTATGGTTTTTTGCAGGTCAATTACATGAATGCCATTGTGCTCCTTGAAGATATAGGGAGCCATTTTGGGATTCCACTTGCGTTTCAGGTGACCAAAATGGCAACCAGCATCCAGTAGTTCTTCGAATTTCAATTCGTTCATTTTGTTTACTTTCCTTTTTGTTTAACTTGTGCAACCCTCGCTGCGTCTATGAGGCTACATTTTGTGGTCTTATAATTTCAACACACACTGGCAATGCAGCAGAACTTGACGAGAGTTTGGATACTAAACTGTTCTTTATTCATTGGCTTTGCCTCAAGAGACCTTTGTCATAGCGTCTCGAAAAGAGGCTCTCAGGACAGAGGTCTCGTTGCACAGTGCAGCAACGACTAACGTTTACTGAACTGGAAGCGTTTACGAGCCTTGGGCTGACCAGCTTTCTTACGCTCAACCATACGTGGGTCGCGCATCAGGAAGCCTTCTTTCTTCAGAGCTGGACGGTCTTCGATGTTGTTTTCACACAAGGCGCGAGCTATGGCCATACGCAGAGCCTGAGCCTGGCCAGTGATTCCACCACCATCAAGGTTGGCCTTTACATCCCATTTACCCTCGGCATTGGCCACAACGAAAGCCTGATTGACGATGTACTGCAGCGGACCGGTGGGAAAATACTCCTTATAGTCGCGCTGGTTTACCATGATTTTACCCTCACCTGGGGTCATGTATATGCGAGCAACAGCTGTTTTTCTTCTACCAATAGTGTTAATAACTTCTGCCATAACGGATTATCTTACGTCGTTAATATTGATGGTCTTAGGGTTCTGACCCTGGTGCGGATGCTCGCTACCAGCATAAACATAGAGGTTGCGATAAAGCTGGGCACCAAGACGGTTTTTGGGCAGCATACCACGTATGGCGTGCTCAAGCACACGTTCGGGGTGCGAAGCCAACACTTTGGCGGGAGTGGTCTCGCGTTGACCACCAGGATAGCCAGTGTAACGCTGGTATATTTTGTCGGTCATCTTTTTGCCAGTGAAGACCACTTTCTCGGCATTGATAATGATGACGTTGTCGCCGCAGTCGACATGAGGTGTGTAACTGGGCTTTGTTTTGCCACGCAGGATGTTGGCAACACGAGTGGCCAAACGACCCACGGTCTGATTCTCTGCATCAACCAGCACCCATTCTTTTTTGACGGTGTTTTTGTTGGCCGAGATGGTTTTGTAGCTTAACGTGCTCATTTCTTGTTATTTGTTCTTTCGTCAAATGCTTGCACAGCTTGATATTGTTTACCTTAAAACATCATTGGTCACGCCGCCGCAAGCATTTTCGGCATAACTTTTTATTGCATTTCTTCAGTTCCTTGCCACGCCAAATAATCCATTACCAACCGACGGATAAGCCAGTATTGCATCATTTGAACCTGATTGTCAGAGCCTTGAACGGGTAAATCAAGCCCTAATCAACCATGCAAAGAGTGTGCAAAGTTATTCATTTTTTTTCACTTACAAAGTTTTTTTGCGTTTTTTCGGCACTTTTTTGTCAAAATATGACGCGAATACTGACAGCCATAATTCCCCCTCTGAAAGACAGGAGAAAGACATCTTCGACCTCTCTCCGACCTATCATCACCTGCCGAGGTAGGTGTTGGGTAGGACTTGGTCAGGAGTTGATAAGGAGATGGTCAGGAGATGATACTAATTTTCAACGATTTAACGAAGCCTCTACTGGATTGGCATAAATACGCAAAAAAATGTCGCGATGCTCGTCGGTTGGAAGGGTGTCAAGTCGTTGTAGGAAAGCGTGTTGCGTAGACGGGGAATAACGCAGTTGATGGCGATGGGTGCCGTGCAGCATGTCGTAGGCCAAATAGTTGGTCGGCATAAGATGGTAGATGCGATGAATACTCCTGTCGAGTGCTTTTGCCACATAGGTGGAGAGGTTTCGACTATCGGTTGCCATCAGCGCGGTGCGTCGTAATGGGCGCGACAGAGCAATGTGCATACGTCCTTTGTAGCCCCCAATACCGGTTACAATACTGTTTAAGTCTTCGCCATCGGCCTTAACATAAGCTTCACGGCGAGAGCGGTACAGTTCGTTAGTTTTCAACACGTCGCATGGATCCCACTCGTAGGATGCAGCCATTGACAGAATGTTAAGGTTGGCAAGTGCTTTTTGGGGATGGTCGGGATGGTTCATACAAAGCATTTTTATCACGGCTTCGCTTGTCATGTCGCGTCCATCTTTAGCCCTTCCATTGCGCTGCGCAATCCAGACCGACTGACCTTGTTCCACAATTAAATGGTGGATATAGGCCGAAAGGTGAGACAAACTCTCATAAAACTGTCTGCGATTACCCCCACGAGGCATGCGTACAAGTTTGTTGGTAAGAAATAGCTCACGTACAAGGGGGTTGGTCAATAAATTGTCGCCGAATACAATAAACGTTGTGCTGCGACGCTTCGATAGCAGAAGGTGCTGCAAAAGAAAAGCATCCAATGTTATGTCGCGATGGTTCGACACAATGAGGTGCCCTTTTCGACCAGTCAACAGTTCAAAGCCCGACGAGGTGAGCCCTGCAGAGGTGTCGGCAATGATACGTTGCACCGCATCGGTCATGCATGAGGACTGCCATTGATGTATTGACGCAATGCCGAGAACACGCTCGCGCACAAGATGCGAAGGCGTATCGGGGTAGACCATTTTAGCCACCTGTGGGAAATAAACAGTGTCAACAATGCGACTCATTGCGGCAGGTATTTCCGAGTCGAAATATGGGCGAATGTCGTCGAATGCTGTAGTCATGCTATAAGACACTATCTATCAAATGAGTAAATTCGGCACGAGGGTCTACCCCATCGTACAGCACACGTCCCACAGCTTCTGCGACTGGCATACTCTGCAGCATTCCTTTATCCATGCACCGTTTTATAGCTGCTGTACCATAGTAGCCTTCAGCCACTGCTGCAGCCTCATTGAGCACATCTGCTACCGATTCGCCACTGCCCACTCGTACTCCCAACTGATGATTCCGACTATGCTCCGACCAGCATGTAACCATCAGATCGCCGAGGAAATAATATTCATCAAAACATCTGAACCCTGGTTCTTCCAGCCGTTCTATCTGGGTGTACATCTCGCGTAAGGCAGCCGTAACTATCACGGCTTTCATGTTGTCACCTAAATGTAAACCGTCACAAATGCCGCTGGCTATGGCATAAATATTTTTCATCACGCCAGCCCATTCAACAGCATGCACATGGGTAGTAGTGTACAAATGGGTGTAATGGCACGACAATAATTGCTGCACAGTAGAAGCGAGATTGGGGTTTTCTGAAGCCACGGTGAGAAACGTGGGCTTACGTTCTACGACTTCCTCGGCATGAGAAGGTCCACCAACCACACAAATGGCACTTTGAGGTACCGACAGTTCTCGGTTGAGGAAAACAGATACAGGCTTGTCGCATCCTACAACAATACCCTTTACCATTGACACAAACTGCTTGCCGTGATATGCCTCAATCTCCAATTGTCCCAACACTGTCCCCACAAAGGCCGAGGGAACTGCGATAAAAAGAATGTCGCTTTGCTGCACTACAAAGCGCAAATCGTTACTGGCGTGCATACGGTGTGCATCAAGCCTCACATCCGAAAGATGCTTAATGTTTACGCCATTGCTGTTGATTTCGGTCGCGACAGCCTCATCCCTCACCCACCAATTTAACTCAACATCGCCATTTTCAAGTAGAATATTAGCCACAGCCACAGCCCAGCTGCCGCCACCTATAATTCCTAATCTTTTGTTTGTCATTAAGTTGAAGTTAGTTGCACCCCAAAAGGTGCGTAGCAAATTAAAGGCAAAGGTATAATTGATACTTTGAAAAATTAACAGAGTTTTATTAAATTTTGTTAATTCAATCAATCTCGTCCCTTCCATTCGCTATCAAACTATGCCATTTTGTGTACCATAAACAATAAAAACACTATACAAACGTTGTGATAAAAGATTTGACTGAAAAATGAAAGTGTTGCTAATAGGAGCCACGGGGTTGTTGGGGCGCAATGTGCTTGATGCGCTTTTGGCAGCAGGATATAGTGTGCGAATATTGGCAAGACACCCCGAAAAAATACAAAATGTTGGGCAGTTGTGCGAAATTATTGAAGGCCAACTGCTTGATGAGACAGTCATGGAGCAGGCCATGCAAGGGTGCGACGCTATTGTGAATTGTGCTGGATGCACCGACATGTCGGCACTAAAGATGGACGACATGATGCCGATAAATAGTCATCTTTGCAGCCTGATAGTACAAACAATGCTTAAAACTGGGGTAAAGATACTTGTTCACACATCGACAGTTGACACCATCGGATACGGTAGCAGTGAGGCTCCAGCCAACGAAGAGAGTGTGATGCGTCCACCATTTTCCCAGAGCATTTACGCATTGAGTAAGAAAAAGGGCGAAGACGAGGTGCTGAAAGCGGCTGAAAAGATACACGACGGACACATCGTGGTGGTGAACCCCGGCTTTCTGGTGGGAGCGTATGATAACCGACCCTCGTCTGGAGCGCTGCTTGACGCTGCTTATAAACGCCCCTTCATGGTGGCAACTGCTGGAGGAAAATGTTTTGTACACGTGGCCGATGCAGCGCAAGCAATAGTGAATGCCTTGACTATGGGGAAAAATGGGCAACGATACATCTTGACTAATAGAGCCGCAGAGATGAGCCTAAAAGATTTTTATTCACTACAAGCCAATGTGATGGGTTACCATCAACTTTGTGTTGTACTTCCCCGCTGGCTAACCATGTGTGTGGGAAGCATCGGCAACCTGCTTCGAAGCATGGGTATTAAAACGCAACTGTCGCTTAACAACATACGCCAATTGTCGGTTTATGGGCACTACGATAATACAAAAGCCCGAGTAGACCTAAAGCTGAAAGAGACACCTATTGATCAGGCCATTAGCGATTATTTCAAATATAAACACACCTTGATAAAATGAAACTGCACACCACACTGTTTTTTGCCGCAATTATTATGGCTGGTTGTGCCCACAACAACAGCAATCCTACTGGGAAGCAATCGTCGTCAGGAAAGACACAAGAGGTGATTCTCGCCATAGACAAGCACTATTATGTTGGTGAAGCACAACATGTACTTGACTCGTTGCTGCGCACAACCCAAGAAGGATTGCCTCAACCGGAACCTCTTTTCTCAGTGGTCGTCATACCCACATCATCGCTCAAAAACACGCAGATGTTTCAAATGCACAGGAACATCGTATTCTGCGACATAGACACCGCCAACGCTGGAAAGCTGTATATACACCGAGACCAGTGGGCTGCCCCACAAGTAGTTATAGACATTGCCGCAAAAAGTCCAGCAGACCTGCAACGGCTTGTGAGATTGCATGCCCAAAGAATTGTTGATGAATTGTTTAATGCCGAGCACCGTCGCATAGAAAAAGCTTTCTATGCTAACCGTAACACTGAGTTGATGAGCGAAATGCGCCACCAACTGGGATTTCAACTTACATTGCCAAACGACTTTCAAGTGGCAAAAAAGGATGATGGATTGATGTGGGTTAGAAAGGAGACAAAAGACTTTAGTCTTAATATTCTGATGCACACTGAACCCTACAAAGAGCAACGTCAGTTTGCATCAACGAGGGTGTTGAACCGATACGACACCTTGATGCGTCGCAATATGCCAGGTCCAATAGAGGGTAGCTATCTTGGCACGGAGCGACGTCTTGACATACAACAGCGCATTGTGAACGTTAAAGAGAGTGCACACAGCCTTGAAAGCCGAGGTCTGTGGCGCACGTTTGGCGACTTCAACGGTGGTTCGTTTGTGGCTTATAGTCTACTTTCGCCCGATAAAAGAACGGTGGCTGACATAATTGCAATGGTGTATTGTCCGCGCTCGGACAAATACAGCAAGCGCGACCTGTTGATGCAGTTGGAAGGCATCTGCCATTCCATAACCTGGAATAATTAAGTGAGACGAAAGATCATAGTGTTTTTTTTCGCCTTGTGTACGGCACTGTATGTACCCGCACAAGGAAGAGGCTTGCTTGATCGGTGCGAGTTTCTGCTCTCGGCAGGAGGAATGAACTATGGAGGCGACCTAAACAATCAAAGTTTGCTTGGGCAAGAACATCTTGCATATAGCATTGGTGTGCGCACAACACTTGACAACAGATGGGCTTTGCGAGCCAATATTGGAACTGGTAAAATATCGGGGGGAGACCCAGATTGCATCGAACTGCGAAATTTGAGTTTCAGATCGACACTATACGAAGCTTCTGTAGTTGGAGAATTCTCGTTTTGGCCGTACGTCAACGGGGTTGGAAGTATGCAGGGTGCATTCTACATATTCTGTGGTCTGTGTGTGTTTCACCACAACCCACAAGCGTCATACGAGATTAGCGAGGGAGAAATGACGTGGGTTGATTTACAGCCATTACACACTGAAGGACAAGGATCTGTAGAATATCCTCAACGTAAACCCTATCTGCTAACACAGGTTGGTGTTCCATTCGGCGTAGGATTCAAATGGCAAGTAAATAAAAGCATCTCATTATCTGTAGAATATGGCATAAGAAAGACTTGGACAGACTATCTTGACGATGTGAGTACTACATATGTTTCGACAAGTATATTGAATTCTAACTCAACAGATGGCCACACGGCAGCATTGCTGGCCGATCGCAGTGGCGAGGGCGCCCCCGGGCATGTGTATGCCGAAGGAGTCAAAAGAGGTGATAGTTCGCTTAATGACTTCTATACGTTTCTCCACATTTCGGCAGGTATAAGTCTTGACAAATTACTGGGCTGGACACGCTCGAAAAAATGCAACTAAACATAGATTTAGTAACACTGACAACATAACGGTTATTGAAAACAATATGGAGATTCTACAACAAATAGATAAACAACGCGTGCCGAAACACATTGCGATAATTATGGACGGCAACGGGCGTTGGGCGATGAGCCAAAGTAAGGAACGGTTGTTCGGGCACAAGCATGGGCTAACGGCAGTAAGAGAAGCCGTGGAGGGATGTGTCGCCACGGGCGTAAAATACTTGACACTTTACACTTTCAGTACAGAGAATTGGAATCGGCCACAGGCTGAGGTTGAAGGTCTAATGATGTTGATAATACAGGCCGTCAAAGATGAAACCTCCATGCTGAAAGAAAACGGCGTGAAGCTTGAATTGATAGGCGACGTAGATAGACTTCCAAAGAGTTGCATCGAGATGTTGGATTGGTGTATGCAAGAGACTGCCGATGGCAAAACTATGACTCTCGTGTTGGCACTGAGCTATAGTTCTCGATGGGAGATAACCAATGCGGTGAAGAAAATTTGCAGAGAAAAGTTAGACCCTGCGACAATCACTGAGCAGACAATCAGCCAACATCTATTGACCTCACAATATCCCGAGCCAGACCTTATGATACGCACAGGTGGCGAAGTGCGTGTGTCGAATTTTATGCTATGGCAAATAGCATATTCCGAGCTCTATTTCAGTCAACAATTATGGCCCGACTTCAAACGTGAAGATCTATATGCAGCCATTGTTGACTATCAGAAAAGACAACGTCGATTTGGTAAAACTGGCCAACAAGTGGAAGGGGAAGTGCAAGATGCATAAAAAATATGAGTTGACTTACAATATTTTAATACAAGTGTAGTTACTTTCTTTACGAGTTAATGCAAAAAATAAAGTGAAACGATTCTATACAACATTCATAATCTGCTTATTAACCTCAATAATATGCCGCGCCCAAGTGTCTGTTGGTGCCGAGTACGACATTGACTATCTCACCCCAAAGACGTACGAAATTGGAGGCATAACATTCGATGGAGCCCAAAACTTCGACACCAGAGTAGTGCAACTTGTGGCTGGACTACAGGTTGGCGATAGAATAAAGGTGCCTGGCGACAAAATATCAAGTGCCATCGAAAACCTATGGAAACAGGGGATGTTTGAGGATGTGCAGATAAAGGTGACTCGTATACAAGGTAATATTATCTTTCTGAAAATATCGCTGAAAGAGCGGCCTCGTATGGAGAGATTCACCTTTAAGGGTGTGAAAAAAGGTGAAGCAGACAAGTTGAGAGACGAAATAAAACTGACCATCGGCGATGTAGTTACTGAAAACTTGCTTCGCACGTCGTCCAATAAAATTAAGACGTTTTACATTGACAAAGGGTACACCCGAGTTAACGTAACCCCCAAAACAGAAATTGATACCAACGGTCGCGTTACCATCATTTTTGATGTAAATCGTGGTAAGAAAGTTAAAATAGACTCGCTGATATTCTCTGGCAACAACGATATAAAAGAAATACGGCTAAAGCGTCGCATGGAAAAGACCCACGACGTACACTATTTCAAAAAACTAAACTTTTGGACCAAGGGGTTTTGGAAGAAATCGAGGTATGTGGAGGCCGATTTCAAAGAAGATCTCAACAACATCATAGAATACTACAACGAGCATGGATACCGTGATGCGAAGGTAGTAAACGATACTGTGTGGGACGTTGATGCATCGCAATTAAAGATAAGCGCAAAGAAGAAAAAACAACAAGAGAGGCTAAAAGTAAAAGTAGATATATACGAGGGGCATAAATTCTTCTTCAGAAATATCACTTTTACTGGCAACACTGTGTACAGCGACGATGTATTGCGCCGCTCTCTACGTATAGGGAAAGGCGATCCCTACAATAAAAAATTGCTTGAAAGCAACCTACAATACAATCCTTCTGGCAACGACATCACGTCTCTATATATGGATAATGGATACCTGTTTTTCCGAGCCACACCAGTAGAAGTAGGGGTTCAAGGAGATAGTATTGACATAGAGATACGCATCATTGAAGGGAAACAAGCAAGGATACGAAACGTTTGGGTAGAGGGTAACACCATAACCAACGACAAAATTATAATGAGAGAACTGCACACACGTCCTGGAGACCTTTTCAGTCGTGATGCTATATTACGCAGTCGCAGAGAGCTCATAACACTCGGCTACTTTAAGGAAGAATCTATCATCCCAGAGCCACGTCCAAATGCCGAAGATGGGACGGTTGACATTGTCTACAAAGTTGAGGAAGGTTCAACAAGCCAGTTGCAAATACAAGGAGGCTATGGTTCTGGTATGCTAATTGGGCAAATAGGAGTTCAGTTAAACAACTTTAGTGCTCGCAACATTTTCAACAAAGACGCATGGGTTCCTTTGCCTGCGGGAGACGGTCAGAAACTTGGCCTCAATGCCGTCTCTAACGGAACATACTATCATGCGCTTAACGTTTCCTTTACAGAGCCGTGGCTTGGAGGGCACAGAGCACAATCACTCACCGGCTCTATCTACTACAATCTTTACAGCAATGGGTTCTACTATAAGAAAGAAAGCGACCAATATTATAGCCTCCAAATCGCTGGGGCAGGTATTAGTTTCTCCAAACGACTAAAATGGCCTGACGACTATTTTATTCTCTCACACGGATTAAGTTATAAGCACTACACTCTGAACAACTACGCACGTTTGGCAGAGGGCTTATTCTCCAACGGCATTGCCAACGATTTATCTTATGGATTCACCCTATCTCGCAACTCTTTAGATTCGCCCATCTACGCCCGAAGCGGATCAGAAGTTAGTATCAATGCTTACGTAACTCCGCCATATTCACTATTCAGCAATAAGGACTATGCCAATGCAACAGACCAAGAGAAATATCGCTGGGTAGAATATTACAAAATAAACCTCCGTGGTTCTTGGATGCTAAATCTTGTGGGAGACGTGGTTCTTAACACTCGATTCAGATTCGGCTGGATGAGTTACTACAACAAAGACATCGGACTTTCCCCATTTGGCCGTTACTTCTTGGGGGGCGATGGATTATCATCATGGATGCTCGATGGACGCGAAGTTGTTCCATTAAGGGGTTATGAAAACAATTCACTCAACCCTACAGGAGGAGGATCCGTATTCGATCGCTTCACTCTTGAATTAAGGCAGCCTATAATCGAAAGTCCAAGTGCAACTATTTGGGTATCAGGATTCCTCGAAGGCGGTAACTGCTGGAGCGACGTATCTCAATTCCAACCTTTCAAGATGTACAATTCAGCTGGAGTTGGCGTGAGATTATTCTTACCCATGTTAGGATTAATTGGCGTTGATTGGGGCTACGGTTTTGATGGCACGTCAGGTGGCAGCCAATTCCACTTCTCAATTGGACAAAGTTTAGATTAGGATGAATCTGTCGAAATCGCTGACATACATCTTTACTACGGTTGTGCTAATGCTATCTGCGCAAGCATATTCGCAAAAATACGCATGCGTTAATACAGACTACATCCTGAAAAAGATTCCAGAATACGCCAATGCCCAGAAACGAATAGATCAGTATGTCGAAACCTGGCAAAAGGAGATTGAAGAGAAAGAGATTGAGCTTAACAATTTGAGGAAAGTATACGAACAGGAGAGTTACCTGCTACCAGACAACTTGAAGAAAAATAGGAAAGACGAGTTAATCGCCAAAGAAAAAGAGATACGCGCTTTACAACAACAACGATTCGGTGCTGGTGGCGATATGGACAAGAAACGGAGCGAACTACTCCGCCCAACACAAGACAGAGTTTACAGCGCTATAGAACGCATTGCGCGCGAAAAGAATTACGCCATCATCTTCGACAAAGCCACCAATAATACACTCTTATTCGTAAGCAAAAAATACGACATCAGCGACGATATTTTAGAAATGCTCGGCTATAAAAGCAACGATGTCTCCGAGGACGGAGCAGCTGCAAATGGCGAAATGAACAGAAAAAAATAGTTTAGTCGATTGACCAAATAGTCCGACCATAAAATGAAAACAACAAGAAAATATAACACAAAATGAAAAGAATCCTTATCGCAGCACTGACAACACTACTTTTGAGTGGGGGAAGTCTTATGGCCCAGAAGAACATCAAGTTGGGACATATCAATTCTAACGACCTAATGCAAATTATGCCCGGGCGCGACTCTGCTCAAGCCGTGCTTCAGAAAGAAGTTGAGGAACTTGAAACAACCTTAAAGGCCATGCAAGCCGAAATGGAAAAACGTTACAACGACTACGTAGAAGGTCAAGCAGGATGGACCGACCTGATACGACAGACCAAACAACGCGAACTGCAAGACATGGGTGCTCGCATCGAGGAGTTTCAGAAAAATGCACAAAAGCAACTTCAGGAACGTGAAGAAGCCCTATTACGTCCGTTGATTGACCGCGCAAAGAAAGCCATAGAAGATGTAGCCCGAGAGGGCAACTACACCTATATTCTTGATTCTGGCACAGCCGCCATTCTGTATTCACAAGATAGCGATGACATAATGCCAGCCGTCAAAACAAAATTAGGACTTAAATAAGAGCTTTTATCCTTAGTAAGAAAAGTAGGGGGGGGGGCGAAACTGCAAGTTTAGCCCCCCCCCTACTTTATTTTATATCACCTTTTATGCCTCTTCTAACTTACCCTCACTTCCTTCAACACTCTCCTCATCGCCATAACCGTAACCATAACCATAACCATAGCCATAACCGTACCCATAACCATAGCCATAGCCATAACCGTAGCCATATTTCCGCTCGTAGAACGACATTTTTCTATAATGAACATCGTTGAGTACAATCGACATTGCAGGGAATGTATTGCTGCGATACATTTCTTCTATAGTATATAATTGACGCTTGTCAAAATTCGCAGAGCGTATAATGAACAGAGTTACATCTGCCAAGCGTTTAATAATATCGGTATCAACAACCGAGGCCACTGGTGCTGTATCAACAATTATAAAGTCAAATTCTTTTTTTAATTCAGTCATCAAAGCATCCAGCCTTTCATTATCAAGCAACTCGGCTGGATTTGGAGGTATCGGCCCAGAGAACAGCGTGGCTACATTCTTTCCTATCACATCATGCCCAACCAGTTTTTGCCAGTTGTCGGTCTTGCCAACCAAGTAGTTTGATAGACCTGCATTTCGTCGCGAACTGAAGATTTTGGTCATACCACCTCGACGCAAATCCAAGTCAACAAGCACCACCTTCTTCTCCGTCAGGCCAATACTGGCTGCAAGATTAACCGACACAAAGCTCTTTCCTTGATCTGGGAACAACGAAGTTACGAGCACCACTTGACCCTCCTTACTTCGATTGGCCAACGTGATAAAATCAAGTTTAGTGCGCAACATCCTAAACGACTCGGATATTGCACTGTTTCCTTGTCCCGTAACCACCACATCATCTTTAACCTTCCTATCACGAGCCGGTATTTCACAAAGGAATGGAGCCGAAACAACGTCAACCACATCAGAGTGAATCTTTACCTTGGTGTCGAACAAGCGTCGCACAAAAAACACGGCCACAGGTATCAACAAACCTACCAATACTCCCGTGGTTGTTGTCCTACTTTCGTTGGGGGCAATAGGAGTACGGTTAATTCTCGCCGGATCGAGCACCTTTCCATTAGGCTCTATTGATGGCTGACTAATCATCAATTCTTCACGTCGACTGAGCAAATTCAAGTACAATCCTTCCCTTATCTTCTGCACCCTCTCAAGGTTGTCTATATACAATTGCTGCTGCGGCACACGACTCAATTGTGTTGTAGAGGTGGTCACCACGGCCTGGGCATCGGCAATTCGCTCTTGCAACACCCCAACATAAACATCCAACATCCTGTTCATGTTGTTCTTCATGTTTCTCAGTTCGTTGGTCTTATTTCTTACTATTGGGTTGTTCTTACTTTTATAATTCTCTATTTCAAGTACAAGAGCGTTATATTCACCTATTATTGACATGATATTGGCGTCGTCAAGGCCAATGCTTGGGGGAATGAGTTGATTTGTGTCGGACGATTCGTTGCTCTGAATCAGATAGCGAGCCATTGACAACTGTCGATTAAGTTGAGCAATCTCATCCGACGATTGTATAGCCGTTTCAAGATAATTCTGCCCATACTGACCCAAGTCCAACAAATTATTATCACGCTTAAAATTAGCCAACTCGTTTTCTTGTTGGCCGAGGTCGCTTTGTAACACCTGCAACCTCTCGTTAATATAGTTGTAGGTATAGGCCACTATGCGTTGTTTATCCCTCACCGCATCCTCATTATACACCTTTATAGTCTCGTTAATAACATCGGCAGCACGCACTGGCGACACGTCTTGCAGATAAAGGTTTACAAGTGTATTGCTATTATTGTCGCGAGTAACGCTCAACACACTCCTATAGTAGTCGGCCGTAGCACTTGCACTGCTGTGTGTAACGGTTATTTCTCGGTTGTAGTAAGACGGCGTATAGAACCATGTACCCGACACCACCATGCGACCAAATGGTGTGGCTGTAGTGTCGCCCAGTTTGACATCAATAGCATCATAACCATCTATATGCAACTTCACCATATCCTTGCTCTGAGGTGTTAGCACAAAACTCACATAATCGTCTTCATTATTATCCAAAAAAAACACCTTCACAGGGCTTTCTGTATACAGCTCGCTATTGCGATTTGCCAGTTTTGATTTCACCACATACGACACATTGAGATTTAGATTCCTCACCACCTCAAGCAGAGCTGTCTTCGATGTCATGATCATCATCTCGTTGTTCACCGTACTATTGTAGAGCGAGCGTGTAGCAAACATGTTGTTAACGTTAGCCTCACGAATAGATGCATCGGCATTGCCTGTCGACGTTCCCTTTATAAGTACACGCGCACTACTGGCATAGACACGACTTTGTTTGCGCACCTTATAGTTGGCCGCCACACCACACAACACCGCACACAGCACCAACCAGTGCAAATTGCGCAGCACAACGAAGAGCACATCTTTTACATGCATCTTCGTACGCTTGTTTTCGGAAAGAAAAGAGGTGTCGTTATTCTGATTGTTAGTTTGCATTTGCCACTGATTTATAAAGCATTAACGAGGTAAGCATGGTAATGGTAGAGAGCAACACCGAGCCCCATCCAAGCCAATAGTTCACCTCCGAACGGATTAACGATCCGTTCATGGCCTCCATTATAATAAAATCGTTTTGTTTTAACTGGAAGAATGGGTCGTTGAAGACATCGGTCGATCGCGGATCGAGATAGCGCATCACCAACTTTCCATCCACCTCTCGCATCACCCCTATACGGTCGCGACGAGTAAACTCGTCCAATCCTCCAACCATAACTATGGCCTCAAGAAAGTTACAGTGTTCATTATCAACCGTCAACACGTGGCATCCACGTCCTCCAAGAAAGAAGATCTTAAAATTACTAAATCGCACAGTAACAAACGGGTCGGTGATATATCCGCCCCGAGCAAGCATGTCGGAAATGGTGTCTTGCAATTGCAAACGCGTAAGCCCTTCAACACGTATCGTACCCAGGGTAGGGAATTGTATTTCACCATTTACATCAACCAAATATCCACCGTGCGTCCCCAAATATTGCGGCGTTCCGTTTGACACGGCATGTTGCAAATTAAACGGAGCTGCCAGTTCCTGCGATGTGGGGCTATTCACCACTATCGACAATTCATCATAGGGTTTTATTGTCACCTCATATTGGTCTTCTATCTCTATCTGCATCCCCGGACGCAAGTCTTGCAAATAGTTCACCCTACGAGCCGTGATGCACGATGTGAGCGACAGCACCACACCCATCACTGCTAAAAATAATGCTATCTTTCTATTTTTCACCGTATTCTTCTGTATAAATATTCAACAATTGCTCTTGCAAACAACTACACTTCGTGCATTCGTTCACCGTCAAAGCCTCACGCCGAACCACACACGGCCAGCGCAACCACAATTGAAGAAAAGATTTTGATTAGAGCGACAAACGGGGCTCGAACCCGCGACCTGCGGCTTGGGAAGCCGCCGCTCTACCAACTGAGCTATTGTCGCTTTGTTTCGCATATTAAAACGAGGGTCAACGCATATTATTGCGCATCTTGCATTTTTTTTCAAAAATATTCAAATGTGCCATGTTCGCTCTTCACTGTTACCTGACTACGCTGGCTTTCCTCAACGTGTCCTACGATGCGAGCCGCAACGCCAAAACTTTCAGACACAGCCATTACTTCAGCCGCCGTGGCCTCATCGGTGTATATCTCCATGCGATGCCCCATGTTAAACACCTTATACATCTCACGCCAATCGGTAGCACTCTCCGTGTGAATCATGTCAAACAGTGGAGGTGTGGCAAACAAATTGTCTTTCACCACATGCAGATTGTCGATAAAGTGCAACACTTTGGTCTGCGCACCTCCCGAGCAGTGCACCATGCCGTGGATGCGACCACGGTAGGCATCAAGCACTTGTCGGATAATGGGAGCATAGGTACGTGTGGGCGAAAGAACCATTTTCCCTGCATCAACCCCCTCAACTGCCGTCGCATCGGTAAGTTGTTTTCCGCCGCAATACACCACCTCGTTGGGTAGAGCCCCGTCGAACGACATGGGATAACGCTCGGCATAAAGGTGGCTAAACACATCGTGTCGAGCCGAAGTAAGCCCATTGCTGCCCATACCTCCATTGTAGGCACTTTCGTATGTAGCCTTGCCAAACGATGCCAATCCAACAACCACATCGCCTGCTTGTATGTTGGCATTGTTTATCACATCAGCACGACGCATACGTGCCGTAACCGTAGAATCCACTATCACCGTGCGCACCAAGTCGCCAACATCGGCAGTCTCGCCTCCGGTGAGGTAAATACCTATGCCAAGCCTACGCATCTCCGACAAAAACTCCTCGGTGCCTCCAATTATGGCCGATACCACCTCGCCAGGTACCAATTGTTTGTTACGTCCAATGGTCGACGAAAGCAGAATATTGTCGGTTGCACCAACGCAGATAAGGTCGTCGAGGTTCATCACGATGGCATCAATGGCTATACCTTTCCACACCGAGAGGTCGCCCGTCTCGCGCCAATACATCCATGCCAACGACGATTTTGTGCCCGCTCCGTCGGCATGCATCACGTTGCAATAATCGGCATCGCCACCAAGAATATCGGGTATAATCTTACAGAAAGCCTTGGGGTACAATCCCTTATCAACGTTTTTTATAGCCGCATGCACATCCTCTTTCGAGGCCGACACTCCACGCATGTTATATTTATCCATCGTCATTGAGTATGGCTTGTTTTTATGAACAATAGCGGTTGCAAAGATAGCATTTTTTTTCGGCTTGCCAATCAACATTTCCACGAGGCCTCATGCACACCTGCTATAGGGGGTGATAGTAGCATCACCTGTGGCCTTGCGTCCTATCGTCCCCCTACCAACACCTGCCATGGCAGGTGTTGGTCAGGAGTTGATCAGGACTTGATAGGGAGATGATATTATTCAAGTGCCAAGAAATCAACTTTTTGCAAATCATGTCTTTTCCCCTCTAAAAAACGCCTTTTCTACCCCTTTTCAAGCCACTTTTTATTTATTAGTACAATAAAGCGAGGCGACCATCGCAGGATGGGCGCCTCGCCTGCCATTTTTATCTTTGAAATTTAGCGACGGCGTCCGCCGTTGCCACCCGAGCGACGCTCGTTGCCACCGTTGTCGCGACGGACATCGCCGTGGTTTCTACCCTCGCTGTGGCCACCTTCGCGGCGCGGTGCGTGGGTCGGTTTCTCTTCTTCGTAGCCCTCGGGCTTTTCAAGCAAAGCCTTGCGACTCAGTTTCAGCTTACCGCTCTTCTCGTCAATGTTGATAATCTTAACGCGAATCACATCGCCCTCGTGAACCAAACCTTCGAGGGTCTCGGTGCGTCCCCACTGATATTCGCTGATGTGCATCAAACCCTCTTTGCCAGGTAAGAATTCAAGGAAAGCGCCAAAGTCTACAACCGACACCACCTTGGCATCATAAACCTGCCCCACTTCGGGCACCGTGCAGATGTCTTTTATCCACTTAATGGCAGCAGCAATGTCGTCCTTGTTTTGCGAGGCAACATCGACAATGCCCAAATCGCCAACCTCTTCGATATTGATAATGGTGTTGGTTTCGGCCTGGATTTTTTGAATAACCTCGCCACCCTTGCCAATAACGGCACCAATGAAGTCTTTTGGAATTTGTATTTGCTCAATGCGAGGCACAAAGTCCTTATAGTCTTCACGTGGCTCGGCAATGGTTTCGGTAATTTTGTCGATGATGTATAGTCGACCTTGACGAGCCTGTTCCAGAGCTTTGGCCAGCACGTCGTAGCTCAAGCCATCGACTTTAATATCCATTTGGCAAGCTGTTATACCATCGCGCGTGCCACACACCTTAAAGTCCATGTCGCCCAGGTGGTCTTCGTCGCCCAATATGTCGCTCAACACAGCCCACTTGTCGCCCTTGCTGATAAGGCCCATAGCTATACCGGCAACAGGTTTACGTATTTTCACACCAGCATCCATCAGTGCCAAGCATCCAGCACACACCGTTGCCATACTCGACGAACCGTTGCTTTCCAATATGTCCGACACCACACGAATGGTGTATGGGCACTCGGTCTCGGAGGGGAGAACTTCTTTCAATGCACGCCAAGCCAAGTGGCCGTGGCCAACCTCGCGACGACTCAAACCGCGGTTGCCTTTCACCTCGCCAGTGGCAAAGCCCGGGAAGTTGTAGTGAAGCAAAAAGCGACGCATGCCTTCAACCACCGCACCGTCTATTTTTTGTTCGTCGAGTTTGGTGCCAAGGGTAACCGTGCTCAACGATTGGGTCTCGCCACGTGTAAAGATAGCACTGCCATGCACCGAAGGGAGGTAATCAACCTCGCACCAGATGGGACGAATTTCATCAAGCCGACGGCCATCAAGGCGTGTGCGCTCGTTGAGCACCATATCGCGCATGGCCTCACGCTCCACATCATGGTAGTAACGGTCTATCATAAACTTAACATCGTCGGTCAACGTCTCCTCGGTATAGTTAGCATCAATAAACTCTTGCTTGATGGCAGCAAAACCGTCTTCGCGCTGGTGCTTGTTGGCAATGCCCTGCTTCGAGAAGTCGTAGCACTTTTGGTAAACAGCCTCACGCACACGTCTGCGAAGGTCATCATCGTTCACTTCGTGGCAGTATTCACGCTTTGTGGTCTTACCGCAAGCCTCGGTCAGTTCAGCCAACACACGACATTGCGTCTTAATGGCCTCGTGGGCAGCCTTCAACGCGCCCAGCATCACCTCCTCGCTCACCTCTTTCATCTCGCCTTCCACCATCATGATATTATCCTCGGTGGCTGCTACAATGAGGTCAAGGTCGGCACGCTCTATGTCGGCCATGGGGGTATTTATAACGTATTCACCATCAAGGAAACTGACGCGCACCTCACTCACGGGTCCATTAAAGGGGATGTCGGACACAGCCAAAGCCGATGCAGCAGCCAACGCGGCCAACTGGTCGGGCATTGTCTCGTTATCGCCAGAAATGAGGGTTATCTGAACCTGCACTTCGGCATGGAAGTTGTCAGGGAAAAGTGGGCGCAAAGCACGGTCTACCAATCGAGCAATCAGTATCTCATGTTCAGAGGGACGAGCCTCGCGTTTGAAGAAGCCACCAGGAAACCTTCCCATGGCTGCATATTTCTCTTGATAATCGACGGTGAGAGGCATAAAGTCAACATTCTCGCCGGCTTCTTTTTTTGCACACACCGTTGCAAGCAACATCGTGTTGTTCATACGCACCACCGCAGAGCCATCGGCTTGCTTGGCCAGTTTTCCAGTCTCAATTTCGATCATGCGGCCATCGCCCATATCGAAACGCTTAGTAATGACATGTTCGTTCATCGTTCTTTACTATTTTCTATTTTAACCGCAGGCAATGCGAACCGTTCGCACCGCCTATATAAACAAAGTCTTTCAAAAAAGGGTCGCCCGAATTGTCCTCGGGAGACCCCAACCATAACCAAATAAATATGAAAAACTATTTTCTCAGGTTCAATTGCTTGATGATGGCACGATAGCGTTCAATGTCGGTTTCCTTCAAATAGTCGAGCATTTTACGACGCTTACCAACCAAGCCAACCAGTGCACGTTCACTCACTTGGTCTTTTTTGTTTTTCTTCATCAACTCCGTAAGGTGCTGAATGCGATAGGTAAACAAAGCAATCTGACCCTCGGTGCTACCAGTGTCCTTTGCCGATTTGCCATACTGGGCAAATATCTCTTCTTTCTTCTCTTTGGTAAGATACATACTGTTTTTTCTTTATTATTTTTTCGCTTCTTTTCGGCTGCAAAGTTACAAATATTTTATTTCACACGTTACAAATCATTACAAAACCTACCATTTTAACATTTATTATGAACAACCACCGCCATAAAATCATTCCATAGGTCTTATAGCTGTTTCGAGGTAGGCTATCTCTTCGCCTGTGAGGTGAAATTTGACGTAAAGGTCTTGGTCAGTCCACGGAGTGCATTTTACCGTCGTAGATGTTGGCGACGATGTCGCGGGCAAGAGAATCGAGAAGTGCCGAAGCCTCTGTTCCATCCACTCCATGATACTTATTGCATGTCTATAGGTTTTGCGTCCACTTTACGCAAACTCTAATCAAATACTGCGTAGCCCCCGTGTGTCACTCTTGATCCAAGTTCGACCTTTCTTTGATCTCTCGATGCACATCGCTATTCCTCGCGACCACGGGAAATACCTGCATTCGCTTTTTTGCCAATCTAATAATTCTCGCTATTTTTGCAATCGCTTTCGAGAGCGAAGGTATAAGCAAGAAAAAGCATTGCAACATAGTCCCGATATCGGAATTCGGCAAATTTCAATGAAGGAGGACAGAGCATTTTGCTTTCGCTTGGTTGTGTATGCTATACCCATAGCATATCGTCAGGCGTGAGATATGTTCCATAAGATCCCGTTCCTTCATAGGTTAGCCGAAACCTCGATATCAACGGACGTGAGCACATAACCTCATGCCTTTTCTTATTAGATAAAGATTAACATTCCGTTGGAGGGTCGGGGGCTTAAAACATGATGGATATGAGATTCCATTCACTTGAAGCATTGCCAAACAGAGGCGATCGACTGATTGAAGGCCACTGCGTTACGCTGGACGGGCACATATTCCGCATCTTCGTGATGGAGGAATTGACGGTATCAAAACGAGGTTACATTCTCAAACTTATGCTTGACTGGGGAGACAGTGCCACCGTTGACCTTGACAAACAGGGTAATCAATATCCCCAAGCCAAAAGAATATTCGATAGCTACTTAGCCGGTGCTTGGATGAACAAAGGTACACGGTATCATTGCTACAAGTACATCGTATTCGGTCACGGTGAGTTCAACCGCGAACTTGCTTTGACGTTGTTGCATCACATCGTAGAAGAGATAGAGGAAGGAGGCGTGCAATGAAGCGAATAATTATTATATCTGTACTTTTGGTGGCAACATGCTTCAATGTCAGTGCATATGACTTTTCTCGGGTATCAGATTCTGGTGATATAATATGTTTCAGAATTAATCCTGGAAATTCTGGTGTTACAGTTACATACATGAACCGTCCTTATGGCAGTGGTGCTGCATATAGCAATATCTCCGGAAATATAATATTACCAGCCGCTGTGGAATATTCTGGCATCATCTACAAAGTAACAGCTATAGGAGACAGCGCGTTTAGAAACTGTACTGGAATTACGACCGTTGCCATTCCAGAAACTGTTAAAAGCATTGGAGTTGATGCATTTAGAGGATGTAGTGGATTAACTTCAATGATAATAACTGATAGCGTAGAAAGCATTGGAGTAGCAGCATTTCAGTATTGCTCATCTCTTGCTGAATTGACTCTCGGACGTTCTGTAAGATATGTAGGAAACTATGCAGCGGAAGGTCTAAGCAGCCTTACCTGGCTGAACTTCACCGGAGATGTGTCCGACTGGTGTGGGATTACATTTGGGAATTGGGCCAATCCTATGGCATTCTCGCATAATCTTCATTTCAACTACGACACTATCCCGTTGCGAAACTTGGTAATTCCTGAAGGTATTGAGAGTATCAATTACAATGCATTCGAATGGGATACGTGCCTACACAGCGTATCATTTCCGAGTTCGCTTGCATCCATTGGTGGACAGGCTTTCAGAAATTGCCTGAACCTGCATGAAGTCATCTTTCGATCTACAACACCCCCTTCCATAGGTTCTTCAGCATTCTGGAACGAATCGCGCAATTACAGGACCTTCTATGTACCGTGTCCCTATTACCAGAATTACGTATATTCATGGGGAAATTCATATGCCATAGACTGCTACAACCTATTAAATATAACGATTCGTTCCAACGACACGGTACGAGGAACTTGTGGCCACATTATACTATCCGATTCGACCGCAGAGATAACCGCATACGCAAACTACGGATATCACTTCACTGAGTGGAATGACGGCGATACGAACAACCCTCGTACCATCACTCTGACACAAGACACTTCCTTCACGGCAATGTTTGCCCAAAACCAGTATTTATTGGTCATCTCCTGCACCGACACTGCATTGGGTAGTGTCGGTGGGAGTGGAACGTATGGTTATCTTGACACTGTTGAAATCTCAGCCACTGCCAGTGAACACTATCACTTTGTGCGATGGGATGACGGCAACACCCTCAATCCAAGAACCATCGTTATAACCAGTGATACTAGCCGCTCGGCTATCTTCGCCATAGATACTCATTCTGTTACACTACATGCAGAAAACATCACACATGGGATGTGCATCGGCAATAGTCAATATCAATATGGTACAGCAGCAACTGTCGAGGCTTTGCCATACAGTGGCTACCGGTTCTCGCATTGGAGCGATGGTTCAACCTTCAATCCGTACTCTTTTGCTGTGGTCGATAATGTCTATTTGACAGCATACTTCTATGCTGACGGAACACCCTATCAAGACACCATTTTTATCCACGACACAATTTATGTAGATATGCCGACACACGACACCCTGTGGCTGCACGATACTGTGTTTGTATATGACACGATATATGTAGGTGTGGATGATGTTGAGACTATAAATGCCAAGATTTACACCAGCAACGGACAGATTGTAGTGGACGGTACACAGGGCAAAACCGTTTGGCTCTACGATGTCAATGGGCGAGTACTTGCCACCAAGCAAGATGAATACTCACCGTTATATTTTGACGTCCCGGCCTTGGGTGCATACCTCATCAAAATAGGTAGCCACCCCGCCAGAAAGGTTGTTGTAGTAAGATAGACCGAGTAGAGGACACCTCTTTCCACAGAAAAGAGTATATCTTTCGCGCAAGGAGATATACTCTTTTTGTGTAATTATGTGTATTGTGTATCTTCCATTTCATGGTGCCGTTTTCTCGCTATGCCAAAGTAAACAAGGTTCCTTTGGTCATCTGGCTTATCGAAAACGTTCTATTATCTGCCGTACCGTTTGACCTTGTCGGAAATAAATGCTTTCATCTCCTCCCATGTTGTGGGGATGAACATCCTGGGCATGGCTTGAGTCTCTGCGTCGTCGAAGTAGGTGAGGTTCAGCAGGGCACGGAACACAGAGTAGTTTGGATACTTCTGGGTATAGAAGTCCAGCAGGTCGCCAAGTGAATAGTGTTGCAGCAGCATATAGATGTCGACGAAGTCCTTGCGACTGCCGCGACCTTCGACGGCGTTAATCTTCATGGCGGCAATATCCCTCGGAGAGGAAAGGGTGATACCCGATTCCACGACAGGATCATCTATCCAGGCATAACGGCTGTAGTCTATCACGTCTACCTTTATCCCGCGCAGAACAAATTGCAGTATTTTGTCCGTCCGGTTGTGGACGACAATCGGCCCGAGAGTAGAGAGCGTGTCAACTATTTCATCTTGCGGAGCCGAAGGCGTGCCGAAGAAGTCGAGGTCGACCGACTGCCGGTGTCCGTACTGCAATGCAAGGGCGGTGCCACCCACAAGGCGGAGACCTTGCATCTCGGGCCTGGAAGCAATCTCCTTCAGGAGTTCCAGAGTGTCGGGTGTGATTGTCTGAAGTTGTAGCATCGGTAGTCTTCCTTCTTTGTGTCGGTAACAAGACAGACAAATGACAAAGCCTCTGGGCGAAGAGAACGGAGTGTCTTGCAATCGTTGGCAATGCGATCAAGACCGTAGAAATCACGCACGGCACGCCAATCGCTCATCTCACCGTATTCCAGCACGCGCTGAATCAGTTGAGCCGAGTTGGTATCGGCATCAAACTGCTCCCTGTCGATGTCCCAGAAGAGATGCGGAGAGAGACGGTCGGTTATTGTGCGTGTGCGGTCTGTCATTCCTATTTTTATTGGAAGTCGGAAGCCCCGAATGGGACTTCCGACTTGATGTTTTTTTTTGCAGGCAGAACGCTTGCGTAACATGGGTTATTCTTCCTCGGCGGCAGCCTCTTCGTAGGCTTTGAGGAGGGCTTGCTGAACGTCGGCGGGGACAAGTTCGTAGCCGCTGAAGGTCATGGTGAATGTGCCGCGACCACTGGTGAGCGAGCTCAAAGCGGTGCAGTAGCGGTTCATCTCGGCCAACGGAGCTTTGGCTTTCAATGTGGTGTACTTACCTTCGGCATCCATACCCATGACGATGGCACGACGTCCCTGGAGGTCGGTCATTACGCCACCCTGGCTTTCGGTGGGAACGGTAACGGCTACATCGTAGATTGGCTCTTTGATCTTGGGGTTGGCCTGTTTGAAGGCTTCTCTGAAGGCGGTGCGCCCTGCAATCTTAAAGGCTGTTTCGTTACTATCCACGGGGTGCATTTTACCATCGTAGACATTAACTACTATGTCGCGAGCATACGAGCCAGTCAGTGGGCCTTGTTCCATCTTTTCCATGATACCTTTGAGGATGGCGGGCATGAAACGAGCATCGATCGAACCTCCGACAATGCAGTTGTTGAAGACCAACTTACCACCCCACTCAAGTGGATATTCTTGCGTGTCGCGTATGGGATATTTTGTCTGGTTGGGCATGCCGTCGAAGTAGGGTTCGATGAGCATGTGCACCTCGCCAAACTGACCACTACCACCGCTCTGTTTTTTGTGGCGATACATGGCTTCGGCGCTCTTGGTGATGGTCTCGCGATAGGGGACGTTGGGGGCGGTGAAGTTGACACCCAGTTTGTACTGGTTTTCAAAGTACCATTTGACGGTGTTGAGGTGCAACTCGCCTTGGCAGCCCAAGATGACTTGGCGCAATTCACGGCTGTTCTCAAGCGAGAGGCTACGGTCGTAGGTGCTGAGGTCTTTCAGCGCGGCACCCACTTTTTCGTCGTCGTTGCTGTTGGCAGCTTTCACGGCAACTTGGTAGATGGGTGTGGGGAATTCTATCTCTACCACTGCGTCGTCGATGTTTTTCGGAGTGGTGAGGGTGTGGTTAATCTTGACGTCTTTCAGTTTGATGGTGCACACGATGTCGCCAGCCGATGCTTTTTCAACGCGCTGACGGTCTTTACCGCTGCACACCAGCACCTGGCTGACGCGCTCCTTGCTTTGGTTGCAGGCGTTGACCACATCCTGACTTTCGGCCAATTCGCCGTCGTAGATGCGGAGGTAGGTGATTTCGCCGAGGTTTTTATCTTTGGCGCTCTTAAAGGCAAAGGCCACGGTGGGGTTGGCATTGTCGCACTTGAGGGCTTTGCCACCCTTGGTTTGCTTCGGTTCGGCCACCTCGCAGGGGGCGGGCACGTTCTGACAGACAAACTCTAACAAACGACCCACGCCAGCGTTTTCTTTAGCCGATGTGCAGAGTATGGGGAAAAGGTCGCGCTTGTCGATGGCCAATTTCAAGGCTTGAGTGAGTTCCTCGGCCGAGAGGTCGCCATTCTCGAAATATTTCTCCATCAAGGCATCGTCGGCAGCAGCAGCCTCTTCAACCAAAGCCATGCGCATCTCTTCGGCACGGTCGGCATACTCGGCAGGAATGTCGGCAGCCTCGGTCTTACCATCCTTGAAGGTTAACATCTTGTTGGCCACAATGTCGATGACTTGATTGAAGCCCAAACCGGCATTGGTGGGGAACTGTAAGACGGTGCATTTCTGACCAAAGTAGTCTTTCAGCTGATTGACACTCTCGTCAAAGTTGGCCTTTTCTGCATCCAAGTGGTTCACCACAAAGAGCATCGGGGTGTTGAGACGCGAAGCGTAGCGATTGGCGATCTCGGTGCCAACCTCGACGCCACTCTGAGCGTTAACCACCACCACGGCAGCCTCAACCACATTGAGGGCAGCAGCCAACTCGCCTTGGTAGTCGGCAAAACCGGGCACGTCAAGGATATTTATCTTCTTGCCACCAAACTCGGTGTACATCAAAGTGGTCTCGACACTGTACTTGCGGTCGAGTTCGATGTCGCGATAGTCGCTTATGGTGTTCTTGCTATCAACGGAGCCGCGACGGTTGATCAGTCCGCCACAGAAAGCCATGGCTTCGGCCATGGTGGTCTTGCCGCTTTTGGCTCCTCCTACGAGGGCTATATTGCGGATGTCTGCAGTTTGGTAAATCTTCATCTTATATGGTTGTTTTTTTACTTATCTTGCACATGCTAAACGACATGATGTCAGACCTTTGTGCCACCAACCGAGCACTCCAGTCTGCAACATACCAATGGGCAAAGTTACGTTTTTTTCCGACACCTTTAATTTTTTTTGCCAATCTCGCAGAGCAGCATAACAAGGGCAAGCAGGCTGCGGCAACGAATAGCCGATAAAACAGGTGCCAAGCGCGGACGACACGTCAACACGAAAGGTTGGCCGCGACTGGCTCAAATAGGCATCAACTACGGCAGTTCTTCAGTTGTTCTTCAGTCATTGACTGAAGAACAACTGAAGAACGACTGAAGAACGGCCTTAGTTGATCCCTACTTGATGCCCAGTTAAGCCCCGACATTCAACCTGTAACCTTGGTGAAGAAGCGGGCTTGGCAACGCTCGTAGAGAGCGAAAACAAGGTGCGCACATTGCCATCGGATAAAGGGCAGAAAAATATTTTCACCACTTTTGGTGATAGACAGCGAAAAAAACGTACCTTTGCAAAAATTCGTTTCGCACAACGACTAATATGAAATATTAACCTATAACACAAACATTATGGCTTTTAAAGGAGAAATAATCATCGATACCGAACGCTGCAAGGGCTGCGGAGTGTGCGTGCCAGTGTGTCCCATGCAATGCATCGCGTTGTCGAAAGACGTGAACGGCAAGGGCTACAACTTCACCCACACCGTCAACGACAAGTGCATCGGCTGCGCCTCGTGCGCCATGGTCTGCCCCGACGGGGTGATATCCGTTTACAAAATCAAGTGTTAAAAGTAAAGCGAAGAAAAAAAATGGCAAGAGAACTGAAACTGATGAAAGGCAACGAGGCAATAGCCCGTGCAATGATTGCCAGCGGTACTGACGGCTACTTTGGCTACCCCATCACCCCACAGTCGGAAGTAATGGAAACCCTCATGGCAGAAAAGCCTTGGGAAGAGACTGGAATGGTGGTGCTGCAAGCCGAAAGCGAGATGGCATCAATCAACATGGTATATGGCGGTGCTGCTACCGGTAAAAAGGTGGCCACCTCGTCGTCGAGCCCTGGAATATCGCTCATGCAAGAAGGCCTCACCTATTTGGCTGGTGCCGAAATTCCCTGCCTCATAGTCAACGTGATGCGTGGTGGTCCCGGATTGGGCACCATTCAACCCTCGCAGAGCGACTATTTTCAGAGCGTAAAGGGTGGCGGACATGGCGACTACCAACTCTACACCCTTGCCCCTGCCAGCGTGCAAGAGATGTACGACTTTGTATTCGACGCCTGGGACATAGCCTTCAAATATCGCAACCCCGTGCTCATCCTCTCCGACGGAGCAATCGGCCAGTGCATGGAAAAACTCTACACCCGCGACTATGTGCCTCGTTGGACCGAAGAAGAGCGTCGCGCCAATGCCCCATGGGGCACTTGGGGTAAACCCGCCAACCGTCCGCACAACATCATCACATCGCTCGAACTCGACTCGGCTCGCCAGGAAGTGTTCAACCACAAACTGCAAGCCAAATACGAAGTGATGAAAGAGAAAGAGGTGAAATACGAAATGATCAACTGCGACGATGCAGAATACATCTTTGTAGCCTACGGTTCGAGCAGCCGTATAGCCATGAAAGCCATGCAGATGGCACGCGAAAAAGGCATCAAAGTGGGTCTCTTCCGCCTCATCACCCTCTTCCCCTTCCCGACCAAACAACTGGCCGAAGTGGCACAACACGTCAAAGGCATACTCTGCGTAGAGATGAGTGCCGGACAAATGATAGAGGACGTGCGTCTTGCCACCCAGTGCGGAGTAAAAACCGAACACTTTGGTCGCTTTGGTGGCATCATACCCACCCCCACCGAAGTGCTTGAAGCCCTGGAAAACAAAATCATAAAGTAAACACAGCGAACAGTGCCCAAGCACACTTCGCTCAAAACAAAGCAAACAACATGAACCAAGACATAGAAGCTCGTAAAAAAGAACTGCTCAGCCAGGGCTACGAAGAGGTCTACACCAAAACAAAAGTGCTGACCGATGCCGTTATGCACTACTGCCCCGGTTGTGGCCACGGCACCACCCACCGTCTGGTGGCTGAAGTAATAGACGAGATGGGCATACAAGACAAGACCGTCGGCGTGTCGCCGGTGGGATGCTCGGTATTAGCCTACAACTATTTTGACGTTGACTTCCAGGAAGCCGCCCACGGTCGTGCACCTGCCCTTGCCACCGCCATCAAACGTCTTAACCCCGACACCTTCGTATTCACCTATCAAGGCGACGGCGACTTGGCAGCTATCGGCACAGCCGAGACCATACACGCATGCAACCGTGGCGAAAATATCACCATGATATTCGTAAACAACGGTATCTACGGTATGACTGGAGGACAAATGGCGCCCACCACACTGGTTGGCATGCGTAGCGCCACCACTCCCTACGGTCGTCGCGTCGACCTTAACGGTTTCCCACTGCGCATGACCGAACTTATCTCTACCCTGCCAGGCACCTACTATGTAACCCGTCAGAGTGTGCAAAACCCGGCTGCCGTGCGTAAAGCTAAAGCCGCAATCCGTAAAGCCTTCGAAAATCAAAAGTTGAAAAAAGGTGTCAGCTTTGTTGAAATACTTTCCAACTGCAACTCGGGCTGGAAAATGACCCCCGTGGCAGCCAACAAGTGGATGGAAGACAACATGATGCCCAACTACCCCATTGGCGACATAAAGGTAGACGGCAAGTTGGTTGACAACATCGATGTGAACCGTTTGGCTTTGGATCACCCCTTAACCGTGATGCAATAAACAAGAAGTAAACAAAAGTGGTTGCGGCTACACACGACCGCAACCTGCTTTAACCAAAACAATAAACACAAAATGACAGAAGAAATCATCATAGCCGGATTTGGCGGACAGGGTGTTCTTTCGATGGGAAAGATACTTGCCTACTCCGGAGTCATGCAAGACAAAGAGGTGAGTTGGATGCCCAGTTACGGCCCCGAGATGCGTGGTGGCACTGCCAACGTGAGTGTCATCATAAGCGACGAGCGCATCAGTTCGCCAATTATCAACGCCTTCGACACCGCTATCATTCTCAACCAACAGTCGCTCGACAAGTTTGAGAGCAGCGTGAAACCTGGTGGTTTGTTGATATACGACCCCAACGGAATTACCCACGCACCAACACGTAAAGACATCAATATCTATAAAATTGCTGCCACAGCTAAGGCTCAAGAGCTGGGCATCAGCAAGGTGTTTAACATGGTGGTGCTTGGAGGTTTCTTGAAGTTGAAACCAATTGTCGACAAGCAATACATCCATGAAGGCTTGGAGCACTCGCTTCCCCAACGCCACTGGAACCTCATTCCCCAAAATGAGGAAGCCATTGAGATTGGTAAAGGCTTGATTGAACCAGTGCAGGTGTTGTAAACGCTTGACGGTATAAAGTAAACGAGAGCGGGGGGCGGCTTCTTTCAGAAGCCG